>NZ_JBIAMW010000004.1:0-409675 GCF_042874315.1 Nocardia sp. NPDC004068
CCCCCAAGAGATGATTGGGTTGATAGGCCGGAACTGGAAGCACGGTAACGTGTGGAGGTGACCGGTACTAATAGGCCGAGGGCTTACCAACGAAGGTGCTACGCGTCCACTGTGCGGTTCTGGAACAACACACGCATGCACCCGCTGCGAGGTCCAGGGTTTCGTACCCCCTGGTGTCGGGGGTTGTTTTTTGACCCTTGTACTCGCAAGCGTGGAGCGCGGAGAGTTCCATAGTGTTACGGCGGTTATAGCGGTGGGGAAACGCCCGGTCCCATTCCGAACCCGGAAGCTAAGCCTGCCAGCGCCGATGGTACTGCACTCGACAGGGTGTGGGAGAGTAGGACACCGCCGGAACAATATTCCCGAGAAGGGGCCCAGCAATGGGCCCCTTCTCGCATATCCGGACCTTTCCGTGCCAAGCTCGAAGACATGCGAACGACCTTCACCGAGCAGCTGTCGATCCGCTACCCCATCGCCTCGGCCCCCATGGGCGGCGAGGCGGACGGCGCCCTCGCCGCGGCCGTTTCGAACGGCGGCGGATTCGGCATGATCGGCGCGGGGCGCGGTAACCGCGACTGGCTCGCGCGCGAGGCGGGCATCGCACGGGCCGCCACCGAAAAGGCTTGGGGCATCGGCTTTCTCACCTGGGCCATCGACGCCGACGCCATCGCCTACGCGCTGGACTTCGAACCGGCCGCCATCATGCTCTCCTTCGGCGATCCCGCGCCCTTCGCGAGCCGTGTGCACGACTCCCCGGCGAAACTCATCCTCCAGGTGACCGACCTCGACGAGGCCCGCCGCGCCCTCGACGCCGGGGCCGACATCATCGTGGCCCAGGGCAGCGACGCGGGAGGCCACTGCGGCGAGAACGGTATCGGCACACTGTCGTTCGTCCCCGCCGTCGTCGACCTCGCGGGCCCCACCCCGGTCCTCGCCGCGGGCGGTATCGCCGACGGTCGCGGACTGGCCGCGGCCCTCACCCTCGGAGCGTCCGGGGCCCTCCTCGGCACCCGCTTCCAGGCCACTCCCGAGGCGCTGGTCTCCGCCGAACTGACCGGGGCCCTCCTCGCCGCCGACGGCCAGGACACCGAGATCAACCGCACCCTCGACATAGCCCGCGGCGCCCCCTGGCCGCACCGCTACCCGGCCCGCACCCTCACCAACCCGTTCCTCGACGAGTGGCGCGACCGCGACGACGAACTCCGTTCGGACACAACGGCATTGGAGCGCTATCGCACCGCGGCCGCCACGGGTGACCTCGACGCGGTCCCCGTCTGGGCGAGCCAGGCCGTGGGTCTGATCAAAACATCCGTGTCGGCCGAGCGGATCGTCGCCGAGATCGTCGCCGAGGCCGAACGAGCCCTCGCCCGCGCCACTGCCGACTGAGCGGGCGACTCAGCCCCCCAGCGCGATCCGCACCGCCTCGGCGGCGGAGTCGACGACCGCACCCGCGTCGACCGGTACCCCCGCCGCGTCCACGACCCGCCAACCACCCAGCGAGACAACGGGAATCCCACCCCGCCGCCGCGCCAACGCGAGTTCCGACAGCGTTCCCCACGATCCGCCGATCACGATCACCGCGTCCGCCGACTCGACCAGGATCGCGTTCCGGGCCTCCCCCATATTCGTGTACAGCACGGCCGACAGCCCCGGACAGACCGCCGCGCGATCGGTGTCGGGCCGCACGCCGATGACCAATCCGCCGGCGCCACCGGCACCCTCGGCCACCGCCGCCATCACCCCGACCCCACCGCCGCACAACACGGTGGCCCCCGCCGCGGCCAACAGCCGACCGACCTCGCGCGCCCGCTCCGCGTCGACCGCCGCGCAATCCCGCGGCCCGCAGACCGCGACCTGAACGCCCATGGCCTCTCCTCCTCATCGCGTGCGGACCGACGACCGCTCGGCTGTACCGGGTATGCCCGGCTTGCCGCAATAAGTATCGCGGCATGTTTCCCCGCCACAATCAACAGCGCGGTGAGAATTCACAATAAGGTTTAAAAAAATCCTCCAAAAAAGTCTTCCCAAGTCGACTTCCGTCGACTAACGTCTCTTTCGGCAAATAGCCAGTGACCCAGCGGACGCAGTTTCTGAAGCGCTTCCCAGGTCAAGGAGACAACTTTCGGCTAACAAACCGAAAGTAGGAGGTCCAACCGAAGAGCCCGATCTTTGACGAGGGGATCGGGCCCTTCGGTAAAGTCCTGCGCAATGTCACAGGAAACGAACGCGGGCAGGATGTACGCCGGGCAGCCCGTAGAAGACCGGCAACGGCAACGGCGTGCGCGTTTTCTGGAGTCCGGATTGACGGTGTTCGCCCGGGACGGCTATGCCAACAGCTCGGTCGGAGCCATCTGCAAAGACGCCGGACTCTCCTCACGGCAGTTCTACGAGGAGTTCACCGGGCGCGAATCGCTGTTGCTCGAGCTCTACGAACATATCGACCGGGAATCGCGCGCTGCGGTGTCCGCGGCGCTGGAGGCGCACGCGGGACACGGGTCGGTCGAGACCATCGAGGCCGCCGTGCGGGCCTACGTCGAGGCCATCGGCCGCGATCCGCGCCGCGCCCGGGTCGCGCTGGTCGAGGTGGTCGGCGCGGGTCCCAAGGTCGAGAAGTTCCGGCTCGAATTGCGGCGGAGTTGGGGTTCGATCCTGGCCGGTGCGGCGGAAGACGCCGCGCTGCAAGGGGAGATCCCGCCGGGTGACTACGAGATGCGCAGTCTCGCCATCATCGGTGCGGTCAACTATGTCGTGGACGCCTGGTGCGGTTCGGAGCCGCGTGGCTCCCTCGACGACGTCATCCGGGTGCTGCGGCGGATCATCATCGGCGCGGTCAGCGCGTAGCTGACGTGCCGGGTTCCGATCTAGACTCGCTGGTATGCACGTCCACGAGGGGGATGGGACGGCCCCGAGTTTCGTTGTCTGCGGGGACAATCCACTGGTCCATCAACTGGCCCTGGAGCTGGTGACCAGGTTCCCGGACGGGAGCGTGACCGTGGTGCTGCCCAATCTCGACGGCACGTACGTCCCCCAGCTGCAACGGCTGGAGCGGGTGCGGATCCAGTGCTCGACCCGGCTCGACGAGGAGACGCTGCGCGCGGCCGGGGTCGCGCACGCCCGCGCGCTGGCCCTGGTTGATCAGGCGGATGTGGAGAACTTCCACGCCGCGCTGCGCGCCTACGAACTCAACGGGCAGATCCGGCTGGTGATCCGAATGTTCAACACCGGCCTCGGGTTTCGCATCCGCAGCCTGTTCGCCGACTGCGTGGTGCTGTCCATCTCCGAGATCGCCGCGCCGTCGTTCATCGCGGCCGCGCTCGGCGAGGAGGCCCTGGACTACCTGCGCATCGGGGAGCGCACCCTGTACGTGTCGAGCACCCCGGAGGCGCCGTCGGGGAAGGTCGTGTGCGCGCTGACCGAGCAGGCGGGCGAGATCCGGTTGCTGCCACCGGAACAGGGCGGGGAGCGGGCGCTGGCGGTGATGGACCGCGCGCCCTACCGCCCCGACCGCGCGGGCCGCTGGTTCCGGGTGCTGCGCAATCTGGCGCGCAACAACCTGGTTCGGCTCATGCTGCTGCTGTTGACCTGCATCACCATCGGGTGCGGGCTGATGATCGCGATCGGAAACGGTTGGAGCGACGCCGTTTACGAGACGCTGCTCGACGCGGCCGGGGCCGCGCAGCCCGAGCACGCGCGCTCGCCCGCGTTCAAGGTGTTGCAGGTCGGGGTCGTCTTCATCGGGCTGGCGCTGACCCCCGTGGTCACCGCGATGGTCGTGGGCGGGGTGCTGCGCGCCCAGCTGTCGGAGACGGCCGGGCCCGATCCGGCGGACTTCACCGATCACGTCGTGGTCGCCGGGCTCGGCAATGTCGGCTCCCGCGTGATGGAGCAGCTGTGCGATCTGGGCGTGCCGGTGGTCGGGCTCGACAACGACGAGAACGCCCGCGGCATCACATTGGCCCGCTCGCTCGGGGTGCCCGTGGTCATCGGGCAGGCCACCTGGGAGGACTCGCTCCAGGCCGTCGGGGTGTCCCGCGCCCGCGCGCTGTTGCTGCTGACCAGCAGCGATGCGGTGAATCTGGAGGCGGCCCTGCTCGGTCAGTACTACCGCGAGGATCTGCGGGTGGTGTTGCGCCTGTTCGACGACGATCTGGCCGAGCGGGTGCAGCGCACCCTCGGAAAGGCCGTGGTGCGCAGCGTATTCCAGCTCGCGGCCGAGGGTTTCGCGATGGCCGTCTCCGAACGCCGCGTGATCGCGACCCTGTCGGTCGACCGCGAGACCCTCCTGGTCGCCGAGGTGCCCGTCGAGGCCGGTTCGGTGTTGGCGGGCAGGCAGATTCGCGCCGCCGACATGTCCGACCACATCCGCATCCTGGCCCTGCAACGCACCGTCGGCGCCGAACTCGAATGGCAGCCCGACCCCGAAACCCTCCTGGCCGAGGGCAACCAACTCGTCGTCGTCACCACCCGCGCGGGCCTGAACGAACTCCTGAGCCGCAGCGAGGGTCGCGCCGCCTGAGCGGAGGGCAACCACCTCGTCGTCGTGACCACCCGCGCGGGCCTGAACGAACTCCTGAGCCGCAGCGAGGGTCGCGCCGCCTGAGCGGAGGGCAACCACCTCGTCGTCACCACCCGTGCGGGTCTGAACGAACTCCTGAGCCGCAGCGAGGGTCGTGCCGCCTGAGCGGAGGCGGCGAAGTAGCGTGCCCGGCATGGAGACTGTTCCGGTCCAGGTGCCCGACGGCAGTATCGTGCCGGTTCGGTTGGTCGCGGCTCGGGGGCCGCATCGGCGCGCGATCACGCCGGACGCGCCGCGGGCGGTGGTCGTGATCATTCCGGGGCTGGGGGTGCCGGGGGCGTACTACGAGTTGTTCGCCGATCACCTGTCCCGGCGCGGATTCGATGTGGCGATCGGCTCGATCCGGGGCAACGGGGACAGCAAACCGGCGCCGGGGCCGTCGAGCGACTACGGCTATCAGGAGCTGGTTTCGGTGGACTTCCCGGCGATGTTCGAGGTGGTGCGCGAGCGGTTCCCGGACAGCACGCCGATCCTGTTGGGGCACAGCCTCGGTGGGCAGTTGAGCGTCCTGTACGCCGCGCGGGTGCGCGGGCGGCTGGGCGGGCTGATCCTGGTCGCCTCGGGCACGCCCTACTACCGGGGCTTCGGCGGGATCGCGCGCTCGGCCATGCTGCTCGGCCCCTCGGCCATCTCACTGACGGCGAATCTCGCCGGGGTCTGGCCGGGGGACCGGATCACCGCGGGCGGCTTCGGGCGGCAGTCCAAGGTGCTGGTATCGGACTGGGCGCGCTTGGCCCGCTCCGGCCGGTTCGAACCGGCCGGAGCGGATATCGACTACGAGGAGCGCCTCGCCCGGCTGACGCTGCCGGTGCTGTCGATCACCATCGCGGGCGACGAACTCGCGCCCCGCGGTTCGGCCGACCATCTGCTCGCGAAGCTGCCCCGGGCGCGGGTGAGCCGGTGGCGGCAGCCGGAACGCCTGGGGCACAACGGCTGGATCGTCGACCCGGCCTCGACCGTCGACCGCATCGAGAGGTGGATCCGCGACCGCTAACGCTCCAGCAGCATCTGGGTGAAGAACTCGTAGATCAGCGCCGCCTGGAAGGCCATCTGCTTGTTGTCGGCCGCGCCGCCGTGCCCGCCCTCGATGTTCTCGTGGTACCAGACGGTGTGGCCCTGCTCCTCGAGCAACGCGGCCATCTTGCGGGCGTGGCCCGGGTGCACGCGGTCGTCGCGGGTGGAGGTGGTCAGCAGGATCGGCGGGTAGGTCGCGTCGGCGCGGGCGTTCTGATACGGCGAGTACTCGCGGATGTAGGCCCACTCCTCCGGCTTGTCCGGGTCGCCGTACTCGGCCATCCAGGACGCCCCGGCCAGCAGCAGGTGGTAGCGCCGCATATCCAGCAGCGGCACCTGACACACGATGGCCCCGAACAGTTCCGGGTAGCGGGTGAGCATGACGCCCATGAGCAGCCCGCCGTTGCTGCCGCCCACCGCGCCCAGCTGCGGCGCGGTGGTGATGTCGCGGTCGGTGAGGTCGCGGGCGATGGCGGCGAAGTCCTCGTACACCTTGTGCCGGTTGGCCTTCTGCGCCTGGGTGTGCCATTCGGGGCCGTATTCGCCGCCGCCGCGGATATTGGTCATCACCCAGGTGCCGCCGCGTTCCAGCCAGCCCATCCCGGACGCCCCGCTGTAGGCGGGCGTGCGGGACACCTCGAATCCGCCGTACCCCGACATGACCGTCGGTCCCGGCTCGCCCCTGCGGTCACGGTGCCGAATCACGAAGTAGGGCACCATGGTTCCGTCGTCGGACCGCGCGAAGAACTGCTCGGTCTCGATCCCGGCCGCGTCGAAGAAACTCGGCTCCTGCTTGAGCAATTCGGTGCCGCCGCCCACCGAACTCGCCAGCAGCGTCGCGGGTGTGGTGAATCCGCTTGTGGTGAGCATGAATTCGTCCCCGCCTTCCAGCGGGTCCAGGTTCAGGACGTTGGTCGTGGCCATGGGCGGGGTGTCGGCGAGTGGCTGGCGTGACCAGCCGCGGGCTCCTTCCCTTGTTCCCCCGGCGCTGCGGGCTCCCTCCCCTGTTCCCCCGGCACGCTTTTCGCCGGGGGAGAGCACGTACAACTTCGTCTGCACATCCTCCAACGTGATCAGGATGAGGTGGTTTTCCGTCCACCCGTACCCGTGCAGCGACGTATGCGCATCGGGAGTGAAGATCACCTCGAAATCCCTTGCGCCCGAAAGGAATTCCTCCAGATCACATGCCAGTAGCGCCCCCGCCGGGTACGTCCTCCCCCCGACCTCCCACGGCGACTTCAACCGCAGCAGCAACCAATCCTTGTACCAGGACTCCGAGGCATCGGAGGGCACGTCGATGTGCCGCAGACCGCCGTCCTCGTCCAGCAGGTAGACGGACTCGTTGAAGAAGTCCGTGGCCCGCCCGACATAGTGCCGCTCGTACCCGGGCGTCCGGTCGTACCCGGCGGAGACGAGCACATCCTCCGTCGAGCCCTCGAACACCGTGACCGCCTCGCTCAACGGCGTCCCGCGCCGCCACCGCTTGGCGATCCGGGCGTATCCGGAGTCGGTCAGCGATCCGGGCCCGAAATCCGTTCCGACATAGACGGTGTCGGCGTCGATCCAGCGGATCTGCGATTTGGCCTCGGGCAGGTGGAAGCCGCCGTCGGCGGGCTCCCGGAACGTCTTTGTGGTCAGGTCGAACTCCCGGACCACCTTCGCGTCCGCGCCGCCGCGTGACAGGCTGATCAGCGCCAGCGTCTGCTCGGGCCGCAGCACCGCGGCCCCGCCCCACACCCAGTTCTCCCCCTCGGCGGCCGCGAGCGCGTCGAGGTCGATCAGCACCTCCCACTCGGGCTCGGGCTTGCGGTACTCCGCGAAAGTCGTTCGCCGCCACAGCCCCTTCGGATGTTCGGCGTCGCGCCAGAAGTTGTACAGCCACGCCCCTCGCCGCGTCGGATACGGCACCCGCGCATCGGTGTCGAGCATGTCCAGAATCCGATGTTCGAGATCCGCGAACCGATCCGAGGCGGCGAACCGCTCCACCACCACCTCGTTGTGCGCCCGCGCCCACGCCAACGGCCGCTCCCCGGTCACCTCCTCGAGCCACAGATAAGGATCCGACACCTGCTCCTCGACGCCTGTCATGTCGTCATTCTCGCCGACGCCCACCGGAACCGGGTGGTCGGAGCCAACCGTACGAACTCACCACACCGAAGGCGGCGCCAAACAACACTGCGTTAGGCTCGAGGTCGTGACTTCCCACTACGATGTCGTCGTTCTCGGTGCTGGTCCCGGCGGGTATGTCGCCGCGATCCGCGCCGCTCAACTCGGCCTGCGAACAGCGATCGTCGAGCAGAAATATTGGGGTGGCGTGTGCCTGAACGTCGGGTGCATTCCGTCCAAGGCGCTGCTGCGCAATGCGGAGCTGGCGCACATCTTCACCAAGGAAGCGAAGACGTTCGGTATCAGCGGGCAGGCGAGCTTCGATTTCGGCGCCGCCTTCGATCGCAGCCGTAAGGTCGCCGACGGCCGCGTCAAGGGCGTGCACTTCCTGATGAAGAAGAACAAGATCGACGAGTACGACGGGAAGGGCACCTTCACCGACGCGCACACGCTGTCGGTCGAGCTGTCCAAGGGCGGCACCGAGCAGATCACGTTCGACAACGTCATCATCGCCACCGGCACCATCACCAAACTGCTGCCGGGCACCCAGCTGTCGCAGAACGTGGTCACCTACGAGGAACAGATCATGACCCGCGACCTGCCGGGTTCGATCCTCATCGTGGGCGCGGGCGCGATCGGCATGGAATTCGGCTACGTGCTGAAGAACTACGGCGTCGACGTGCGCATCGTGGAGTTCCTGGATCGCGCGCTGCCCAACGAGGACGCCGACGTGTCCAAGGAGATCACCAAGGCGTACAAGAAGCTTGGGATCACGATCACCACCGGCGCCGCGGTCCAGTCCATCGAGGACAACGGTTCCAAGGTCACGGTCAGCATCAAGGACAACAAGTCCGGCAATGTCGAGACCGTCACCGTCGACAAGGTGTTGCAGGCCGTCGGTTTCGCGCCGCGGGTGGAGGGCTACGGCCTGGAGAACACCGGCGTGCAGCTGACCGAGCGCGGCGCGATCGCCATCGACGACTTCATGCGCACCAACGTGCCGCACATCTACGCCATCGGCGATGTCACCGCCAAACTGCAACTGGCCCATGTGGCCGAGGTGCAGGGCGTGGTCGCGGCCGAGGCCATCGGCGGCGCGGAGACCCTGCCGATCGGCGACTACCGGATGATGCCGCGCGCCACCTTCTGTCAGCCGCAGGTCGCGAGCTTCGGCCTCACCGAGCAGCAGGCCCGCGACGAGGGCTACGACGTCAAGGTCGCCACCTTCCCGTTCACCGCCAACGGCAAGGCGCACGGCCTGGGCGACCCGACCGGCTTCGTGAAGCTGATCTCCGACACCAAGTACGGCGAACTGCTCGGTGGCCACCTCATCGGCCCCGACGTCTCCGAACTGCTCCCCGAACTGACCCTGGCCCAGAAGTGGGATCTCACGGTCAACGAACTCGCCCGCAACGTGCACACCCACCCGACGCTGAGCGAGGCGTTGCAGGAGGCCATCCACGGCCTCGCGGGTCATATGATCAACTTCTGAAAAGCACTGCGCCGCAACGGCTCCGCGTCCCGATGGGCGCGGAGCCGTTCTCATTCTCGACGGTAGGCGGCCTGCGCCGCGGTGATCGTGTCCAGATTGGATTCGAGGGTGACGACGAGCGCCTCGAGGTGCTCGGCGACGCGCGCGCCGAGTTCGGTGAGGGTGTACTCGACGCGCGGCGGAATGGCCTGCACCACCTCGCGGTGGATCATCCCGTCGCGCTCGAGCGCCTGCAATGTCTGTGACAGCATCCGCTCGCTGACCCCGTCGACCCGGCGGCGCAGCGCGCTGAATCGGTAGGGGCCCTCGCGCAGGGCGACCAGGGCCAGCGTGCCCCAGCGGCTCGCGACGTTCTGCAACACCGGGCGCGAGGCGCAGTTCCGGGCGAAGACATCGGCCTCCAGCGTCGGATCGGCGCTGTCGGCCTGCTGGACGTGCCGCGTGCTCATGACCCCGATGCTACCCATCTCTCCGGTAGGGCTGGAATGTATAGTACTAACTATTAGTTAGTGCTCTTTGTTCCGTAAGGCATTCAACCTGGAGGTAGTCATGACCGTCGCCGTTACCGGAGCCAGCGGGCAGCTGGGCCGACTCGTCGTGGAGGCGTTGATCCGCCGCGGGGCCGGGCCGATCGTCGCGATCGTGCGCGATCCGGCCAAGGTCGCCGATCTGGCCGAGCGCGGCGTCGAGGTCCGGCAGGCGTCCTACGCCGACGCCGAGGCCGTCGAACGCGCGCTCACCGGAGTGGACCGGCTGCTGCTGGTGTCGGGCAACGAGTTCGGCGCGCGCGTCGATCAGCACGCCACCGTGATCCGCGCCGCCGAACGGGCGGGGGTGGACCTGCTCGTCTACACCAGCATTCCCGGCGCCGAGGACAATCCGATGATCCTGGCCGAGGAGCATCGCGGCACCGAGGAGGTGCTCGCGAAAGCCGCTGTGCCGCATACCGTTCTGCGCAACGGCTGGTACTGGGAGAACTACGCGGGCGCGCTGCCCGCCGCCGTCGCGAGCGGAGTCCTCTACGGCGCCGCCGGAACCGGCCGGGTCGCGGGCGCCGCCCGCGCCGACTACGCCGAGGCCGCGGCCGTCGTGCTCACCACCGAGGGCCACGCCGGGCGGATCTACGAACTGGGCGGCGACGAACGGCTCACGTATTCCGATATCGCTCAGGCGATGTCCCAGGCGTCCGGTGCGCCCGTGCGCTATCAGAACCTTCCCGGCGACGACTACGCCGCCGCGCTGGAGAAGGCGGGTATCCCCGCCGCCCATGCCCGCGCCCTCGCCGACGCCGATGTCGCCATCGGCACCGGTGTCCTCGATGTCACGAGCGGCGATCTGCGAAAGCTGCTCGGCCGCTCGACCACTCCCGCGGTCGAGGTGTTTCGCGCCGCGCTGAACGGGTAGCACCGATACGCGCCGTTCGACACGATCCGGCGTCACATGGGATGGGATGGACAGGGGTTCCCGGCTCGGCGGGAACCCCTGTGCCCGTTCAGGATTCGGTCAGCCACTGCACCAGCTGGATGACGATCCCGTTGGGATCGCGGGTCTGGAAGAAGCGCTCGCCCCACGGTTCGGTCGCGATCGGCGTCTCGATCGGCACACCCGCGGCGCGCACCCGCTCGTATTCGGCATCGATGTCCTCGACGACGAAGACCACGAGGGTCCCCTGCCCCGCGTCGCCCGCGATCCGCGCCGGGGCGAAGGTGGGCAGGCCGGTCCGCAGGTAGATCACGTTGAATCCGGCATCGGGCCGCGACAGCGAGTAGAACCCGTCCGCCGACATCTGGACCTCGAATCCGAAGTGCTCGGTCAGGAATGTCGCGGAGGCTTCGGGATCGGGGACGTTCAAGGACAGGGCGGAGCCGGTGATCTTCATGCCTTAAACTCTATACTAAGTACGGAGGTGAGTGCGTGAGCGAGCGCAGCAGCGCGGGAGATCCCGCCCGGACGCTGGAGTTGTTGTGGGGCAGGCCCGAAAACGCGCCGACGCGGGGGCCGAAACAGCGCAGCAGCGTCGCGGAGGTCGTGCGCGCCGCCGTCGAGATCGCCGACGCCGAGGGCCTCGAGGCGCTCACCATGCGCGCGGTCGCCAAACGGCTCGGCCTCACTCCGATGGCGACCTACACCTACGTGCCGGGCAAGGCGGAACTGCTCGATCTCATGCTCGACGCGGTCTACCGGGACATGGATCGCGCCGATCTGACCGGAATGCCTTGGCGGCGCAGGGTTTCGGTGATCGCCGAGGAGAACCGCGACCTGCTGTCCCGGCATCCGTGGGTGGCCTACGTGCCCACCACCCGCCCGCCGCTGGGCCCGGGCCTGGCCGCGAAATACGAGCACGAACTCGCCGCCTTCGACGGCCTCGGCCTCGACGACGTGACCATGGACGCGGCCGTGACCCACGTCCTCGGCTTCGTCACCGCGGTCGCCCGCATCGCCATCGACACCGCCCGCGCCGCGAACGCCAGCGGGATGTCCGATCACGAGTGGTGGGAGCGCACCGGCCCGGTGCTCGCGCGCGTCTTCGATCCCGAGCGCTATCCGCTCGCCGCCCGTGTCGGCGCGGCCGCCGGGAACGCCCATGACAGCGCCTACAACGCCGACCACGCGTGGGAATTCGGGCTCGCCCGGGTGCTGGACGGGCTCGCGGTCCTCATCGAGGGCCGTTAGGGCACCAGCGGCCGAACCTGTTCGGCGACGAACCGCACGAAACCGGCGAGGTCGGGTTCGTCGGCGGTGGGTTGCAGGGTCACCGATTGCGCGCCCGCCTCGGCGAATTCGGCCACGGCGGCGGCGACCGCGTGCGCGTCCCCGGCGACGCCGAGGCCCGCGGTGTCGGCGGCGCCCATCTCGCGCAGATCCGCGGCCAGCCGTTCGGCCGCGCCCGGTCCCGTCGCCACGGACAGGTTGGCGACCACCAGCGGCGGTTCCGGACGACCGGACGAGGCGTGCCCCTCGCCCACGAGAACCGTTGCGGCACGGAACTTCTCGAGGCTCGTGGAGGCGGTGAGGATGACGCCGTCGGCGACCTCGCCCACCAGCCGCAGGGTGCGCGGCCCGGTCGCCGCCGCCAGCACGGGCGGGGCGGCCGCGGGCGGCCACTCCAGGGCCACCTCGTCGAGCCGCACGTACCGGCCGCGCACGCTGACCTTCTCCCCGCCGAGCAGGCGGCGCAGCGCCGAGACGTACTCGCCCAGCAGGGTCACCGGGGATTCCACCCGCGCGCCCGCCTGCCCCATCCACTCCTGCACCCCGTGCCCCACACCCCAGCTGCCGCGCCCGGGGAACATGCGCTCGAGGGTCGCGATCTCCATGGCCGTGAGGGCCACATTGCGGAACGGCACCGGGAACACGCCCACCCCGACGCGCACCCGTTCGGTCCAGGCCAGGGCGGCCGCGGCGGTCGCGACGCCGCCCTCGAAGAAGCTGTCCTCCCACAACCAGAGCTCGTCGAGGCCGGATTCGTCGGCGACGCGGGCGATCTCCCGCAGCCGTTCGGGCGGATTCTGCGGGCGGAACGCGATTCCCAGCGCCGTCATCAGTGGTCGCTCTGGATGCGCAGGGTCGTGATGGTCGCCGCCAGGCCCTCGTACTGGTTGACCAGCAGCACGATCTCGATGAGCCGCCGCTCGTCGTAGTGCGCGGCCAGCGCGGACCAGGTCTCGTCGCCGATGTCGCGGGTGGTGACGAGCTCGTCGACCGCGGTGAGCAGCGCGCGTTCGCGCTCCGACCAGCCGGGCGCGCCCGGACCGACGCGCAGCCGGTCCAGGATCTCGGGGGTGATGCCCGCGCGCCTGCCCAGCCGGATGTGATGGTCGGTCTCGTATTCGCAGTCACGCAGATGCGCCACCCGCAGGATCACCAGTTCGGTGTCGAAGCGGCGCAGTTTTCCGCCCGGCATCAGCCGCCCGGAGTAGTGCAACCAGCCGCGGAACAGGCCGCCGGTGCGCCCCAGCGTGCTGAACAGGTGAGCGTCCGACGTCCCGGCCGCCCGCGAGATCACTTGCCAGGCAAGCCAATTGACGGGCCCCAACTCCCGCAACCGACCCGGTTCGATACGCGGCTGTCTCGAGACCATGCCTCACGCTAACACGGCCCGGTCCGGCCGCACCTGCCCCGAATTCGGTGAGTTCGCGGCCTGCTCGGCGCGGCGCGGGGAGCAGGAGCGTTCGGTGAGCCGGAGCGCCCGGTGAGTCCGAAGCCGCGCGCGTCAGTCCCGCAGGGCCTGACCCAGTTTGGTGAGTTCGAGGGCCTGTTGGGCGCGGGCCAGGACGTGGGTGCGGGAACGGTCGATGTGAGCGAGGAGCAGGTTCAGGGCGGCGGCGAGGTCACCGGCGAGGATGTGTTCGGCGATGGCGATGTGGTCGGCGGTCATCGTCGCGATGCGGTCGGCGGTGGGCACGTCGAGGGAGCGGATCGGGCGTACCCGGGCGTGCACGGTGGCCAAAGCGTCGGCCAGCGCCGTGTTGCCCGCGGCGGCCAGCAGGGTGGCGTGGAACTGCTCGTCGGCGCTCACCAGCTCGGCCCCCGGATCGGGTGGATCCTCCCGCAGCCGCCGCCACACCCCCAGCTCCCGCCGCACCGCCAGCTGATCGTGCGACAGCTCGCCGCGGCAGCGCCGAATCCCCCTGGCCTCCAACACCATTCGCAACTCGTACAGGTCGCCGAGCTCGTCCACGCGCGGCCGGTACGGATACAGTCCGTCGCCGTGCCGTTCCACCAGCCCGTCGGCGAGCAGCCGGGCCAGCGCCTCGCGCACCGGGGTGCGCGAGACGCCGTAGGCGTCGGCGAGGCGTTCCTCGCCGAGCCGTTCGGTCGGCGCGAGCGCCCCGGCCGCCAGGTCGCGGCGCATCGACCGATACACCCGCTCACCCAGTGACACTCGCCCCCTGCGCGACATCGGGTGGCCCCGTCAGATCGCCATCGCCGCGCGCACCGTGGACTCCGCGCCCGCTCCGCCCGCGCCCGTGGAGGCGACGCGGCCCGACTGGAGGACGTAGTACCGCTGCGCGGCCTGCAACGCGAAGCCGATGTGCTGTTCCACCAGCAGCACGCTCAGTCCGCCCCGCTCGGTGAGCCCGATGATGGTGCGCTCGATCTCGGCCACCACCGACGGCTGGATGCCCTCGGTGGGTTCGTCGAGGATCAGCAGCCGCGGCTCGGTGATCAGCGCCCGCGCGATGGCCAGCTGTTGACGCTGACCGCCCGACAGCAGACCGGCCTTGCGCGGCAACAGCTCCCGCAGCGCGGGGAACAGCGTGAGCGCCTCCTCGATCAGCGCCTTACCCCGTTTGCGGCCGTCGGCGACGACCTGGAGGTTCTCGGCGGTGCTCAGCTGCGGGAAGCTCTGCTGGCCCTGCGGCACGTAGGCGATGCCGCGCCGCACTCGCCGCGCGGGCGTCAGTTTGGTGATCGCCTCGCCGTCGAACCGGATCACCCCCGAGCGCACCGGCACCAGCCCGACCGCGGCCCGCAACAGCGTGGTCTTGCCCGCGCCGTTGTGGCCCATCACCGCGACGACGCCGTCGTCGGGCACGGTCAGCGACACCCCGTGGATCACCTCGGTGCGTCCGTAACCGGCGTGGATGTCAACGAGTTCCAGCATCGGCAGCCTCCTCGGGATAGGTTTCCACGGCCGCGGCCGTGCCCAGATAGACCTCCTGGACCTTCGGATCGGCCTGCACCTGTTCGACCGTGCCCTCGCTGAGCACCCGGCCCCCGGCGAGCACGGTCACCGAGTCGGCGAAGGCGCGCATGAAGTCCATATCGTGTTCGACGACGACCACCACCCGCTCGGAACCGATGCGGCGCAACAGGTTTCCGGTCTCCTCGCGCTCCTCGGCGCTCATCCCGGCGACCGGCTCGTCGAGCAACAGCACCGAGGCGTTCTGCACCAGCAGCATGCCGATCTCCAGCCACTGCTTCTGGCCGTGCGCGAGGATGCCCGCGGGCCGGTCCCGCAGCGCGGTCAAACCGGTTGTCTCCAGGGCCGATTCGATGGCGGGTAGGACCGACCTGCGCCGCCGCAGCAGGGTCAGCGCCGAGCGGCCCGCGCCCGCCGCGATGTCGAGGTTCTGCAACACCGTGAGCTGTTCGAAGACGCTGGCGGTCTGGAACGTGCGCCCCACGCCGAGCCGCGCGATCTGGTGCACCTTGCGGTTCAGCAGTTCGGTGCCGGTCTTGCGCGCCGAACCCGTGGCGGGGACCAGGCCGGTGATCGCGTCGATGAGCGTGGTCTTGCCCGCGCCGTTGGGTCCGATGAGGAACCGCAGATCCCCTTGCAGGACGGTCAGATCCACCTCGCTCACGGCCCGGAAGCCGTCGAAGGTCACCGACAGCCCGCGGATCTCGAGGTATTCGCCGTTCATCGCGCCTCCACTTTCAGCTCCTCGGCGGGCACGTCGGGCACCGGCGCGGTCGCGGTGACCGGTTTGCGCAGCCGCCGCACGAAATCCGTTGCCAGCGGCCCGAATCCGGCCAGTCCGGCGGGAATGAACCCGACGACCACGATGAACAGCGCACCCTGGAGATACGTCCAGCCGGACGGGAAGTGTTCGGAGAACGTGGACTGCGCCCACGCCACCCCGATCGCGCCCAGCACCGGCCCGAGCAGCGTGGTCCGCCCGCCGATCGCCACCCCGATCAGGAAGACGATCGAGGGCACCACACCGATGTCGGCGGGCGAGATGATCCCGACGATCGGGGTGAACAGCGCGCCCGCGATCCCGGCGAAGAACGCCGCCACCACATAGGCGACGATCTTGATATTGGCCGGATCGTAGCCGAGGAACCGCACCCGCTCCTCCTGATCGCGCACGGCGATCAGCAGTTCCCCGTACCGGCTGCGCATCAGCTGTCGCGCGATCGCCACCACGATCAGCAGCGCCGCCGCGGCGATGAAGAACAGCATCCGCCGGTTCACCGGATCGCTGAGCCGGAAGCCGAAGAACGCCCGGAAGTCGCTGAGCCCGGTGAACCCGCCGATGGTCTGCTGCCCGGTGAGCAGGATCGCCAGCGCGGCGGTCAATGCCTGGGACAGGATCGCGAAGTAGGCGCCCTTGACCCGCCGCTTGAACACCCCGAAGCCGAGCAGCGCCGCCACCAGCGCGGGCAGCACCAGGATCGCGAGGATCGCCACCGGCGCGGACGCGAACGGCCGCCAGTACGAGGGCAATTCGCCGATCCCGGCGATCTGCATGAACTCCGGCACGTCCTGATGGGTGTGCGCGGCGTCGGCCAGTTGCAGATGCATGGCCATGATGTAGGCCCCGATGCCGAAGAACACGCCCTGGCCGAGGGTGAGCATTCCGCCTCGGCCCCACGCCAATCCGATGCCCACCGCCACGATCGCGAAGCACAGGAACTTCGCCAGCAGATTCAGCCGGAAGTCGCTGAGCACGGCCGGGGCCAGCGCGAACAGGACGATGGCCGCGACGGCGAAACCGCCCGCGGTCCGCAACCACCCACTCATGCCAAACTCCTCGTCCGAACGGTGAACAGCCCCTGCGGCCGCACCTGTAGGAAGACGACGATGAGCACGAACACGATCACCTTCGCCACCGACGCCGTGGTCGAGTACTCGATGAACGAATTCAGCAGCCCCAGCGCGAACGCCGCCAGCACCGTGCCCTTGATCTGCCCGAGCCCGCCGATCACCACGACCAGGAACGCGTCCACCAGATAGCTCTGCCCGATCGTCGGGCTCGTCGACCCGATCAGCGTGAGCGCCACCCCCGCCACCGCGGCCAGCCCCGATCCGATGAAGAACGTGCCGATATCCGTTGCGCGACTGGACACTCCGCTGGTCTCGGCGAGGTCGCGGTTCTGCACGACCGCGCGGATGCGCCGCCCGAGCGGGGTCAGCCGCAGCACCGCCGCGAGGATCGCGACCGCGACCACGGCCAGCGCCAGGATGAAGATGCGTGTCTTGGGCACGACCGTGCCCAGGACGGTGAGCCCGCCCGAGAGCCAGCTCGGCGCGACCACGTTCTTTGCGGGCGCGCCGAAGATGTCGCGCACCAGCTGTTGCAGCACCAGGCCGACACCGAAGGTGACCAGCAGCGTGTCCAGCGGCCGGTCGTACATCCAGCGGATCAGCAGCGTCTCCAGCGCGACGCCGAGCAGCCCGCCGACGAGGAATCCGGCGAACAGCGCGACGATCAACGCCACCCCGGTCGCGTGGATGTACTGCTCGACCAGATACGTCGTGTAGCAGCCCGCCATGATGAATTCGCCGTGGGCCATGTTGATCACGCCCATCTGACCGAAGGTCAGCGACAGGCCCAGCGCGGCCAGCAGCAGGATCGATCCGAGACTGAGCCCGGTAAACAATTGCCCGATCGCCACTTCCATTTGGTAACTCCCTAATTCGCAACGGCCGGTGGGGTTTCCCCCACCGGCCGCCCCTCATCGTCGGCCCGTGGCTACTTCAGGCCCTTGGCCCAGTCGTAGGACTTCAGGTACGGGTCCGGCGTCACCGGCTTGCCGGAATCCCATACCGTGTAGATCAGGCCGTCCGGGTGGATCTCACCGATCCGCGCGGTCTTGGTGATGTGATGGTTGGCGCCGGTCACGGTGACCGGGCCCTCGGGGGCGTCGAAGCTCACCCCGTCGGCCGCGTTCTGAATGTCGCCCACCGCGAACGACTTCGCCTTCTCGACCATGTTCTTCCACAGGAACACCGAGGTGTACGCGGCCTCCATCGGGTCGGAGGTGGGCTTGTCCGCGCCGAACGCGGCCTTGTAGGCGGTGACGAACGCCTTGTTCTGCGGGGAGTCGACGGTCTGGTAGTAGTTCCACGCGGTCAGCTGTCCCGCGATGTTCTGCGGCCCGATCCCGGCGACCTCCTCCTCGGCGATGGACACCGAGACGACCGGCATGTCGGCGGGTTTGAGTCCGGCGTTGGCGTATTCGCGGAAGAACGCGACATTGGAATCGCCGTTGAGGGTGTTGAACACCGCGCCCGCCTTGGCATTTCGCACCTTGTTCACGATCGTGGAGAAATCGGTCGAGCCCAGCGGGGCGTAGTCCTCGCCCTTGATCTCGATGCCGTTGGCCGCCGCGTACGCCTTGATCTCCCGGTTGGCGGTCTGCGGGAACACGTAGTCGCTGCCGACCAGATACAGCGAGGTGATGCCGCGCTGCTTCAGATAATCCAGGGCCGGGACGATCTGCTGATTGGTGGTCGCGCCGGTGTAGAAGATGTTCTTGCTGTCCTCGAGTCCCTCGTACTGCACGGGATAGAACAGCAGCGAATTCAGCGATTCGAACTTCGGCTTCATGGCCTTGCGGCTCGACGAGGTCCAGCCGCCGAAAACCGCCGCGACACAATCGGAGCTGATCAGCTTCTCCGCCTTCTCGGCGAACGTCTTCGGATCCGAGGCGCCGTCCTCGGTGACCACCTGAATCTTCTTGCCCAGCACGCCTCCCGCGGCGTTGATCTGATCGACCGCCAGCTTGGTCGAATTGGCGACCGTGACCTCACTGATGGCCATCGTCCCGGTCAGCGAATGTAGGGAACCGACCTTGATGGTGTCCTTGGAGGTGTCGACGCAGGACGCCGCGCTCGTTCCGGAACCGGAATCGTCGCGAGATCCGCAGCCGGACAGCAACACTGCCGACAGGGCGAGGGCGGTGGGCACCGCGATCACACGAGAGACAGACATGGGCAGAACTTCTTTCTGTATACAGCGGGTGTATCCGCGTGCGCCGAAGAGTAGGCGGGAAGTGTTGCCGCTGAATATTTCTCGGTGACAGCCCGATTTCGAATGTTTCGTCGCTGTGAATTCTGAGGAGCGCCAGCGTTGTACGTAGGGGGTGATCGAGGCGGACTCCGCCCCGGGTCAGCGCAGGACGTACGGGGAGATCGAGCTGCGGTGTTCGCTGATGTCCAGGGATTTGCCCAGCGGGGGGAACGCGCGCTGCGGGCAGTTGGCGCGCTCGCAGACGCGGCAGCCCGCGCCGATGGGAGTCGCCTTGGGGTCGTTGAGATCCAGGCCGTCGGCGTAGACGACCCGACCGGCGTGGCGCAGTTCGCAACCCAGGCCGATGGCGAAGGTCTTGCTCGGCTCGCCGTAGCGGGTGGCGCGGCGCTCGACGGTGCGCGCGATCCACAGGTACTTGCGGCCGTCGGGCATCTGCGCGATCTGGGTCATGATCCGGCCCGGCGAGGCGAAGGTCTCGTAGACGTTCCACAGCGGACAGGTGCCGCCCGCGGAGGAGAAGTGGAAACCGGTGGCGGACTGGCGTTTCGACATGTTCCCCGCGCGGTCGACGCGCACGAACGAGAACGGCACCCCGCGCAGCTTCGGCCGTTGCAGCGTCGAGAGCCGGTGACAGACCGTCTCGTAACTCTGGGTGAAGAACGCCGAGAGCCGCTCGATGTCGTAGCGGAAGTCCTCGGCCACCTCGTGGAAGGTGGAGTACGGCAGCACGGTCGCGGCCGCGAAGTAGTTGGCCAGCCCCAGCCGCGCGAGCTTGCGGGTGTCCTCGGAGGCGAAAGCGGCCTCCTCGACCAGCTTTTCGATCAGGTCGCCGCACTCCAGATAGGCCAGTTCGGAGGCGAGTTTGAACACCCGCTGCCCGCCGGACAGATAGGGCGCGATCTCCAGGCGGCGTTCGGCGGCGTCGAAGCGGTGCAGCACCCCGTCGCCCAGATCGATGCGCTCGACGATCTGCACGCCGTGCGCGGTGGTGAGCCGCCGCGCGATCTCGCGCTTGAGGTCCCCGCCGTGGAACCGCATCCGGGTCGCGAGTTCCTCGGCGGCGGTATCCAATTCGTGGATGTAGTTCTGCCGCTGGTAGAAGAAGTCGCGGACCTCCTCGTGCGGGCGGGAGATCGCGCCCGAACCGCTGCCGTCGGAGAACCGGTCCTCGGTCGCGGCGGCCAGCTGGGCGGTGGTGTTGCGGTAGCGGCGATGCATGTTCACCATGGCCCGCGCCAGGCTCGGATGCGCCGAGACCATCTCCGCGATCTCCTGGGCGTCGGCCTCGATGCCGAGCTCCTGGTCCATCACGACCTCCTGCAACTCCGCGATGAGCCGGGTGTCGTCCTGGGAGGAGAAGAAGCTGGCGTCCACGCCGAAGATCTCGCTGATGCGCAGCAGCACCGGCACGGTCAGCGGGCGGACATCGTGCTCGATCTGGTTGAGGTAGCTCGCCGAGATCTCCAGCTTCTTGGCGAGCGAGACCTGGCTCAGCCCCCGCTCGGTGCGCAGCTGACGCAGCCGCGCCCCGACGTACGTCTTGGCCATATCCCGAGTCTATGGACGTTTCACAGGGGTGCCAACCAGAAGTTAGCAGGTCTGTTGCGCGATGTGTCACACCCGCGCGTTACGGTCGGACGCGTGCTGTTCTCCCGAGTCGTCGAGGCGTCGCAGGCAGTGCGGGCGACGACCTCGCGCAAGACCAAGATCGCCACGCTCGCCGAGTTGCTGGCGCAGGCGGGGCCGGAGGAGCTCGCCCAGGTCGTCGCGTGGGTGTCGGGTGAGCTCGTGCAGGGCCGCATCGGCACCGGCTGGCGCACGCTCACGAGCCTCGACGTCGCCCCGGCGGCCGAACCCGCGCTGACCGTCGCCGCGGTCGACGCCGCGTTCGGCGAACTCGCGGCGACCGCCGGTTCGGGCTCGGCGGCCCGGCGGCGCGAGCTGCTGACCGCCCTGTTCGGCGCGGCCACTCCCGACGAACGCGAATTCCTGCTGCGCCTGCTCACCGGCGAGCTGCGCCAGGGCGCGCTGACCGCGATCGTCGCCGAGGCCGTCGCCCGCGCCGCCGAGGTGCCGGTCGAGCAGGTGCGCCGGGCCTACATGCTCTCCGGTCAGCTGCCGGTGACGGCGGTCGCGGCCCTGACCGGTGGGGTGGCGGCGCTGGCGGAGTTCCGGCTCGAGGTGGGGCGGCCGATCCAGCCCATGCTCGCCTCCCCGGGGGCGACCCTCGACGACGCGCTCGCCGAATTCGACGGCGAGGTGAGCGTCGAGCACAAGATGGACGGCGCGCGAATCCAGGTGCACCGCAAGGGTTCCCGGGTGTGGGTGTTCACTCGCACGCTACGCGACATCACCTCCGGCGTGCCCGAACTGGTCCGGCTCGTCACTGAATTGCCCTGCGAGAGTGTGGTTCTCGACGGCGAGACGCTGGCCTTGACCGATGCCGGGCGGCCGCGGCCGTTCCAGGAGACCATGAGCCGCTTCGCCACCGTCGATCCGGCGCTGCGGCCCCCCGCGGTGAACTCCACCCGCGAACTGCTGCTGCACCCGTACTTCTTCGACTGCCTGCACCTCGACGGCGTCGACCTGCTCGACGCCCCCCTGAGCGAGCGGCGCGCCGCGCTCACGAAAGTGGCGGGCGGGCACGGTATTCCGGCCCTCATCCGCCCCGACGCCGAGGCCGCGGCCGAATACTTCGACGGCGCCCTGGCCGCGGGGCACGAGGGCGTGATGGTCAAATCGCTGTCGGCGCCCTATGCGGCCGGGCGGCGCGGCCGCGCCTGGCAGAAGATCAAACCCGCGCACACCCTCGACCTCGTCGTGCTCGGCGCGGAATGGGGCTACGGCCGCCGTACGGGTTATCTGTCGAATCTGCATCTGGGCGCGCGCGACCCGGACGGCGGCGACCCGATCATGGTGGGCAAGACGTTCAAGGGCCTCACCGACGCGCTGTTGGCCTGGCAGACAGCCGAATTCCCGCGCCACGAACGCACCCGCGACGAGCACACCGTCTACCTGCGGCCGGAGCTGGTGGTCGAGATCGCCCTCGACGGCGTCCAGACCAGCCCGCGCTACCCCGGCGGCGTCGCGCTGCGCTTCGCCCGCGTCGTGCGCTACCGGCCCGACACGGAGGCCGCCGACGCGGACACCATCGACGCGGTGCGCGCGCTGTTACCGCCCGGGGCGTCCTGACAGCCGATTCACAGTTTCGTCGCGGACGACCTCGAGGTTCGGCGCCCACCATCGAGGAGTCGGTTCGTCCCGATATGGATCAACTGCCCTGATCCATCCTCGAGCCGCGGCGGCGCCACCCTCGCGGCGTCGCCGTGGGTTCGGAAACTCAGCGACTTCTCAGGCGCATCGCGGCGAACGCCCCGCTTCCCGGGCGCACACTGGGTACCGAGAACCCCGAACCATTTTGCCCGCTGCCAGGCGACGCTACCCCCTGCGTGTCGCCTGGCAGCACCCTTTTCGGTGCTCGCCTGGCGGGGCCTTCTCAGTACTCGCCCGGCAGCGCCCCCTCAGTACTCGTACTCGTTCAGTCGCGGTAGTCGGCAGCGGCCCGCGTCGATCTCCGACACCAGGTCCGCGTAGGCGGTCGCCAGTTCCGACAGCCGTCGCCAGGCGTCGTGGGCCAGCCAGTCCGGCGTGCTGGTCAGGGCGAGATAGGCGAGCGCGGAGAACTGCGCGAGCCGGTCGACGACCGTGCCCACGGTCTCGGTGTGCAGCCGGGCGCCCCCGGGCGCGGGCGGCAGTTTCGCGATCACCCACCGATCGATCTCGTGCACCAGCTGCGCGCGCTCGCGATCGATCTCGGCGGTCTCGGCCGCGGCGAGCCGCCGCTCGTGCAGTTCGGCCAGCCGCCGCGCACAACGCAGCACGAAGTGATCGCCGGGCTCGAGCCCCCGGCACGCTTGCAGCAGAAGGTCTTTCGGGGGGAGCGATACCACGGCCGCAATATTGCCCGTCCGATATCTCTGATCGGCAACGGAATCCGGTCCGCCCACTGTGATCTTGATCGTTCACGACATCGGGCTGTCGCCCACCTGTGAGATGCCACGATTCCCGGTGCGCGCCTGAACATCTCGCAGCAGCACCCGCAGCAGCTCCGCCAGCTCGTGCCGTTGCTCCGGGGTCAGGGTGTCGAGCAGCTCGAGTTCACGATGCAGCACGGAATCGACCGTGCGCTCCACCAATTCGTGGCCCGCGTCGGTGAGTTCGACCCAGACGGTGCGATTCGCGGGGTCGGTGCGGCGGCGAACCAGCCCGTCGCGCTCGGCGCGGGCGACCCGTTGCGAGATCGCGCCCGGGGTGACGAGCGTGCGCTCGGCGAGCTGGCGGGTACTGAGCGTGTACGGGGACGAACTGCGCCGCAGGACACTGAGCAGATCCAGGGTCGCGGTGTCGACGCCCGCGCCCGCCAGCACCCGGCGGCGGTCCTCACCGAACAGCTTGGCCAGCTGCCACAGCCGCGTGACGATCCCGATCGAATCCGTCGGCGTCCCAGGACGTTCCCGCTGCCAGGCCGCCGCGATCTCATCGGCCCCGTCGGTGTGCTCCATCCGAACCCTCCGCTTGCGATTTAGACCTAAACGACTATCGTTGCTGTCGTACGTTTAGACCTAAACACCCTATCGGAGGCTCTCTGATGGCACGCACAGTCCTGGTCACCGGCGGCGGCACCGGCATCGGCTACGCCATCGCCGAACGCTTCGCCGCGGACGGTGACACGGTCTACCTGACCGGCCGCCGAACCGAGGTCCTGGAAAAGGCGGCCGCCACCCTCGGCCCCACCGCCCACCCCCTGACCTGCGATCACGCCGACCCCGAAGCCGTTGCCGCACTGGTCGACCGGCTGCCCGACCGCCTCGACGTCCTGGTCAACAACGCCGGCGGCAACACCGGCTTCGACCTCCCCGCGGTCGAGAACCTGACCGACCTCGCCCACCGCTGGTGGTCCAACCTCAACGCCAACCTCCTCAGCGCGGTGCTCACGGCCAACGCCGTCGCCGACCGCCTACCCGAAGGCGGCTCGGTGATCAGCCTGGGCTCCATCGCTGCCCCCCAAGGCTCCGACTCCTACGGCGCCGCCAAGGCCGCCCTCGCCTCCTGGAACATCCACCTGGCCCGAACCCTCGGCCCACGCCGAATCACCGCCAATGTGGTCGCGCCGGGGTACATCGCGGATACGGAATTCTTCCGGGACAAGCTGACGGAGGAGCGGCGGAACACGTTGGTGGGCAACACATTAACGGGACGCCCCGGTGATCCGACCGATATCGCCGAGACGGTGTATTTCCTGGCGTCCCCGGGCGCTCGGCACATCACCGCCCAGACGATCTACGTCAACGGTGGCTCGTACGCGACGCACTGAACCACCCGACCGACGCTGAGGGCCGCCCGACGCCACCTCACGAGTGGCCGTCAGGATCGTTCCACCGCGGAAATCGCCGCACTATCCGCCGAGCGACCCCCGCGAAGCCCCCGGATTGCGACTCCCACCGGTCGCCATTCGATGCCCATGCCTCGAGCTGAATTCCGATCCACCGACCCTCGGCGTCGACGAGGCACCGCTCCTCCGCGTTCCCGGCACAAATCGCCTCGACCACCCCGAGCGCGGGAACCGGCCGACTCCGGTCGTCTGCGACGAAGTCCCGCGTCATGGCGAAGCACCATCCGGTCTCGATACGAGCCGACTCGTCATCGAACCGTGTCACGCGGATATGACAGGAAACGTTGCCTTCCTTGGCTTTTCGAGCCGATAGCAAGACCACGTCCTCATAGAGGTACGTCTCGGCGTCGTACTCGACCGCGAGATCGCACAACGCGGCAACGAACTCCTCCCAGGTGCCCTGCACACTCACCGCTGTACTCCTGGTCCCTCGCGACGAGCCCGCCTCATCCCCGCGCAGCGCCCTCTGGCCATATCACCTCGACAGATATCCCCTTCTCCCGCGCCAACGCCACCACGCTTCCGGTGCCGCTGCGCTCGCCGTCCTGCCCGTCCCACACCGCGATCAGCCGATCGCAACTCGCCAGCACGGCTTCGTTCGCCGCCTCATACGCATCGGCGTCCGCCTCCTCGAACTCCATCACCCGAACCGAGGCGGCCCGCCGGACGAACTCGTCGAACTGCGGCGCGTGGTCGGGCTTCACCTTCCGTTCGCGGTATGTGCGGGCGGGCAGCACGACCTCGAGGCGGCCCCCGCAGTCGAGCACGGCTTGGGCGAACACCGAATCAGCCCCGCGCGCTATGCAACTGATGCCGACGAGGTCGGCGGGGTCGCCCGCGCCGGACAGCTTGCGCCTGATCTCGTCGTACACGAGAGGCACCGTGTCGGCCGTGATGTTCATGTGCCCGGTTACGCCGATTCGCACTCCGCGCTCTCCTCCTTCGGGAAGTACCGCAACAACACGACGTCTCCGATCCGCGTGCTGTCCACCAACCGCATCCGACGCCGCGTACCGCCCGGAAACTCCGCAGGATTCACGAATCGCGGCGCATTGGCTTGGCCGATCAGGAGCGGCGCGACGGCGATGTGGAGTTCGTCCGCGAGACCGGCGGAAAGCACCGCGGTATGGATGCTCGTACCCCCTTCGATCATCAGTCGCTCGATACCTCGCTGCCCCAGATCGTCCAGCACAGAACCGAATTCGACGTTCTCCCCGAGCGAGACCACCGTCGCCAATTCCCCGAGACGATCGCGCAGCGTCTTCCCCCCGGTGTCGGTGGTGTAGACGATCGGCCGTCGATCCTCGACCCCGTGATGCCAGAACTTGGCCTCTGGATCGAGCTCTCCCGAGGCGGAGACGACGATCTTCTGCAAATGAGCCGGTTTACCCGCGGCCACCCGAGCCGAAAGCCGAGCCTCGTTCTTGATGATCAGCCGCGGATTGTCCCGCCGAAGCGTCTCGGCCCCAATGAGAATCGCATCGCACTCGGCCCGCACCTGATCCACCCGGTCGAAGTCCTCGGGGTTGGAGAGGTTGAGCCGCTCGGGCACCAGGTCGTCGATGTAACCGTCGACGCTGACCGCGACGGACAAGACTACGTACGGTCGGGGCATCCCAATCCTTTTCCCAGCTCCCGCGCTTCAACCGCGCGCGGCACCTCTCGGCCAGATCACGTCCACGGGTAGCCCGCGCTTCTGTGCCATAGCCACCACGCTCCCCGTGCCGCTGCGCTCACCGTCCTGCCCGTCCCACACGGCGATCAATCGGTCACAGCTTCCGAGTACGGCCTCGTTCGCCGCCTCATATGCGTCGGCATTCGCCTCGTCGAAATCCATGACTCGAACCTCGGCGGCTCGCTGAACGAATTCATCGAACTGCGGCGCGTGGTCGGGCTTCACTTTCCGCTCGCGATAGGTCCGTGACGGGAGCACGACCTCGAGGCGGCCTCCAGAATCGAGGATGGCTTGGGCGAACACCGAATCCGCGCCGCGCGCAATGCAACTCACCCCGACGAGATCCGTGCCGTCTGCACTGGGGAGTCTGCGCACGATCTCGTTGTACACAAGGGGCACCGTTTCGGCCGTGATGTTCATGTGCCCGGTCACGCCTATTCGCAATTTCCGATCCTCCTACACCATCACATCAACGAGGGCGCATCCGTTGGCGGCACTTGTCGGGCAGAGCCGTGACGCCGGTCCCTGCGCATATGACCTGCATACCTGAAACCTCATCCCTTCGGTCGGCGCTTAGGCCAGCAGAACAACGTGATCATGCGGGCCACTGTGCATACCGTGGACGTATGTCGACCGACCTCGTGAGCTGGGCAGCCGATCTCGCACGGCAGCACCTCGCGCGCCTGCCTCGGCGGACGGCCCACGTCGAAGGGGTGGCTCGCCGGGCAGCCCTCGCGGCCGAGGTGGTGGACGATCCGGTGTTGCTCGTGGCGGCTGCTTGGCTGCACGATATCGGCTACGCGCCGCACCTGATTCGGACGGGTTTCCATCCCATTGACGGCGCTGAGTTCCTGCGAGAAGCGGGCGCGCCGGAACGCTTGTGCGCCCTGGTGGCGCATCACTCGTGCGCCTGCGTCGAGGCGCGTAACCGACAGCTTCGCATTGATGACTGGTCCGACGAGTTCACGCCGCTGCGGGACGCTCTGTGGTGGGCCGACATGACCACGACAGCCGATGGTCGCGACACGACCTTCTCGGCCCGCTTGGCGGACATCCACGAACGATACGGCGCGGAACACGTTGTCGCGCGGTCGATCAGGGAAGCGGAGCCCGCCTTGCGGGAGGCTGTGCGACGGACGGAGGAACGGATCGTTCTTCACGTGAAGTAGGGTGTGCCGCTGCGGTTCTCGTGCTGCGCCTGCTCAATTCGCAGACGGATGGACGGATGGATGTCGAGCGAGGACAGCTCTCGAGACTCGATCCAACGCACGGCCTTCGATTCCGAGCTGGTTCGCAATCTGCCGCCGATCGGGTCGGCGGTGAAACAGATCGAGAACTCCTGGCGTACTTCGCCGTCCTCGTAGGCGATGACGTGCCGTGGATCGGAGAAGATGCCGACCAAATCGGTCGGACGAACAACGATGCCCGTCTCTTCCTCGACCTCGCGAACTACGGCGTCGGCGACCGTCTCCCCGACCTCCATCCCACCTCCGGGAATCGAATAACGGTCGTTGTCGGTTCGATGAATCATCAGGATCCGCCCCTGCTCGTCGCGGACAATCGCGGAGACCGCGACCTTGAGGCTATTCGCCTGTGGTGCACGGGGATCGTCGTAGTAATCAGTTCTCATGCCGCGCCCTGCTTATGCTTACCTTCGCCCGCCTCTGTCCATACCTGCTCGAAACTCGTTGTGTAAGTGTCGAAAAGGTCCCCGCCGGGCAGGCGACGCAGGTGCATGGCGGGCGCGTACGCCCCAGGCTGTCCGTAGACGTGCATGTTCACCACCATCTCGTCGTCGAACCGGAAGATGGAGTTGTAGAGCGTCGTCTGGTGATAGCGCAGTTCGACGCTGTCGAAGACGGTGAGCGGTCGAATCAGCGCGAGAGCGTTCTGAATACGCGCGGCCACCGTACCTCCGGCGAGACGCTCCTCGCTGGCTCGCTTCTCGGCCTCGTCGGCGGCGGGATCGCCGAACAACAACCGAATGGAGATGCCCTCGCTTACCTTGCGGTGAAGCGCCTTCGCGGTTGCGGGATCTTCCGTGAGAAAGAGCCCGGCCAATACGAGGATGTCGATCCGCTCGACGGCGGCATCGACCAGCCTGCTCCACAGGTCGTGCGGTACGGAATTCCGATGCGGATAGACCTTGACGACCTCGGAGCCGCCTATCGCGCTTACTCGCTCGGGAGCGATGGCGTCCGGCCACAGGTAGTTCTCGGTCTCCTTGACCAGGGACGCCACTTTGTGGCGGTGGCGCGGATAGGGTGTGCGCCCCTTGGCGATCCAGCGTTCCACAGTCTTCTCGTCGACACCCGTCGCTTCGGCGACGTGCGCAATGTCGAGTCCATTCCGAAGCAGCGCTTCCCGCAGTCGCTCGTTGGGCACACCGCCTCCTGGACGTCTCTGGACTTTCTCAATATAGCAAGACGTCCCCAGATGTCCAGGTATGCGGTCACTATGTCGCCGAAATCGGCGGAAAGTGTTGTCCGTCAAGCGTTTCAGCTCAACGGAGGAGAGGAGGTAAATGTGATGCGTCGCTCGGAAGCATCAGGACTGGAAGCCTTTTGGCGAGTCGAGCATCAGCGGGTCGCGGTGGTCGCCGTGCGCAATATCGTCAGCGGCGAGTCCCTACTGGCCTTCACGCCGGGTACCGAGCCGGATCTGGTGTCGGTGCGAGAGAAATGGCCGGAATACGAGAATCTATGGAATGCGGTACGCCACGACCTGTGGAACTTCTTCGGCGATCCGCACGCCCCGAATCCCTTGCGAGACAATCGAACGACGGACTCATGATTCCAAACTACTTCTGATTGCGAGGTAATTCTCATGGTTGCAGAAGGTTCTTCGCTCGCGCGTCGGGCGCTCGGTCGACAGTTGAACGCATTGCGGGAAAAGGCTGAGATCAATCAGGCTCAGGCCGCTCGGATCCTGGGGATCTCTCCCCAGACGATGGGTCGGTTGGAGGATGGGCTCTCGGTACGATCGGCGTCCGACTTGTATATGAACACCCTGTGTGATCGGTATCAGGTGTCCGATGAGATGCGCCGGTTGATTTTGGATCTTGCCGAGGAGGTTCGATCCACCGCCAAACATGGTGGGGGATGGTGGCGTGCCTACGCCGACAGTGTCAATGGGTTCGATTACCGGCCCGCCTTGCTGAATGCTGCTGTGAGGTTGACGGCGTGGAATGTGATCATTCTGCCGGAAATTATACGGACAGTGAACTATTGGCGGGCCGTCACGTGGACGAGATACCCCCATTTGCCCACCGACCAGATCGAAGAGCGAATCGACCGGTCCGTGCGACGGCAACGGTGCCTGGACGATCCGAACTTCACGGTCGAAATTCTGTTGTCGGAGGCCGCGATCCGTGAGGAGATGGGCGGTCTTGCGGTTATGAACGAACAGCGGCGGTACCTCGTCGAAATCGGTCAGCGACCGAATGTCACGGTACGTCTGGTCCCCTTCAAAGCCCGCGGCCATATCGGAGCCGTCGTCGGTTCTTTCTCGCTCTTGCGTTTCCCCCTCCTGCCGCAGACCAAGTTCGTCGAACCGCCGATTGTCTACATCGAGGAATACGTCGGCGATCTCTACCTCGAACGATCGGAGGAGGTCCGCTGCTACGATGCCGTGCTCGCCGAACTTCGGCGGGTGGCCTTGGATGAAAACGACTCCAGGAGAATGCTTTTGGGTCTGGCGTGCGGAGGATGATCCCTACACCAAATCCACCTGCACCCCCGCATCCCTGATAGCCGCAACGGATTCCGGATCAGCAGCCGTATCCATCACCAACACATCAATATCCCCAATAGGACAAATCCGAGCCAACGCCGTCTTCTCCAACTTGTCCGCCGTAGCCACCGTGATCACCCGATCCGCTCTCCGTACCATCTCCGCATTGATCCCGGACTCGTCCAGATGACGCCCCTGCGCGCCACCCTCGGCCGTGATCGCGTTGACGCCGAGAATGCAAGTGTCCAAACGTAATTCGGCCATGGCGCGCTCGGCCAAGGGGCCGTGCAGCTCGTACGACTCCCGCCGCGCCTGCCCGCCGATGCAAATCGTGCGCAGGTGCGGGCGGAGCACCATCTCTCCAGCGATATTCAAAGCGTTGGTGACGATGGTCAACTCCGCCAGGTCGGCGCGCCCGGCGAGGGCGCGCGCGACCGCGGTCGTGGTCGTCCCCCCGTTGATCCCGACCACCTCACCCGGATTCACCAGGCTCGCGGCGTGTTCCGCGATTCGCTGCTTGGCCGCGTCCGCGCCTCGATACCTGGCGGGTAGGTCGTAGGCGACCGACGTCGCCACGATCCCCCCATGCGTCCGCGTCGCCAACTGCTGATCCGCCAATGCCGTGAAGTCCCGCCGAATCGTCGCGGGCGACACCCCCAACCGCTCCGCGGCCTCCTCCACCGACAACCGACCGCTGTCGGCCAGCAACTCCAGCAGCCTCGTCCAGCGCACGGAACGGTCTGTGGCGGAGGTCATTTCACGCTTCCGGCGGTGAGTCCGGCTACCAGGCGTTTCTCGATGAGGGCGAACAGGATCACTACGGGCACGATGCCGACGGTAGAGATGGCGAAGACATATTGCCAAGCCGTGTCGTATTGGCCGACGAACTTGGTGAGGGCGACCGAGAGCGGCTGGTTCTCGGGGGTGGTGAGGATCACCAGGCTGGCGGCGAATTCGTTCCAGCAGGAGACGAACGCGAAGATGGTCGCGGTGACGATGCCGGGCCAGACCAGCGGCAGGCTCACCCGGGTGAGGATCTGCAGGCGGCTCAGGCCATCGAGTTGGGCGGCCTCCTCGATCTCGACGGGGATCGAGGCGAAGAAGCTGTGCAGAATCCAGACCGCGAACGACAGGTTGAACGCGGCGTTCACCAGGATCATGGCCAGCCAGGTGTCGTTGATGCCGAGCGTGAAGAATTCCCGTAGCAAACCCGTAACCAGCACCACCGGCTGCAACATCTGGGTTACCAGCACCAGGCCGAGGAACGCGGCCTTCCCCGGAAAGCGCCGCCGCGCGGTGTAATACGCCGCGGGGATCGCCACCAGCAGGACCACCGCCGTCGCGCACACCGAGATGATCAGGGTGCTCACCAGATTGAACGGCAGCGGCGTCTCCGGCGTGTGCCACATGGTCGCGTAGTTACCGGGCCGCCACTGCTCGGGCAGATAGGTCGGCGGAATCCGTAGTATTTCCGCTCTCGGCTTGAGCGAGCCCAGCACCATGACGAGGTACGGGATCAGGAACAGTGCCGCCAGCACGACGCCGACCGCCGTCAGATCCCAGCGACGCCGCGTCTTCCGTGACGAATGCCGCGGCGCCGCAACACTTTCCGCGACCAGCTCATCGGCCGCCCGCTCGACGGTGACGGGATTGGATGCGCTCATCGCGCCTCCTCGCGCGCCGAGCGGGTGAGCCGCACATACACCGCGATGATCACCACGATCAGCACGAAGTTGAGCACGCTCATGGCCGCCGCCGTGGCGACCTGCTGGTTCTGTCGAATCAGCTTGAAGGTCAGGGTGGTGGTCGTATCCGCGTCGAAACCCGCGATGCTGCCGGTCAGCACCTGGAGGATCGGCAGGGAATTGAACACGTTGATGATGTTGATGATCGTCGCCACCGCGATCGCCGGACGTAACTGCGGCAGCGTCAGATGCCGGTAGCGCTGCCAGGCACCCGCCCCGTCGACCCGGCCCGCCTCCTCGATCTCCGCCGGAATCCCTTGCAGCCCAGCGAGAATCGTGTACGTCGTGAACGGCACCGAGACGAACACCGCCACCCCGATCGCCACCAGGAACGCCGGACCCGCCTGTTTGGTGAACCCGAAACCCCGGTCCAGCACGCCGATGTCGACGAGGAACCGGTTCGCGATGCCCACATCCGGGTCCAGCAGGTAGGCGAAGATCGTCGTCGTCATCACCACCGACGCCGCCCACGGCACCAGGATCGCCAGCCGCACCAGCGTGCGCCCCGGGAAATCCTTGTTCAGGAACTGCGCCAGCGCCGCCGAGAACACCAACGTCAGCAGCACGACCGCGACCACCCAGACCACGGTGTGCAGCAGAATCGAGCCCAACTCGTCGATGGCGAACAACTTGCGGAAGTTCGCCAGCCCGGCCGGGCCGCGATCCTGCCCGTACGGGCTCAGATCGCGGGTGCTGGTCCACACCATGTACCCGGCCGGGAAGGCGACGACGCCGGCGATCAGCACCAGCACCGGGCCGATCCACGGCAGCGCGCGGAGCGCTCTCAACTCGCCGCCTGCTGGATCTTGCCCAGCACCGCGCCCGGATCGGCACCCTGGGCGACCGTACCCATCTGTTGGCGGATTGCGCCCTGAGCCGCACCCCACTTGGGGTTGTTGCTCGGGTAGAACCGCGCCGCGGGCAGCGTCGCCCCGAACGCCTTGGTGACCGGATCCTCGGCGAGCGCCTGTGCGCCGCTGTTGGTGATCGGGATGAAATGTTCGGCCTTCACGAAGCCGGCGTAGACCTGCGGGGAGTAGAAGTAGGTCAGGAACTTCTTGATCGCGGCCTGCTTCTTGCCGTCCTTCTTGAACGCCATCAGATGATCGGCCACGCCGAGCGTGACATGCTCACCGGTCTTGGTCGGCGACGGCGCGGTCGCGTACTTCAGGCCCGGATTCTTCTGCGCGATCTGGCCGATGGTCGGGGGCAGGCCCTCGATCATGCCGATCTTGCCCTGGATGAACGCGTTGATGACGTCGGCTCGGTTGGTCGCGCCCGGATTCGCTTGCGTCGCACCGGATTCGGCGAGGGCCTTCATCGCCTGGACGCCCTCGCGGTTCTGCGGGGTGTCGATGGTGATCTTGTCACCGTCGGACCAGTTGCCGCCCGCGCCGAAGGTCCAGATCGAGGTCTCGCCCTGCGCCTCCTCGCTGCCCAGCGGCAGGCCGTAGCCGGAGACGCCGCCGCCCAGCGCCTGGATCTTCTTGGCGTCGTCGGTCAGCTCGGCCCAGGTTTTGGGCGGGGCGTCGATCCCGGCGCGGGTGAACAGGTCGGTGTTGAAGAACAGGGTGCGGGTGGAGGCGAAAAGCGGTAGCGCCCACTGGGTTTCGTTGATGGAGGCGTTCTTGGCGAAGCCCGGCTGGATGTCGGTGAGCACCGACTGCTCGACGATGTCGGTCGCCGGATACAGCTTGCCGTCGGTCGCGAAGCTCGAGTACGCGTCGATATTGAGGATGTCCGGCGTGGTGGAGTCGCTCTGCAACTTGGTGCGCACCACGTCGTTGATCGAATCCCAGGACTCCGTTTGCAGATTGACCTTGATGTCCGGATTCTGCTTCTGGAAGTCGGAGATGATCTTGTCCCATTCCGACTTGGTGCCGTCGCTGTAGACCGGGGCCAGGAAGGACAGGGAGTTGGGGTCGGCGTCGTCGGACTTCGAGCCGCCGAACCCGCAGGAGGACACCGCCAATGCCAGGCCGGTGAGCAGCGCGAACGACGAAAGAGCGCCGCGGAGTGGACGTTTCACGAGCGAGACCTTTCAATGAACAATCCGTTTGAAAGGAATGTAGCGCCTGGAGTGATCGAATGTGACCGTTTTGGTTGTTAAGTTGACATGAACGATCATTCGGGTTGATCCTGGGGACGTGCCGACCTCTGCTGACCGCATCCCCGAAACCCACCTGGCCGCCGAGGTGGCCACCCAGCCCGACGACTGGACCCGGGCCGCGACCGTCGCCGCCGAGCACGCCACGCTCCTGCCGCGTCCCGGCGAGCGGGTCGCCGTCATCGGCTGTGGTACCTCGCTTTTCATGTCCCGTGCCATTGCCGAACTACGGGAATCGTCCGGGCAGGGCCTCACCGACGCCTGGCCCGCCAGCGCGGTCCGCGACCGCGAGTACGACCGGTATCTGGTGATCTGCCGTTCCGGCACCACCACGGAGGTCGTCGACGCCATGCGCGCGATCCCCTCCGGGGTGCCGCGTACGGTGATCTGTTCGAGCCCCGGCACGCCGGTGCTGGAGCTGGGCGATCCGATCCTCATCGATGCGGTGGACGAACGCTCGGTGGTCCAGACACGTTTCGCCACAACGACTTTGGCGATCCTGCGGTGGCATCTGGGTGAAGACCTGTCCACGGCCGTCGCTCAGGCGCGGGAGGTGCTCGCCGAGGATCCGGCCGCCGCCCTCGCCGACGTCCGGCATGCCGAGCAGATCACCTTCGTGGGCCTGGGATTCGCTGCGGCCATTGCCGAGGAGGCCGGGCTCAAGCTGCGGGAATCCTGCCAATCGTGGGCGGAGAGCTATTTGGCTACGGAATATCGGCACGGCCCGATCAGCATTGCCGGGCCGGGGCGGGCGGTGTGGGCGTTCGGGTCGGTGGATCCCTCGCTGGCGCAGGAGGTTCGGGCCGCGGGGGCGCATTTCGAGCAGCGCGATATCGATCCGATGGCCGATCTTGTTCGATTGCATCGGTTGTGTGTGCTGCGGTCGGCGGATCTGGGGTTGGATCCGGATCATCCGCGGGGGTTGAACCGGTCGGTGATCCTCGAGTGACGGGGCGGTGGTGAGCGCCGTGGGTGGGGAAGGGCGTGGGCGGGCGGCTCGATGGGGTGTCGGTTCGGCGGGCGGTGGTGGTCGGGTAACGGATGACTCGGGTGGAGCTCGGGATCGGGCCGATGGTGGTCGGGTAACGGATGACTCGGCTGAGGCTCGGGATCGGGCCGGTGGTGGCCGGGCAGCGGATAATTCGGCTGGAGGTCGAGGTCGGGCCGGTGGCGGGGCGACTGGGGGATCGGTCGGTGACGCTTGGGCGAGCGGGGACGAGGTTGCCGGGGACGGGTTGGTGTTGGCTGTCGATGTCGGGGGAACCACGATCAAGGGGGAGATCACGAATTCCGCTGGGGCCGTGCTGAATTCGGGTACAGTGGCGACTCCTCGTGGGGCGGCGGCATTCGATGCCGTGGGTGATCTCGGGGCGGCTTTGCTGTCCGATGTGTCGGCCGAACACGGGCCGGTGGTGCGCGCGGCGGTGGTGTTGCCGGGCATTGTCGATCCCGAGCGGGGGCTGGCGGTGTTCAGCAGCAATGTGGGTTGGCGGGATGTGGTGGTGGGGAACCGGTTTCGGGATCGGTGGGGCATGCCGGTGCTGATCGAGCACGACGTGGCGGTGGCGGGGTGGGCGGAGTGGCGGTTCGGGGCGGGGCGGGGGTTCGACGATGTGTGCGTGGTCATTCTCGGGACGGGGATCAGTGGGACGTTGTCCGTCGATGGGCGACTCGTGCGCGGGGCGGCGGGGCAGGCGGGCGAGTACGGGCACATTCCCGTGCGTCATCGGGACGGATTGCCCTGTCCCTGCGGCAGTTTCGGATGTGTGGAGACCGTGGCCTCGGGCGCGGCCATCGCTCGGGCGTATACCGCTCGCACGGGCCGGACCGTGCCGGGAGCGGAGGCCGTCTTCGCGGTCCTCGACGCCGATCCCGATGCCCGCGCGGTGGTCGACGACGCGGTGGACGCCCTGGCCGAGGGGCTGTTCGGGGTGATTCACGCGTCCTGCCCGAGTGTGGTCGTGCTCGGCGGCGGGCTGGCGGGGGCGGGGGCCGTGCTGGTCGACGCGGTGCAGGAGCGTTTCGATCGGCTGGTGCGGGTGGCGGGGGTGCCTCGGGTGGTACTGGGGGAGTACGGGGCTCGTGCGGGTTTGGTGGGAGCGGCGCGGTATGCGCGGTTGGGGAGGTTGGCATGAGGGACTCGGGCTCGCATGCCTGTTCGTTCGCCTCGGGCGATGTGACCTGGAGGTCGCTCCTGTGCTCGGAGAAATCTCCGGCCCGGGGTTCGCGATCTTGCTCGCGTCGGGACGCTCTCGGGTCATGCTCGGTCGGGCAAGCTTGCGGCCGGAGATCAGGTGGAGCGGAAGGTGGGTGGGTGTGAACGAGCTGGTGCTTCGAGGGCGGATCGTCAGCGGGGGCGGGGTCGTCGATGACGCTGTGGTGACAGTTCGTGGGCAGCGGGTTGTCGCCGTGCAGGCGCTGTCGGAGTGGGCCCCGGGGCAGGCGGGCTCGGAGATTCCGCCGTTTCTCGGGACCGTCCTGCCGGGTCTGGTCGATATTCACAACCACGGTGGTTTCGGTTCTCGATTCGATACCCGCGATCCGGAGGAGGCGCGAGCGGCGGCGCGATTTCACCATCGGGAGGGGACCACCAGCGTGGTGGCGAGCGTGGTGACCGGGCCGGGGGACGAGATGGTGGCTCAGGTGCGGGCGCTGGCGGAAGTCGTTGCGAGCGGGGATGTTTCGGCGATTCATGCCGAAGGGCCGTTTCTCTCGGTGGCGCGGTGCGGGGCGCAGGATCCGCGGTTTCTGATCGATCCCGACATCGGGTTGATCGAACGGTTGTTGGCCGCGGGGGGCGGCGCGGTGCGGATGATGACATTGGCGCCGGAGCGCACGGGGTTCGGCGAGGCGGCACGGGTGTTGTCCGGGAATGGTGTGGTTGTCGCGTTGGGACATAGCGACGCGTCCTACACCGAGTTTCGTGCGGCGTTGCGGCCGCACGGACCGGGCGCCGTCGTCACCCACCTGGCCAATGGCATGCCGCCGCTGCATCATCGCGCCCCGGGACCGGTGGCCGCGGGGCTGGTCGCCGCCGCCGACTCGGACGTGTACGTCGAACTGATCGGCGACGGTGTCCACGTCGATGCGGGCTTCGGCGCCTTGGCCTTCGCCACCGCGCGCGGACGGGTCGCGCTCATCACCGACGCCATGCAGGCCGCGGGCCTCCCCGACGGCGACTACCGATTGGGTACGCAACAAGTACGGGTCGAGAACGGGACCGCCCGCATCGCCAACGGCTCGATCGCGGGCGGCACCTCGACGCTGCTGCGCTGCCTGCGCTGGGCCGTGCGGGAATGCGGTGTGCCGCTCGTGGACGCGGTGCGCGCGGCGACGGCGACGCCCGCCGCGGCGCTCGGTCTGACCGATGTGGGCGATTTGCGGCCCGGCATGTTCGCCGATGCGGTAGTGGTGGACGACCAACTGGGGTTGCGTCGTGTGCTGCGTCAGGGACAGTGGTTGACGTGATCCTCACCGTCACCATGAACCCGGCCTACGACATGACCTACCGCGTGGAACAGTTCGAACGCGGAAAGGTTCACCGGGTGCTCTCGGTCGAACAACGTATCGGGGGCAAGGGCATCAATGTCGCCCGGGTGCTCAATCAACTCGGAAGGTACGCGCGCGCAACGGGTTTCGCCGATTTCACCTTCGCCGCGGCCGCCGAGTTGGAACTGCCCGTCGACTTCGTGCACGCGCTGCCCTGGGTGCGCCGCACGCTCGTGATCAGCGAATCCGACGACGGCACGGCGACCTCGCTGTGGGAACCCGGTGCGCGGGTGAGCGATCCGTACGCGGTGGATCAACTCATGGTCCGGGTCAACGGGCTGCTGCCCGACACGAACGGCATGGTGGTGTCGGGCTCGCTGCCCGGCGGCGTCGGTCCGCAGGTGCCCGCCAAGCTGGCGCGCGCCGCGCTGGCCGCCGGGGTGCCGACCATCTGCGACGTCGACGGCCGGGCGCTGGAGCTGGCGTCGGAGGTGCCCGGGGTGGTGCTGATGCCCAATCGCGATGAGCTGCACCAACTCACCGGCGTCGCGGCCGACACGCCCGAACAGGTGGTCGCCGCGGTGCGGCCCCTGCTCGAGCGCGGGGTACGCGCGGTGGTCGCAACCCGCGGCGGCGCGGGCATGGTCGCGGTCACGGCCGACCGCGCCTGGTCGGCCTCGATCCCCGAACCCATGGCCGGAAACCCCACGGGCGCGGGCGACGCCGCGGCCGCGGCCGTCATCGGCGCCCTGGCCGCCGACGACAAACCCGACTGGCCGCGGTTACTGATCGACGCCGTCGCCACCTCCGCCGCGGCCGTGGTCATCCCCGTCGCCGGGGAGATCGACCGCACGGTCCGCACCCGCCTGGCCCCCGCCGTCGTGATCACCGAATTGAGCATCACCTAGGAGAAACCGCATGACCCTGCTGCCTGTCCCCGACCTGATCGCCGCCGCTCGGCCCGGTGGTCTGGGGGCGTTCAATGTGATCGCCCTCGAGCATGCGGAGGCGATTGCTGCGGCGGCTGAGTCGGTGAAAAGGCCTGCGGTGCTTCAGATTTCGCGGAATACGGTGCGGTACCACGGTTCGATGAAGCCTTTGGTGCGGGCGTGTCTCGCGATCGCGGAGGACAGTTCGGCGCCGTTGGCGGTGCATTTGGATCACGCCACTGAGCGCGAGTTGATCGAGGAGGCTGTGGAATTGGGGGTCACGTCGGTGATGTACGACGGTTCCACGCTCGACTACGCCGAAAACGTCTCCAGCACAGCCGAAATTGTGCGCTGGTGCCATGAGCGCGACGTTTTTGTCGAGGCCGAACTCGGTGAGATCGGCGGCAAGGACGGGGCCCACGCTCCTTGGGTTCGCACCGATCCGGACGAATCGGTCGCCTTCGTCGCCGCGACGGGGGTCGACGCCTTGGCCGTGGCCGTCGGCTCCTCCCATGCCATGTCCACTCGAGATGCCCGCCTCGACGACGAGTTGATCGCGCGCCTGGCCGCGAAGGTTCCGGTTCCGCTGGTCCTGCACGGCTCGTCTGGCGTTCCCGACGAGGGCCTGCGCTCGGCGGTCGTGCACGGCATGACCAAGATCAATATCGCGACTCGGTTGAATATCGTTCTGGCGGAATCGGTTCGAGGGACGCTCGGCTCCGACGATGGGTTGTCCGATCCGCGAAAGTACTTGGGGCCCGGACGATCCGCTGTCCGGGCCGAGGTCGAACGACTGCTCCGACTGCTCGTGTAGCTCCGGGGCGGAGGCAGGCCGGGATCAGTGGCCCGCATTCGCCCGTGGGTCTGTAGTCGACACGGCCCGAAACCCGCTCGCGTCGATCACGATAGCGGCCTGACCACCGATTGTGTCGAGTTCGTACAGCGACTCGGCCAGGTGGGTGGACATCAGCATCCGCCACTCCTCCCACGCATTCGCCTCGCCCGCGTCGGCGGCGACACCTCGGAAGTATTCACGCAACGCCTCGTCGGTGATCATGAACGCCACGGGCGGGTCCAGCACCCTGCCCCGACGCGCGACAAGAGTCAAAACGCCTTCGACGGAAGTGATTTGCAGCCCCATCGCCCGCCCGGCCTCGATCACCGATTCGATCAGCTCGGACACCGTCGGTTCGACCATAACCGGCCCTCTCTGATTGCGGGTCACCAGACCCTAGTCGTCGGGGTTGATGTGCTGGCAGCGTCCACCCGGAAACGCGGTGACGACGCGACCATCAGGGGCCACGATCACCGTCGGCTCCACGGTCTTCGCGATCTGACCGGTGGCCTTGTTGACCAGGTAGATCTGGCCCGAGTAGCACCAGGTTCCGTTGGGGCCCTGACCGCTGACATCGGGTTGATCCAACGACTTCGCGATGGCCATATCGACCACCTGACGCCAGTTCACACCCTCGATGTCAGCCAGATTCGACCACTCCGGATTGTCGTAGACGTGGCGCTTATAGATGTGCCAGTATCCCCATCTTTCATTGCCGCACTTGAGAACCGCGTGGTTGGCGGTCTCGTTGTAATCCCGTACGACCTTGTCGGAATGGCTGTCGGCGGCAACTGCCGGGCAGGCCCCCCACGTCCTGGCCTGGTCAGGGCTCTTGGGATAGTCGGCCTGGGCCGGACCGGCGACGAGTCCCGCGAACGCGAGACCGGCGATCAGAGCGGAAGCTGGTCTGATCGCCGCCATTACCAATGCTTTCATTGCCATTCCTGTCGTTCGACAGGGGAAGCTGTTCAACTGCAACGGATCCCCCCGTACTGCTACCTACAGTGGCTTTGACGCCTCTGAAGGCTCCCTGGTTCCACCGGGCCTGACGAGGTTCACCCCACGACCACGAACCCAGCCGCACCCCTTATTCGGATCCGCACCCGTTTCGGGGGTCTACAAGGGGTGCGAATCCGAATAAAGGGTGCGGCTGGGTTCGTGTACCTGGGGTCAGGTGAAGATGATGCTGGCGACGTGGGTGGGGTGGGACTGGTGGCCTGGAGGAAGGGGATAGGCGGCGCCCTCGCCGTCTTCTTCCGGGTGGAGCCAGGCTGTGGTGTCGGTGTTGTTCGTGAGGGGCGTGTTGGGCCAGAGTTGCACGTTGTAGGCGATGGTGTCGACTGGGTTGGTGAGGGTTTGGGGGGTGCCTTCGGTGTCGATGTAGGTGAACGTGCCTCGTGCCATTCTTGCTCCCTTCGGGATGGATTATCCCATGTCAGGGGTGGTTTTTGAGGGGGTGGGTGGGGGTCGGTGGGGAACTGTGACGGCGTGGTGGCGGGGTTGTTATCCGACCGGGCGGTACAGTTCGGGGTGATGTCCGAAGGTGAGGTCGGGGCTCAGCGGATGCCGGGGCCGGTGCGCGTGGCGCAGCTGGTGGCTTTGGGGATGGCTGGGATGGGGATCGTGTGTACGGCGTCGGCGGGGTGGTTGCTCGGGGGGAGGCTGGCGTTGGTGACGGGGCTCGCGTTCGTGCCCGCGTGGTTGCTGGGTGGGTTGGCGTTGGCGTTCGGGGCGGAGGGGGACAGCATTCGGGTGGCGGCGATTCTGCTGTCGGGGCTGAACATGTTGTGGACGATTCCGTCGATCACCGCAGGTCATCCGCCGGGGTGGCTGGGGCCCGCGGCCTCGTTGGTGATGATCGTGCTGCTGTTTCGGCGGTCGAGTCGGCGGTGGTTCGAACCGGGGTGGTAACGCGGCCGAAATATGGTGGGCCGTTTCGCAATACCCGTGCAACCGGGTGCTCCTAGGGTGACCGATATGAGCAGTACTGAGGCCGCGGCGACCGGGATCCACATCAGCGGGCTCGCCAAGTCGTTCCGGGTCGGGCGGCGGACCGTGCGGGCGCTGGACTCGGTGGATCTGCACACCGAGCAGGGGGAGTTCCTGTCGCTGTTGGGGCCGTCGGGGTGCGGGAAGTCGACGGTGTTGCGCATTCTGGCGGGGCTCGAGACGCCGACGGCGGGGACCGCGCGCATCGATGGGGCGACCCCGGCGGAGTTGCGGCGGCGGCACGCGTTCGGCATCGCCTTCCAGGATTCGGCGCTGTTGCCCTGGCGGAGTGTGGAATCCAATATCCGGCTGCCCTTGCAGGTCGCGGGGCTGAAGGCCGAGCCCGGGCTGATCGCGGACCTGATCTCCCTCGTCGGGCTCGAGGGATTCGAGAAGGCCAAACCCGCCCAGCTGAGCGGCGGTATGCGACAACGGGTTTCGATCGCCCGCGCGCTGGTGGTCAAGCCGACCGTGCTGCTGCTGGACGAACCGTTCGGCGCCCTCGACGACATGACCCGGCAGCGCCTCAATCTGGAGCTGCTGCGCATCTGGACCGAGAAGCCCGCCACCACGCTCATGGTCACCCACGGCATCGCCGAGGCGGTCTTCCTCTCCGATGTCGTGGCCGTGATGAGCCCGCGCCCCGGCCGGGTGGTCGAGATGGTGAAGATCGACCTCCCCCGCCCCCGCACCCCGGAGATGATGCGCTCCCCGGAGTTCCACCGGCTGCACGACTACCTCTCGGAACTGCTGTTCGGCCGCGGTGGCAGCGGCGGCATCGAGGGCGAAGCCGAGCTGTTGGAGCACGGCGGCGGCAGCAACGCGAGGGCCGCGGAGCCGACCGGGCGCGGCAGTGCGGGGGAGGCGGAATCGTTGGGAGACAGCGGTAACGGCGGCGATGAGGGGGAGGCGGAGTCGCGGGGTCGCGGCGACGGCGAGCTGGCGGGGCGGAGCGGCGAAGCGGGGGTGGAGCGATGAAACGGTTGGTCGGAGCGCTGGGGATTCTGGCGCTGATCGTGTTGTGGTGGGTGCTGGCGGAATTGAGAGTCGCGGGTGGAACCATTCCGGGGCCGTGGACGGTCGTGCACACCATGTACACCGACGGCTGGGCGCTGTACGGGCCCAATTTCCGGATCACCGCGTGGGGGGCGATCAAGGGGTTCGTCTGGGGTAACGGGCTGGCTATCGCGTTGGCCCTACTGGTGATGTTGGTGCCGCCCATCGAATCGCTGGCGACGCAGTTGGCGATTCTGAGTTATTGCACGCCGTTGCTCGCGTTGGGGCCGATCATCCTGGTGGTGTTCGGGGGGCGCACGCCCACGGTGTTTCTCGCGGCGATGTACTGCTTCTTCACCACGATGGTGGGGACGGTCGCGGGGTTGCGGTCGGCGGATCGGACGAGCCTGGATCTGGTGCGGGCCTACGGGGGTGGGCGGTGGCAGCGGTTGTGGCGGGTGCAGGTGGTGGCCGCGGTGCCGAATACGTTGGCGGCGTTGAAGATCGCGGCGCCGTCGGCGGTGCTCGGGGCGATCATCGGGGAGTATCTCGGCGGGGTGGACAGCGGTATCGGGGTGGCGCTGACGGCGGCGCAGACCTCCTACAACGTGCCGCGCACCTGGGGGATGGCGTTGGCGGCGGCGGCGCTGGCGGGGCTCGGCTACGCCGTCGTGGCGCTGGTGGCGCGGTTGGTGGCGCCGTGGACGGGGCAGGGGGCGCGGTCGTGAACGCACTGCGGCGGATCGGGAAATTCCTTTTCACCCTTGCGATTTCGATGGTCCTCATGGTCGTCATCTGGTACGCGTTCCTCGCGGCCTTCCCGCAGGTGGGTCCGCGGGTCGGGAAGACGCCCACCGATGTGTGGACCTATCTGTCCGGCAGCGACAGCGCGCGGACCGCGATCGTGTCGGATCTGCAGATCACCCTGCGCGACGCGGCGATCGGATTCGGGGTGGGGATGCTGGCCGCGCTGGTCATGGCGGCGCTGTTCGTGACGCTGCCCGCGGTCGAGCAGTCGTTCCTGCCGGTGGCGATGCTGCTGCGGTCGGTGCCGCTGGTCGCGTTGACGCCGATCATCGTGCTGGTGTTCGGACGCGGGCTGGTCGGGGTGACGGTGCTGGCCGCGATCGTGGTGTTCTTCCCGGCGCTGGTGATGATCTCGACCGGGCTGCGGTCGGCGTCGGCGCAGGCGATGGAACTCGTTGCGGCCTACGGCGGTTCGCGATGGACGCGACTGCGCCTGGTGGCGGTTCCGGCGGCGCTGCCGTCGGTGTTCGCCGCCGCCCGGATCTCGGTGCCGGGCGCGCTCATCGGGGCGCTGCTGGGCGAGTGGCTGGGCAGCGGAACGGGGTTGGGCGCCAGCCTGATCCGCGCGATCCCCACCTTCCAGTACAACAAGCTGTGGGCCTCGATCGCCGTGGTCACGGTGGTGTCGGTGCTGCTGTACGCGATCGTGGGCGTGGTCGAGAACGTGGTGCTGGCCCGGTTCGGACCCGATGCCGGGCGCGGCTGAGCGGCGAAGTTAACCTGTCGCACACATTCGATCCGGCGAAAGCAAAGAAAACGCAATCGAGACGCCCTAGATTTCCGACATGACTCGCGTGACAGGCCCCTCGTCGGCCCGGAAGCCTTCCCTGGACCGACGGTCCTTCCTTCGTTACTCGGCGCTGTCGGGGCTCGTGCTCGGCGGGGCGGGCGTGCTCGCGGCCTGCGGCAAGGACTCGTCCTCGGGGAACGCCAACGGCTCCACGCCCGACGGCTCCAAATACGGCACGGTCGCCGTGCAACTGTCCTGGCTGAAGAACATCGAATTCGCGGGCGAGTACTTCGCCGACAGCAAGGGCTACTTCCGCGACGCCGGATTCGGGCATGTGAACCTCGTGGCGGGCGGCGCGGCCAGCACCTCGGTGGAGGCCGGGCTCGACACCGGCAAGATCTGGCTGGGCATGTCCGCGCCGCAGACCACCGCGCCCGCGGTGCTGGGCGGCCTGCCCGCGAAGATCATCGGCACCACCTATCAGAAGAACCCGTTCTGCATCGTCAGCTCCGCCGCCAAACCGATCACCTCCCCGATCGAGATGCGCGGCCGCAAGATCGGCGTGCAGGACACCAATCAGCTCATCTTCGAGGCGCTGCTGACGGCGAACAATATGACGCCCAAGGACGTTCAGATCGTGCCCGCGCAGTTCGATCCCACCCCGCTGGCCAACGGCGAGGTCGACGGCTGGGTCAGCTATGTGACGAACGAGCCGATCACCCTGGCGGCCAAGGGCTTTCAGACCGCGCACTTCCTGTTCGCCGACTACGGCCTGCCGCTGACCGCCGAGACGCTGACCGTGCGGCAGCAGACCATCGACTCCGAGCGCGACAAGCTGAAGGCGTTCCTGGCCGCGGAGATCAAGGGCTGGAAGGACGCGGTCGCGAATCCGGCCGAGGGCGCGCGGCTCGCGGTCGAGGTCTACGGCAAGGACCAGCGTCTGGATCTGGCCGAGCAGACCCAGGAGGCGAAGGCGCAGAACGATCTGGTGGTCTCCGACGACACCAAGGCCAACGGGCTGTTCCTGATGAGCGACAAGCTCATCGCCCAGAACATCGAGGCGCTCGGCAAGGCCAAGATCGCCATCAAGGCCGAGCAACTGTTCGACATGTCGGTGCTCAAGGAACTGTTCGCCGCGCAGCCGGAGCTGAAATAGGCTCCGCCGCAACGGCTTACGAGACGGGTACGGCCGCGCGCGCCCGGGCCCGCGCCGCGACGAGTTCGGCGGCGACGGCGACGGCGGTCTCCATCGGCGTGCGCGCCCCGATGTCGAGTCCGGCGGGGGCGTGCAGGCGGGCCAGGGTGGCCTCGTCGAAACCGCCCGCCTGCAACGCCTCCACCCGGTTGGCGTGCGCGCCGCGCGAGCCCAGCGCGCCGAGGTAGCCGAACTCCGGTAGTCGCAGCGCGACCGTCAGCAGCGGGATCTCGAACTTCGGATCCTGCGACACCACGACCAGGGCCGTGTCCGCGGTGATCTCGCCCGCGGCGGCCTGGGCGTTGAGGTAGCGGTGCGGCCAGTCCACCACCACCTCCGCGCCGGGGAAGGTCGCGGTGGCGGCGAAGGTCTCGCGGGCGTCGCAGACGGTGACGCGGTAACCGAGCAACCGGCCCTGCACGGCGAGGGCGGCCCCGAAGGGGTTGGCGCCGAAGATGATCAGCCGCGGCGGCGCGGTGTAGGAGGACACGAAGATGTCCGACTCCGGCAGCGACACCATCTCGGTGTTGTGGCGGCGGTCGGTGACCAGATGCTGGCCGATCACCTCCGGGTCCGCGTGCCACACCACGGTGAACACCGTGACCGGTTTGTAGGCGGCGATATCGGCTGCGACGGAGGCGAATTCGGGAAAGTGGCCGCGCGAGAACGGTTCCACGAACACGTCCATGGTGCCGCAGTCGGCGCTCACCTCGAGTCCGGTCTGCGCGTCGAAGCGGCGCAGTTCGCGGCGGCCGGTGCGGGCGGCGTCGAGCGCGGCCTCGTAGACGGCCTTCTCGTAGCAGCCGTCGGACACCGAACCGTGCACCCCGCCGTCGGGGTCCACCAGCATCATCGAACCCACCGGCAGCGGCGAGGGTCCGAAGGTGCGCACCAAGGTCGCCAGGCCCCCCGTCCGGCCACTGTTCCACACCCGCAAGAGGTCATCGACGATGTCGCGCATCACACTGCTCCCGGCTCAGCGTGCGGGGGTGGGCGGGTAGTCGTGGTCTCGACCCGTCGCCAAATCGTCGCACGTGACGGCCACGATATCGCCTCTTTCGGACAGAAAGGAGCGAGCGCCCGAATTTCCTTGCGCAGTTTCCACGACCGCTGCCCAATGTTCATGAGATAGCACAACCGGATGGCCGGGTTGGTTGTGAAATACCGCGCGCGCCAAGCCCGTTGGCGCGTCGCGAGCCGCCGCGAGCACCCGCGCGACGACGTCGGCGCCCACGTCCGGGGTATCGATCGGGAGCACGGCGACGCGGTCCACCGGCGCGCCCGCGAGGGCCCGCAGACCGGTGCGCAGCGAGGCGCCGACGCCGACCGCCCAGTCGGCGGCCCAGACCGCTTGCGCGCCCGCCGGAATCGCGATCCGGGGCGCGGCGCAGACCAGCAGCTCGCCGGAGTCGGCGCGCCGCGCGGGGCCGGTCGCGCCGAGCACCACCAGCACCGGATCGCAGCCGCCGCCGCGCAGTGCCGCGACCGCCCCGCGCAACCAGGCCCCGTTCTCGGCCAGCACCTTCGGGCGGCCGTAGCGGGTGCCGGCGCCCGCGGCGAGCAGCAGGCCCGCGCAGCGTCCGTCGTCCATGGCCGCGAGGGTAGCCCGCGGTGGTGATCTTCGCCGTCCGACTGGCATCCGGGCAGCGGGTCGTCGATGCTGGGGACGGTGACCACCGATCCGATCGATCTGAGCGCGTTCGACGCGCTGCCCGACTCCGAGGCCGTCGCGCTGCTGCTGAGTTGCTGCACGTCACCGGCCTGGGCGCGGGAGGTGGCGGCGGGTCGGCCGTACACCACGATCGAGGAGGTGCTCGCGGCGGCGGACCGGGCGCTCGCGGGCGTCTCGGAGGAGGAACTGGATCGGGCGCTGGCCGGGCATCCGCGCATCGGCGCGACCACCTCGCATCCGTCCTCGGCGCGCGAGCAGGCCGCCGTCGCGAGCGCGGGCGACGAGGTGCGCGCGGCGCTGGCCGCGTGGAATCGGGAGTACGAGGCCCGCTTCGGGCACGTCTATCTCGTGCGCGCGGCGGGCCGTTCGGCCGGGGAACTGCTCGATATCCTCATGAAACGCCTGCACAACGATCCGCGCACCGAACGCGCGGTGGTGCGACGCGAACTGGCCGAGATCAATCGAATCCGGTTGCGGCGGTTGCTGCGCGATCCCGCGGAGGAGGCCCGATGACCACGCTGAGCACGCATGTTCTGGACGCGGTGCGCGGGGCGCCCGCGGCGGGGATCGCGGTCACGCTGTTCGCCGCGGACGGGACGGCGCTGGGCGCGGCGACCACCGACGCCGACGGTCGCGTCGGGGATCTGGGCGCGACCCTGCCCGCGGGCACGTATCGGCTGCGGTTCGATACCGCGGCCTATTTCGCGGCGCGCGGGCAGGAGACGTTCTATCCCGAGGTGACCATCGCGTTCGGCGTCGGCGCGAGCGGGCATTATCACGTTCCGCTGCTGTTGTCGCCGTTCGCGTACTCGACCTATCGCGGCAGCTGAAATAGCGTCGACATCTGCGCGCAATCCCGAACTCCTAGCCTGGAAACGGCTCCGGGTGAAAGCAGGTGTGGCGTGGATCTGGATACGATTCGGGAATTGGTGGTGGCCCGGGATCGAAATGATCTGCGGGAGCTGACCGAGCGCACCGCGGTGCTCGCGGGCGGAACGTGGCTGTTCTCGGAACCGCAGGAGGGGCTCGAGCGGCTCGTCGACATAACCGCGTTGGGCTGGCCCGCGCTGGTCCCGGGCGACGCGGGGCTGGAGATCGCGGCGACCTGCACGCTGGCCGAATTCGAGGCGGCGGTGCGGGCGGAGTGGCCCGCGACCGCGGTGTTCCCGTGGGCGTGCCGGGCACTGCTGGCCTCGCACAAGATTCGGCGGACGGCGACGGTCGGCGGAAATGCCTGTCTCGCATTGCCCGCCGGGGCGGTGCTCGCGGCGCTCGTCGCGATGGACGCCACGGTATTGATCTGGGGCGCGGTGGAACGGGAAATGCCGGTGCGCGAATTCGTGCTCGGTCCCGGGAAAACCGTGCTGCGTTCCGGAGAGGTCGTGCGTTCCTTTCACATCGATGTTTCGAAATTGACCTCGCACACGGCATTTCGCAAGATCGCCCGGGCGCCGCTGGGGCGCTCCGGATCGGTGGTCATCGGTCGGCTCGACGGCGACGGGCGGTGCGCGGTGACGGTCAGCGCGGCGACGGTACGACCGGTGGTGCTCGAATTCGCGGCGCTGCCCGGGGCGGACGAATTCACCACGGCCGTCGCGGGTCTCGACGCGGAGGTGTGGTTCGACGATCCGCACGGCAGCCCGGCCTGGCGGCGGCACGTCTCGGCGGTGCTGGGGTGCGAGGTGCTGGCGGAACTGCGGGAGGTGGGCCGGTGAAGTTCGAGGTGGACGGCGTCGCGATCGAGATCCGGCCCCGGCCCGGTCAGTGCCTGCGGACGCTGCTGCGCGAGCACGGGCGGTTCGCGGTCAAGAAGGGCTGCGATTCGGGGGACTGCGGCGCCTGCACGGTGCTCGTGGACGGGCAGGCCGTGCACTCGTGTGTCTTTCCCGCACACCGGGTTTCGGGCCGTTCGGTCACCACGGCCGCGGGGCTCGGCACCGCCGACGATCCGCATCCGGTGCAGCGGCGGTTCGTCACCGCGGGCGGGTTCCAGTGCGGGTTCTGTACGGCCGGAATGGTGGTCACGGCGTGCGATCGCGGCGCGAAACCCGAGGAGCTGCCGGAACTGTTGAAGGGAAATCTGTGCCGCTGCACCGGATATCGAGCGATCGGGGAGGCACTCACCGACAGCGTGTCGGAGCCGGCGACCGTCACCCCGGTCGGGATGCGGGTGGTCACCGGGACCGAGCCGTTCACCATGGATTTCGCGCCGTCCGAGGGTGACGCGGCGCCGCCGTCGGCGCCGCTGCATCTCGCGGTGCTGACCAGTCCGCACCCGCACGCCCGGATCGTCTCGATCGATACCGCCGCGGCCGAGGCGATTCCGGGGGTGCGGGCGGTGCTGACCCACGCCGACAGCCCCGACGTGGCCTACTCCACCGCCCGGCACGAGCAGCGCACGGACGATCCCGACGACACCGTGGTGCTCGATCGCATTGTGCGGTTCGCCGGACAACGGGTGGCGGCCGTGGTCGCCGATTCGCTCGAGGCCGCGCGGGCGGGATGCCGGGCGCTGCGGGTGGAGTACCGGCCGCTGCCCGCGGTCTTCGAGCCGGCCGCCGCGCTCGCGCCGGACGCGCCGAAACTGCATGGGGACAAACCGGATTCGGCGCGCATCGCGGATCGGGAGCGCAATGTGGTGGCGGAGGTGCACGGGCGGTTCGGCGATGTGGACGCCGGGATCGCGGCCGCCGCCGCGGTGGTGCACGGGGTGTGGCACACGCCGCGGGCGCAGCACGTACATCTGGAGACGCACGGCAGCGTGGGGTGGCTCGACGCGAGCGGTCGGCTGGTGATCCGCACCAGCACGCAGGTGCCGTTCCTGGTTCGGGACGAACTGTGTCACCTCTTCGGGCTGCCGCGCGAACGGGTCCGTGTTCTCGCCGCGCGGGTGGGCGGCGGTTTCGGGGCGAAACAGGAGATGCTTTCGGAAGACCTTGTGGCCTTGGCGGTCCTGCGCACCGGTCGGCCGGTGGCCTACGAGTTCACCCGCTCCGACGAGTTCACCTCCGCGACCTGCCGTCATCCCATGCGGATCGAGGTGACCGCCGCGGCGGACGCGTCGGGTCGGCTCACGGCCCTGGCGGTCGACGTGCTCGCCGACGCGGGGGCGTACGGAAACCACAGCGGCGGTGTCCTGTTCCACGGGGTGAACGAGTCGGTGGCGCTGTACCGCTGCCCGAACAAGCGGGTCGACGGGCGGGCGGTGTACACCAACAATGTGCCCTCGGGGGCGTTCCGCGGCTACGGCCTCGGGCAGGTCGGCTTCGGTATCGAATCGGCGCTCGATGAGTTGGCACGGCGAATCGGGTTGAGTCCCTTCGAGTTTCGACGCCGCAACGTGATCGTTCCCGGGGACGCGCTGATCGGCGGGCCCTGCGTCGAGGACGACGATCTGGAGATCGGCAGCTATGGCCTGGACCAGTGCCTGGATCTCGCCGAACGGGCGCTGGCCCGCGACCGCGGCCGCGACCGTCCGGAGGCGGGCTGGCGGATCGGGGAGGGGATGGCCGCCGCCATGATCGCCACCGTTCCGCCGCGCGGACATCACGCCACGGCCGAGGCGGAGCTGCTGGTCGACGGGTCGTTCGAAATCCGGGTGGGCACAGCCGAATTCGGCAACGGGACCACCACCGTCCATGCCCGGCTCGCGGCGGCCGCGTTGGGGGTGGAGCCGACCCGGATCCGCGTCCGGCACGCCGATACCGATCTCGTCGGGCACGACACCGGTGCGTTCGGTTCGACCGGGATCGTGGTGGCGGGCCGGGTCGTGTACTTGGCCTGCGTCCGGTTGCGGGAGCTGATCGACGGCCGCGCCGGGGTCCTGGGTACTACCGACACGCGAAAGCTGTTGTCGGCCGGGCCGTTACGCGCGAGCGCCGACTACGACGGCGGGCAGCGGTCGGTCGCCTTCGATGTGCAGGCGTTCCGGGTCGCGGTGCATCCCGAGACCGGGCGGGTGCGGGTGCTGCGCTCGGTGCACGCCGCCGACGCCGGAACCGTCCTCGACGAACGGCAGTGCCGCGGGCAGGTGGAGGGCGGGGTGGCGCAGGCCCTCGGCGGCGCGCTGTACGAGGACATGCGCGTGGAGAACGGCGTGGTGGTCACGAGAACGCTGCGGCACTACCACATTCCGCGCTACTCCGATGTGCCGCGCACCGAGGTGTACTTCGCCGATACCGCCGACGCGTTCGGGCCGCTGGGCGCCAAGTCGATGAGCGAATCGCCCTACAATCCGGTCGCTCCCGCCCTGGCCAACGCCGTGCGCGACGCCGTCGGCGTGCGGCCGTACGCGTTGCCGCTCACGGCCGACCGCCTCTGGGCACTGTTGCGTCAGGCGAACAGCGCGCGCACGAACGGCACCGAATCGGCCAGCGAGCCGTTCACCGCGCCGTTGTGGTCCGTCGGGTAGGTGCGGACGGTGACCGGTTCGCGGTTGGCCTGGAGGGTGGCCGCGAACCGCAGCGTCTCCGGGGTGACCGTATCGGTGTCGAACAGGCCCTGGCCCAGGAACAGCGGCCGGTCGTAGCCCGTTTCGGGGAGGCCCAGGTAGCGGTACAGCAGCCCGTGCATATCGGGGACCTCGGTCAGCGGGCGGGCCATCAGCGTGCCGAGCACGACATTGTTCGCGACCATCTCCGCGCCCAGCGGTTCCACGCACTCGTGCCGGGCCCGCTCCACCCAGTAGCGGCCCGCGTCGGTCAGGAACGAGTCGACGTTCAGTTCGGGGTAGCTCGCGGCCAGGCCGTTGAGGAAGTACACCGTGTAGGCGCTGAGGTTGGGGGACAGGCGAACCGGCGGAACGCCCGGGCCCAGGGCCGCGAGCACGTCCTCGATGTAGGCGGGGGTGCCGGTGGCCACCGCGCCGCGGTAGTCCAGCTCCGGGCCGCCGAATTCGGTGGCGCGGCGGGCGGTGGCGACGGCCGCGCCGCCGCCCTGGGACTGGCCGATGACCACCCACTTGTTCGACAGCGTCGGGTAGTGGTCCTTCGCGGCGCGCACCGCGTCCACGATGTTGTGCGCCTCGACGGTGCCGTTCAGATACGGATGCTCGCCCGGTGTGCCGAGTCCGGCGTAGTCGGCGGCCACGATGGCGTAGCCCTGCCGCAGCCAGGTGCCGAGGTAGTTCCAGTCGCGGTTCACCGCGGCGGGTCCGGCCACGCTGTAGGCGCAGTCGGCGCTCAGGCCGACGGTGCCGTGCGCCCACGCGACGATCGGCCAGCCGCCCGCGGGCGGTTCGCCGGGTGGGAAGTAGACCGCGGCGCTGGCGACCGTCGGCCGGTCGCCGACCGTGGTGGTCGAGTACAGGATGCGTTCGGCGTCCGCGGAACCCGGGAGGGTCGCCGCGGGTGCGAGCGGTTCGGTCCGTTGTACCGCCCCGACCGGGGGTTCGGCCCGGGCGGCCGAGACGTCGAACAGGCTCGCCGCGGCGGCGAACGTCAGCGCGACGGCGATCCACACACTCCGCATGGTCTTCCTTTCCGGCTGGGTCCCCCGGGTACCGGACAGTCTGTCAGGAGCCGTTCGAGTGGTGTGGCACACAGCGCCGCGGCGCACCCGCGCTGTGAAAGTCGTCACATGCGGCGTGGCGTGTGATGCGGGGGCGTGAGTGGTAGTCGTCACTCAAACAGTACGAGCGTTACGCTAAACCGCAGGTCAGCCCTACGCGTGAGTAGATTTCGTCCGTGCTATTAACTCGCAAATTTTGCAGGATTAGCAGAGAAACGGACAAAGCTAGCGGAGATTCGCATTAGCAACAGGTAGACGGCACTTTTTGGTTGTGCCATCGTGTGAAAGTACACCCGATGGGCCTAGCAAGCCTGCAAATTGCCGCTCCAGCAGATGGGGCACCAGACGAACTGAGAAGTGGAGTCAGAGATGTCGAAGACCGGCACCCCGAGGACCGCTGCTGAAATCCAGAAGGACTGGGACACCAACCCTCGCTGGAAGGGCGTCTCCCGGAACTACACCGCCGAGCAGGTCGCCAAGCTGCAGGGCACCGTGGTCGAGGAGCAGACCCTCGCCCGCCGTGGCGCGGAGATCCTGTGGGAGCAGGTCAACAACGAGCCCTACATCAACGCCCTCGGCGCCCTCACGGGCAATATGGCCGTGCAGCAGGTGCGCGCCGGCCTGAAGGCCATCTACCTGTCCGGTTGGCAGGTCGCCGGTGACGCGAACCTCTCCGGCCACACCTACCCCGACCAGTCGCTGTACCCGGCCAACTCGGTTCCGGCCGTGGTCCGCCGAATCAACAACGCGCTGCTGCGCGCCGACGAGATCGCCAAGGTCGAGGGCGACAACTCGGTCGACAACTGGCTGGTGCCGATCGTCGCCGACGGCGAGGCCGGTTTCGGTGGCGCGCTGAACGTCTACGAGCTCCAGAAGGCCATGATCGCCGCCGGCGCCGCGGGCACCCACTGGGAGGACCAGCTGGCCTCGGAGAAGAAGTGTGGCCACCTGGGCGGCAAGGTCCTGATCCCGACCTCGCAGCACATCCGCACCCTGAACTCCGCGCGTCTGGCCGCCGACGTGGCCGACACCCCGACCGTGGTCATCGCGCGCACCGACGCCGAGGCCGCCACCCTGATCACCTCCGACGTCGACGAGCGCGATCAGCCGTTCATCACCGGTGAGCGGACCGCCGAGGGCTTCTACCACGTCAAGAACGGCATCGAGCCCTGCATCGCGCGGGCCAAGGCGTACGCGCCCTTCGCCGACCTGATCTGGATGGAGACCGGCACCCCGGACCTCGAGCTGGCCCGCAAGTTCGCCGAGTCGGTCAAGAGCGAGTTCCCCGACCAGCTGCTGGCCTACAACTGCTCGCCGTCCTTCAACTGGAAGAAGCACCTGGACGACGCGACCATCGCGAAGTTCCAGAAGGAGCTCGGCGCGATGGGCTTCAAGTTCCAGTTCATCACCCTGGCGGGCTTCCACGCGCTCAACTACTCGATGTTCGACCTGGCCTACGGCTACGCCCGCGAGGGTATGACCGCCTACGTCGACCTGCAGGAGCGCGAGTTCGCGGCCGAGGAGCGCGGCTACACCGCCACCAAGCACCAGCGCGAGGTGGGCGCCGGCTACTTCGACACCATCGCGACCACGGTCGACCCGAACACCTCGACCGCCGCGCTGAAGGGTTCCACCGAAGAGGGCCAGTTCCACTGAGGTGGCGTGAGAGTTCCACCGAAGTGGACCAGTTCCACCGAGGTGGCGCATGAGCCGGAGCCCGGTCCGCATCACCCGGGCTCCGGCCTTCCCGGGGCGTGAAAACGCCTCGGACACAAGCCAACAGCCGTCCACATAGGGCGCACATCGGCCCTTCCCGCTGAACAGCCCCGGCGGGAAGGGCATCCCTATAACGTTTCCCGTCGAGGGCGCGAGGTTCTACGAGAGCCGATACCGTCCCTACCGACAATCACCGACAGCAGACCACAGGAGCGGGACGTGAGCAGCGAGAAGATTCAACGCGTCGGTGTCATCGGCGCCGGACAGATGGGTGCCGGAATCGCGGAGGTGTGCGCGCGGGCGCACGTCGACGTGCTCGTGTTCGAGCAGACGCGGGAACTGGCCGCCGCCGGTCGCGCCCGCATCCTGCGGTCGCTGGATCGCGGCGTGTCCTCGGGCAAGATCACCGAGCGGGAGCGCGAGCAGGCCGCCTGGCGGCTGCGCTTCACCTCCGATCTCGGCGACTTCGCCGACCGCCAGCTGGTGGTCGAGGCGGTCGTGGAGAACGAGGAGGTCAAGACCTCGATCTTCGCCGAACTCGACAAGGTCGTCACCGATCCCGACGCCGTGCTGGCCTCCAACACCTCCTCCATCCCGATCATGAAGGTCGCCGTCTCCACCACCCAGCCCGAGCGGGTCGTGGGCATGCACTTCTTCAATCCGGTTCCGGTGCTGCCGCTGGTCGAGCTCGTGACCACGCTCAAGACCAGCGAGGCCGTCTCCAAGCGCGCCGAGGCGTTCGCCTCCGACGTGCTGGGCAAGCAGGTCGTGCGGTCGGCCGACCGCTCCGGCTTCGTCGTGAACGCGCTGCTGGTGCCGTACCTGCTGTCGGCCATCCGCATGGTCGAATCCGGCTTCGCCACCAAGGAGGACGTGGACAAGGCCATGGTGCTCGGCTGCGCTCACCCCATGGGCCCGCTGGCGCTCACCGATCTGGTCGGCCTCGACACGGTCAAGTCCATCGCCGACTCCATGTACGCGGAGTTCAAGGAGCCCTTGTACTCCGCGCCGCCGCTGCTGATGCGCATGGTCGAGGCCGGGTTGCTGGGGAAGAAGACCGGGGCCGGGTTCTACCAGTACGGGAAGTGATGTCGTCCCGCGGTCGCGGCCTGGGGGCCGCAACCGCGGGAACAAGGGGGGAGCGGGTTGGGTGCCGCAACCGCGGGAACATGGGGGAGCGGGTTGGGTGCCGTGAGGTGGGGAACAAGGGGAATGCGGCGTGGGAGCCGTAGGGCCGGGAAAGAAATGATGGGCCGGGCATAGGCTGCGAGGGATCGGGCCGAACCGGCGGCTCGGAAGGAGTTCCGCTCATGGTCAATGTCACCGACGGCTTCGGATCGAGCATCCTCGGGTATCCGCGGATCGGCCCGCACCGGGAACTCAAGCGCGCGCTGGACGGGTACTGGCACGGGAGCGTGTCCCGGGAGGAGCTGCTGCGGGTCGGGCGGGAGATCCAGGACAGTCAGTTCGCCGAGCTGCACGCGGCGGGGCTGACGCAGGTGCCGGGGAACACCTTCTCCTTCTACGATCACATCCTCGACAACGCGCTGCTGTTCGGCGCGGTCCCCAAGCGGTTCGAGCCGTATCGAGAAGGCTTGCACCCCTTGGACTTCTACTTCCTCATGGCTCGCGGCCGCCCGGATCTGCCGCCGCTCGAGCTGGTGCGCCTGTTCGGCACGAACTATCACTATCGGCAGCCGGAGCTGGACGCCGACACCGAGTTCTCGCTGCATCCCGAGGCGCTGCTGGAGGAATTCGATCGCGCCAAGGAGCGCGGCATCGAACTGCGCCCCGTCGTGCTCGGGCCGCTGTCGCTGCTGCTGCTGTCCAAGGCGGGGCAGGTGCCCGGCGAGGACGAATTCGATCGATTGTCGTTGCTGGACAAGCTGCTTCCGGTCTACGAGCAGTTGTTCGAGATCCTGGCCAAGCGCGGATCCACCTGTGTGCAACTCGACGAACCCTGCTTCACCAGCGAGCGCACGCCCGCGGAGCTGGCCGCGTTCGAGCTTGCGTACCAACGACTTTCGACCGCGCCGCTGCGCCCGCGCATCCTCGTCACGGGGCAGTACGGCGATTTCGGTGAGGCCGTGCGCATTCTGGCGCAGACCGCGGTGGAGGCGATCGGACTGGACCTGTCCAGCTACCGCATGCATCCCGAGGAACTGGCCGAGATCCCCGGCATCCGGCGCAAGCGCCTGTACGCGGGCGTCATCAGCGGAACCAATGTGTGGCGCGCGGATCGCTACGTCACGCTGACCTACCTCAACGAGCTGGCGAAGGTCTGCCCCGACCTGATCGTGTCCACCGGCACCACGCTGCTGCACGTGCCCTACGACCTGCTCGTCGAATACGACCTCGAGGGTCCGGTCGCCGACCGCCTCGCCTTCGCCAAACAGAAGGTGCTCGAGGTGGTCTCGCTGGCCAAGGCGCTCACCGAGGGCCCGTCGGAGAACTGGCGCAAGCGGCCCAGCGAGGTGCACTTCAAGCAGAAACACGCGGTGCGCCAACGGGTTTACGCGATCACGCCGGAGATGCGCGAGCGCGAACCGTACGAGGTGCGCCGAGAGGCCCAGCGGCAGAAGCTGAATCTGCCCGTGGTGCCCGCGACCACCCTCGGCTCCTTCCCGCAGACCGCGGGCGCCCGGCAGGCGCGCTACGACCTGGGCGAGGGCCGGCTGTCCTTCGACGACTACCGCAAGCGCATCGAGGCCGAGATCGAGGCGACCATCCGCCTGCAGGAGGACATCGGCCTGGACGTGCTGGTGCACGGCGAGCACGAGCGCAACGACATGGTGCAGTACTTCGCCGAACTCCTCGACGGCTTCGCCACCACCCACTTCGGCTGGGTGCAGGTGTACGGCTCGCGCTGCGTGCGCCCGCCGATCCTCTACGGCGACGTCGCGCGGCGCGAACCGATGACCGTCGACTGGATCACCTACGCGCAGTCGCTGACCGACAAACCGGTGAAAGGCATTGTCACCGGGCCGGTCACGATGGTCGCGCGCTCGTTCGTGCGGCAGGACCAGCCGCTGTACGAGACGGCCGATCAGGTGGCGCTGGCCATCCGCGACGAACTGGCCGATCTGGAGAAGGCCGGCGTCGCCATCATCCAGGTCGACGAGCCCGCCGTGCGCGAACTGCTGCCGTTGCGGCCCACCGGACGGCCGGAGTACCTGCGCTGGGCGGTCAACGCGTTCCGGTTGGCCACCTCGGGCGTGCGCCCGGAGACCCAGATCCACACTCACATCGCCTACTCCAGCCGCGCCGAAATCGTCCGTGCCATCGAGGAACTCGACGCCGACGTGACCGCGATCGTCGCGAGCCGCTCGATCGAATGGGTGCTCAAGGCGCTCGCCGAGGACGCCGAGGAGGGCCACGGCCTGTCCCACGGCGTCGGCCCGGGCGTCTACGAGAGCCGGTCGGCGCGCATCCCCGACATCGACGAACTCGACGCGGCCCTCACGGCAGCGGCGGCGGCCGTCACGCCGGAACGGTTGTGGGCCAATCCGGACGGCGGTTTGAAGACCCGGCACTACTGGCAGCTGGAACCGTCGCTGCGGAACATGGTCGCGGCGGCTCGGCGCGTGCGGCGCCGAGCGGAATCCGCGGACTAGATTCCACGACGTTCCCGGGCGCTGCCTGCGCGGTTTCGGGAGGGGTCGGGCCTAGCATCGGCTAACGAAGCGTTACTTCTCTTCGGTAGGGAAGGGACAGTCGATGCGGGCGCTGGCGGTTTACCTTGTCTCCCTCTGTTGCTGCACGGTGTTCGGGATCGGAGCGGCGGCGGCCGATCCGGTCGAGGCGATGGAACATCCGGCCGACGGAAGTTCCTCGCCGCCGGGGGCTAACGACTGGCAATGCGCGCCCGCGGCGGCGCATCCGGATCCGGTCGTCCTGGTGCACGGCACCTGGGACAACCAGAACGCCTGGGATGTGCTCGCGCCCGACCTGCGCGCGGCCGGGTACTGCGTCTACTCGCTCAACTACGGTCGCGACACCTCCAGCGTCTGGGGCGTGCGGCCCGGCGTGTACGGCACGGGCGATATGCGCGCGTCGGCCCGGGAACTCGCCGCGTTCGTGGAAAGGGTTCGGGCGGCGACGAATTCGGCCCGGGTCGATATCGTGGCGCATTCGCAGGGCGGTGTGGTCACGCGGCAGTATCTGCGCTTCGAGGGCGGTGCGGATCCGGCCGATCCGTCCCGCAACAAGGTCGGGGACGTGGTGATGATCGCGGCGACCAATCACGGCACCACCGCCCTGGACATGGGTCGGCTCGTGCATCTGGGCAGTTCCGACGGGCCCGCGGACCGCATGGTGGGCGCGGTGCTCGGCACGGCCGCGGCGCAACAGGTCGTCGGCAGCGAATTCCTGAAGCGGCTCAACGCGGGCGGGGACACCGAGGCCGGGATCCGCTACACCGTCATCGCGACTCGCGTGGACCAGGTCACCACGCCGCCGGAGTCGGCGTTCCTGCGGCCCGGTCCGGCGTCGCGGGTGGAAAACCTGTGGGTGCAGTCGTTCTGCCCGGCCGATACCTCCGGACACGGCTCGCTGCCCCGGTCGCCCACGGTCATCCGGCTGGTGAAGCACGCGCTCGATCCCGCGTTCGGGGATCTGACCTGCGCGGCGTGAAGGTCGAACTCGAGTATTGAAACGGAATGATCTGTTCTGTTAGAGTCTGAACAGAACGAAGCATTCCGTTTCAAGGAGATCGATATGACCGCCATCCGCCCCTTCCGCATCGAGATCCCCCAGGCCGATCTGGACGACCTCCGCGACCGCCTGGACCGCACCCGCTGGGCCGACCAGATCCCCGGTTCGGGAGACACCTACGGCGTCGGCGTCGATCGGGTCCGGCATCTGGTCGACCTGTGGCGCGACGGGTTCGACTGGCGGGCCGTGGAGGCGCGGCTGAACGCCTACCCGCAGTTCGTCACCGAGATCGACGGGCAGGACATCCACTTCCTGCATGTGCGCTCGCCGCGGGAGGACGCCTTCCCGCTCGTGCTGACCCACGGCTGGCCGGGCACGTTCGTGGAGTTCCTCGGCGTGATCGAACCGCTGACCCGGGCCGGATACCACCTGGTGATCCCGTCGGTGCCCGGCTACGCGTTCTCCGGGCCGACCCGGGAGGCGGGCTGGAACGACCAGCGGATCGCGCGGGCCTGGGCCGAGCTCATGGCGCGGCTCGGGTACGAGCGCTACGGCGCGGTCGGCAACGACGGCGGCGCGCAGATCTCCCCCGAACTCGGCCGGGTCGCCCCGGAACACGTTGTGGCCGTGCAGGTTTCGCAGGTGTACTCGTTCCCCTCGGGCGATCCGGCCGAACTGACCGACCTGACCGAGGACGAGCAGCGGTCGCTGGCGACGCTGGACTGGTTCGTGAAGAACAAGATGGGCTTCAACATTCTCCAGTCCCAGCAGCCGCAGACGCTCGCGCACGCGCTCATGGACTCCCCGGCGGGCCTGGTCGGCTGGAACGCGCAGCTGCTCGGACCCGATCTGGACGACGAGTTCGTGTTGACCAATATCGCCCTGCACTGGTTCTCCGGCAGCGCGGGCTCGGCGATCCGGCACTACTTCGAGAAGGCCGCCGCCGCGCGACCGACCGAACCGACCACGGTTCCGCTGTCCCTGGTCGGATCGAACGGCGACTTCCACGGCATCCGGCGCTTCGCCGAGCGCGATCACGCGAACATCGTCGAGTGGAAGACCCACGACGTGTTCACCCACTATCTGCACCACGCCGCGCCGGAGCTGATGGCGACCGAGATCGCCGAATTCTTCGCCGGATACCGGTGATTCGGGCCTAACCGTCCAGCGCGTGGGCGAGGGTGCGCAGGCCGGTGACGATGGTGCTCGCGGTCGGCGCCCCGGCGGGCGCGAGCAGCCACTGGATGAGCAGGCCGTCGAGCAGGGTGAGCAGGACCGCGCCGAGGGCGTCGTCGGCGCGATCGCCGGGAACGAGCATGCGGGCCAGGGATTGGCGGGCCAGCTCCTGTTTGGCCGCCATCTCGTCGCGGACCTCCCCGGAATGCAGTGCCTGCGCGAGGCTTTCGATATTCGCCGCCCACAGCGCGCGGTCCTCGGTGAAGGTCTTGATCAACTGTTGCAGGAACGCCTGCAATCGGGCCGAGGGCCGGTCCTCGGCGGTGTCGCCGAAGGTGTCGAGGATGTGCTGGACCGCGTCGGTCGTCGATTCGATCATCGCCTGCTCGAGCAAGGCGTCGCGGGTGCCGAAGTGGTAGTTGATCGCGGCCAGATTGCTCCCGGAGCGGAAGACGATGTCGCGCACCGTGGTCCGCGCGTAGCCGCGTTCGGCGAGGCACTCCTTGGCCGCGGACAGGAGATCGTCACGAGTTCCCACGTCAGCAGGGTAGCAAGCGGCGGCTGACGAGTGTTTCATACGCTTGTTTCTGACAAGTGTTTGAAACGCCTGTATGCTTTCGGAGGTGACCCCCGAGACGAGAGGCAGGTCCGCGATGATCGCGCAGCGTCCGATATCCCCGTTCGAGCAAGGCTTCTTCCGCGCCGAGGCGCACCTGGGCTCGGTGCCCGTCGGTGGCATGGCGTTGTTCATCGGCGCGACGGTCGAGGGCGAGCCGGACCCGGCCGTCCTGGCGGCCGTGCTGGACGAGTTGGTCGCGGGCCATCCGCTGCTCGGCTGCCGGTACGTGCCCGACGCGGACGTGCCGACGCTGCGCCGGGTCGAGGGGTACCGCGCGCCGGTCGAGGTGGTCGAGGGCGGCGAGGAGGAGTACCTGCGCCTGGTGAATCGGCCGCAGGACTGGACCGGCGGCCTGTTCCGCGCGGTCGTGCTGCGGGACGGCGCGGTCAGCCGGGTCGTGCTGGTCATCCATCACGGAATCGCCGACGGCCGTTCGGCTTTCGCGCTGCTGGGTGAGATGTGGCGGCGTTACACGGCCCGCGTGCAGGGCGATCCACTCCCGATTTCCGATGTGCCGCAGGATCTTCCGGAGGCGATCGACGATCGGCTGGCCGCGGTGATCCCCGACTCGGCGGTGCTCGGACTGCTCGACGCCATGCGGGGTGTCCTCGCCGAACCGCCTCGCACACTGCCGTTCGACGGCGTTCCCGACGATCCGCGCGGCCGCTACGCCCTGGACCGCATCGAGTTGGACCCCGACGAGACCGAACGTTTCGCGGCCGCCGCGCGAGCGGCCGGGCTGACGGTGCACAGCCTGTTGAGCGGATGCGCGATGGCGGCGGTGCGCGGTCGGTTCGACGACGCCGATCCGCTGCCGATGGTCTGTGGCTACGCGGCCGATATCCGGGGCGCCCTCGATCCGGCCGTGCCCGAGAGCCTCGTGCTCAACTGCGCGGCCGGATTCGGGACACCGCTGTCGGTGCCCGCCACACCGGATCCGGTCGAACTCGGCCGGATCATCGATGCCGATGTCCGCGCGGCACGCGAGGCCCGCCTTCCGGCCCTGATCGCGTTGCTGCCGCGGCACATTCGGGACGAGGCGACGGCGGCGATGTTCAGCTCACCGCCGACCCTCGCCCTGTCCAATGTGGGCCGCCTCCCGGCGCATGTGCTCCCGGCGGGGCTGCGCTACCTCCGCACCGACGTCTTCGCCATGGGCCCGGGGATGCCGCCGAAACTGACCGTGTTCACCGTGGGCGACCGCCTGACCATCCAGCTCGAATACGATACGACCGAGCGCAGCCGGGCGCGGATGTTCGAAGTGCGCCAAGCCCTTTCGGAGCTGTTGCGGCGGACCTCCGCTCAGATGGTGGCGGTGTCGATGACGAACCGGTAGCGGACGTCGCTGGCGATGGCCCGCTCGTACGCCTCATCGATGCGGTCGGCGGAGATGACCTCGATCTCGGCGCCGATGTGGTGTTCGGCGCAGAAGTCGAGCATCTGCTGGGTCTCGGCGATGCCGCCGATATTGGAGCCCGCCAGCGATCGGCGGCGGCCGGTCAGCGTGAACGGTTGCACCGCAACGGGTTTGTCGGGCAGCCCCAGCATCACGAGGGTGCCGTCCAGGGCCAGCAGGCGCATGTAGTCGTTGATGGGCAGATCGGCGGAGACCGTGTTGAGGATCAGGTCGAAGCGGCTGCGCAACTCGCGGAAGGTCTGCTTGTCGCTCGTGGCGTAGTAGCGTCGCGCCCCGAAGCGGCGGCCGTCGGCCTCCTTGCTCAGCGAATGACTGAGGACGGTGACCTCGGCGCCCAGCGCGCTGGCGATCTTCACCCCGACGTGGCCGAGACCGCCCATCCCGACGATGGCGACCTGCTTGCCGGGTCCGGCGTTCCAGTGCCGCAGCGGCGAATACAGCGTGATGCCCGCGCACAGCAGGGGCGCGGCCTGTTCCAGGCTGATGCCGTCCGGGATGGAGAGGACGAAGTGCTCGGTCACCACCACCTGGGTGGAGTAGCCGCCGAAGGTCACGCCGCCCGGCTGGACCTCCTCGGGGACGCGGCCGTTGTAGGTCATGGTCGCGCCGCGCAGGCAGTAGCTCTCCTCGCCCGCCAGGCAGGAGGAGCACTCGCCGCAGGAGTCCACCATGCAGCCGACGCCGACCCGGTCGCCGACCTTGTGCTTGGTGACGCCCGAGCCGACGGCGGCGACGATCCCGGCGATCTCGTGGCCGGGCACGCAGGGATAGGCGGTGCCGTGCCACTCGTCGCGGGCGGTGTGGATGTCGGAATGGCAGATGCCCGCGTACTTGATATCGATCAGTACGTCGTTCGGGCCGAGTTCGCGTCGCTCGATCGTGGTCTTGGCGAAGCGCCCGTCGGGCGCGTCGATGGCATACGCGGCGGCAGTGGTCATGCTTCCATGCCTACCCGCGCATAGTTACCGACGCAAACCATCGAGAGATGGCCAACTTCTCGCGCGGCAGCGGGGGAGTGTGCGACTCCCGGCAACCCGCCGCGCGGTTGCGGGGAGTGTGCAACTCCCGGGTCAACTCGCCGCGCGATTGCGGGGAGTGTGCAACTCCCGGGTCAACTCGCCGCGTGGTTGCGGGTGTGTGCAACTCCCCGGCCAACTCGCCGCGCGGTTTGCCGCACGGTCGCGCGGTTGGTGGCCGATGCTGTGCGGATGGCGATTCTGCTGGCCCTGGTTTCGATGTGCTCGACGTTGCTGGGTGGCTTGGTGGCGGCGCGGATCGGGGAGCGCAAACGGCTGGTGCTGGGGTTGGCCGCGGGCGTGCTGCTCGGGGTGGTGGCCTTCGATCTGCTGCCCGACGCGCTGGCCGAATCGCACTACGAGGTCGCCGGGGTGCCGGGGGCGCTGATCGCGGGGGTGGTCGGGTTCTTCACCGTGCACATCATCGAGCAGGAGATGGCCGTGCACGTCGGGCACGAGAACGAGTTCGGGGCGCACAGCCACGACTTCCAGTCGGTCGGGCTGATCGCGGCCTGCGGGCTGGTGTTCCACAGCATGCTCGACGGGCTGAGCATCGGGGTGGGGTTCCAGACCGGGACCGCGCTCGGCCTGTCGGTGGCGATCGCGGTGATCTGCCACGACTTCGCCGACGGGTTCAACGCGTTCACCATTCCGACGCTGTACGGCAACGCGCATCGGCGGGCGGTGGTGCTGCTGGTGCTGGACGCGATCGCGCCGGTCGTGGGCGCGCTGATCGGGACGCTCGTCCGCGTGCCCGCGAATCTGGCCGGGCTCTACCTCGGCTACTTCGCGGGGTTCCTGCTGTACCTGGCGACCGGGGACATCCTGCCGGAGGCGCACGCCGGGCGGCCGTCGCGGCTGGTGCTGGCGTGCACGATCGGGGGTGCGGGGCTCATGTTCGGTGTTTCCGTGCTGAATCACTGATCCCGCGACACGCTCGGGTTGTTTTGGTACACATAGAAGCACAATCGCCGAAGCCCGCGGGCGCGTACGAGGCGGGAGTGTCATGTACGACGGCACGGATATCGATGTGGACCGGGCGCGGCCGCGCCGGGTCGGACGGGCCGGTCGCACGGCCGCGCTGATACTCGCCGTGCTGTTGACGGCCCTGGTGCTGTTCGGTTATCGAAACGAGTTGCCGCGCTTGACATTCGGGTCCGGTGACCGCACCACCACACTGCTCGGGCCGCCGCTGCCGCCCTTGGACGCGGCGCTGGTGGCCGCCGACGTCGAACCCGAATTGGTCAATGTCGACGTCTCGATCCGCCCGAGCGGGATCAGCGCCGCCGGATCGGGCATCGTGCTCACCGCCGACGGGCAGGTGTTGACCAGTCATCACGTGGTGAAGGGGGCGGACGTCATCACCGTCGGGGATCTGGGCAACGGCCGCGCCTATCCCGCGGTCGTGCTCGGCTACGACGCGACCAGCGATATCGCGTTGCTGTCGCTGTCGGGGGCGTTCGGGCTGCCGGTGGCGCGGGTGGGCAGTTCGGCGGCGCTGCGGCTGGGCGACGAGATCCTGGCCATCGGCAACGCGGGCGGCACCGGATCACCCACTGTCACACCGGGTTCGGTGACGTCGCTGAGCAGTTCGATCGTGGCCCGCGACGCCGCGGATCTGTCCCGCAAGGCGCTCGCGGGCATGATCGAGGTGGCCGCGCCGGTGGCGTCGGGCCAGTCGGGCGGGGCGCTGGTCGACCGGTACGGCGCGGTGGTCGGCGTGATCACCGCCGCGTCGGGTGAGGTCGCCAGGGCCGCCGGGCGGGCGAGCGGCTACGCGGTCCCGATCGATACGGCCATGACCGTGGTCCGCCAGATCCGTTCGGGCATCCCCACCGACACCGTCCACGTCGGCCCGACCGCCACCCTCGGCGTCCTCACCTCCGACGCCCGCCAACCGCCCGGCGCCCGCGTCGACGTCACCCTCTACGGCCAGCCCGCCTACACCGCGGGCCTGCTCGTGGGCGAGGTCATCACCGCCGTCGACGGCCGCACCATCACCTCGGTGCAGAGCCTCAAGGCCGCCCTGAACACCCGAAAGCCTTCGGACACAGTGCGTTTGGACCTCACCGACCCCGACGGCACCCACCGCACCCTGCCCGTGGTCCTGGCGTCGGGGCCGCCGAACTAGAACGCGTGCAGCCAGTAGTCCTGGAACCGGAGGAACACCAGCAGGATCACAACGGCGTAGAAGACGGCGACGACGGTCCAGCGCCATTCGGCGAGGATGCGGGCCGGGCCGCGGGAACCGCCGAAGAGTTGGTCGGTGGCGACGGCGAGCATGAGGGGGGTGGCGGTCCAGACGACCATGCAATAGGGGCACAGGGCGTTGATGCGGTAGAGGCTCTGGAAGATCAGCCAGCCGATGAACACCATGCCGAGGAGCAGGCCCAGCCACAGGCCCGCCCAGAACCAGCGGGGCAGCCCGACGCCCGCGACGGCGAGGACGGCGAGGGTGACCGCCACCGAGAAGCCGACCACGCCGATCAGGGGGTTGGGGAAGCCGAAGACGGCGGCCTGATCGGTGGCCATGACCGACCCGCACGACAACACCGGGTTGATGCTGCACGACGGCCGATAGTTCGGATCCATGAACAGCTTGAACCGCTCGACGGTCAGGGTGACCGCCGCGATCCAGCCCGCCAGCGAGGCGATCAGCAGCAACCAGGCGGAACGAACGGGCGCCGCGATCACTTCGCCGCGGCCTCGATCTTCTGGCGGAACGCGTCGGGCGCGGCGATGTCCTGCGGGGCGAGCTGCTGCCCGTTCACGAACACGGTCGGCGTCGACTGGATGCCGCTGTTCAACACGTCCTTGGTGACCTTCTGCACGTACGAGTCGTACTTGTCGTCGTTGATGCATTGGGCCACAACGGGATCGGTGTACCCGGCCTCCTGCGCGATCTGGACCAGCTTCTCGTCGGGCAGGCCGCCGGAGCCCTCCGGGGGCTGCTGCTTGTACATGCTCGCCACCCACGCCTGGAACTTGGTGGGATCGTTCTCGGCCACGCAGTAGGCGGCGTTGGCCGCGCGCGAGGAGTAGCGGGCGCCGCCCGAGGCGCGGTCGAGGAACGCGATGATGTTGTACTCGACGGCCGCGGTCCCGGCCTTCACCTCGTCCTCGAGGACGGTCGCGTTGGTGGCCTCGAACAGCTGGCAGGACGGGCACTGGAGGTCGGCGACCAAGCGGACCGTGGCCTTGGCGCCGGGCTTGCCGATCCGGATCGAGCCGTTGTCGGTGATGGAACCGGTGACGGCGTCCGGGGCCGGGGGCTGGGCGGTGACCGTTGGCGTGGGCCCGGCGTCGTTCTTGTCGGACTGACGCACCGCGATGCTGATGCCGATGGCCGCGATCAGGCCGATCAACACGACCGCCACGCCCACCTGGATCGCGATGGTCCGCCTGCGATCGGTCCGCTGCACCGCCGCCAGCGCGTTCCTGCCCCGCGGATTGTTGCTCACCTTCGAGTTCACCACGCCTTCCTGTGCTCGTCCGGACACCCGTGCGTGCCGCCCCGATCGTACGGGCGGGCCGCGCGCGTGCCGCGCCCGCACACATCAATACCGGTCGAACCTGAGAGTCCGGACAGAACCCGTCACGACTCGGCGAGGCGGCGGCGCTGTTCCTCGACGTCGAACGCGGGTGCGGGCCAGGTCAGTTCGAGCCCGCTCAGGGCGTCGATGAGCAGTTCGGTGACCGCGAGCCGGGCGTACCACTTGCGGTCGGCCGGAACGACGTACCAGGGCGCGTGGTCGGTCGAGGTGCGGTCGAGGACGGCCTGGTACGCCTCCTGGTAGGCGGGCCAGTACGCCCGCTCGTCGATATCGCCCGGATTGAACTTCCAGTACTTGTCCGGGCGGTCCAAGCGCCGGGCCAGCCGCTTGCGCTGCTCGTCGAGGGAGACGAACATGGCGACCTTCACCAGCGTCGTGCCCGCCTCCACCAGACCGCGTTCGAACTCGTTGATCTCGTCGTAGCGGGCGGCCCACACCTGCCGCGGGACCAGCTCGTGGACCCGCACGACCAGCACGTCCTCGTAGTGCGAGCGGTCGAACACGCCGATCTGCCCGCCGCGCGGCAACTTTCGCTCGATCCGCCACAGGTAGTGGTGGCGCCGCTCCTCCTCGGTCGGCACGCCGAAGGCCGCGTGGTCGACGCCCTGCGGATCCACCGAGCCGATCACGTGCCGCACGATGCCGCCCTTGCCCGCGGTGTCCATGCCCTGCAACACCAGCAGCACACTGCGCGGGTCGCCGGAACGGCCGTTGGCGTAGAGCTTCTCCTGTAGATCCGACAGCACCTGCTGGCGCTCGACGAGCCGCTTCGCGCCGGTCGCCTTGTCGCCGTCGAAGCCGGGCGTGGCCGAGGTGTCGAGGTCGGCGACCTGCACGCCGTCGGCGCGCAGGGCCGGGGGAAACGGGGAGTCGGAGGATTTTGCCATGCGGCGAGTATGGCTCGCGCGGGCCGAGATTCACTGGATGCAGGCCAGGCGGGCCAGCTGGGCGGCGAGCTCGGCGTCGGTGACCGGGCTGAGGATGAGGTCCGCGGCCGTGGTGAGCAGATAGCGGCCGTCGCCGGTGAAGTCGAGCCAGGTGCGGTAGCGGGTCGGGGGCGACATCGGATTGTCCGGGGCGACGGTGACGGTGATGAAACCGCGCGAGTCCACCGATTCGCGCAGCTTGCGGCGGAACCGGGCGGCGCCCCGATGGCTCGGACCCGAATAGGGCGGCATGCCCTCCAGTTCGAGCACCGCCTCCTGCGGCTCGCGCAACGGGCCCTGCTGACCGGGCGGCGCGGAGCCGATCACCTCGACCAGTTTCGCGCCGAGCGCGCGGGCGTGACAGACCAGCACGACCACCGCGTCGGGTTTGGCGATGAGGATTCCGGCGTGTTGATGGACCACGGCGGCGAAGGCGAGGACGCGTTCGGGTTCGGCGCCGGTCCGTTCCCCGGAGATGGTGATCGTGGTGGCGTCGCCGCGCGCGCACAACAGCAGCGCCGCGGTCAGATCCGGATCGGTGTTGCGGGCGTAGCGATGTCGCAAACCCAGTGCGGCGTACTCGGATTCGGTGCGCGCGGTGGTCGCCGGGATCATGTTCACCGGGTACGGGCGCCGGTCCAGCCCGGTCTCGGTGGCCCAGACGTGGGTGAACTCGTCGGGGGTGAGCACCCACTTCACTACTCCGGCCCCCCGCTCGGCGCCGGGGTGAACCGCGGGACGCGATCGCCGGAGGCGGGCAGGGTCTGGTTGTAGACGTAGCTGAGCACGTCGCGGGCGTCGGCGAGGGCCGACGCGGCGGCCAGATCGTGGTCCATGCGGCGCTGGCCGCCGTGCACGGCCTCGGCCGCCGGATCCGGCAGCGGCCGGTAGGGCTGGGGCGGCGGCGGGATGGCGTCCCGAATCGATTGCGCCGCTTCGGCATTGGACTCCATGAGCCGTTGCAGGGTGTCGCACACCTCGGGCAGGGCCAGGCCCCGGCCGACGAAATCGCGGGTGGCCTGGAGGGCGGCCTCGTAGGCGCGGCCGCGCCAGCGGGTGAACTCGACGTTCACCGAATCGGAGAAGACCCGGAACGCCTCCCCGACCAGTTCGGCGTGCCGCCGCCAGGAATCCGCGACCGCGCCGAGCGCGCCCGGATCCAGCGACTCGTGCACCTGATCCCAGATCTCCTGATGGGTGAAGGCGCCGAACACCTCCCGGTCCGGCACGAACGGCGGATCGGTCTCCGGGGGTGGGGTCACCGCACGTCCTCGGAGCGCGCGGTGATCAGTTCCAGCGCCGCGCGATTGGCGGCCTCGGCCTCGTCGAAGTGCTTGCCCGCCGCCAGATACGCCGCCTTGAACAGCAGCGCGGTCTGCTGGAAGGCGGTGATGGTGTCGTGGAATTCGCGGCCCTTCGCGGCGAATCCGCGGGTGAGGGCGTGTCCGGAGGGCAGATTCGGGAATCCGCCGACCTCGGTGACCGGCTGATCGGCGCGGCGGGCGTGCTGGAGATCCGCCACCAGCCGATCGCAGGCCGCCGCCAGATTGCGCGCCACATCCTCGGCGATCTCGAAGACCGCGCCCCCCGGATCCGTTGCCGCGGCATACAATTCGCGAGCGGCCTGTTGTCCGGTGTCCGGAACCCGCACTGCTGCTCCCCTTCCGGTTACGACCGACCCCGACCCCGTCTGGCGAATCTACCGGATCGCGCACGTCGCCGCCGATCCTCGCCGCTGTGAGCCGACACACGATATTCGGGCCGGAGTTGGGATCGTGCTTGCGCCCGAGGCGATTTCGTCACCGGGCCGGGCGGGTGGCGCTCACGTATTGCAGCAGTCCGTGCACCTCTTGGCGGATCTCGGTCAGGCCGGACCGCTCGAACAGGTCCGGGAAGGTGTCGATGTCGAACACCCGCAGCCCGCCCGCGCCGCCCACCAGCGTGCTCACCGCGCCGAACCAGGTGTCGTCGCGATGGCTGGTGCTGATCGCGATCCGGCCGCCGGGGGCCAGCACCCGGATCATCTCCCGCGCGGCCACCAGCGGATCCGGGATCAGGTACAGCGCGCCGAAGCAGCAGACCGCGTCGAATGTGCCGTCCGCGAACGGCAATCGGCGCGCGTCGCCGCGCACGTAGCCGACCCGCGGACCGGAGTTGTCGACGCGGGCCTGGCGCAGCATCGGACCGGAGAAGTCGATGCCGACCGCGTAGCCGTCACCGGCGAGGCGGGTGCTCAGATAGCCGGTGATGTTGCCGGGTCCACACGCCACGTCGAGGACCCGGCTGCCGGGCCGCAGCCGCAGCGTGCGCGCGGCGTCGTGCCGATCGGCCCGCATGGTCCGGCCGGTGGCCAGGAAGAACGCGGCCGGACGCCAGGCCCGCTCGTAGACCAGGGCGAAGGCCGGGTTGTTCATCGTGCGCCGGGCGAGATTCACAGGGTCATCCTAGCTGTAACGTTTTGTCACAGATATAGCTCAGGCCCGGTCGACCTCGATGGTCATCCCGGCCGCCCGCAGCCGTTCGATCAGCGCGTCGCCCATGGCCGTGGCCGGGGTGAGCACCCCGGCCAGCGCGGGCAGTTCGTCGAAGGCCAGGCACAGGCCCGACTCGCCGAGCATGACCGCGGTGGCCTGATAGCCCGGATCGCCCGTGCCGGAGAAGGTGGCGACGTACTTCGCGCCGGATGTGGTGCGGGTGAAGGTCTTCGAGGTGAACCAGCCGTTGCGCCGGGACTTCTCGCTCGGCCCGGTGCCCGGCTTGGGCAGCACGCGATCGAGCAGGCGCCGCCCGGCCGCGGCCCGCGACAGCACCGCCGTCGCCGCGACGCCCGCCACGATCCCGCCCGCCAGCCCCGCCGCGGCCAGCGGCGCGACCGGCGACGAACCGGCGCTCATCACCTCGCGGTAGCGGAAGTTCTTGCCGTACGCCCAGCCCAGCAGCCCGTTGCTGCGGCGCACCATCTTGGTGTTGTGCGGGCCCATGATGAACGTGGCCACCCAGCCGTGCAGGCTCGGATCGATGGCCGACGCCCGCATGAGCGCCTGATCGGACTGGCGGCCCAGATCGGGTTCGACGGCCGGATCGGGGCTGAGCGAATACGGATGGGTCATGATCCTGCCGTTGGCCGGGTCGGCGGCGACCGACTCCATCATCGCGCGCAGGGCGTCGACGGTGCCGCCGCTCACCCCGCCCTTGAGCCAGGCCACCATCGTGGTATCGGTGAGTTCGCCGGTGTTGTCCTCGACCGAGCGGCGGTAGAGCTGGTAGACGTTCAGATCCGACGGAATCGAGTCGTAGCCACAGGAATTCACGATCTTCGCGCCCGTGCCCACGGCCTGCTCGGTGAACCGATCGATGCATTCGCGGATGAACGGCGGCTCCCCGGTCAGATCGGCGTAGTGGGTACCCGCCTGCGCGCACGCCTGGGCCAGCGGCAGGCCGTAGCGCAGGTACGGGCCGACCGTCGTGACGACCACCCGCGTGCGCGCGGCGAGCGCGTCCAGCGCCGCCTGATCCGACGAATCCGCAACCAGCAGTGGCCAATTCGCGGCCGCCGCACCCAAGCCGTCGCGCACGGTGGTGAGCTTGTCCGGGGATCGGCCCGCCAGCGCGATGCGCGCGTCCGCGGGCGCCGCCCCGGCCAGATACTCCGCGGTCAGCCCGCCGACGAAACCGGTCGCGCCGAACAGCACGAGGTCGAATTCCCTGTCTGCCATGGATATCTCCTGACGGCGGGCCTGGCCGGATGGAGCTACGCCTTGCGCCGCTTGGTGGTGCCGGACTTCTTGCGGGCGGTGCCCGCCCGGGAGGAATTCTTCTTCGTCTGCGGGTGCTGCGCCAGCCACGAATGATGGAGCTTGCCCAATTCGGTCACCGGTGGGTCGCCGTAGAGCCATTCGCGGGCGATGCGATGCCAGTTCGCGGTCGCCTCGAGCTGGCCGAGCACGCCGAAGGTGAGGAAATCGGCGCGGCGGGAGAACAGATGCTCCGGGGGCAGGTTCTGCTGTTTCATGCCCGCGTACTCCGCCGCGCGCGGATCGACCGCGAGAACGAAAGCGCCGCTTGCCAATTCGGGGGTGATGGTCAGCTCCTCGTCGACCACGACCCATTCGCAGGCGGCCAGCACGTACTCCAGCGCCTCCTCGGGGGTGACCTCGTCGGGCTCCTCGATCACGCCGCGGTCGATCAGCAGCCGCCACAACTCCTCGGCGCGGTCCTCGGCGGCGTAGCGGATGCCGGCCATCTCGGCCTGTACGTGCTGGGGATCCATCCGGTTGTAGAGACCGAAGTCCAGGAACGCCACCCGCCCGTTGTCGCCGAGCAGCAGGTTGCCCGGGTGCGGGTCGCCGCAGAACTCGTTGAAGGTGAACAGCGAACCGACGTAGAAGCGGTAGATGATCTCCCCGACCCGATCGCGTTCGGCGGCCGGCAGGGCCCGGATCTCGTCGAACCCGTGGCCGGGGAAGTACTCGCTGACCAGCACGCGGGTGGTGGACAGCTCCGGCATCGTCTTGGGCACCACGATGAACGGGTGGTCGGCGTAGAGGGTCGCGATCTCGTACTGGGTGCGCGCCTCGGCCACGTAGTCGAGTTCGCTCTCCAGATTCAGCCGCAGCTCGTCGAGCACGGCCGGGGTCACCCACGGCATCGCCGACTGGAGGATGCGACGGAACATGGCCAGGTTCTTCAGGTCCGCGCGCACGGCCACATCGATGCCCGGGTACTGCACCTTCACCGCGACCTGCCGCCCGTCGTGCAGGCGGGCCCGGTACACCTGGCCGATCGAGGCCGCGGCGATGGGCTCGTCCTCGAATTCGGCGAAGACCTCGGAGAGCGGGCGGCCGAAATCCTCCTCGACAACCGCGCACATGGTCTCGAAGGAGACCTTCGGCGCGCTGTCGCGCAGCACGGCCAGTCGGCGCTGGAAGCGTTCGCGATGTTCGGCGGGGACGAGATCGAGATCGAGCACCGACAGCATCTGGCCGAGCTTCATGGCCACGCCCTTCATGGTGCCCAGCACCATGACCATCTGCTCGGTCGAGCGGATCATCGACTCCTCGGCCATGCGCGCGCGGACGGCCTCGGAGCGGCCGCGCATCGAGCGCCGGGTCCGTTGGGCGCGGATGACGTTACCGGCGACGGCCACCCCCAGCTTCGTTCCGCGCGCGAGTCGGGACGTCGGCAACTCTTTCGCCATGGAGAGCTACTCCGCCTCTCTGCGTATTCCTCGACCAGCGTTTGCAGTCTGCTAACAGGCTGCCGATCATGGCAGCCCGGGTCAAGGGTTGCCGGGATGCGCACACCGCGGATTACCGCAGCGCGGAATGTTGCGGCGCGGAATACGACCGGCGGGATCGTCCGCGCGGCGGATTCAGCCGCGGGGCGCGGGCAAGGCGTGCGGCTGGGCGTTGAACTCCTCGGGCGAGCCGCCCGCGCGGACCATGCCCTCGATCGCGCTCCACGCCATCATCGTCATGTGGTCGAGCATCTTGTCGGCGGTCATGGCGCGGTTGGTGATCCACCAGTCCGTCGCGAGCTGCACGCCGCCCACGAGGACGTAGGAGTAGAGCATGACGCCCTCGGTGGAGACGCCGCGGTCGAACGCCTTGTCCCGCAGCACGGCCGCGACCACGTCGGCGAACAGCTTCTCGAAGTCGGCGAGGGTCGACTTGTCGGTGCTCGAGCCGTTGCCCATGATGAAGCGGTAGACGTCGGTGTCGGCGTCGACCGTGTGCACGTAGGCGGCGAGGGTGTTGCGCACCAGCTGGTATTCGTCGAGGTCGTCGCTGATCGCCTCGTAGATGCGCGGCATCAGCGTGGTCTCCACGAAGCGTTCCATGGTGGCTCGGGTCAGATCGCTCTTGTCCGAGAAGTACCGGTACAGCACGGTTTTGGAGACGCCGATCTCGGCGGCGATCTCGTCCATCCCGATATCGCCGCCGCGCTTGCGGATCGCGGCCAGGGTGCCGTCGACGAGTTCCTCGCGCCGGTCGATCTTGTGCTGATGCCAGCGCCGCTTGCGGCCGTCCACTCGGCCCGTGCGCGCCGGAGCGCTCGCGCCGGGGCGTGCGGCTCGTTCCTCGACTTCGACGAGGTCTTCGGTGGACAGGGCGGACTCCTCCCTCGGGGGGTGTGCGGGCCGCTCCCAGCTTAAGTCTTTTTCCGCGCGCGCAGGGAAGAAGCGAGGGAGGTTCGGCGAGCCAGCAGAATGGGGTTATGGAGCAATCTCCCGGCAGTGTCCCCGTTGCGACCCAGACGCGCCCGGCGGTGCCGGCGGGCTCGTTCGCCGATCTCATGGACGAGAGCGGAAAGCGGCGTGACCTGCGCAAGATGAAGGCCGTCGCGACCGGATTCCTGCTCGCGGCGACGGTGATCTATCTGGTGTGCTGCTGGCTGGGTTCGCGCGGAATCGGCGGCGGCTGGGTCGGATACGTGCGCGCGGCGTCGGAGGCGGGCATGGTCGGCGCGCTGGCGGACTGGTTCGCGGTGACCGCCCTGTTCCGGCATCCGCTGGGTCTGCCGATTCCGCACACCGCGATCATCCGCAAGAAGAAGGACCAGCTCGGCGAGAGCCTCGGCGACTTCGTGCGGACCAACTTCCTGTCGCCGGAAACCGTTGTGGCCAAGGTGAATTCGGCCCAGATCTCGCTGCGGCTGGGGCGCTGGACCGCGCAGCCCGCGCACGCGGCCCGGATCTCGGAGGAGACCTCCACGCTGCTGCGCGCGGTGATCGGCGCGCTGCGCGACGAGGACGTCGAGCAGGTGATCGATCACACCATCGTGAAACGCATCGCCGAACCCCTGTGGGGTCCCCCGATCGGCCGGGTGCTCGCCGAACTGCTCGGCGAGAACCGCCAGGCCCCCCTGCTGGATCTGCTCGCCGAGCGGGCCCATCAATGGGCGCTGGGCAGTCAGGAGACGATCGACCGGATCGTCATGCGCGACGCGCCGTCGTGGGCGCCGAAATTCGTCAACGTCCTGCTGTCCGAGCGCATTTATCGGGAATTGGTGGAATTCACCTGGAAGGTCCGCTCCCAGCCCGATCACGAGGTGCGCCTGGCCGCGACCCGGTTCCTCGAGGATTTCGCGCACGATCTCCAGTACGACGACGCCATGATCAAGAAGGCCGAACGGGTCAAGACCGAGATCATGGGCCGCGAGGAGATCACCGGCATGGCCCAGGCCACCTGGCGGGCCGCCAAGCGGATGATCCTGGAATCGGCCGACGATCCGAACAGCACCCTGCGCCGCAAGATCACCGAGAACGTGCAGCAACTCGGCCAGCGGCTGGTCGACGAGCCGGAACTGCGCGGTCGGATCGACGGCTGGACCGAACGCGGCGTCCGATATCTGGTGTCGAACTACGGTTCCGAGATCGCGACGCTGATCAGCGATACGGTGGCGCGGTGGGATGCCGACGAGGCGAGTTCCAAGATCGAATTGCAGGCCGGTCGCGATCTGCAATTCATCCGCATCAACGGAACGGTGGTGGGTTCGCTGGCCGGACTGGCGATCTACGCCGTTTCGCATTTGCTGTTCCCGGGTTGGTCGGCGTAGTCCGAGAATCCGATCGAAATTAGTGCTAGCAGGGCGCTTGCAAGAGTTAGCACCACGCCCTAGACTCGACAGTACAACCGCCGGAAGGTGAGTGATGGCAGACGATGCCGAGGGTTCCGAGCCGAAGGTGGCCCGCGTAGCCAACGCGGCGCACGACATCGGAAGCTTCATCCGTGCGCAGCGGGAAGCCGCGCAGGTCTCGCTACGCCAGCTCGCTCAGCTGGCGGGGGTGAGCAATCCGTACCTCAGCCAGATCGAGCGCGGGTTGCGCAACCCGTCCGCCGAGGTGCTCGCGCAGATCGCCAAGGGTCTGCGGGTCTCCTCGGAGGTCTTGTACATGCGGGCGGGCTATCTCGAGCAGAGGCCGCACAGCCCGGTCCGGGACGCCCTGCTGGCCGAAACGGGAATCACCGAGCGGCAGAAGCAGGTCCTGCTGGACATCTACGAGTCGTTCCGTCGCGAGAACGCGGGGAACGGCCTCGGAGGGGACGCGCCGGAATCGGCGGGGGGCGTTCCCGGGGGAGACAGGGACAACGAGGTTCCGCAGCACGCCACCCATGGCACACCGACCGAAGTTCCACGCCAGGAGGACGGAACATCATGACCCAAGCCAACGCCACCGTCACCAAGCCGCTCTACGCCACCGTCGGCGCGGGCGACGCCCTGTTCAACGCCGTCACCGAGGCCGTCGACCGGCTCCGGGAGCGCGCGGCCACCGCCGACGTCTCCGGCCGGGTCGAGGAGGCCCGCGAGCGGCTCGCCAACCTGCCCGCCGACGCCCAGGAGCAGTTCGGGACGCTGCGTCAGCGCCTCGCCGCCCTGCCCGCCGAACTGCCCGACGACGTCGCCGAGCTGCGCGAGAAGCTGACCCCCGAGGAGCTGCGCCGGGTCGTCGACCAGTACTACCACCAGCTGCTGGACCTGTACCAGGATCTGGCCGGGCGCGGTGAGGTGCGGGTCGGCAAGCTGCGCGAGACCAACACCGCGTTCGACGAGCAGTTCGGCCGGGTCGAGGACATCCTGGGCAAGGTCACCGTCCAGGCCCGCGGCCTGCTGGGCCGGGCCGCCGAGGAGGCCGACGAGGCCGCCGACGCCGTCGAGGCCGAGGTCGTCTCGGTGACCGAGCAGACCGAGCCCGCCAAGAAGGCCGCCCCGAAGAAGGCGCCCGCGAAGAAGGCCCCCGCGGCCAAGAAGACCACCCCCGCCGAGTAACGGCGACCAGAGGGTGACCCCTACCGCCCCCGCGCGAGCACTCCGCGCGGGGGCGTTGCTTCTATCATGGGAAGTGTGTACCAGCTGACAAGTGCAATCATCTGGCTGCTGTGGCTGGCGGCTATGGGGGCGACCATCTTCGCGCTGGTCCACGCCATCCGGCAGCGTGCCGACGCCTTCACCGCCGTGGACAAGCTGACCAAGCCGATCTGGGTGACCATCCTCGCGGTGGCGCTGGGACTGTTGTTCCTCGCGCGCACCCCGGTGGGCCTGATCGGCATCGCCGCGGTCGTCGCCACCGGCGTCTACCTGGCCGACGTGCGCCCCAAGGTGGACGAGATCCAGCGCGGGCCGCGCTGGTGACTCCTGCTAGCACTAGCAAGCACTTCGGGCTTGAGTTACTGTGGCACTGAGTAACACACAAAGGAGTGCCCGATGTCGGCAACGCCGCCCAACCCGTTCGCGGGTCTCGCGCGTCGGGTGCACGAGCGCATGCTCGTCCATCGCGCCCGCCTGCGCACTCGGGTCTACGCCACCGCCGCGCTGAACCCCCCGACCGCGCCCCGCGAGGTCGTGCCCGTGACCGCGGTCGACGGGGTACGGCTGCGGGTGCACGCCTACGGTCCCGCCGACGGCGACGTGATCGTCCTGGTCCACGGCTGGACCTGCTGCCTCGAGTACTGGAATCCCCAGATCAACGAGTTCGCCGGGCGCTACCGCGTGATCGCCTACGACCACCGCGGCCACGGCGAGAGCGAATTCGGCGACGGCCGGGTGGACACCGATCTGCTGGCCGACGATTTGTCCGCGGTCCTCGACGCGACGCTGCGGCCGGGCCAGCGGGCCGTGCTCGTCGGGCACAGCCTGGGCGGTATGACGATTCAGGCCTGGGCGGGCCGCTACCCCGAACAGGTCACCCAGCGCGCGGCCGCCGTGGTGCTCACCAACACCGCCCCGCACGGCCTGATCGCCGAGACGACCGTGGTGCCGCTGTTCAACCGCGGCCTGGTCGCGCTGCCGGATCTGCTCGGCCGCCTCGGGCTCGGCGCGCCGCTGGCGTTCCCGCCGCTGCGCGCGGTGCGCTGGGTGTTCCGCCGCCAGATCATGAGCCTGGCCTCGACCGGGGACGTCGCCGACTTCGCCATGGCCATCGTGCGGTCCTGTCCCGCGCGGGTGCGCGCCAAGTTCGGCATCCTGCTCGCCGAACTCGACCTCGGCCGCGCGGCGCTGAATCTGACCGTGCCCACCACCGTCATCGCGGGTTCCGCCGACGATATGACCCCGGTCGTGCACTCCGAGCGCATCGTCGAGATGCTGCGGGAGTCGGGCGGATTCGTGAAGCTGGTGGTCCTGCCCACCGGACATCTGGGCAATGTCGAGCAGTACGAACGGTTCAACCAGGAACTCGGCGAGGTGCTCGACGCGACCTTCGCGCCGGTGCGCGAGGCCACGGCCTAGCCGCTCCAGCGGCCGCGATCGTTCGCGATTCGTTACCGGGGAGGCCCGTAGCGTCGCCCGGGTCCGCTCCGATATGTGTTCCAGATAACAAAACTTCTCCGTCCTTCCGGGGATGCCGGCGAATTGCCTTGCGGCGATCGGGTATTCGGGGGAAGCGGGATGTGGGCGGCGAAACGATCTTTTTGCCGCTTGCACTAGCAAGCACTACGGCTAGCGCGGTAGTGTGCGCGAGGACACAAAGGAGTGCTCATGCTGGTGAAGCTGCCGGGGACCGGCATCCGCCGTGGGGTCGACGCCCTCAACGCCGCCTACAGCGCGCGGCTGCGGTCGCGCACTTACGCCACGGCCGCGCTGAACGTGGCGCCGTCGCCGGACGTCGTATCCGTCACCACCGCCGACGGGGCTCGCCTGCGGGTGCACGCCTACGGTCCCGCGGACGGCGACGTGATCGTGCTCATCCACGGCTGGTCGTGCTGCGTCGAGTACTGGAACCCCCAGATCAACGAATTCTCCGCCGACTACCGCGTGGTCGCCTACGACCAGCGCGGGCACGGCGAATCCACCTCGGGCACCGAGCGTTTCGGCCCGGACCGGCTCGCCGAGGATCTGTCCGCCGTCCTGGACGCGGTGCTGCCGCCCGGGCGGCGCGCGGTGCTGGTCGGCCACAGCATGGGCGGCATGACGATTCAGGCCTGGGCGCAACGGTTTCCGGAGCAGGTCGCCACGCGCGCCTCGGCGATCATGCTCGCCACCACCGCCGCGGGCCGAATCACCGGGCGCGCCAAGATCATTCCGCTGCTGAACGAGGTGGTGCCCGCGCCGGTGTGGCTGGCGCAGGCGCTGTTCGGCGCCCCGCTGCCGCTGCCCGGATCGGTCGCGGTGCGCGAGCTGTTCAAGAACCGCATCATGGGCCCGACCGCCGAGGCGGAGGCGGCGGCGTTCGGGCTGTCGATCATCCGCTCCTGCAACCCGATGGTCCGCGGCGCGGTGGCGCGCGATCTGACCACCCTCGACCTCGCCGAGGCCGCCGCCCACATCACCGTGCCGACCAGCGTGATCGCCGGTGAGCACGACAAACTGCTGCCGCGCGTCCACTCCGAGGAGATCGCGGAGCTGCTGGCCGCCAACGGTTCCCTGGACCGGTTCACCGTCCTGCCGACCGGGCATCTGCCCAATATCGAGGCGCCCGACGCGTTCAACGCCGAGCTGCGCCGCCTGATCCGTGTCGCCCAGACGACCGTGCCCCGGTTGCGTCCGGGCGGTGCCGCCGCATCGTAACGGGCGTACGGTGTCCGAGAAGCGGACACTGGAGGCAGCAGACTTCCCCGACGTCAGCCGGGGGACGGGGCGGCAGCACGGGCGACCGCGTTGCCAGCCAAGGCCGGTCAAGGGCGCCCGGTCTTGGCCTGCCGCTCAGCTGAACACCACCGTGCGGCGGCCGTGCACGAGCACCCGCCCCTCCAGATGCCAGCGCAGCCCGCGCGCGAGCACCACCCGCTCGATGTCGCGGCCCTGGCGGACCATGTCGCGCACGGTGTCGCCGTGGTCGATGCGGATGACGTCCTGTTCGATGATCGGCCCCGCGTCCAGTTCCGCCGTCACGTAATGACAGGTCGCCCCGATGAGTTTCACCCCGCGCGCGAACGCCTGGTGATACGGCCGCGCACCCACGAACGACGGCAGGAAGCTGTGGTGGATGTTGATCGCCCGCCCCGCCCAGTGCGCGCACAGCTCGGCCGGGAGGACCTGCATGAACCGGGCCAGCACCACCGCGTCCGGCTCGTGCGCGTCGACGAGTTCGCGGACCTGCGCGAAGGCCGGCCCGCGCTCGGCGGGATCCTTCGGGAACGGCACGTGATGGAACTTCACCCCGTGCGCCTCGGTCATCGCGGCCAGATCCGGGTGGTTGCCGATCACCGCCTCGATGGTCGCCGGAAGTTCGCCGCTGACCGCGCGGCCCAGCAGATCGTGCAGGCAGTGCCCGTCCCGGCTGACCAGCAGCACCGCCCGGCGGCGCACCGCCGAATCGAGCAGCTGCCACTCGGTCTGCGGCCCGAACTCCCGCGCGACGGCCGCGAACCGGACACGCAACTCGTCGAGCCCGAACGGGACCGTGGCGGCCGCCAGCGCCTGCCGGGTGAAGAACCAGCCCGATTCGGGATCGGAGTGATACCCCGCCTCCACGATCGACCCCCCGAATTCGGCGATGAAGGACGTGATGCGCGCGATGATGCCCGGCCGGTCCGGGCAGCCCAGGGCGAGCGTGTAACGACGGTCGTCGGAGTCGGCGGGGACGGCACTCATGGACCCCATCCTCGCAGGTGGAACGGGCGCGACCGGGCGAGGCCGGGTCAGAGCGCGTAAAACGGCTCCGCGTAACGGAATTCGCCGACGATGCCGGTCTCGTAGGTGCTCAGCGCCCGGACCTGGAAATGCGTCGCCCAGCTCGGTTCGTCGGGGACGATGCCCAGCCGCGCGCCGGGCACGAACCCGAACCGCGGGTAGTAGTCGAGGCTGCCCAGCAGTCCGACCAGGGGTTCGTCCAGGGCGTCGGCCGCACCGAGGGCCGCGTGCACGAGCGCCGATCCCACCCCCGCCCCCTGCCGATCGGGCAGCACCCCGATCGGCCCGAGCGCCAGCACCGGGAACGGCCCGACTCCGGCGCGGGTGAGGCAGACGTGTCCGACCACGGCCTCCCCGAACTGCGCGACCATCGACAGCGTCGGCATCCAGGCCGGATCGCCGCGCAACCGGTGCACCAGCGCGACCTCGGCCGGTTCGGCCGGTCCGCCCGATGCGAAGGCGGCGCGATGGACCGCGTCGACAGCGGGGATGTCGCCGGTCCGTTCCCGACGAATCAGCACCGTGTCGTTCTCCTCCCCGATGATGGGCCCGCCCGGGGCCGTCTCTGCTTCGAGTGTGCGGGACGGCCGAGGCCGCTCGCAACGCATATGTGTCAGACTCTGCCCCATGGCGGAGACCTCCAGCGAATCCGGGAATCGCGCGCCGACCCGCGGGGAGGTGGCCGCGATCATCGACCACACCCTGCTCGCGCCCGAGGCCACCCGCGAACAGGTGGACGAGACGATCGCCGAGGCCCGTCGCCTGGGCGTGTACGCGATCTGCGTGTCGCCGTCGATGCTGCCGGTCCGCGCTCCGGGCCTGGTCGTCGCCACCGTCGCGGGTTTCCCGTCCGGCAAACATCATTCGCTGGTCAAGGGCACCGAGGCGCGGCTGGCGGTGGATCAGGGCGCGGCCGAGGTGGATATGGTCATCGACGTCGGGGCCGCGCTCGCCGGGGACTACAACGCCGTGCTGGCCGATATCGTCACCGTGCGCGAGGCGATCGGGGACCGGGCCCTGCTCAAGGTGATCATCGAGGCGGCCGCGCTGCCCGACGCGGCCGTCGTCGAGACCTGCCGCGCGGCCGAACGCGCCGGGGCCGATTTCGTCAAGACCTCCACCGGTTTCCACCCCGCGGGCGGCGCGAGCGTGCACGCGGTGCGCCTGATGGCCGAGACCGTGGGCGGACGGCTGGGCATCAAGGCCAGCGGCGGCATCCGCACCGCCGCGGCCGCCGCCGACCTGATCGCCGCGGGCGCCACCCGGCTCGGGCTGTCCCGCTCGGCCGCGGTGCTCGACGGCTTCCCGGTCTGATCAGCAGCGGCCGTCGCCGCCCTCCAGCTTGGTCGCGCCGCCGGTCAGTTTCACCTCGATGCCGGTGTCGGTGACCTTGACGTCGGTGGGCTTCAGATCGAGCGGATAGCTCTGGAGACTCTCGGTCATCGTCTGCACGATGCCGTCGACCAGATCGGTGGGCAGGCCCAGGCCCAACAGCTGCGCCGATTGGGTGGTCACCTGGATCTGGTCGCCGACGACGCGCGGCAGCAGCCGCAGATCGGCCAGCCCGCCCAGCACCTTCACATCCAGGGTGCCGGTGCTCGGATCGGATTGGACGCCGGAGACCAAGCCGCTCAACGTCTTCGCCATGCCCTCGTTGCTCCAGGTCGCGTCGGCGCTGGAGTTGTCGACCGTGGCGCCGCCGCGGCCGTTGTCGATGAGGTTGATGTCGTTGAGCCGGGCGCGCACCCGCATGTCCTGGGCCGGGCCGAAACTGGCGTCGTCACTGGTCAATTCGACGTACTGGACCTGGTGGTCGACGGCGGTGAGCAGCAGTGGTTTCGGGCCGAAGTGGATGTCGACCTTGGAGCCCAGCTCCTTCTCCACCTGCGCGGAGATGCAATTCGAGCTCTGGCGGCGGAAGTAGGTCTCCGCGGCGGCGGCCGTGCCGACCAGCGCGAGCACGACGACGAGCCCGAGGATCAGCACGATCCGTCGCACGTTGCGCGGGCGTCCATCAGGGGGAGTCGAACTCATGGCAGCGATTCTTCCCGAGCTTTCTGAGCCGGTTCTGTGGGGCCGGTGAAGGGATTCGACGAAGCCGGACGAATTGTGACATTCCGCACAACCCCGGGCGTAGCCTGGATCACATGTCCGGGGAAGCCGCCGCCAGCAGTATTCGTGATCCCGAACGGGGTTGGTCGATACTGCGGCGACTCGCGGGGCGGCACGCCGGATATTTCACCACCCGGCTCGTGCTGCGCACCGGCTGCGAGGAGCGCATCCGCTCGGCCCTCGAGGACGGTCGCGTGCTCCGAGCGGGCGTGGGCCTGTTGCGGATGGCCGACTGGCCCGAGGGCCCGCTCGACGAATTCGCCATGTGGTCGGCCTGGTTCGAGGGCAAGGCGGCCGTCTCCCATCACAGCGCCGCCGAACTGCACGGAATCGGCCGGTTGCGACCGCGATTCGTGCACCTGTCCGCGGCGGGCGGCCGCGTCCCCAGCGCCCCGAAGCTGGTCGTGCTGCGCCGGGTGCTGCGCGGTGACGAGGTCGAGTCCGCCGGAACGTTTCTGGTGACCACGCCCCTGCGGACCGTCCTCGATCTCGCCGAGACCGGTATCGGTCAGGCCGCGCTCGACGAGGTGGTGGCCGACGCGGTCGCCATCAACCGCTGCGCTGGCAACGAATTGCGTTCGGCCGCAATGACTCTGCCGCAGCGGAGTGCCCTGCGCATCCGGCACGCGCTCGAACGGGTGTGAGTCTCATCCCGGCGCGACGGTCGCCCACGGTACCGACAGTACATTGTCGCGCAGGCGGCGGCGCGGGTCGTGCACCGGAAAACCTCGCTGCCGCAACAGGTCCGCCGCCGCGCGCCACCGCACCCGGGGACCGTAGGGGGCCAGCGGCGCGGCGTGCGCCCAGGCCCGATCGGCCGCGGCGAGCAGCGCGTGCACGCGTTCACCCGGAATATTGCGGTGGATCAACACCTTCGGCAGCCGTTCGGCCAGATCGGACGGCCGCTCGACGGTGAAGGGGTCCCAGGCCAGCGTCAGCGACAGCGGACCGGAGCGGTCCAGCAGCACCCAGGCGCAGCGGCGGCCCACCTCGTCACAGGTGCCGTCGAGCAGCAGACCGCCGGGCGCCAGCCCCGCGAGCACGGTCGACCACGCCTCGGGCACGGCCGTTTCCGGATACTGCCGCAGAACGTTGAACGCCCGCACCAGAATCGGGCGCAGCCCCGCCAATTCGAAACCGCCCCGGGCGAATTCGACGCCGTCGCGGCCCGGCACCACCCGCGCCGGATCGATCTCGAGCCCCACCACCCGCACGTCCGGGCGCACCCGCCGCAGCCGGGCGGCCAGCTCCAGCGTGGTCACCGGGCTCGCGCCGTAACCCAGATCCACCACCAGCGGATCGGTCGCGGCGCGCAGCCGGGCGGTCACGAGGTCGTGGTGTGTCAGCCATCTGTCGCTGCGGCGCAGGCGATTTCGCCCCGTGGTGCCGCGGGTGATCGCCCCGACGGGCCGGGTCTGTCCGTGATCGCGCATGCCACCGAACGGGTCAGGCCGTCGGATTCCGTTCGTCGAGCCAGCGCGTGGTGAACTCCGCCTCGGCGCGCAGCAGGTCGACGAGATTGATCAACATCAGCTGCTCCAGTTTCGGGCCGAGCAGCGGGATGAACACCTTGGCGGTGGAGGAGGTGCGCAGCGTGCAGCCGGTGTCGGTGGGAAACAGGTGCATGGTGCCGCCCAGACTGCCCGGGCCCGCCGGAATCGCCGCGCTGTACTCGCCGGTGACCTCGGGCGCGAACGGCCCGTAGGTCTCCTTGCGGGTGATCACCATGTCCTTGCGCATCACCGCCTGCGCCGCGTCGGGCAGCATCTCGCGCGGCAGCACATGCCGCAGCACCACCTCGATGCCGCCGTCCCCGGCGTCCAGCGTGACGACGTCGTTGGGGGAGTACTTGCGCATCTCCTCCATGCGCGCGTCCCAGTAGGCGCGGTCGGCGAGTGCCGCGTACACCTCTTTGGTGGTGTGCAGCCGGTAGCGAGCGGAGTAGTCCAGTCGACGGGCCATGGGCGCTGAATGTACCGTGCCCGATCGGCCCGATCCGGGCCGCCGCTCCGGTCATGCGCGATCGCTACCGATTCGCGGCGATCCAATTGCCGGTGAACTCCGCCTCCGAGGCCAGCAGTTCGGTGAGCTTCTCGGCCACCACGGCCTCGATCTTCTTGCCGAACAACGGCACCTTCACCTCGACCGAGCCGTCGACCACGATCGTCGCCGAGCTGTCGTCGCCGGTGAGTGTCACCGTGCCGCGCAGCTGGGCGGGCGCGCCCTCGACGTGGGCCTCGAAGACGCCCGAACTGCCCTCGTAGGTCTCGGTGCGGGGGATGATCAGATCCCCCGGGCGCACGGCGGTGAGGGCGTCGGGCAGTTCCGCGGCCGGGATGGACTGGACCATCTGCACCCGCAGCCGCTCGCCGTCGGATTCGAATCCGTCCAGGCGGGCCCCGGGGCCGCCGACCTCGGCGAGGCGGTCCTTCCAATACTGCTCGTCGGCGATCGCCGCACGCACGGCGGCGGCCGGATGCGAGTAGTGAGCGGTGTACGCCAAGGGTGTCGCCATGACCGAACACGGTACCGTCTGTGCTCGTGCGTACATCCCAGGTGGTGCCGTTCGAGGAAGTGAGCGCGCTGCTCACGGCAACCGGTGCGCGGGTGCGCAATTCGGTGCCGCTCGCGGACCTGACCACCCTGCGCGTCGGTGGCCCGGCGACCGTCGCCGACTGCGACTCGATCGACGCGCTCGTCGCCACCGTGCGCGCCCTGGACGCGGCGGGGATTCCGGTGCTGTTGCTGGCGGGCGGGTCGAATCTGCTCATCGGCGACGGCGGATTCGGCGGGGTCGTGGTGCGGATCACGGCCGGTGCCGTGGATATCGGGCCGGATCGGGTCGTGGCAGAGGCGGGCGCGAACTGGGACGCGGTGGTCGCCGCGACCGTCGCGGCCGGGTTCGGCGGGCTGGAGTGCCTGTCCGGGATTCCGGGGTCCGCGGGGGCGACGCCGGTGCAGAACGTCGGCGCCTACGGCGTCGAGGTCGCGCAGCTGCTGCTGAGGGTGCGGCTGCTGGACCGGGCGAGCGGTGAGGTCCGCTGGGTGTCGCCCGACGAGCTCGGATTCGGTTATCGCACTTCGGTTCTCAAGCACAGCGACCGCGCGGTGGTGCTCGGGGTCGAATTCGCCCTGCGCGCCGACGGTTCCAGCGCGCCGCTGCGCTACCGCGAGCTGTACCAGGCGCTGGGCGCGGCCGAGGGCGACAGTCGTCCGGCGGCCGAGGCGCGCGCGGCGGTGCTGCGGCTGCGCGCGGGCAAGGGCATGGTGCTCGATCCGGACGATCACGACACCTGGAGCGCGGGTTCGTTCTTCACCAATCCCGTGGTGCCGTTCGAGCGCGAGGCGCAGGTGCGGGCGGCGATCGCGGCGCACGTGGGCGACGTCACCGTTCCCACCTATCCCGCGGCCGGGGGTGTGAAGTTCTCCGCGGGCTGGCTGATCGAGCGGGCCGGATTCGCCAAGGGTTTCCCCGGGCCGGACGCGCCCGCGCGACTGTCCACCAAACACACGTTGGCCCTGACCAACCGGGGTGCGGCCACGGCCGCCGACCTCGTTGAGCTGGCGCGCGCGGTGCGCGACGGGGTCGCCGAGCGGTTCGGCATCAGGCTCGAGCCCGAGCCCGTGACCGTCGGAGTCTCGCTCTGACGGTAAATTCGAGGAAGTGAGCATTCGAGAAGTCACCAGTCGACGTGCCCTGCTGGTCGGGATGGCCCAGCTGGCCACGGCCGCCCTGGTCGCCGGATGTTCGAGCGGCAACGGCGGGGGCGACAAGGCGGCGCCGAAGGACAAGGCGCCCGTGGCCAAGGTCACGTTCGATCCCGGCAACGGCGGCACGGACATCAATCCCACCGCGCCCGTGTCGGTTTCGGTCGCCAACGGCCGGATCGACCAGGTGGCGCTGAACAATCCCAACGGCAAACAGGTCAAGGGCGAACTCTCGCCCGACAAGACCGGCTTCAAGATCACCGAGCCGCTCGGCTACGGCGTGACCTACACCTGGTCGGGCACCGCGGTCGGTACCGACAACAAGTCCGTGCCGATCGAGGGCAAGTTCACCACGGTGTCGCCCAAGCAGACCGTGCCCGCGACCATCAATATCGGCGACGGCCAGGAGGTCGGCATCGCCGCGCCGATCATCCTGCAGTTCAAACAGCACGTCGCCGACAAGGCCGCGGCCGAACGCGCCCTCACGGTCACCACCACCCCGCCCACCGAGGGCGGCTGGGCCTGGCTCCCCGACGAGAACGGCGGCTCCCGCGCCCACTGGCGGCCGCGCAACTACTGGGCCCCCGGCACCGAGGTCAGCCTGTCCGCCAAGCTCTACGGCCTGCAACTGGCCGACGGCGTCTTCGGCGACTCCGACCTCACCTCGCAGTTCAAGATCGGCCGCGCCCAGATCGTGAAGGGCAACGCCCCCAGCCACCGCGTCCAGGTGGTCCGCGACGGCGACACGATCTTCGACTTCGCCTGCAGCTACGGCGAGGGCAACGAGGCCCGCAACGTCACCCGTTCCGGCATCCACGTCGTCACCGAGAAATACGAGGACTTCATGATGTCGAACCCGCCCTTCTACACCAACGTCCGCGAACGCTGGGCCGTCCGCATCTCCAACAACGGCGAATTCATCCACGCCAACCCCGAATCCGCCTCCGCCCAAGGCAATTCCAACGTCACCAACGGCTGCATCAACCTCAGCACCACCGACGCCCAGAAGTACTTCCCCACCGCCATGTACGGCGACCCGGTCGAAGTCACCGGCACCTCCATCGCCCTCTCCGCCGCGGACGGGGACATCTACGACTGGACGATCGACTGGGAAACCTGGCAGACAATGTCCGCCTTGCACGGGGAGCCGTCGTCGGTGGTGTCGGCGACACCGGTACCGCCGGGGCCGGTGCGCGGGGGGAACTGACCCGGCCGCTTCGCTCCCGGGTTCGATTGGGGCCCTTGGCTTTTCGGGACTCCCTTGTATGGGCGGAGTCCTATATCCGTGCGAGCACGCCGCACGGAGTGCTGCGGATCACCCCAAAACCAGCGCAACACCCCTTGTACCCGCGAGCGAAGCGAGCGGGTCAGGCGCGGCGGGCGAAGCGGCCCGCGTCGGCCTGGTCTCGGGGCTTGACGACGATGGTGTCGAGGTTGACGTGGGCGGGGCGGGTGGCGACGAAGCCGATGATCTCGGCGATGTCCTGGGCCACGAGCGGGTCGATGCCCTCGTAGACCTTGGCGGCGCGGTCGGCGTCGCCGCCGAAACGGACCAGGGAGAACTCGGTTTCGACTGCGCCGGGGGCGATTTCGGTGAGGCGGACCGGTTGGCCGAGGAGTTCGCCGCGCAGCGTGCGGTGCAGGACGGCCTGGGCGTGCTTGGCCGAGGTGTAGCCGGCGCCGTTGTCGTAGGGCTGGAGGGCGGCCACCGAGGTGACCGTGACGATCAGGCCGTCGCCGGAGTCGATCAGCTTGGGCAGCAGCGCCTTGGTCATGCGCAGCGTGCCGAGCACATTCGTCTCCCACATCCAGCGCCAATCGTCGAGATCGGCCTCGGCGACCGGCGCCAGGCCCTTCGCGCCCCCGGCATTGTTGACCAGCACATCGACCCGCTCGACCGCGTCGGCGAACGCCCGCACCGAATCCTCGTCGGTCACGTCCAGCGGCAGCGCGGTCCCGCCGATCTCGCGGGCCAACCGCTCCAACCGGTCCACCCGCCGCGCGCCGACCACCACATGACAGCCCTGTTTCGCGAGCTCACGGGCGGTGGCCTCGCCGATCCCCGAACTGGCCCCGGTCACGACAGCGGTACGAGTGCTCATGCGCCCGAGCTTAAAGTTTCCCGTCCCGATTAGCCTATTCGGCATGATTCGGGAAGTCGTGAGCGCCGACGGAACCAGCATCGTCTACCGCGTGACCGGACCGGCCGACGCGCGTCCGCTGATCCTGCTGCACGGCTGGGCGGGCAACCTGCTCAACTGGGGCGCGGCCGCCGCCGAGCTGGCACAGCGCTATCGCGTCGTCGCCGTCGATCTGCGCGGCCACGGCTACTCCGGCGCTCCCGAGACCGGCTACGACGACCCGAAGAACTGGGCGGCCGACGTCGCGGCCGTGCTGGCACGCGAGGAAATTCAGACCGGCGCGGTGCTGCTGGGCTGGTCCTACGGCGGCATCGTGCTCACCGACTATCTGACCGCCTACGGGACGGGTGCGGTCGCGGGCGTGGTCTACTGCGGGTCCCAGGCCAATATCGGCCGCGACGTCCCCGGGGCCGAGATGGGTTCTGCCATGCGGCAGGCCATTCCGGACGCGTTCTCCGACCGCGCGGGCCGGGCGGTGCGCGGCCTGTCGGCCTTCGGCAGTTCGGGTACCGGCGGCGGCGTCGACAAGGGGCCGGACGCGCAACGGCTCTTCGGCGGCAGCCTCTCGACCCCGCCCCGGGTCCGCAAGGCGCTGTTCTACCGCACCGTCGACAACACCGAAACCCTTCGCGCCCTTGACATTCCGGTGCTCGTACTGCACGGCACGGAGGATCCGGTCGTCCCGATCGGCAACGGCCGCTACATCGCCGCGACCGCACCCGACGTACGCGCCTCCTACTGGGAGGGCGCGCAGCACGGCCTGTTCATCGAGGACGCCGACCGATTCGTCGCCGAGGTGAGCGGCTTCGTCGACGCACTGAACTGAGGTTTTGCCCGCGTCCGGTCCGGTTCGAACCAGGACCCCCGCGACATCGTTCGACAGGTGTGAGCCGACACACCGAAGGTCTTGAGCGAAGCCCGGTTTCGCGGACGGGCACGTCGGCCGCCGCTGTGTCGCTGCGGATTTGCCGATCGGTCCGCCGGAAGCTCGGTGCGGGCGTGCCCATTCGGCGGTTGGCCCGGCTTGTGATGGGTGTCACTAGGTGGTGGAGGTCGCATCGGGCAATTCCCTCGGACGTGCACACTGGAGGAGTGAGTCAACGCGCGGACCTACGGCCGAATCGGATCGCCGTGTTGTCGGTGCACACCTCGCCCCTCGCGCAGCCGGGCACCGGCGACGCGGGCGGGATGAACGTCTACGTCCTGCAGACCGCCATCCAGTTGGCTCGCCGCGGGGTCGAGGTGGAGATCTTCACCCGAGCCACCTCCTCCAACGACGAACCGGTCGTCGAGGCCGCGCCCGGCGTCCTGGTCCGCAATGTGGTCGCGGGCCCGTTCGAGGGCCTGGACAAACACGATCTGCCCACCCAGCTGTGCCCGTTCGCCGCCGAGGTGCTGCGGCAGGAGGCCCGGCACCTGCCCGGCCACTACGACCTCATCCACTCGCACTACTGGCTGTCCGGCCAGATCGGCTGGCTCGCCCGCGACCGCTGGCGGGTGCCGCTCGTGCACACCGCGCACACCCTGGCCGCGGTGAAGAACGCCTATCTCGCCGAGGGCGACGTCCCCGAACCGCCCGCCCGCGAGGTCGGCGAGAAGCAGATCACCGCCGAGGCGGATCGGCTGGTCGCCAACACCGCCGAGGAGGCCCGGCAGCTGACCGAGCTGTACGGCGCGAATCCCGAACACATAGATGTGGTCCTTCCGGGTGCGGATCTCGCCCGCTACCGCCCCGGCGATCGTGCCGCCGCCCGTACCGAACTGGGCCTGCTCCCGCACGAACAGGTCGTGGCGTTCGTCGGCCGGATCCAGCCGCTCAAGGCGCCCGATGTGCTGGTCCGGGCGGCCGCGCGAGTACTGGCCGAGGAACCCGGTCGCGCACTGCGGGTGCTGATCGTGGGCGGTCCGTCCGGCACCGGGCTGGAACGGCCCGACGCGCTCATCGAGCTGGCGGCCGAACTCGGCATCGCCGATCGCGTCACCTTCCTGCCGCCGCAACCGCCACAGCGGCTGGTGCGGATCTACCGCGCCGCCGATCTGGTGGCGGTGCCCAGCTACAACGAATCGTTCGGCCTGGTCGCCATCGAGGCGCAGGCCAGCGGGACGCCGGTGTTGGCCGCGCACGTCGGCGGTCTCGGCACGGCGGTGCGCGACGGCGTGTCCGGCCTGCTCGTGCCCAACCACTCCACCGCGGAGTGGGCGGCGGCGCTGCGCCGCCTGCTGAACGATCCGATTCGCTTGCGGCACATGGGCATCGCCGCGGTGGACCACGCCGCCGAATTCTCCTGGGAGCACACCGCCGAGGGTTTGCTGGACAGCTACGCCGAGGCGCTGGCCCGGTATCGAGGTGTGCGCTCGCGCGGGCCGGGTACGTTGCTCTCGGAGAGCAATCAAGCCAGATCGCGGGCGCTGTGGCGGCGCCGGACAGGAGCGGTGCGCCGGTGAGCGACGACACGATCCCCGACCTCGTCGAGGACACCCTGCGCGACCGCGAGATCGAATACACCCGCGAGGGCGAGGACACCTTCATCGTCGTCCTGCCCGGCGAACGGAAACTCAAGACGACCGTCATGCTCACGGTCGGCAAACACGGCGCCCGCTTCGAATGCTTCGTCTGCCGCAAACCCGACGAGAACTTCGAGGGCGTCTACAAATTCCTCCTCCGCCGCAACCGCCGCCTCTACGCCGTCGCCTACACCCTCGACCGAGTGGGCGACATCTACCTCGTCGGCCGCACCTCCACCCACGCCATCACCCCCGACGAACTCGACCGCATCTTCGGCCAGATCCTCGAGGCCGTGGACGCCGACTTCAACGTCCTCCTCGAACTCGGCTTCGCCGAATCCATCCGCCGAGAATGGAAATGGCGAGTCTCCCGAGGCGAATCCCTCAAAAACCTGAGAGCCTTCGAACACCTGGTAGACGAGGACGCCTAACCCCCAGGCCGACGAACCCAGCCGCACCCTTTATTCGAATCCGCACCCCTTGCAGGGCCATGCAACGGGTGCGGATCCGAATAAGGGGTGCGGCTGGGGTTGCGGTGCTGGCGATCGGTCTCGGGTACCGGCATGCTCATGGCCGGACGACGAGGGAAGGTGAATGCCATGGCCGTGCTGGCTCTCGATATCGGGGCGACGAAGTTGGCGGCGGGGGTGGTGCACGGGGGGCGGGCGGTGCGGGAGGTTCGGCAGGTGAAGGTGCCGGGGGAGGGGGTTTGGGAGGCTTGCCGCGGGTTGTTGGTGGAGGTGGCGGGGGCGGAACGGGTTTCGGCGGTGGGAATCGGGTCGGCGGGGCCGGTGGATGTGCGGTCGGGGGTGGCGTCGCCGTTGAACATTCCGGAGTGGCGGGATGGGTTTCCGATCGTGGCCGCCGTGCAGGAGTTGTTCCCGGGGGCGGTGATTCGGTTCGCGATCGATGGGGCGTGTCTGGCGTTGGCCGAGCATCATCTCGGCGGGTTGCGGGGGTTGCGGGACGGGCTGGCGATGACGGTCTCGTCGGGGATCGGGGGCGGGATCATCATCGATGGCCGGGTCGCGGTGGGGCGCACGGGAAACGCGGGTCATATCGGGCACATCGTGGTGCCTGGGTGGGAGGAGCCGTGTGGTTGCGGCGGGGTGGGCTGCGTCGAGGCGGTGGCCAGCGGGATGTCGTCGGTGCGGTGGGCGCGGTCGCGGGGGTGGGGCGGGAACACGGGCGTGGAGTTGTCGGAGGCGGCGCGGGCGGGGGACGAGATCGCGCTCGCCGCGCTGGCTCGATCGGGAACCGCTCTGGGACAGGCGATTTCGTCCGCCGCGGCGCTGCTCGACATCGATCGGGTGGTGATCGGCGGTGGGTTCGCGGAATCCGGTGCGCCGCTGTGGGATCCGCTGCGGGCCGCGATCGCGAAGCACGCGCGGCTGGGATTCACGCGGGGGCTGCGGGTGGTCAAGTCGCGAATCACCAACGGCGCCACGCTCGTCGGTGCGGGTGTGCTGGCGGCCGGGCACGCGACCGCCGACGAGTACGACTGAGTCAGGCGGCGCGGGCGTGGGCCACGAGGGCGTTGGCGTGACCGTGGCCGAGTCCGTATTCTCTCTTCAGCCAGGCCACCAATTCCATATGTTTGGTGAGTTCCGAGGTTCGGATCAGCTCCAGCCATTCGGCGATCGGGCGGCCGTACTTCTTCTCGATCGAGGGGAAGTAGGAGGCGGGGCCCTTGGGGGAGGGGGTCGTGTCGCTCATGCCCCTTACGACGACGCGCCCGGGCGAAATTCGTCGCGCGCGGGTCGTGGCTCGCGTCACTCCGCTCGGTTAGCGTGACTCGGGTGCCTGCCGAATTCTGTCCTGGTGATGTGGTTTTCGTGCCCAGCGGACCGTTCCAGGGAGTCTGCGGGGTGGTGCGGGAGGTCGACGCCGAACGCGAGCAGCTACGGCTCGTCGTCGCGGTGCGCGACCGTCGGCACCAGGTGGTCGTCGGCTTCGCCGAGGCCGAACCCGCGTAGGCCGGTGAGCAGCGGCATCGGCTCCGTGGCAGGATGACCGCATGACGTACACCCTCGTTTTGCTGCGCCACGGCGAGAGCGAATGGAACGCCCTGAACCTGTTCACCGGCTGGGTGGATGTGCATCTGACGGACAAGGGCCGGGCCGAGGGCAAGCGCGCCGGGGAGCTGCTCGCCGAGCGGAACATCCTCCCCGACATCGTGTTCACCTCGCTGCTGCGCCGCGCGATCAGCACCGCCAATATCGCCCTCGACGCCGCCGACCGGCACTGGATTCCCGTCATCCGGGACTGGCGTCTCAACGAGCGGCACTACGGCGCGTTGCAGGGCAAGAACAAGGCTCAGGTACGGGACAAGTACGGCGATGAGCAGTTCATGCTGTGGCGCCGGAGCTACGACACCCCGCCGCCCCCGATCGAGCCCGGCAGCGAGTACAGCCAGGACGGCGACGCCCGGTACGCCGCGGACGAGGTCCCCGCGACCGAATGCCTGAAGGACGTCGTGGCCCGCATGGTCCCCTACTGGGAGTCGACCATCTCCGCCGAACTGCGCGCGGGCAAGACGGTTCTCGTTGCGGCCCACGGCAATTCGCTCCGCGCCCTGGTCAAGCACCTGGAGAACATCTCCGACGACGACATCGCCGGCCTCAACATCCCCACCGGCATCCCCCTCCGCTACGAACTCGACGAGAACCTCCGCCCCACGGGCCCCGGCGAATACCTCGACCCGGAAGCCGCCGCAGCCGGCGCCGCCGCGGTAGCCAGCCAGGGCGGCAAATAACCTGCACCCCAGCCGCACCTCTTCTCGGTAAACGCACCCCCTGCAAGGTGTGCGACGCCGAATAAAGGGTGCGGCTGTGCTGTGTTCGGCAACCCCAGCCGCACCCCTTGTTGGGATTCGCACGCCTTGTAGAGGGTGCGGATCCTGATAAAGGGTGCGGCTGTGCTGTGTTCGGCAACCCCAGCCGCACCCCTTGTTGGGATTCGCACACCTTGTAGAGGGTGCGGATCCAGATAAAGGGTGCGGCTGGGGTGGTGAACCTTTGGGTAGCGGGGGTTTGGAAGGGGGCGAGGGGAGGGGTTGAGCGGGTGTGGAGAGCGGTCCTGGCGCGAGCGGGTTTCCGGTGAGGGTAAGGGTGCCGGGGGAGTCGGTTTGTGGCTGAGGGTGGTGGGCCTGGGGGCGTGGTTTTTTGGGGGGTGCGGGTGGGGTGGGTTTGCTGGTAATGTTCGGCCGTTCAGCGTTGCGGCATGCTGGAATGCTTTCTGCCAGGGGCGGTTTCGAACCATTGCGTGGGAGCTCGGGGTTGTGCGGCGATGGTCGGAATCGGTTGTGGAAAGAGATGGATATGTTCGGTGTGGGGCGGGTTTTCGGGTGGGGTGTTGTGGCGGTTACGGCTGTGGCCGGGAGCTTGGTCGGGGGTGGGAGTGCCGGGGCGGCGGATCCGGTGACGTTGGGGGGTGGCTCGGGGATCATCGTGGAGCAGTTGGATGATCCGGGGATGGCCGCGGATTGCACGTTGACGGCGGTGGGGCGGGACGGGGCGGATCGGCTCGTCGGGTTGACCGCGGGGCATTGCGGGCAGGTCGGGTCGCGGTTGCTGGCCGAGTACGACCCGAAGGCCGGTGTGGTCGGTCGGATCACCGCCAAGAGCGAGGAAATGGATTGGGCCGTGATCGAATTCGATCCGGCTCGGGTGGTGCCGACGCGTCGGGTGACCCAATCGGAGATCAATGGCGTCGGGGGCGCGCCGGGGGTCGGTGACAATGTCTGCAAGAACGGTCGCACGACCGGTTTCACCTGCGGCATCGTGTGGGAGACGCATCCGGCGTGGTTCGCCAGCCATGTGTGTGCCGATCACGGTGACTCCGGGTCGCCGGTGCTGCGCGGCGATCAGCTGATCGGAATGGTGGTGGCGGGCAAGGACTTCCAGGTGGGGCCGATCACCGTCCCGCTGCCGTCCTGCCAGGGCGCGGGCGACGTCATCCACCAGCCCGACGCCGCCACCGACATTCAGATGGTGCTGCGGGACATCGACCGTCAGGCCGGGCCGGGCGCCGGGTTCCGGCTGATCTGACCTACGAGGACGAGTCGCGATCACGGGCCGCGGGGTCGGTCGTGATCGCGACTCGAAGTGTCGTGAGTCCATTGGGCGTTCGCGTCCCGCGAGCGCATTCGGGGTTCCCCGGCCGTCAGCCAATTCGGCGCTTGTGTCCGGTGAGCCGATTCGGCGTTCGTGTCCGGTGAGCCGATTCGGCGTTCGTGTCCGGTGAGCCGATTCGGCGTTCGTGTCCGGTGAGCCGATTCGGCGTTCGTATCCGGTGAGCCGATTCGGCGTTCGTATCCGGTGAGCCGATTCGGCGTTCGTATCCGGTGAGCCGATGCGTCATTCGCATCCGGTAAGCCGATTCGACGTCCGCATTCCGTGAGCCCGCCGAACGTTCGCGTCCCGTGACCCTCATCACGTCTACGCCTCCGTAGCTATCACGTTGCCCCACAACAAAATACCCAGTGCCCCCAGTCACATAACCCCCGCTAGAACCCCCTACCCCCACCCGAACCACAACAACCCCCCAGCTCACCCCACCCCTCTGAGAAACTGACCCCCTGAAACTTTCTCTCCCCCATTAACGTAACCAACAGTTTGCAACCGACCCCCCAGTAGCTACACTTCCGGACATTCGACCAGCTCGAGAGATGGATCACGTCCGATGAAGTACGCGCTGCGCGTCACCGTGTTCGCGGTCGCCGCGACCGTCAGTTTTCCGTTCCTCGGACCCGGGTCCGCCAGCGCGGCGCCGGTCGCGAGCGGGCCGGACGGCGGTGTGGCGGGGGCGAGCTGGACCGCGGCCGAGGACGGGCCGCAGCGGTACCCGAACATCAATATCGAGTGGGACGTGCCGATCACCATGAGTGACGGAACGGTGCTGAAGGCCAATGTCTATCGGCCCGCCGACGCCGCCGGACACCCCGTGGACACGCGGACTCCCGTGATCGTGAACATCACGCCCTACACCAAACTCGTCAGCAATCTCGCCGACCACGCCCAGTCGGTGCCGGGACTGTCGGACGCGTTGCTGGACCTGTTCCGCCGGACCGATCTGTCCGGAACCCCGCTGTCCGGAATCACCGATCTGACAAAGGCATTCGGCGGCGGCGAGTTACGGAACTTCTCCGTGGACCGGCAGCTGATCAGGAGCGGGTACGCGCAGGTCGTGGTCGACGCGCGCGGAACCGGATTCTCCCAGGGCGAGTGGGACATGCTGCGAGACCGCGAGCAGCAGGACTCCGTCGAGGTGATCGATTGGGCCGCGGCCCAGTCGTGGTCGGACGGCAAGGTCGGCATGAACGGCCTGTCCTACTCCGCGATCAATCAGGTGCAGGCAGCCGAGAAGCATCCGGCCGCGCTGAAGGCGATCTTCCCCGTCGTACCGGGCAGCGATCTCGTACAGGACGTGCTCGATCCGGGCAGCGGATTCGGGTTCAACTTCATTCCGTTGTGGCTCACCGCGATCAACGCCACCAAATGGATTCCGGACGTGCAGTCCCTGGTGCAGGGGCGGTTCGACACCCAATGGCTGAACGATCGGGCGGCCAGTCCGCTGACCTACATGGACGTGCTGCTCAACGCGTACGCGAGTGTGCGGATGGAGGATCTGGATCCGCGGGTGCGCGGGATGCTCACCGACTTCTCGGCCGAGCGGCAGGCGTGGCTGGGCGATCCGTCCCGGGTGAGCGTGCCGACGTTCGTGGTCGGCGGATGGCACGACCTGTTCACCTATTCGGAGTCCAAGATCTACAACGAGATTCCGCTGCCGCCGGGGCACAAGCAGCTGCTGATGGGCAACACCTATCACCTCAGCTCCGGCAACGAGTACGGCGGACCGGGCCTGCCGCCGCGGCTGGACGTGCTGCAACGCGCGTGGTTCGACAAGTGGCTCAAGGGAATCGACAACGGCGTCGACGGCTACGGTCCGGTGACCCTGTACAACCAGGGCAGCGGCGGCTGGGTCACCCAGAGCGGCTTCGGGACCACCGCGCCCGCGACCGAGGCGAGCGAGTACCGGCGCATGTACCTCTCGGCGATCCGCAGCGGGACCTCGAACGGACTGTACGACGGCTCGCTGACCGTCGAACCCGACGCCGAACCCACGCGACTCACGGTCGCGCCCGGCCTGACCACGCTGTGCTCCAACGACGCCGCGCAGGCGACCGCGGGCGTGCTCGCGGTCCTCGACGGGTGCGCGAAGGATTCGCGGATCGCCGAGACCAACGGCCTCACCTTCACCAGCGCGCCGGTCGCCGAGGAGACGATCATCTCCGGCCCGATCGCGGTGCGGCTCAACACGATTCAGGACGCGGCCGACGGGTACTGGACCGTCACCGTGAACGATGTCGCGCCGGACGGGCAGTCGACGGTGCTGTCCTCGGGGCAGCTGATGGCGTCCATGCGCGAGATCGACGAGGCGGCCAGCGCGCGCTCGGCCAACGGCGACTACACCGATCCGCATCCGTACAACTCGCTGGATCGGCGGCGGCCGACCACCCCGGGTGAGGCGACCACCCTCGACATCGCCCTCGCCGGAACGCAGGCCGTGCTGCGGCCCGGTCATAGGCTGCGGATCGACGTGTTCGCGGGCAACTTCCCCAAGGGGCTGCCGATCACGCCGATGCTCGTGGACACCGGTCTGCTGCCCGAACATCTGCGCCTCGACCCGGACACGCCGAGTTTCGTGAACATCCCGGTGCGCGGCAACCCGGGCTGGTGAGCCGTGGCGCGTTCCCGTCGGAAGTCGGCGGGAATGCGTCTTTCCGGCCGGTGGGTTCCGAATTAACTTGGGGCGCATGGCTTTTGTGCTCCCGATCCTGGTCGGCTGCGTCCTCGTGGTGCTGCTGTCGCTGATTCCCGAACCGCGGCGGTTGCAGTTCAACGCGATCTTCGTCGCGGGCGCGGGCGCGGCGTATCTGAGCGGGGGTGGCTTCGGCGGCTGGGAGTTCGTGTTCACCGCGGCCGCGACCTGGTGCGCCTATCGCGGACTGCGGTCCTGGAACTGGATCGGCGTCGCGTGGCTGCTGCACACCGGCTGGGATCTGGCCCATCACTTCAAGGGCCATCCGATCATCCCGTTCGCGCACGACTCCTCGCTGGGCTGCGCGATCTGCGATCCGGTGATCGCGCTGTGGGCGTTCCGGGGCGGGCCGACGCTGTTGCCGCGGACCCGCCGACGCCTCGCGTGAGTCGCATGTCACACTCGTTCGCGGATGCGGTCGGGGCCACCGTCCGCGGGCACAATGGACGAGAGTTCGGCTGCCCGTCGCGCAGCCGTGAGATGGGCGGCGCCGCAAGGAAAGCTGCGCGCGGCATCGTAGTCCCGGTGCGCGCGGCCGCGGGCGACGACATCGCCGGGCGGCCCGAACTCTGCGTAAACGCTCGGCTAACGGGTGCGTAAGCGCCCATGACCTGCGCGAAACTTCGTGGACCGGGGCATGGTGGACGCGTCCGCGATCGTACGATTCAGATGTGAGCGTTCCCCAGGCCGTGCTGCTGGCAGTACTCGCGGCCGTCGTTGGCCTGGCCGTCGGTGGTCTGCTCATCCCGTATGTGAACGCCCGGCAGGCGCAGCGCCGCGAGGCCGATTCCGGGCTGACCATGTCCCAGGTCCTCGACCTCATCGTGCTCGCCTCGGAGAGCGGGATCGCGGTGGTCGACGAGTACCGGGACGTGGTGCTGGTGAATCCGCGCGCGGAGGAACTCGGCCTGGTCCGCGAGCGGCTGCTCGACGAGCGGGCGTGGGCTGCGGTCGAGAAGGTGATCACCTCCGGCGAGAGCGTGGACTTCGATCTGACGGCCAAGAATCCCGTGCCCGGCCGCAGCCGCATCGCCGTGCGCGGCGTGGCCCGGCCGCTGTCGCGCGAGGAGAGCAGCTTCGTCGTGCTGTTCGCCGACGACGATTCCGAGCAGGCCCGCATGGAGGCGACCCGGCGCGATTTCGTGGCCAATGTCAGCCACGAACTCAAGACGCCCGTCGGCGCGATGAGCCTGCTCGCCGAGGCCCTGCTGGAGTCGGCCGACGATCCCGATTCGGTGCGGCATTTCGGCGAGCGGCTGCTGGTCGAGTCCAGCCGGATGGGCAAGATGGTGACCGAGCTGATCGCGCTGTCGCGCCTACAGGGCGCGGAGAAGCTGCCGCAGCTCGAGGCCGTCGATGTGGACACCGTCGTCAACGCGGCCATCGAACGGTCCCGGACGGCCGCGGAGGCCGCGGGCATCACCGTCAGCACCGATCGCAACAGCGGTCTGGAGATGCTCGGCGACGAGACCCTGCTCATGACGGCCCTGTCGAATCTGGTCGAGAACGCCATCAACTACTCCCCGAAGGGTTCGCACGTCTCGGTGAGCCGGTCGCTGCGCGGCGGGTACGTGAACATCGCGGTCACCGACCGCGGCATCGGCATCGCCAAGGAGGATCAGGAGCGGGTGTTCGAGCGCTTCTTCCGCGCCGACAAGGCCCGTTCGCGCGCCACCGGCGGGACCGGACTCGGGCTGGCTATCGTCAAACACGTGGCCGCCAACCACAACGGTGAGATCACCCTGTGGAGCAAACTGGGCACCGGCTCGACGTTCACGCTGCGCATACCGGCCGTCGAAACCGACGACCGGAGTTCCGCCGACCCGGCGGAGAAGAAGAGTCCCACCGCCATCCAGGTGGGCAAGAAGGAAACCGGCCCGCGCCCGGCAGGGCGGGCCAGACCAAACGGTGTGGAGGCAACCCGATGACGAGTGTGCTGATCGTCGAGGACGAGGAGTCGCTGGCCGATCCGCTCGCATTCCTGCTGCGCAAGGAGGGGTTCGAGGTCACGGTAGTCGGCGACGGACCGTCCGCGCTGGCCGAATTCGACCGCTCGGGCGCCGACATCGTGCTGCTCGACCTCATGCTGCCCGGCATGAGCGGAACCGATGTGTGCAAGCAGCTGCGGACCCGCAGCAGCGTGCCGGTCATCATGGTGACCGCCCGCGACAGCGAGATCGACAAGGTGGTCGGGCTGGAACTGGGCGCGGACGACTATGTGACCAAGCCGTATTCCTCGCGCGAGCTGATCGCGCGCATCCGCGCGGTGCTGCGCCGCGGCGCGGGCGAGGACATCGACGGGTCGAGCGAGAGCGGCGTGCTCGAGGCGGGTCCGGTGCGCATGGACGTGGACCGGCACACCGTGCAGGTCAACGGCAAGCCGGTGACCCTGCCGCTCAAGGAGTTCGATCTGCTGGAGTACCTGTTGCGCAACTCCGGGCGCGTGCTCACCCGCGGGCAGCTCATCGACCGGGTGTGGGGCGCGGACTACGTCGGCGACACCAAGACCCTCGACGTGCACGTCAAGCGGTTGCGCTCGAAGATCGAGACCGATCCGGCCAAGCCGGAGCATCTGGTGACCGTGCGCGGGCTGGGCTACAAGCTCGAGGCCTGATCCGGCGGACGGGCCGCGCCCCCGGATCGGGTGGCGCGGCCTCGATTCCGCGGCAACGACTTTCGGGATCAGCTGTACACGAACAGCCGACGCAGCGGATTGGTGATCTCGGTGAGGGCGTGCGGATTGCCGTTGTCGTCGTATTGACGGCAGTCGTGGATCTGCACGTAGTGCCCGTCGCCGCGGCATTCGATGGAGTGGCCGTTGCCGTACGGGCTGACCAGCAGGTACTTGAATACCTTGGCCGGATCGAAGTACGCGCCGGGGTCCAGCGGGGAGACGAAGGCGTCGCTGCGGTCGCGGTAGGCGTTCCAGCCGTACGGATCGTCGGGGGAGGGGTCGGCGTTCGCGGCCTGCGGGACGAGCAGGGCGGCGCCCGCGGCGAGTACCGCGGCGGCGAGGAGTCGCTTCATCATGGGTGGATCATCGCTCCCCGGAAGCGGCCCGCTACGCGCGAAACGCCGAGGCCGGTCGCCAACGCGCGACCGGCCCCCGGGGGAAACTAGACGACGTGCACCCAGGCGGTGCCGATCTGCGGCAGCTCCTGGCGCTGCAACGGGAACCAGCCGAAGTCGTCCTTCTGCCAGCAGTCGTCCACCGGATTGGTGTTGTCGCGGCAGGCGATCGGCCGGGAGGTGCCGTAGGGGCTGACGATGACCTGCTTGCCGTCCGCCTGGGCGTTCAGCGCGGCCGGATCGGTGTAGACGACGAAGTTGTCGTTCATCAGCGAGTAGTCGTTCGGGGTGACGGCGGGGTCGGCCTGTGCGACGGGGGCGAGAGCCAGCGCGGCGCCGGCCGCGAGCACGGCGGTTGCCAAGAATTTCCTCATCATGGGTAAGACACCTACCACCGCCAGGTGAATCGCGCATGGCGGACCGGTGTCTTGTAAGAAGTACCACTTCCGCCGGTCCAAATTGGTCAATGGACCGAATTTCTCGCCAGGTCGGCGAGCGCGGCCCGCAATTCGTTCCGCACGCCCGGCTCGGCGATTCGGTCGTCCGGGCCGATATCGTTGCGGCTCACCGGGATTCGACGGCAGGCCGATTCGACGATCGTCGCGCCGACATATCCGAGCACCGTGCGCAGCGAGGCCACCGCGCCCTCGCCCCGGCCCTCGGCGGCGACATTGATCCACGCCACCGGCTTTTCGTGGAGATCGGCACCGCCCACGGTCCACTCCAGCAGATTCTTCAGGCTGCCCGGAATCAACCCGGCGTATTCCGGTGCGCAGAACAACACCGCGTCCGCGGCGGCCAGCCGTTCGCGTAATTCGGCCACCGCGGGCGGATCGGGACGATCCCCGGGCACGAAGGCGGGCACATTCTCCAGCCCGGTATACAGCTCGGCGAAAATATCGTCGCCCGAACGGGATTCGAGGGCCCGCAGCGCGGCGGTATTCGTCGAACCCGGGCGGGTGCTGCCGGAGATCATCAGGACGCGAACGCTCACGGGACGTGCAAGAGCGCGCGGGCGCGCGGTATTCCGCGGGTCAGGGGGTGAGCGGGCGCGCGACCGCCGTCGCGGGATGCACCGCCACCAGACCCAGCCCCTCGCGGCGTTTGCAGTGCCGGGCCAGTTCCTCGTAGGCCGGGGCGCCGATGAGTTCGATCAGCTCGGGGGCGTAGGACTGCCAGACCGGGCGGGTGCCGACGTGCGCGTCCGGCGAACCGCTGCAATACCAGTTCAGATCCAGTCCGCCCGGACCCCAGCCGCGGCGGTCGTACTCGGTGATGACCGTGCGCAGGATCTCCACGCCGTCGGGCCGTTCCACCCAGTCCTGGGTGCGGCGGATCGGAAGTTGCCAGCACACCTCGGGTTTCACCGTGAGCGGTTCCAGGCCCCGGCGCAGGGCCATGGTGTGCAGCGCGCAGCCGATGCCGCCCGCGAAGCCGGGACGGTTGAGGAAGATGCAGGCGCCGTCGTAGCGGCGGGTGCGCAGGGCGGGCTCGTCGTCGAGCTCGTCCTCCTCGAGGTAGAGCTTCTTGCGGACCTTGCCCGACTCGTCGCGGGCCTCGTCCATCAGCTGCCAGTCCTCGGGTGTGAGCAGTTTCACAGCCTTCTGGAGTTTGCGGCGATCGTCGTCGTCGCAGAGGAACGCGCCGTGCGAGCAGCAACCGTCGTCGGGGCGGCCCTCGATGATGCCTTGGCAGGCCGGGGTGCCGAAGACGCACGTCCAGCGCGAGAGCAGCCAGGTGAGGTCGGCGACGATGGTGTGCTCGTCGTTAGCCGGATCGACGAATTCGATCCACTCCCGGGGGAAGTCGAGATCCACCTCGGGTGCGGGGTCGATCTTCGCCGCTGGTCGCAGCCCGGTCGGACCGCTCGCCGATGCTCCTGCCGTCACATCGCCAGACGCTAACAGCAAATCGGGATGAACGGTTCGTGGCCCGGCGGTCGGGGTGGACCCAGTACCGTGTCCCTGTGCGGCTCGGTGTGCTCGATGTGGGAAGCAATACCGTCCACCTGCTCGTGGTGGACGCGCATCGGGGTGGTCACCCGATGCCGATGAGTTCGACCAAGGCCGCGCTGCGTCTGTCGGAGAACATCGACGACGACGGCTGCATCACCCCGGCGGGCGCGCAGCGCCTGACCCGGACGGTCGGCGAATTCGCCGGTATCGCAAAGACTTCCGGCTGCGTGGAGTTGATGGCCTTCGCCACCTCCGCGGTGCGCGAGGCCGCCAATTCCGACGAGGTGCTCGCCCGCGTGCGCACCGAGACCGGGGTGAATCTGCGGGTGCTGACCGGTGTGGACGAGGCCCGGCTGACCTTCCTCGCGGTCCGGCGCTGGTACGGCTGGAGCGCCGGGCGCATCCTTAATCTCGACATCGGCGGCGGCTCGCTGGAGATGAGCAACGGCGCGGACGAGGCTCCCGACGTCGCGCTGTCACTCCCCCTGGGCGCGGGTCGGCTCACCCGCGAATGGCTTTCGGCCGATCCGCCGGGCAAGCGGCGGGTGAGCGTGCTGCGCGACTGGCTCGACGCGGAACTGGTCGATCCGGCCCGGCGGCTGCTCGAGCCCGGCCGCCCCGATCTCGCGGTGGGCACGTCGAAGACGTTCCGCACGCTGGCCCGGCTCACCGGCGCGGCCCCCTCCTCGGCAGGACCGCGCGCGCGGCGTACCCTTACGAGTTCCGGCCTGCGGCAGGTGATCGCGTTCATCTCCCGAATGACCGCCGCCGACCGGGCAGAATTGGAGGGCGTGAGTTCCGATCGGTCACAGCAACTGGTGGCCGGCGCATTGGTCGCGGAGGCGAGTATGCGGGCGTTATCGCTGGATACTCTCGAGATTTGCCCATGGGCGCTGCGGGAGGGACTGATCCTGCGCAAACTGGATACCGACCTCGAGAACGAACCCGGTGCCGACAACGGCCGCCCCACAGGGGTTCCGGGCCCGACCGAAACGGTGTCGCGATGAGTGACGAATCGACCCAGCTGTCGGTCGCCGAACTACTCGCCCGCAATGGGCAGGGTGTTCCGACCACCGGTGGTGGCCGGCGTCGGCGCGGTGGCCGCGGCATCGCGGTGACCGATCTGACCGGCGACCTACCCGCCGTGCCCGAGGGCTCCTCGGCGCACGCCGCCCCCGAACCGGAGGAGTCCTCGTACTCCCCGGCGTCCGGGCCCATCTCCTTCTACGATCCGCTGGCCCGAAATGCCGCGCCCGCACCGGATTACGATCCGCCCGCCGCCCCGGCCTACGAACCGCCCGCCGCGCCCGTCTACGAGGCGCCCGCCTTCGATCCGCCGCGCTTCGAGCCGACCTCCTTCGCGCCCCCCACCTTCGAGCCGCCCTCGTATCCGCCGCCCGAGCCGGAGCCGCGCGCCACGCCCGAGTTCGGCTGGCCCCCCTCCCCGGCCGCGCAGGCCCCCACGGGTGGCCGCCGGGCGCGCCGCGAGCGGATGGAGGCGTTGGCGCAGGAGGCCGAGGGGCTGTCGGTGGCCGATCTGGCCGCTCCCGCACCGGCTTCCGACCCGCCGCGTTCCGGTCGGCGACGGCGGCGCGATCCGGACGAGGAGACCACCGAGGTCTCGCCGTACCGGGGTCCGTTGCCACAGAACGAGGATCTCGGCCCGCCCACCGCGCCGTGGGCCCCCCCGCGTCCCCCCGAGCCGAGCCCGCCGCAGCGGCAGTTCGGCGAACCCGGTTTCGATCGCGGCGAGCCCGGCGGCCCGCCGCGCAACGGCAGGCGCCCCGACGGGCCGCCGCCCCCCGGCGGCCTGCCCGCGTGGTCGGCCCGAAGACGCACTCCACCGGAACCGCCCGCGCCCGAACGGCCTTCGATTCGCAACGGTCGTGCGGCACCCGACGAGATCGGGGCGCAGCCGGACCGTCCCTCGCTGCGCAACGGCCGTGCGACACCCGACGAGATCGGGGCACAGCCGGACCGTCCCTCGCTCCGCAACGGGCGTGTGGCCCCTGAGGACCTCGGGGCGCAGTCGGATCGGCCCCCGCTCCGCAATGGCCGTGCGGCGCCCGAGGAGCTTCCGGCCCGGAACGGGCGTGCCGCGCCCGAGGAGGTCGGCGCGCAGACCGCGGTGTGGTCGCTGGCGGAACGCGATCAGCAGTTGGTGTCCGGGCCCACGGTCGCCGGGGATCTGTTGCGCGAGGCGAACGAACGTGACCGCCGGGGTGCGCGGCGTGGCGGGCCGCTTCCGGAGTCCGAGCACCGCACCGAATTGCTCCGGCCGCTCGACGACGATCTGGACGAACCCCTCGACGACCTCGACGACGAGGAGGAACTCGACGAGCCCACCCCGCGCCGCCGGGCCCGAACCTCGTTCGCGCCCAAGCGTTCTCGGGGCGCGCGCAAGGCCGACGAGGACGCCAACCGCAAACAGTGGATGATCCTCGGCGGCCAGGCCGCGGGCGCCGCGATCGGCGGGATGGTGCTGTTCAAGGGCTTCGAGAAGATGTGGGATCTGCTGCCGTTCGTCGCGCTGCTGCTGGCGATGGTGGTCATCCTCGGGCTGGTGGCCCTGGTCCGGGTGCTGCGCCGCACCGACGACATCCTCAGCACCGTCATCGCGGTCGTCGTGGGCATCTTCGTGACGCTCGGACCGCTGGCGTTCCTGCTCAGCACCAATTGACCGGAGCCGCGGTGGACAACGAGCAGTCGGGCAACGTCATCCGGGTCGGATTGTCCACGGCCTCGGTCTATCCCGAGAACACCGAGGCCGCGTTCCGCTACGCGGCCGAACTCGGCTACGACGGCGTCGAACTCATGGTCTGGGCGGAACCGGCCAGTCAGAGCATCGCCACCGTGCAGAGCTACACGCGCCGCTACGGGATGCCGGTGCTCGCGCTGCACGCGCCGTGCCTGCTCATCTCGCAACGGGTCTGGGGCGCGGACCCGGCCGCGAAACTCGAGCGCAGCGTGCACACCGCCGAGGCGCTGGACGCGAGCACGGTGGTGATCCATCCGCCGTTCCGCTGGCAGCGCCGCTACGCCGAGGGCTTCGCCGACCAGGTCGCCGAGCTCGAGGAGACCAGCGCGGTGGCCGTCGCGGTGGAGAACATGTTCCCGATGCGGGCCGACACGTTGTTCGGGCGGCGCTCGGGCGCGGCGCGGCGGCTGGAACGCCGTGGCGGACCGGGCCTTTCGCTCACCGCGTTCAGCCCGTCCTACGATCCGACCGACACCGGTTTCCGGCACTACACGCTGGATCTGTCGCACACCGCGACCGCGGGCGCGGACGCGCTGGCCCTGGCCGAGCGCATGGGCTCGGGCCTGACCCACCTGCACCTGGCCGACGGGCGCGGCGCGGCGCACGACGAGCACCTCATTCCGGGCGAGGGCACCCAGCCGTGCGCCGAGGTGTGTGCGGGATTGGCGCGCAATGGTTTCCGCGGTCACGCCGTCATCGAGGTGAACACCCAGAACGCCCGCACCACGCTGGACCGGGCGGCCATGTTGCATCGCGCGCTCACCTTCGCGCGCACCCATCTCAACGGCCCGCGCGCGGGCCGGGGCGCGCCGGAAACGACCGGGGCGCAACGGTTCCGATAGGTCGGGCCCGGTCGCGCCGAAATCGTTGGGGCGCAAGGTTTCCGGTGGTACGAAGGCGGCTAAGCGGGTGCTCGTTCCGGTCCGTTATACAGTGTAGAGCGGACTGTACGGAAGGAGCGGCTCGTGACGGAGCTGGCCATCGAGACCGGACGGGCGGAGGACGCCCGCGACGACGCGCCCTTCGCCCGCGTCTGCGATCTGCGCGACGCGGGCGGCGCGAGGGACGTGGGGCGTTATCGGGGCACGATCGACCCGATCTGGACCATCGGCCCCAAGGTGCACGGCGGGACCATGGTCGCGAGCAGCGCGGCGGCGGCCACCCGCTGGTTGCGCGCGCGGCATCCCGAGGCCGGGGACATGTTCGCCATCTCGGCGAGCACCGACTTCCTCGGCGCGCCCGCGCCCGGCGAGGTCGACTACGAGGTCCGCATCCGCAAGACCGGCCGCCAGATCTGCCTGGTCGACGTCGGGCTGGTGCAGGACGGGCGCACGCTGGTCCACACCGCCCTCACCTTCGGCCACCTCGACGACACCGCGCCGATCTACGCGCCCGGCAGCTACACCGATCTGCCCGCCGAGCCCTCGCCCGAGGCGCTGGGCTACACCCCGGATTCGCCGATGGGCAAGTTCGTGCACGTCGCGCGGGGCGCGTCGGTGGCCATCGATCCGGTCTGGGCGCGGTTCCTGGAGGGCGAGACGGGCGAACCGCGGCTGCGGCTGTGGATCCGGCCCCGGCCCGGCGACGAGCGGGATCCGGAGGTGGCCTCCTGGTTCGCCATGATGGCCGCCGATATGAGCCCGCCGGTGCCGATGAACCTCGGCCAGGTCGGCTGGGCCCCGACCGTGCAGATGACGACCTACCTGCGGCGCCGGCCCGCGCCCGGCTGGCTGCGGGTCGTGGCGACCACCCACGCGGTCGGCGAGCGCATGTTCGACGAGGACCAACTCGTGCTCGACTCGACCGGCGCGGTGGTCGCCCAATCGCGGCAGCTGGCCCTGATCCCGCAGCGGCGGTAGGTGGGCGATGGCTTTGGTCGGCCTTGATCCCGCAGCGGCGGTAGGTGGGGCCGAGGGCCTTGGTCGGCCTTGATCCCGCAGCGGCGGCAGGTGGGCCGAGGGCCTTGGTCTGCCCTGGTCCCGCAGCGGCGGTAGGTGGGCGGATAGCTTCAGTCGGCCCTGATCCCGCGACAGCGGGAGGTGGGCCGATAGCCTTGGCGCCATGACGAGAATTGCGGTGATCGGTGGCGGGCGGATCGGGGAGGCGTTGATCGCCGGGCTGTTGGAGTCGGGGCAGGCCGTCAAGGATCTGGTCGTCGTGGAGACCATGGCCGCGCGGGCGGAGTTCCTGGCCGAGCGGTTCGGGATCCGGGTCACCGATTCGATCGCGGAGGCCGCGACGGGAGCCGATCTGCTGGTCGTCTCGGTCAAGCCCCATGACGTCGACGCCGTCCTGACCGAACTGGGCAAGGCCGATCCGGACAGCGATCGCGATCAGGTGCTGATGTCGATGGCGGCGGGCGTCTCGACGACCCGGCTCGAGGCCAAACTGCCCGCGGGTTTCCCGGTGGTGCGGGTCATGCCGAACACCCCGATGCTGGTCGGGCAGGGCATGAGCGCGATCGCCCCGGGCCGCTACGCGCGCAAGGACGAGCTGAAACTCGTCACCGAGGTGCTCGAGTCCGTCGGCAAGGTCGTCACGGTTGCCGAGGCGCAGCTGGACGCCATCACCGCGGTCTCCGGCTCGGGTCCGGCGTACTTCTTCCTGGTGGTGGAGGCCATGGTCGAGGCCGGGGTCGGGCTCGGGCTGAGCCGGGACGTGGCCCGGCAGCTGGTCGTGCAGACCATGCTCGGGTCGGCCGCGCTGCTCGAGGAGTCCGAACAGGACGCCGCCGAACTGCGCGCGGCGGTCACCTCGCCCGCCGGGACGACGGCCGCCGCGGTGCGCGAACTGGAACGGGCCGGGGTCCGTTCGGCCTTCATCGAGGCGCTGCACGCGGCCCAGCGCCGCGCGGCCGAACAGGGCGGTCCGGAGGTCTGAGGATCGTGCCGCCGATGAACGCAGTCTGACCGGGAGGTTCCGGCGCGGCGAATCCTATTTCTCCCACCCGTCGCAGTAATCCCACTGGTCCCGCTAAGCTGCAAGGAGCACGTGCGTGTCTGTTCCGCCGGTGGGGAAGCCGGCGGCGCGGACGTGCCGGAGGTCAGTGGCGCAATGATGTCTGGAAACAGCTCTGCGAGTTCCAATCCCGTATTCGGTGGAGGGACCCAGTTCCTCACCGTCGCCGAGGTGGCGAAGCTGATGCGGGTCTCCAAGATGACGGTGTACCGGCTGGTGCACTCCGGCGAGTTGCCCGCGGTTCGCGTGGGTCGGTCGTTCCGGGTGCACGCCAAGGCCGTGCACGACTATCTGCAGACGTCCTACTTCGACGCCGGGTAGTCCGAGCCCGAGGATCGACCGGCCGGGCGGCGTGTCCGGCCGGTCGATCCAGCCTGCTCGCGGCGCCCGCGCGGGTGCCCGTTTTCGTTCGCCGACCGTCGGCCCGGTACGATGAACCACCGTTGTGTTGCCTGCCGGTGGCGCGGGCCGCACCGGCAGGCGGGCACTGGCGACGGACGTGGACGCAGGCCGCCGAACACGACTGGGCGTACGTAACCGGCGTGCGCGCCGAGCTAGAGAGAGAACGCGAGGAAACCCTATGGGTTCTGTGATCAAGAAGCGCCGTAAGCGCATGTCGAAGAAGAAGCACCGCAAGCTGCTTCGCCGCACTCGCGTGCAGCGTCGCAAACTCGGCAAGTAGGTCCGAGGCTCGGGGCCCGTCACCGGATTGGTGCCGGGCCTTTCATTTTGAAATCGAGCCGTTTTAAAGGTTCGTGTTACCAGTGGTGGAAGTCATTGTTGGATCCGGGTTAAAGCCGTTGATCCGCCGATGTCAGGGGCTACGCTGGAACGCGGGAATTGGTGGAGGGGGGCTGTACAGGCGGGATCCGGCGTGGGCGTGAGCGTGCGGGACGGGCATAGCCCCAAGGTCGTGCTGGTGACGGGCGCCAGCCGCTTCTTCGGCGGCGACACCGTTGCGCGGTTGACGGCCGACCCCGCCGTCGAGCGCGTCGTCGCCGTCGACACCCGGATGCCCGACCGGGATCTCACCCGCCGCCTGGGCCGCGCCGAATTCGTCCGCGCCGATATTCGAAACCCGTTGATACGCAAGGTGATCGACGCCAACCAGGTCGACACCGTGGTGCATTCGGCGATGCTGTCGCGCCCGCCGTCCAGCGGGGGCCGGGCGGTCATGAAGGACTTCAACGTGCTCGGCACGATGCAGTTGGTCGCGGCCTGTCAGAAGGCGCCCAGCGTGCGGCGCGTGGTGGTGCGGTCGTCCTCGGCGGTCTACGGCTGTAGCGCCAAGGACCCCGCGCGCTTCACCGAGGAGATGAGCGCGCGCACCCCGCCGCGCGGCGAATACGCGCGCGATCTCATCGAGGTGGAGGGTTACGTGCGCGGCCTGGCCCGCCGTCGGCCCGACATCGCCACGGCCATCCTGCGTTTCCCGCCGATCGTCGGCCCGCGGCTGGCCGGACGGGGGGTGCGCTATCCGCGGTCGCCGATCACCCCGACCATCTTCGGCCGGGATCCGCGGCTGCAACTGCTGCACGAGGAGGACGGCATCGCCGCGCTCGTGCACGCCGCGCGGCACGCGCCGGGCGGCACGTTCAATGTCGCGGGCGACGGCGCGCTGGCGCTGTCACAGGCCATCCGCCGCGCGGGCCGGATCGCGATCCCGGTGCCGTACGCGGCCTTTCGCACCGTGGGCCGGTCTCTGATGGGTCCGGTCATGCGGGAGTTCACGGTCGAACAGATCGACTATTTCCATTTCGGTTGCGGTCTGGACACCACCCGGATGCGCAGCGAACTGGGTTTCCAGCCACGCTGGACCACGGTGCAAGCATTCGACGACTTCGTTGGGGGCGCAGCGTTGCGACCCGTCATCGATCCACGGTGGATCGACACCGCTGAAACCAAACTTCTCGGCCTGATCGGGGCCGGAGCGGGAGCAACCGATGAATGACGTGGCCAAGGTCATCCAACTGCACGACATCGACTTCGAGGCGCGGCAGCGACCGCAGTCCCGGCGCTGGCCGGGCGAGACGGCGCCGACCCCGGTCACCTCGCTGACCGAGCGGCTGGCCGAGGCGACGCCCCCCGAACCCGTCGGCCTCGCCGATCTGCTGCGCGGCAAGCTCGCCGAAAGCATCCGTGGCACAGCCGATTTCGCGCGCCGCAGGCTCACCGGCGACTATCGCGTGGACGAGTTCGGCCTCGACGAACATCTGCTGGAGTCGGTGATCCTGCCCGCGCTGCGGCCGTTGTCGGAGCTGTGGTTCCGGGTGCGGGTCAGCGGTATCGAGAATGTGCCCGCCACGGGCGGCGCGCTGCTGGTCGCCAATCACGCGGGCGTGCTCCCGCTGGACGGGCTGATGCTGCAACTCGCCGTGCACGACGAGCATCCCGGCCATCGCGCGCTGCGGCTGCTGGCCGCGGATCTGGTCTTCGACATGCCCGTGGTGGGCGGACTCGCGCGCAAGGCCGGGCACACCCTGGCCTGCCCCGCCGACGCCGAGCGACTGCTGCGCGCGAGCGAACTGGTCGGGGTGTTCCCGGAGGGGTTCAAGGGCATCGGCAAGCCCTACGGCGAGCGGTACAAGTTGCAGCGGTTCGGGCGCGGCGGATTCGTCTCGGCCGCGGTCAAGACGGGCGTGCCGATCATCCCGGTCTCGATCGTCGGCTCCGAGGAGATCTACCCCAAGCTCGCCGATCTGAAGCCGCTCGCCCGGCTGCTCGGCCTGCCGTATTTCCCTGTGACGCCGCTGTTTCCGCATCTGGGCCTGCTCGGCGCGCTGCCGCTGCCGTCGAAGTGGTACATCGAATTCGGAACGCCGATCTGCACGGGCGCGTTCGAGCCGGAGGCGGCCGACGATCCGATGACGATGTTCGAGGTCACCGATCAGGTGCGCGAGACGATCCAGCAGACGCTCTACAAGCTGCTGGCCCGGCGGCGCAATCCCTTCACCGGTTAGCCCTTCTCGTCGCGCTTGCGCGTCAAGACGGCGGCCGCCGCGCCCCCGGCCGCGCCGAGGGCCAGTGCGGTCGGCACGCCGATCTTGGCGGCCTTGCGGCCGGTGCGGAAATCGCGGATCTCCCAGCCCCGGTTCTTGGCCACCTCGCGCAGATCCGAATCCGGGTTGATCGCCACCGCCGTGCCGACCAGCGACAGCATCGGGACGTCGTTGTGGCTGTCGGAATAGGCGGTGCAGCGCTTGAGGTTCAGGCCCTCGCGGATGGCCAGCGTGCGCACCGCGTGCGCCTTGCCCAGCCCGTGCAGGATGTCGCCGACCAGCCGCCCGGTGAACACGCCGTCGACGCTCTCGGCGACCGTGCCCAGCGCGCCGGTGAGCCCGAGTCGCTTGGCGATCACCTGCGCGAGTTCGACCGGGGTGGCCGTCACGAGCCAAACCTGTTGTCCCGCATCGAGATGCATCTGGGCCAGCGAGCGGGTGCCCGGCCAGATCTTGTCGGCGATGATCTCGTCGTAGATCTCCTCGCCGAGCGCGGCCAGTTCGGCGGTGGAGCGGCCGGCGATGAACGACAGCGCCTTCTCCTTGCCGCTGGCCATATCGCCCTTGCTCTCCTTGCCGGTGACCCGGAATTTGACCTGCTTCCAAGCGATGTCGACCAGATCGCTGGTCTTGAAGTACTTGCGCGCGGCCAGCCCGCGGGCGAAGTGCACGATCGACGCGCCCTGCACCATGGTGTTGTCGACGTCGAAGAACGCGGCCGCGGTGAGATCGCGCGGAATCTCCGAATCGGTATCGCCGACACCGGATTCCGCCAATTCGGCGTCGTGCAGCGCGAGCGCGGCGTCGGCGCTCGCCTCCCCGGCGAGGTTGGCGCGCACCTCCTCCTCGCTGGGCCCGAACGGGCTGCGGGCGATGCGGGTCAGTTGATCGGACAGCCCTTGACTCCAGCGCGCCGGGAATTCGCCGAACCTCCCCGCGATGAACCCGGTCCTCGCCTCTTTCGATCGATCCGGCACCAGTACCTCCGCTGTCCGCGCGAACACACCCACACTAGCCCAGGGCGCCGACCCGTTTAATTGACACATGAGCGACTCCTCCCATTCGGTGACCCTGTTGACGCGCGCGGGATGCGGGCTGTGTGGTGTGGCCCTGGAACAACTGCGCGCGATTTGTGCCGATTACGGGATCGAACCGGGCACGATCGACGTGGACGAGGCGGCCGCGACCGATCCGGCGCTGCGCGCGGAATTCGGCGATCGGCTCCCGGTCGTGCTGCTCGACGGGCGTGAACACAGTTATTTCGATGTCGACGAGCCCCGGTTGCGGGCCGATTTGTCGCGTTGACCGGCGTACCCGCGGGCGCGCGGCGCGTTGTGTGGAATATCACCGGCTATTGCGGGTTCAATGGGCCGGGCCGGGCTACCCGCGCGTGACCGAATTCACCGACTTTGTGCAGGGCTTCACAAGCGGTTACGGTGGTGACACGCAACCCGCTGCTTCGGGCAGCGGAGCTACCCCGAACCCTGTCGAACCGCTACCGGTGCCACCCCGGGCGCCGACGGTCGACAAGCGATACCGGACACCTATCCCCGGCCGGACGAGGAGCCGAACGACGTGACAGAGCAGCATGAGACGCCAGGCGGCGTCTCCGGCAGGGCTCTGCGTCCGACCCAGCAGAAGGACATTCCCCAGGCCACCGTCGCGCGGCTGGCGACCTATCTGCGTGTCCTCGCCGTCCTTGCCGACGAGGGTGTGCTCATCGTATCGAGTGAGGAACTGGCTGTCGCGGCGGGTGTCGGTTCGGCCAAGCTGCGCAAGGATCTATCCTTCCTCGGCCCCAACGGGGTTCGCGGCGTCGGCTACGACGTCGCCAAACTCCGCGCCCGCATCGAGGACGTGCTCGGCCTGTCCGACGGGCACCGGGTGATCCTCGTCGGCGCGGGGAATCTGGGCCGGGCGCTGGTCGGCTACGGCGGCTTCGCGCGGCGCGGTTTCGGCATGGTCGGCGTCTTCGACCGCGATCCGCGGCTGATCGGCGAGACCATCGACGGCATCGAGATCCGCGATGTGGCCGGGCTGGCCGCGGCGGTGACCGAACTCCAGCCGACCATCGCGGTCATCACCGTGCCCGACGACGCCGCCCAGGCCGTGTGCGACGAACTGGTCGCGGCCGGGGTGCGGTCGATCCTGAGCTTCTCCCCGGTCGTGCTCGACGCCCCGCCCGCGGTGGAGGTGCGCCGGGTGGATCTGGCCGTCGAGATGCAGATGCTGTCGTTCGAGCGGGCCCGGATCGCCGAGGCCGAGGCGCGCGAGGAGCGCGGTGTGGCGGCCGGTGAGACCGTGCACGCCGTCTCCACTCCCATCGGCCGGCGGCTGGCGAACCGCTCGGCCTCCGCACACGTGGGAATTTCGGCAACGGAGCCAACCAGCAAGGGATCGGTGGTCGCACCATGAGCGTGCTTCTAGTCGGTATTTCGCATCGCAGCGCGCCGGTCGCGGTGCTGGAGAAGGTCGCGGTCACCGAGGACGATCGGCCCAAGCTCACCGAGAAGATGCTCGAATCGCAGCACATCTCGGAGGCGATGATCGTCTCCACCTGCAACCGGGTCGAGATCTACGCGGTGGTCGACGCCTTCCACGGCGGCCTGGCCGAGGTCGGCGATCTGCTCGCCCGGCACTCGGGCCTGCCGCTGCCGGAACTGACCCGGCACGCCTACGTCCGCTACAGCGAGGCCGCCGCCGAACACCTGTTCGCGGTGGCCTCCGGCCTGGATTCGATGGTGATCGGCGAACAGCAGGTGCTCGGCCAGATCCGCGCGGCCTACGCCGCCGCCGACGCCCAGCAGGCCGCCGGGCGCACCCTGCACGAACTGGCCCAGCACGGGCTGCGGGTCGGCAAACGGGTGCACACCGAGACCGGCATCGACCGGGCGGGCGCCTCGGTGGTCTCGGTCGCGCTGGAGCGGGCGCGCACCGTGCTCGGCGAGCTGGCCGGCCGCACCGCCGTGGTGGTCGGCGCGGGCGCGATGGGCGGGCTCGCGGTCGCGCACCTGGCCCGCGCGGGCGTCGAGCGGATCGTGCTGGTGAACCGGACGCTCGAGCGCGCGCGGCGGCTGGCCCGCACCGCGCTCGACATGCACGGCGTCGCCGCCACCGCCACCGACCTGTCGGGTCTGGTCGAGGCCATGGCCGACGCCGATCTGATCATCACCAGCACGGGGTCGGTCGGCGCGGTGGTCACCCTCGCCGACGCGCATCGCGCGCTCAACGCCTCCCGGCCGGGTCATCAGCTGGTCGTCTGCGATCTGGGCCTGCCGCGCGACGTGGACGCCGCCGTCGCGGGCCTGCCCGATGTGACGGTCATCGACATGGAGACCCTGCAACGCGATCCCGCCGCGCTGGCGGCCGCCGCCGACACCACCGCGGCCCGCGCCATCGTCGCCGAGGAACTCACGAAATACCTTGCGGGACAACGCCTGGCCGAGGTCACCCCGACCGTCGCCGCGCTGCGCCAGCGCGCCGCCGACGTGGTCGAGGCCGAACTGCTGCGGCTCGAGTCGAAGCTGCCGGACCTGGGCGATCCCGAACGCGAGGAGGTCGCCCGCACGGTCCGCCGCGTGGTCGACAAACTGCTGCACGCGCCCACCGTGCGGGTCAAACAACTGGCCTCGACCCCCGGCGGCGGCAGCTACGCCGAGGCGCTGCGCGAACTCTTCGAACTGAAACCCGGTGCGGCCCAAGCGGTTGCGGCCCCGATGGAGATCGCGGCCCTGGGCGGCGAACTCGCCGACGACTTCGCGCCCGGTCACATCCACTCCGACGAACAGGGGCGCCACGCATGACGGAGGCGACGGTGCGGCAGCACATCGACATTCGACGCGGGAGCGCCGACCTGCCCTGGCGCATCGGCACCCGCGGCAGCCTGCTGGCGCTCACCCAGGCCGGAACCGTGCGCGACGCGCTGATCGGGGTGGGCCAGCACGCCGAACTCGTGATCGTGAAGACCGCGGGCGACAAGTCGTCCGATCCGGTCGAGAAGATCGGCGTCGGGGTGTTCACCACCGCCCTGCGCGACGAATTGGCCTCGGGCGCGATCGATATCGCGGTGCACTCGTACAAGGATCTGCCCACCGCACCCGATCCGCGCTTCACCATCGCCGCCATCCCCGGCCGGGAGGACCCGCGCGACGCGGTCGTCGCCCGGGACGGGCTGGTGCTCGGCGAGCTGCCCCCCGGCGCGCGGGTGGGCACCTCCGCGCCGCGCCGCGCCGCCCAGCTGCGGGCGCTCGGGCTCGGGCTCGACGTCGTGCCGTTGCGCGGCAATCTCGATACCAGACTTCGTAAGGTCGCCGAGGGTGAACTAGACGCCGTGGTGGTCGCGCGGGCCGGGCTGTCCCGCATCGACCGCCTCGACGCGGTCACCGAGGCCCTGGAACCGGTGCAGATGTTGCCCGCACCGGCGCAGGGCGCGCTCGCGGTGGAATGCCGCCGCGAGGACGGCGATCTCGTGACCATCCTGTCCACCCTGGACGATCCCGGCACCCGTGCCGCGGTGATCGCCGAACGGTCGCTGCTGGCCGAGCTCGAGGCCGGATGCACCGCGCCGGTCGGCGCGCTCGCCGAGGTGGTCGAGTCGCTCGACGACGACGGCAGGGTGGTCGAGGAATTGTCGCTGCGCGGTTGCGCGGCGGCGGTCGACGGCTCGGATGTGATCCGGGCCTCGGCGGTCGGCGCGCTCGCCGACGCCGAGCGGCTGGGCCGCGGCCTGGCGCGTGAGCTCCTGGAGCTGGGGGCGCGCGACCTGCTCGGCCAACCCGCGCGGGCGGTGAACCCGTCGCCCTCCGACTTGCCCGATCCCAGCCCGATGGAGAACGAATAATGAGCCGAGCCACTAAGAAGCACCCTGGTCGGATCCTGTTCGTGGGGTCCGGACCCGGTGACCCGGCACTGCTCACCGTGCGGGCCCGTCAGGTGCTCGGCCGGGCGACGCTGGCGTTCACCGATCCCGATGTCGACAAGGGCGTGCTCGCGCTGGTCGGCACCGCGGTCGAGGCGGGCCCTGACGGCGAGCCCGCCGTCGACGTCCGTCCGGCGCTCGGCGAACCCGCCGAGGTGGCCAAAACCCTTGTCGCCGAGGCCCGTTCGGGCAACGACGTGGTGCGGCTGGTGTCCGGCGATCCGCTCACCACGGATTCGGTGATCGCCGAGGTCAACGCCGTCACCCGCTCGCATCTGGCGTTCGAGGTGCTGCCCGGCCTGCCGTCCGGCACGACGGTGCCCGCCTACGCCGGAATCGCGTTGGGCTCCAAGCACACCGAGGTCGACGTGCGCGGCGAGGTCGACTGGGCGTCGGTCGCGGCCGCGCCCGGCCCGCTGGTGCTGCACGCCACCTCGGGTCATCTCGCCGAAACCGCCAGCGCCCTGGTCGAACACGGTCTGGCCCCGCAGACCCCGGTCGCGGTGACCGTGCGCGGCACCACCCGCCAGCAGCGCACCATCGAGGCGACGCTGGCCACCCTCAACAGCGCCGCCTCCGAACTGGTCGGACCGCTCGTGGTCACGGTCGGCAAGGAGGTCGAGAAGCGCTCGAAGATGTCGTGGTGGGAGTCGCGCGCGCTGTACGGCTGGACCGTGCTCGTGCCGCGCACCAAGGAGCAGGCCGGGGAGATGAGCGAGAAGCTCGTCATGCACGGCGCCATCCCGATGGAGGTGCCGACCATCGCGGTCGAGCCCCCGCGCAGCCCCGCCCAGATGGAACGCGCGGTGAAGGGCCTGGTCGACGGCCGCTACCAGTGGGTGGTGTTCACCTCCACCAACGCCGTGCGCGCGGTCTGGGAGAAGTTCGGCGAATTCGGCCTGGACGCCCGGGCCTTCTCCGGGGTGAAGATCGCCTGCGTGGGCGAGGCCACCGCCGACCGGGTGCGCTCGTTCGGCATCAACCCCGAACTGGTGCCCAGCGGTGAGCAGTCCTCGGAGGGCCTGCTGGCCGACTTCCCGCCCTACGACGACGTCTTCGATCCGGTCAACCGGGTCCTGTTGCCGCGCGCGGATATCGCCACCGAGACCCTGGCCGAGGGCCTGCGCGATCGCGGCTGGGAGATCGACGACGTCACCGCGTACCGCACCGTGCGCGCCTCGCCGCCGCCCGCCGAGACCCGCGAGATGATCAAGACCGGCGGCTTCGACGCGGTCCTGTTCACCTCGTCCTCGACGGTCCGCAACCTGGTCGGCATCGCCGGAAAGCCGCACGCGCGCACCATCGTCGCCTGCATCGGCCCCAAAACCGCCGAGACGGCAATCGAATTCGGCCTGCGCGTGGACGTCCAGCCGGAGATCGCCCAGGTCGGCCCCCTCGTGGACGCCCTCGCCGAACACGCCGCCCACCTGCGCGCCGAGGGCCTGCTGCCCCCGCCGCGCAAGAAGAGCCGCCGCCGGGTGTGAGACCCGGCGGGGCGCGGGGTGCGGGTGCTCAGCGCCGGGCGCGCATGAGGTCACGGACCAGGCGGCACGTCTTGTCCGACGGCGGGCGGATGCCCACGAGATCGGCTGTGCGCCGGATGGTTTCGTTGTCGGCCAGGGCGGCGCGGTAGACGCCGGAGTCGAGTAGCGCGATGGCCAGGCGCATGGCCTTCAGCCGTCGGTTGTGGGTGACGTACCACGACCGCGGGCGGCCCGGCGGCAGGCGGCGTTTCTCGAGCGGGACGTACGGTCGGTCGATGAGCGTGGTTGTGGTGGCCACGTGATCCTCCCCTCGGATCGGAACCGGAGTTCCTCGAACACATCTTCGATTCTACCGAGGGGCACCGACAGAAAACCGTTCCGCGCGCTCACATCCCGTGCAGCAGATCGAGGGCGCGCGGATGTCCCAGGGCCGCCGATCGTTCCAGCCACTCGCGCGATTCCGCCTGTGCCGCGGGCGTGGTCGGCTCCGCGTCCAGGAACTGCGACAGGTGGAACATCGACTCCGCGTCGCCGACCTCCGCGCCGCGCCGCAGCCAGCGTTCGGCGTCCTCGGCCCGATCCCGTTCCAGGCAGACCGCGCCCAGCACGGCGTACGCGTCGGTGCGCCCGCGACGGGTCGCCTCCACCAGAAGTTCGGTGGCCCGGGCGATCTCGCCGCGCCGGGCGTAGCGGAGGCCGAGATTGCGCATGCCCGTGGCGTTTCCGGCCAGGGTCGCGCGCTCGTACCACTGCTCGGCCCGCTCGTCCTCGCCGCGCCGATCGGCCAGCGCGCCCAGATTGCACATGGCCTCCGGCAGCCCGGCCTCCGCCGCGCGCAGCAGCCACGGTTCGGCCGCGTCCAGATTCCCGCGTTCCAGATGGATCGCGCCGAGCTGGTACTCCGCGGAGGTCAGCCCGGCGTAGGCGGCCTGTTCGAGCCATTCCATCGCCTCGGCCACCCGCCCGTCCTGCCACGCCGATTCGCCCAGCCGCCCGAGCGCCGCCACGCTGCCCAGCTCCGCCGCCCGGCGTAACCAGCGCTCGGCCTCGGCCCGTTCACCCGCCTCCCCCAGTCGTTGTGCCAGGAGTTCGACGGCCGCGAGATCACCCCGCTCCGCCGCCGCGCGCAGCGCGCGCACCGCGGCCTCGTCGTCCACCCCGTACTGTCGTTCCTCGCGATCGGACATGTTCGCTCCCGTTTCAGTCCTCGTTCGGAGTATGCCGTTCTCGGTCCCGCTCGGCTGGCCGAGGCGGCGAAGACGTGCGTCCGGACGCGGCGTATCGTGCGGTTCATGACCGGAATGGACCGCCCGCGGCGGTTGCGTCGTACCCCCGCCCTGCGTCGTCTGGTAGCCGAAACGACGCTGGAACCAAGGCAATTGGTGTTGCCGATGTTCGTCGCCGACGGGCTCGGCGAACCGCGCGAGATCGGCTCGATGCCCGGTGTGCATCAGCATTCGATGGACTCGCTGCGCAAGGTGGCCGTCGACGCCGTCACCGCGGGCGTGGGCGGTCTGATGCTGTTCGGCGTCCCCAAGCCCGAGGACAAGGATCCGATCGGCAGCCGGGCCAGCGATCCGGACGGGATTCTCAACCGCGGCCTGCGCGCGCTGGCCGAGGAGGTGGGCGACGCGACGGTCGTCATGGCCGACACCTGCCTCGACGAATTCACCGACCACGGCCACTGCGGTGTCCTCGCGGCCGACGGTTCGGTCGACAACGACGCCACCCTGGACCGCTACGTCGAGATGGCGATCGCCCAGGCCGAGGCGGGCGCGGATCTGCTCGGCACCAGCGGCATGATGGACGGCCAGGTCGGCGCGATCCGCGCCGGGCTCGACGAGGCCGGACTGCTGGACGCCGGAATCCTGGCCTACGCCGCCAAATACGCCTCCGCGTTCTACGGCCCGTTCCGCGAGGCGGTGGCCTCCTCGTTGCAGGGCGATCGCCGCACCTATCAACAGGATCCGGCCAACCGCCGCGAGGCGCTCCGCGAACTCGACCTGGATCTGGCCGAGGGCGCCGACATCGTCATGGTGAAACCGGCCATGTCGTATCTGGACATCCTGCGCGAGGTGGCCGACCGCTCCGACGTGCCGGTCGCGGCCTATCAGATCTCCGGTGAGTACTCGATGATCACCGCGGCCGCCGAGCGCGGGTGGATCGATCGGCGCGGAGCCATCCTGGAATCGCTCATGGGCATCCGCCGGGCGGGCGCGGACATCGTGCTCACCTACTGGGCGACCGAGGCCGCGCACTGGCTGTCGTGAATCCGTGGACTCCGCCGGGCCCGCCGCCCGGCCCGGTCGCGGTGCCGACCGATGTGCGCACCGCGTCCCAATTGTGGTGGGGCGTCATCGGTTTGGGCGTGCTGCGGCTGCTCGTCACCGCCGTCGGTCAGTTCGCCGATCGGCACGAGCTGACCCGCCGCCTCTACGACCAGCTGCACGCGCAACAGCCCGAGGTCGGGCTGGCCGAGATCGAGATGATGGTCGCGCTGCTCGAGGTCGTGATCGTCGTGTTCGGGCTCGGCCTGGCCGCGGGCGCGGTGGCCGTGGTCCATCAGTTGCGGCGCGGGCGGCTCTGGGCGCGGGCGCTGCTCGACGTCGCCGCGATGGTGCTCGTGTTCGGGGCGCTCGGCGCGCTGTTCGGTCTGGGCGCGGTGACGGGGACCGCGCAGTTGCTCGCCGGCGCGGCGGCGATCCTGCAGGCGGTGCTCGCCGCCGGGGCCGTATTCCTTTGTCACCGAGGCGAATCCGAACCTCACTTCCGCGGGAACGTCCGGTGAGACACGGGCCGAATTTGTCCCGGGCGCGGCAGGATGTATCGTGAGGGTTGTCACAGCGGACTTGGGAACACGGAGTTGTGGTTCGCACGTTGGTCTTTCGATCTCGTGTCGGCACTCGCTCCGGAGGAGCGGAGGCATCGATGCGAGTGGTGATTCAGCAACCGCAAAGCCTTCGACGAGATGTGCTCGTGCTGAGTCTGCTCATCCTGTTCGTTCTGCTCACCCTCGCGGGACTCCTGATTCCCAGCGTGATCGCCTGAGATCTCTCGTTTGACCGATACCGAGCCCACCGTTCTGTTCGCCGAGCCCGGCGCGCGCTGGCGCAGCATCGCCTACGGCCCGCTGCTGTGCCTGGTCGTGCTGATCCTCGAACTCGCGCTGCGCGCCCCGGTGCACTGGTTCGGGCTGGCCTTCTGTGCCGTCCTGCTGGCCGGATTCGTGTGGTTGCAGGTCATCGCGGGTCGCCGCCACGTCAGCGTGGAACTCACCGGCGCCACCCTCCGCGAGGGCACCGAGGTCCTCCCGCTGCGCGATATCGCCGAGGTCCTCCCCGAACGCGACCCCGACGCCTGGGACGACGAGGACTGGGAATCCGCCCGCGCCCTGGGCGAACTCACCGGCGTCCCCCGGCGTCGCAAGGGCATCGGCCTGAAACTCCGCGACGGCGCGATTATCCAGGCATGGGCCCGCGACCACCACGGGTTGCGGGAGGAACTGAGCGCGGCACTGGAACGGCTGCCCGATGGAGATGGGGCGCGGTGAGGCGGCCGTGCGCGGTTTCGGAGTCGCTGCTCGGCGAGGATCAGGAGGCGTGGTGATGCGGCGGGTGTGGATCGTCGTCGATCTGGTGTTGATCGTGCTCTGTGTCGGCGCGGCGGTGCCGAGCTGGCGGCACGGCGTGCATACCACGGCCTTCGCGGCCTCGGGCGATCTGCCCGCCTTCGAGGCGACGCGCTATTCGGGGCCGTGGCTGGGGCTGGCCGCCCTGCTGGTGGCGGCGGCCGGGCTGGCGGTGGTGGATCTGGTGGTCCGCGGCGCGCGGTGGGCGGACTGAGCGCTCAGTTCCAGCGCTGGTAGATGTCCACCAGACGTGGGCCGTGGGCGCCGGTCACGTTGACGTACACGGTGACCGAGCCGTCGGGGTGGTCGGCGGCCTCCATGATCACCTGCCGCAGCGAGGCGTGGATACCGCCGTTCTCGTCCTTGTAGAGCTGGGTGTCCGGGCGCAGGCCCGCACCCATCCGGCTGGGCGGTACGACCATGCCGACGAGCGCGGGCAGCGGGCCGTCGGCCAGCGCCGCGGTCTCCTCGTGCGAGAGGTTGAGGCCGATCCGGCCCTCCTCGGGCTGCGCGATCGGCGTGGCGGCCGCAGCGGTGCCGATACCGCCCACGGTCGCGGCGGCCGCGATGGTGATCAGGGTGGCGCTGAACAGGATGGTCCGCATGAATTCCCTCCCGGCCGTGGACGTCTGACTGCCCGAGCGTACGCACCGGTGATCGATCCGGTGCCGAAGCGGCCGAAAACCGCTCCCGGCGTGTTGCGGTTGCGTTCGGCCGCTGTGGTTTTCGCGGCGGCGGATGTGGGGTGGCTCACCGCACTACACCCTGTCGTCGACCGGTGTCCGAGGGGCTGCGACACTGGGTGCCGTGAGTTCCTCCCCGCGCTCCGCCCGATTGTTCGATCGCGCCGCCGCCGTCATCCCCGGCGGGGTGAACTCGCCGGTCCGGGCATTCAAATCGGTCGGGGGAACGCCGCGGTTCATCACCTCGGCCCGCGGCTGGGCGCTGACCGACGCGGACGGCAAGGACTACGTCGACCTGGTCTGCTCGTGGGGTCCGACGATCCTCGGCCACGCTTACCCGGACGTGGTGGAGGCCGTGCGCCGGGTCGCGGGTTGCGGCCTGTCCTTCGGCGCGCCGACCGAGGCGGAGATCGAGCTGGCCGAGGCGATCGCCGCGCGGGTCGAGCCGGTGCAGCGGGTGCGGCTGGTCAACTCCGGCACCGAGGCCACCATGAGCGCGGTCCGGTTGGCGCGCGGCTTCACCGAACGCGCCAAGATCGTCAAATTCGCCGGGTGCTATCACGGGCACGTCGACGCGCTGCTCGCCGACGCGGGTTCGGGCGTGGCGACCCTCGGCCTGCCGACCTCGCCCGGCGTCACCGGCGCGCAGGCCGCCGACACCATCGTGCTGCCGTACAACGACCTCGCCGCCGTCGAGACCGCCTTCGCCGAATTCCCGGGCCAGATCGCGGCCGTCATCACCGAGGCCGCCGCCGGGAACATGGGCGCGGTCGCGCCGCTGCCCGGATTCAACGCGGGCCTGCGCCGCCTGACCGAGGAGCACGGCGCGCTGTTGATCATGGACGAGGTGATGACCGGCTTCCGGGTCAGCCCGGCGGGCTGGTACGGGCTCGACGGCGTCGCCGGTGACCTCTACACCTTCGGCAAGGTGATGAGCGGCGGTCTGCCCGCCGCGGCGTTCGGCGGCCGGGCCGACATCATGAACCGCCTCGCGCCGATCGGCCCGGTCTACCAGGCCGGAACCCTGTCCGGGAATCCCGTCGCGGTCGCGGCCGGGCTCGCCACGCTGCGCGCCGCCGACGACGAGGTGTACGCCGCGCTCGATCGCAACGCCGATCGCCTGGGCGGTCTGCTCACCGCGGCGCTGTCGGCCGCGGGGGTCCCGCACGTGGTGCAATTCGCGGGCAATATGGTGAGCGTGTTCTTCGCCGACCGTCCGGTGACCGACTACGCCGCCGCCAAGGGCTCCCAGACCTGGCGGTTCCCGGCGTTCTTCCACGCCCTGCTCGACCGCGGCGTCTACGCGCCGCCGAGCCCGTTCGAAGCGTGGTTCGTCTCGGCCGCACTCGACGAGGACGCGTTCGACCGAATCGCCGCCGCCCTGCCAGCCGCCGCAGCGGCCGCGGCCGCCGCCACACCCGAAGGACCCAGCGCGTGAGCGACCCGCAGCAGCTCGAATCATCCCCGGACGCAACCGGATCCACCCCCGAGACCATCGTGCACGTCATGCGGCACGGCGAGGTGCACAACCCGAAGGGCATTCTCTACGGGCGCCTGCCCGGATTCGGCCTGTCCGTCAGCGGCCGCTCCCAGGCCGCCGCCGTCGCCCGCGCCCTGTCCGACCACGACGTCACCCTGGTGGTGGCCTCCCCCCTGCAACGTGCCCAGGAGACCGCGGAAGCCGTTGCGGGACAACACAAACTGATCGTCCGCACCGACGACAACCTGATCGAGGCGGGCAACACCTTCGAGGGCCTGCGCGTCTCCGTCGGCGACGGCGCGCTGCGCAAACCCCGGCACTGGTGGAAACTGCGCGACCCGTTCACCCCGTCGTGGGGCGAGCCCTACCTCCAGATCGCGCATCGCATGCTGGCCGCGGTCAACAAGGCCCGCGTGGAGGCCGCCGGGCACGAGGCCGTGCTGGTCTCCCATCAACTGCCGGTCTGGACGCTGCGCCGCTTCCTCGAGGGTAAGCGCCTCTGGCACGATCCGCGGCAGCGGCAGTGCTCGCTGGCTTCGTTGACTTCCCTTGTGTATCAAGGGGATACGTTGATCGACATCGTCTACTCCGAGCCCGCGGGGGGTTCGGATCCGCGGGTGACGGGGGCGTGAACGGGGGGGTCGTCGGGTCGTCCGCGCGGCGGGGAACTGCCGCGCGGCGGGTGAGCGATGCTGGTGAGGGATCGTTCTCGCCAGCGAGTGCCCGTGGCCCCGTTCGCCGCGTCGCGGCGGTGTCGGGCCGCTTCACCGGCGCGCGCCGGGCGTCGGTCTCGGCGGTGCACGTCCGCGGATCCCGGCGTGTGCCCGCCCTTCTCGTCGCGTGCCTCGCCCTCGTGGTCGTGTTGGCGGGCTGCTCCACCGGAAAGGACGCCGTCGCCACCGGCGGCACGTTCGACTTCGTCTCGCCCGGCGGCAAGACCGAGATCTTCTACGACCCGCCCGCCTCCCGGGGCACCATCGGCCACCTCTCCGGGCCCGATCTCATGACCGACGGCAAGACGGTCTCCGTCGACGACTTCCCGAATCAGGTTGTGGTGCTGAACATCTGGGGCCAATGGTGCGGCCCCTGCCGCGCCGAGGCCCCCGCGCTGGAGAAGGTCTACGAGCAGTCGAAGGCCCGCGGCGTCACCCTGCTGGGCATCAATGTCCGCGACACCCGGCAGGACAAGGCCCGCGACTTCGTCATCAGCAACCACATCGGCTACCCCTCCATCTACGACCCCGAGATGCGCAGCCTCCTCGCCCTCGGCGGCAAATTCCCCACCAGCGTCATCCCCACCACCCTCGTCCTCGACCGCGCCCACCGCGTAGCGGCCGTCTACCTCCGCCCCCTCCTGGCCGAAGACCTCCAACCCGTCATCGACCGCATCTCCGCCGAGGCCCCCCAATGACCACAAACCCCAGCCGCACCCTTTATTCGAATCCGCACCCGTTGCAGGGCCCTGAAAGGGGTGCGGATTCGAATAAAGGGTGCGGCTGGGTTGGCGTGCGGGGGGTGTGGTGAACGGGTTGGCTTCGGTGGGGGAGACGTTTCAGGAGACCGCGGCCTCGGGGCCGTTGGTGTTGGCGTTGGGGGTTTGTGTGTTGGCGGGGTTGGTGTCGTTCGCCTCGCCCTGTGTGGTGCCGTTGGTGCCGGGGTATCTGTCGTATCTGGCGGGGCTGGTGGGGGCCGAGGCGCCGCCGGTGACCGTGGCCGAGGCGCGGGGGAAGCGGGGGACGGTCGTCGAGCGGGCGGGGCGGGCCCGGGTCGCGGGGGCGGCGGGGCTGTTCGTGGCGGGGTTCACGGTGGTGTTCGTGCTGGCGTCGGTGACCGTGTTCGGGGTCATCCAGACGTTGAACGTGAATCGTGAACTGCTGCAACGGATCGGCGGGGTGGTGACCGTGCTGATGGGGCTCGTCTTCCTCGGACTGGTCCCGGCCTTGCAGCGCGACACCCGGATGCATCCGCGGCGGCTCACCGGAATCGTCGGCGCCCCGCTGCTCGGCGCGGTCTTCGCGCTCGGCTGGACGCCCTGCCTGGGGCCGACGCTCTCCGGCGTCATGGCGGTCTCCGCCGGAACCGAGGGCACCACCGCCGCGCGCGGGGTCGCCCTGATCGTCGCCTACTGCCTCGGCCTCGGACTGCCGTTCGTGATCCTGGCCTTCGGCTCGGCCAGCGCGCTGCGGGGCGTGGGCTGGCTGCGCCGCAACTCCCGCACCATCCAGGTGATCGGGGGAATCCTGCTCGTCGCCGTCGGCATCGCACTGGTCACCGGGATGTGGGACCAGTTCGTCGGGTGGGTCCGCAATGTATTCGTCTCCCGAGTGACCCTGCCTATCTGACATGACCACGACCATGACCGCTCCCGATCGGCGTCCCGCCCGCCCGCCGCGCCAGCCGTTGCCGCGCCGCGCGCTCGCCCTGCTGCGCAACACCTGGCGCGGCCTGACCAGTATGCGCACCGCGCTGATGCTGCTGTTCCTGCTGGCGCTCGGCGCGATTCCGGGCGCGCTGCTGCCGCAACGCAGCCTCAACCCGCAGAAGGTCGACCGGTACATCGCCGACCGCGGCACGCTCGGTCCGCTGATGGACCGGCTGCAACTGTTCGACGTGTTCTCCAGCTTCTGGTTCACCGCGATCTACGTGCTGCTGTTCGTCTCGCTGGTCGGCTGCATCGTGCCGCGCGTGTTCGACCACTACCGCGCGCTGCGCACCCCGCCGGTCAAGGCGCCGCGCAACCTGTCCCGGCTCCCGCACCACGACGCGGTCGAGGTGGACGAGGCCCCGACGGACGTGATCGCCCTTGCCCGAACGCGATTGCGCGGCTGGCGCGTGGTCGAGCGGTCGGACGGCGACGTCGTGACCCTCGCCGCCGAGAAGGGCTACCTGCGCGAACTCGGCAATATCGTCTTCCATCTGGCCCTGGTCGGACTGCTGGTGGCGATCGCGGTGGGCAAGCTGTTCGGCTACGAGGGCACGGTCATCGTGGTCGCCGACAACGGCCCCGGCTTCTGCACCACCTCGACCGCGGCGTTCGACTCCTTCCGCGCGGGCCGCGTCAACGACGGTACCGGCCTGTCGCCACTGTGCGTGCGCGTCAAGGACTTCCGGGCCGACTACCTGCCCAACGGCCAGGCCGAGATGTTCACCGCGAACATCTCCTATCAGGCCGGGAACGATCTGGCCGCGAACACCTGGCGCGACACCACGATCCAGGTCAACCACCCGCTGCGCGTCTCCGGCGACCGCGTCTATCTCCAGGGCCACGGTTACGCCCCGACCTTCACCGTCACCTATCCCGACGGCCAGACCCGTACCGAAACCGTGCAGTGGCGTCCCGACGACGCGACGACCTTCCTGTCCAGCGGCGTCATGCGCTTCGACCCACCCGGCGGCATGTTCGCCACCGAGGAGGAGCGCCGCAAGCACCAGATCGCGATCGACGGCCTGTTCGCCCCGACCGCCCTGCTGCACGGCAACCTGCTGACCTCGTCCTATCCGGCGCTCACCGATCCGGCTGTCGCCGTGGACATCTACCGCGGCGAGACGGGCCTGGACACCGGCCGCCCGCAATCGCTGTTCGCCCTCGATCCGGAGATGATCAAGCAGGACCGCCTGGTGAAACAGCAGCGGGTGAACCTGCGCCCCGGTGAGTCGGCCACCCTCGACGACGGCACCAAGGTGACCTTCGACGGCGCCAAACAGTTTGCGAATCTTCAGGTTTCGCACGATCCGGCGCAGGGCTGGGTGCTCGCCTGCGCCCTCACCATGATGGCCGGACTCCTGGTCTCGCTCCTGGTGAAGCGCCGCCGCGTCTGGCTGCGGGCCTACCCCGACTCCCGCGAAGCCGATGAACGACGTACCGTAGTAGAGATGGGCGGCCTGGCCCGCACCGACCAGGCCGGCTGGGGCGGCGAATTCGACCGCCTGCGCAAACGACTGCTGGGCGACTCGCAGAGCACGGGAGAGTGAGCATGCCGATCGACGAGACCCTCGCCGGGTACAGCAATCTGGCCTTCAAATCGTCGTGGGTCGTCTACGTCCTGGTCCTCGCACTGCTCATCGTGCAGTACTCCTCGGCCCGCACCACCCGGACCGACGCCCGCGAACTGGTCACCGCGGGCGGACCGGCGACCCCCGGCCGTATCGACCCCGCACCTACCCGTTCCACCGCGGAACGCTTCGGCAATATGGCCTTCGCGGTCCTGTTCGTGGGCATCGGCCTGCACCTGGCGTCGATCGTGTTGCGCGGCTTCGCGACTCACCGCTTCCCGCTCGGCAACATGTACGAGTTCATCGCCATGGCCACGGCCGCCGCGATGCTCACCGGCCTCGCCTTCATGCGCGAACGCCGCTACCGCTCGATGTGGGTCTTCCTGCTGGTCCCGGTGCTCATCCTGATGTTCCTGGCGGGCCAGGTCCTCTACGCCGAAGCCGCGCCCGTGGTTCCGGCCCTGAAGTCCTTCTGGCTCCCCATCCACGTCACGGTCGTGAGCACCGGCAGCGGCATCTTCCTCCTCTCGGGCGTCGCCAGCCTGCTGTTCCTGCTCCGCCTGCGCGAGCCGGAGGGCTCGGAGTCCCCGAACATCCTCGGCGCCGTCGCCCGCCGCCTCCCCGACGCCCGCACCCTGGACCGCCTCGCCTACCGAACCACGATCATCGGCTTCCCCATCTTCGGCGCGGGCGTCATCCTCGGCGCCATCTGGGCGGAATCGGCCTGGGGGCGGTTCTGGGGCTGGGACCCGAAGGAGACGGTCTCGTTCATCGCCTGGGTGATCTACGCGGCGTACCTGCACGCGCGCGCCACGTCGGGGTGGCGGGAGACGAAGGCGGCGTGGATCAATATCGCCGGGTTTGTGGCTATGTTGTTCAATTTGTTCATCATCAATATCGTGGTGAGCGGATTGCACTCCTACGCCGGGCTCAACTAGCCGATCTACATGCGGATTCTCGGAATCATCCGGTACATCGGTATTGATTTTCCGTTTCCGTGTGCAGTATTACGGCAGCTTGCCGAATTGCTCGCTAAGCACGGTGACCGCGGCTGTCCGTGTGGCGCGTCCGTATCCGTCCATAAATGGGCGTAGTACTGCAAGGTGGTCACGGCGCTGGCATCGCGGACTCTGGCCTGGATAGTCATGATGTCCGGCCCCTGTCGGATGGTCAGCGAGGCGTAATAGTAGCGGAGATTCTGAAAGCTAATCCCTGGGCATACCGTAACCTCCGCCCTCGCTGTCCGATGTGCCAGCCGATGACACAGGGGGCAGCGGCTTACCGAGGTCGTCACGCACAATTCTTGCTAGGGCGGGCATCGGCTGGCGCCTTCAACAGATCTGAAGGCTCTTGGGACAGGTATGGGGGCGTATCGGTGGCTTTGGTCTTGAGTGGCTGACTCCCAGCCACCGCCGTTCGGGATAAACCACGCCCTCGGTGAAATCGATATCTTTGACCCAGAGCTCCCGCGACTTCTAAAAATTGGAGCCCAACGAATGTGCGAGCAGGATCGCGACCGAAGAAGTTCGGCCACCCGGGGGCGGCCGCTGCTGATCCGGCGTTCCACGGTTTTCGGGTCCACCCCACCGGCCTTGAAGAGTTGGCCGTAGCGCTGGTGACCTATGGCCGTCGCGAGCCGCGGCGGCGTGGTCGACGGACATACAACATAACAATCTGTCTGACCAGTGAGACTGTGGCCAAGGATTCGCACGTCACGTAGTGCTTATGAGGACGGGCCAACCTAGTGCGGGAGGTGCGGCAGCCGTTTCGGCATAGATTGGATTCTGTGGATGCAAGAGTTGATATAGTTCTCCTCAGTTTGACGAAGTATCTATCTGGGGAAAATGGTTGAATGGAAAAAAAATTGAATGAGACGCCAGGCTACGCTCAACTGGCGGCTGGATTGACTAGCGAAGACCTTCTTGATGCCGTTGTTCAATCGGGCTATCCATTCCAGGCGGTAGTAGCTGATCGCTTACGTTCCGTGTTGGAGGAATTTAGCTGGCATTCAAAGATTCAAGAAGAATGGACCTATATAGATTCCGAGTCGGGTCAGGCTAGGGCGGTAGATATTCTCGCCCGGATCCACCTAGGTCCGAAGGGTGGCGACAGGCGCATTCCCCGTCCCGCAGTCAATTTAATTGTTGAATGCAAGCAAAGCGAGTTGCCATTTGTATTCTTTATTCGCGAGTCTCCCCCTGATGGTGTGAGGCTTCTGCGTATTCCGGGATCGAAGAATTCTACTATCAGGCTATATGATGTAAGTGGCGTTAGAAGCCCAAGTTTTTCGTTTCACATGCCTGTGCATGATGTGTTCCATGCTTACGAATTCCCGTTCTTTAGCCTACCGATACCTTGGGCTATATCTTTGTCCAAGATGGTACGTAAGCCCAAACCGGCGTTGACCGGTGAAGAGTCTTACCGCTCCCTTACCCTTCCTCTTCTGAAGGCCGCGAGCCACCTGGAATCGGTAAGCGCGTCGGGCACGAGTGGGCCGTCTGCGAGTAAAAGCGACGCGCCGTTGTTTATTACGATCTGTCTAGCTGTATTGCGGGCACCCATGGTCGGCGTTTTATTGCGTAATGAGAAACCATACCTGCTGTCCTTCCCGTGGTTTCGGGTTACCTACTTGGAACCTACGGACGGTGCTGGACCGGATTCATTGTCTACCTCAGTAAGGTATTACGATGTCGTGCACGAAGATTTTCTGAAAGATTACCTGACGGTGATGATGAAGTCTATGAATCCTTTAGCTGAAAGAATGAAAGGTCATTTCAAGGAAGTTTTCGAGGGGGTGGGTGAAAGTAGTGATCCCGATCGAGCCTGGGAGACTCTTCGGCCATGGCAGGGGGAAAATCCGGATCCGTGGATTGATAATTATCACGCGGAGATCTATAGGGAGATTTCCAGTTTCCGCTTGCCATTGCAGATGGAGGAACATCTTCCGGACGGTGTCATAGCAACCTTCACTATGTTGTTGGGTGAGGATGTCGAATTCGGCGACCAATCCGACGAATCCGATAGAGAGTAAGAAGGGATAGCTAGGTTTGATCTTACTTGCCCCTCCAAGGGAATGTTTCTCGTCCTTACCGGCGTGTCCCGTCGCTAGCGCGGGGCATACGTCCTCCACGGCGTGAGTGCCCGCTCTGGCTGCTTCCCGCTGTTCTGGTGGTCGCTGGAGCGCATGACGGACAAGGATCATCCTCGGTAAGCAAGAGGTGCGCGACGTCACCCGACAGTGCCGTCACACATGCAGTTGCCAACGCCGAAACCGCAGGTACGGTGATCTTCTTCACCTGTTTACCAACTATAAAGACCGGAAACTTTCATATCAATATCGTGATGAGTGGGTTGCATTCGTATGGGGTGAGCTGACTGCGGCGCGGATAGTAATTTCAGCTCGTTATGCACCACTGCGCATCCGGCTAACCGCCGGATCGCGCTGGCCGATTCGTCACGATTCTCTGGGAGCCGCAAATAAAAAGGAGCAGGCGGTAGAGAATTGCCGGGCTGGCCGGGGACAGATGGACATCGATGATTCTGCTGCGCAGATACTGACGCTTCGGTCGATCGACGACGAAGGAACTGAGCAGGTCTTGAGGCGATTGCTTCGGGCTGGATGGATGAATAGGGCCAGATGATTTGTTTGACCTCCGCCTCGACATTCCCGACGCCTCAAGGCGATGACCTGATGTACTAACCGTTGTCCAGCTCGATGCTCGCCGGTCCGATGGACCTATATCGGATTCACGACCGATGGTTCGTGATTCAAAAGGCCGGATGTTAGGTTTCTGCGGCCGACGGTTTCGCGCAACGCTTGTCGCGCGGCCGATACAGCCGGATGCGCACCCGTACCCCGCCGATACGCGAGATGGGTGCGGCGGTGGATATTCGTCGGTGTGAGGATGACGTTCGGTGGGACGTCGTGGGTGGCGAGGTCGGGGACGAAGGCTACGCCCTGGCCCGCGGCCGCCAGGGCCAGAACTGTGCCGAAATCATCGGCGTGGTGGCGGATGCGAGGGGTGAAACCGATTGCCTCGCAGGATCTTACGGTCATTCGATGGCAGAGGGTGCCGGGGGTTCCGGCTATCCAGGAGGAATCGGCCTGGGCGGCAATCGGTTTCGAATTCAGTGCGGCCAGGTGGACGGTTTCCTCCAGGAAAGGTTCGGTGTCCAAACCGGATTCGGGCTCGTCCGGGACATAGTCGTACTCCTGCAATAGCGCCAAATCCAACGCCGAGCTGCGCAGCGCGTCCGCGGCATCGGCCGGATCCAGTTCGGAGACCAGAAGTTCCAGCCCGGGATGTGCCGTGCTCAACATGACCAACGCGGGGGAGAGGATGGTGCGGACGGCGGTGGGGAAGGCGCCGATGCGGAGGGTGCCGGTGAGTTCGGTTCGGGTGGCGGCCAATTCGGCGGTGGCTTGTTCGAGGGTGGCCAGGATGGTTTCGGTGTGGTCTACCAGGCGATGGGCGGCGGGGGTGAGGGTGACGGTGCGGCCGGTGCGGTGCAGGAGGGGGACGCCCGCCTCCCGTTCCAGGATCGTCAGTTGCTGGGAGACCGCGGACGGCGTGTAGGACAGGGCCTCGGCCACGGCGGCGATCGTGCGGCGGCGGGAGAGTTCGCGCAGCAGGCGGAGGCGACGGACGTCGAGCATTAGCACAGCTTAAGCTCGGTGGCAGGAAGGCGAAATAGACGTAACGGGTTGTCTGGGCCAGGCTGGGGTCATGACGTTCTCGGGTCTGTTCGTTCCCCTGATCACGCCCTTCACCGCGCGGGGCGAACTCGCGGCCGACGCGCTCGCGGCGCTCGCCCACGGAGTCCTCGACGCGGGCGCGGCCGGACTCGTCGCGCTCGGCACCACCGGGGAACCGGCCACCCTCACGCCGGACGAGCGGCGACGCGTCGTCGACATCCTCGCCACGGTGTGCGCGGAACGCCGGTCCCCCTTGATAATCGGGGCCGGGTCCAACGCCACCGCCGATTCGGTGCGGGACGTCGAACGGCTCGATCCGCGGGCGGCGGCGGTCCTGGCGGTGGTCCCGTACTACACCCGTCCCTCCGAGGAGGGGATCGTCGCCCACTTCCGCGCGCTCGCCGCGGCCAGCCCGGCGCCGCTGCTGATCTACAACATTCCCTACCGCACCGGCCGCACCCTGAGCCTCGAAACTTTGTGCCGCCTGGCCGAACTCCCGAATATCGCCGGATTCAAACACGCCGTCGGCGGGATCGACGACACGACGATCGCCTTCCTCGCCCGCACGCACACCGCCGTCCTCGCCGGTGACGACCTCTACGCCGCACCCCTATTGGCCCTCGGCGCCAGCGGCGCGATTCTCGCAAGCGCCAATGTCCTACCTGAGCCATACGCCCGCCTCGTCTCGTCCTGGCGGGACGGACCATTCGACCGACCGCTGGCTCATCGCCTCGCGACCCTCGCGGAAACCCTGTTCGCCGAACCGAATCCGGTCGTCGTCAAGGCCGTGCTCGCCGCCCGGGGCCGAATCCCCACCCCGGACGTCCGCATGCCGCTGCTCCCGGCGACCTATACCGCCGTCGCGCGAGCGCTGACCGCCCTCGAGGCGGTGCCCACCGCGATGTGACCCCGGTGATCGAAATCCCCCGCGCTACAGTGAGCTGCACGTTCAACTCATTACGGGGTGGTCGGATGAGTATGGACCCGGTGGATTTCCGGCAGGTGGAGGCGTTCGTCGTGCTCGCCGAGGAACTGCATTTCGGGCGGGCGGCCGCGCGGATGCGACTCACCGCCGGCCGGGTCAGCCAGCTCATCCGGCAGTTCGAGCGGCGGGTCGGCGAGCCGCTGTTCGCGCGGACCAGCCGGAAGGTCGAACTGCTCGCCGCGGGGCAGGCGCTGTTGGCGGAGGTCGAGCCCTGCTATCGGGAACTGTTGCGGGCCATCGCGAACGCGCGGGCGCGGGCGCGCGGATCCGGCGGCGCGCTGCGGGTCGGCTACATCGTGACCATCGGCGTGGCGCGGGCGCATCGGTACGTGTCGGCGTTCGAGCGGGAGTATCCGGACGTCTCGGTGACGACGCATCCGCTCAACGGCTTCGTCACCGGGATCGATCACGCCCTGCGCACCGACGCCGCGGATCTGCTGCTCATGTGGTTCCCGGGTGATCCGGGCGAGTACGCCGCGCGGGAACCCGCGCTGACCTTCGGGCCCAGCCTGCTCACCGCGCCGCGCGGGCTGGCCGTGTCGGCGGGACATCCACTGGCGCAACGGGATTCGGTCGACGCCGAGGAACTGGCCGAGTTCGAGACGATCATGCCGCCGCCGACGTTCCCGGAGTGGTTCGTCGACGCGTGGACGCCGCCGGTCACGCCGTCGGGGCGGCCGATTCGCCGCCGGGCCGTGGTCGCCGATTGGAGCGTCGATCCGGCGGTGGACGCGGTGGTCCGCACGGGACTGATCCACATCGCGACGTCGCTCATGGTGGAGGGCCTGGTCCGCCCCGGGGTGGTGCTCGTCCCGGTGACCGGGCTACCGGACGCTCATCTGGTGCCGGTCCGGCGCGGCCCGGCCGATTCGGCCCTGGTCCGCCGCTTCGTGGACGTTGCCACGCGAAGCTGAGCGCGCCCTCAGCGCTCGGGTCCGGGATCGCCGTCCCGGTGCTGGCGCGAGATGCGCCAAAGGAATTCGGGATCGTCGTCGGGGCCGACGATGCGATTGCGGTGCGAGGAATTCCGACCGGCGCCGGAGCGGTGCGCAGCGCCCGGTCCGAACGCCTTCCAGCACAACACCGCGACGGCCACCACCGCGATGAGTGCCAACAGGTACGTCACGTCGCTCACCTCCTGCTATCGAGGGTAATCGGGTGGCGTACCTGCGGCACGACCTACGCGGAAATCGGGGGTCAGACGCGCGTCGCCTCGGTGGTCAACGACTTCAACAGCTGCATCACCTCGGACTCGCGGAAGCGGCGGTGACCGCCGGGAGTGCGCAGCGAGCCCAGCCGCCCGGCGTGCGCCCAGCGGGTGACGGTCTTCGGATCGACATGGAACAGTGCCGCTACCTGGCCCGGGGTCAGGAGGGCCTCCTGGCCGTTGACGGAACCCAACGTGCGGCTCGCCGCGGTGATCGCAGTCATTCGCAAACCTTTCCGTAATCGACAGTCCCTCATCAGATAGCGACATCGTTGCACTGACACCCCCAGGTACTCGAACGATCTAACGTTGGTAAAGGGGAAGTAATAGACAAATCGGATATCCGTACGGCTTGGATTTGTCCGCTTGTGTCCGGACCAGCGAATATCCAGCGTCCTATTCGGTGGCGATCCGGCAAATCGGGCGGATCGTCACCGCGGCAGGGCCGTCACTTAGGCTGGACGGGTGAGTGACGCATCCCGACCGGACGACGACGCCGCCCCCGAGACCGCCGTTTCGCCGGGTCGGCGGCTGGTGCGCAACCTGGTGCTGTACACCCTCGCCCGGCTGGCGCTGGTCGCGGTCCTCGCGGCCGTCATCGTCGCGGCGGCGCGTTTGCTGAACGTGGACATCCCGCTGATCGTCGCGCTGTTGTTCGCGCTCGTCGTCGCGATGCCGCTGTCGATGGTGCTGTTCAAGCGCCTGCGCGCGCGGGTCAACGAGGACATCGCCGCGGTCGACGAGAAGCGGCGCACCGACAAGGCCCGGTTGCGGGCGCGCCTGCGCGGCGACGAGTCGGAGTGACCGCGCCGCTCGCGCGCTGAGAACACCTCGCGGACAAGACATTCGGATCCCTCGTCGGGTGCGCGTTCCTGTCGTGTCAATTTTCATTGACATAGCCCGAGCGTCAATGTAAATTGACGTCATGAGTGAAGCGACAACGCTGGCGGCCGCCGCCGGTAGCCCGGATCCCCAGATCGGGCTGCGCGCGGTGCTCGCACTGCGCCGGCTGCTCGAACGGCTCGAGGCGATCCAGGTGGCCAATGCCCGCACCCAGGGCTGGTCCTGGCAGGCGATCGCCGACGCGCTCGAGGTCAGCCGCCAGGCGGTCCACCAGAAGTACAACCGGAGAGGCGGGATCCGCTGATGTTCGAACGGTTCAGCAAGGCAGCGCGCTACGCGGTCGTGATCGCCCAGGAGGAGGCGCGCCAATTGCGTTCGGAGCGAATCGATGTCGAGCACCTGTTGCTCGGGGTCGCCGTGAGTCCCGACAAGGCGCTGCGAAAAACGCTGGCGGACAACGGGGTGACCGGTGAGCGGATCCGAGCCGCGCTGAGCGCCAGGCGGATCGGCGAACCGCTCGGCGAGGAGGACGCCGCCGCACTGCGTTCCATCGGCATCGACCTGGATCGGGTGCGCGAGAGCCTGGAGGCCACGTTCGGCGAGGACGCCCTCGAGCGCGCGGTGCCGGGCGAGGAAAGCCGTTGGGGCCGTCTGAGTTTGCGCGGCGGCCGGAACTTCGGCCACATCCCGTTCACCCGGGACGCGAAGAAGGCGCTGGAGCTGTCCCTGCGCGAGACGCTCGCGCGCGGCGACGACCGCATCGAGGCCGCGCACGTACTGCTCGGCATCCTGCGCGCGCCGAACCCCGCCACCCGCGACCTGCTCGGCGGCGAGTCCGGCGTGCGCGCCCTGCGCGACGCGACGCACGGCCTGCTCGACGAGGCGGCCTGATTCGATGGGTTCGCCGCTAGGCTGGCGCCATGGTTGTCCTGCTACGCCTGGTCATCAACGCCGTCGCCATCTGGCTCGCCGCCGCGTGGAACGACAAGATCGACCTGATCAGTCCGGAACACGACGGCACCGGCGGCAAGATCGTCGTGCTGCTGGCCGTCGCGGTGGTCTTCGGCCTGGTCAACGCCCTGGTGAAGCCGATCGTGAAGCTGCTGTCGCTGCCGCTGGTCGTCCTCACGCTCGGGCTGTTCCTGTTGGTGATCAACGCGCTGATGCTGCTGCTGACCGCGAAGATCACCGAGACCACCGAATACGGCCTGCGGGTGCACGGGTTCTGGGCCGCGGTGGTCGGCAGCATCATCATCACCCTGGTGAACTGGGTGCTCGGCGTGCTGGTGCCGGACCGGGACGACTAACCGAGCCCCAGCGCCAGCGCGGTCAGGATCGACCACAGCAGCATCGCCAGGCCGGTGTCGCGCAGCGACGGGATGAGTCCCGGGCCCTGCTCGCCGCCGCGCACGGGGGCGTTCGAGCGGACGGCCAGCGGCACCGCCAGCAGTCCGGCGAGCGCCCACGGCGTGCGGGCCACCAGGGCCGCCGAGGCCACGAACGGCACCACCAGCAGCGCCAGATGCAGTGTGCGCGTACGCGTGTCGCCGAGCCGCACGGCCAGGGTGGTCTTGCCCGTCACCGCGTCGGTCGGGATGTCGCGCAGATTGTTGGTGACCAGCACCGCGCTGGAGAAGCAGCCGACCGCGACCGCGCCGACCAGTCCGGCCCAGTCCACCCGCTCGGCCTGGACGAATTCGGTGCCCAGCACGGCGACCAGGCCGAAGAACACGAATACCGCGATCTCACCGAAACCGCTGTAGCCGTAGGGCTTTCGGCCGCCGGTGTAGAACCAGGCACCCGCCAGGCAGGCCAGCCCGACCAGCAGCAGCCACCACGCCGTGGTGAACACGAGCACCAGCCCGACCACCGCGGCCACGCTCAGGCTCGCCACGGCCGCGCCGCGCACGGCCGCGGGACTCGCCACGCCCGAACCCACCAGGCGCAGCGGGCCGACCCGCTCGTCGTCGGTGCCGCGGATGCCGTCGGAGTAGTCGTTGGCGTAGTTCACGCCGACGATCAGGGCGAGCGAGACCACCAGGCTCAGCAGGGCCTTCCACCACACCGCCCCGCCCAGCGACGCGGCCGCGCCGGTGCCCACCAGGATCGGGGCGACGGCGTTGGGGAGGGTGCGGGGGCGGGCTCCTTCGAGCCACTGTGCTGCGCTTGCCATGTCCGGGAGCCTAATCCGCGCTCAGGACTCGGCAACCGTCCGCAGCCGCGCCAGGCCCTTCTCGAAATCGCGGCCGATCATCGAATCCATCGGGATGACCTTGGCCAGCAGGCTCATCACCGCGTTGCGCTCGCCGCTCATCCGCCAGCTCACCCGCGTGCCGCCGTCGGCGGGTGTCAGGTCGAAGCGCACGCGGTTGGTCGCGCGCCACGGCTTCTCGAAGATCAGGCGGACGTCGACGGTGTCGTCGGTCACGCCGGTGATCTCCATGCTGCCGCGCCCGGCCTTGCGATTGCCGTCCCAGGCGTAGGTCGCGCCGACGCCGGAGTCCGGCCCGGAGAAGGTGCGCCGCATCCCCGGATCGAGTTCCTCCCAGGGCGACCACTCCTGCCAGCGGTGGAAGTCCAGCAGGTGGGCGCGGATGGTGGCGGGATCGGCCGCGATGACGGTCTCCCGCGTGATTTCGAATTCGGCCATAGCGGGAGCGTAGGCGAACAATGGTGATCGGCGGGCGGTACCACGCGCGCCCGGAATTCGGTGGACGACTCACATACGATGGCAGCAGCATGCCTCCTGATCACGGCGGGTTCCCCAGCGCCGCCACCACAGCCGCCGACAGCGCGCCGGACCCCGTGCCGATCGCGGTGCTCGGGGAGGTCGCGGTGCGCCGCGGCGGCGAACTGGTCCCCGTGCCGGGCGCGCGGGCGCGGGTGCTGGTGGCCGCGCTGGCCGCCCATCCCGGCCGCAGCCGCAGCGCGCAGTCGCTCATCGACGACGTCTGGGGTGAGCAGCCGCCGCGGGCGCCGATGAACGCGCTGCACACCCAGGTCTCGCGGCTGCGCGCGGTATTGCCGGACGGCGCGCTCGAGATCGGCCCGGCGGGGTATCGGCTCGCGCTGGGCGAGGACGACGTCGATCTGACCCGCGCCCGCGCGCTGGAACGCCGGGCCCGCGAATCCCACGCCGCCGGAAGCCATTTCGACTGCCTGCACCTGATCGCGCGGGCGCGGTCGCTGTGGCGGGGCGAGCCCGGGGCGGATCTGCCGCCCGGCCCGGTCGCCGACGAACTGGCCGAACTGGCCGCCACCCGCTGGCGGGCCCTGGACGAACTGGAGCTCGCGGCGCGCGAGGCCGCGGGGGACATCGCCGGTGCGGTGACCATCGCGCGGCAGGTCGCGGCCGCCGCACCGCTGGACGAACCGGCTCACGCCACGCTGATGCGGTTGCTGGCCGCCGACGGCCGCGGGAACGAGGCGCTGGAGATCTTCGCCGGGGTGCGCGGCCGGTTGGCCGCCGAACTCGGCGCGGATCCGGGACCGGCGCTGGTGGCGCTGAACACGGCCATCCTGCGCGGTGATCCGATCGCCCCCGCCCGCACGCCGACGCCCCCGCAGCGGGTCGCCTCGGCCCAGCACGCCGTCGAACCGGACGGACCCGCGCACGACCACCTCGTCTCGGCCATCGGCCTGCGCGCCGCGCCGAATCCGCTGCTCGGCCGCGATATCGATCTCGCCGCGCTGGAACGGCTGGTGCGCACGAGCCGGGTCACCACGGTGCTGGGTCCCGGCGGCGCGGGCAAGACGCGGGTCGCCAACGAACTGGGCGCGCGGGTGGCGCGCGAACTGCCGGTGGTCCTGGTCGAATTGGCCTCGGTGCGAGCCGATCCCGACAACGCCCGCCCCGAGATCGAGGGCGCGATCAGCGCGACGCTGGGCGTGAGCGAGGTCAGCCGCGACCCGACCGCGCTGCGGCCCGGCCAGCGGCTCGACATCCGGCGGCGGCTGCGCGACGCGCTGTCGGCCCGGCCGATGCTGCTGATCCTCGACAACTGCGAACATCTCGTCGACGCGGCCGCGGAGGTGGTCGCGGATCTGGTCGGCGCCTGCGACCGGTTGACGGTGCTGACCACCAGCCGGGCGCCGCTGGCGATCATGGCCGAGACGGTATATCCGTTGCCGCCCTTGGCGATCGACGCGCACGGCTCGCCCGCGACCGAGCTGTTCGCGGCCCGGGCGCGGGCGGTGCGGCCCTCGGTCCGCCTCGATCCCGAGACCGTCGCGCGGCTGTGCCACACCCTCGACGGGCTGCCGCTGGCCATCGAATTGGCCGCGGCCCGGGTGCGGACCATGAGCGTGGAGGACATCGAGGCCCGGCTGCACCGTCGATTCGCGTTGCTGCGCAGCGGGGATCGCAGCTCACCCGAGCGGCATCGCACCCTGCACGCGGTGATCGAGTGGAGCTGGAATCTGCTCGACGAACCGCAGCGGATCGCGCTGCGCCGATTGTGCCGATTCCCGGCCGGATTCACGCTCACCGCCGCGGAGATCGTCGCGGGCGGCGACGACGTGGTGGACGTGGCGGGCGCGGTCGACGGGCTGGTGACCCAGTCGTTGCTGTCGGTCATCGAGACCGACGACGGCGGCACCCGCTACCGGATGCTGGAGACCGTGCGCGAATTCGGCGAGGAGCGGCTCACCGCCGCCGACGAGAGCGCCCTGGTCACCCGCGAGATGAACCGCTGGGCAGAGCATTTCGTCCTCGAACTCGACGAGTTGCACCGGGCGGGGGAGCAGGTCCGGGCGGTGCTGACGCTCGGGGCCGAACAGGACAACCTGGCGGCGGTACTGCGGGCCGGGCTCGAAAACCGGGACGCCGCAACGGTTTACCTGGTGTTCCCGGTGCTGGGCATCCTCTGGGTGATGCGCGGCGCGCATCTCGAGCTGGAGAGCTGGGGGCGGCGCGTGCTGCACGTCGCGCCCCCGCCGCCAGGCGCGGACCGGTTCCGGACCGATCTGCAGGTCTACGCCCAGGCGCTGATCGGCACGCACGTCATCTTCGGCGGCTACGAGGCGCGGCCCATCGCGGTATTGCGGACGCGCACGCGGCGGGTGCTGCGGTCGGGCGCGCCGATGTCGCCGCTGGCGCGGTTCGTCGCCGAGATGGTGTGCATCCGGCCCACCGCGGCCGCGCTGTGGCGCGCGCTGGCGGCCGCCACCCGCTCGGAACACCGCGAGATCCGTTGGGCCGCTTTGCTGTTCCGCGCGAACATGGCCGAGAACTCCAGCGACGTGATCGGGTCGATGCGCGATTCGACGCGGGCCATGGCCGAGATCGATCGGGGTGACGTCTGGGGCACGGCCATGCTGTGCCAGCATCTCGGCCAGCTCGCCGCGCAGACCGGGCGCTACGTCGACTCGGTCGACTACTACCGCCGCGCGGTGGAGGGGCTGCATCGGCTGGGCTCCTACGACGAGAGCGTCGAGATGCGCAGTTATCTGGCGCTCTCGCTGGTCGGCATCGGTGATCTCGCGCAGGCGCGCCGCGAATTGGAAACGGCGGCGGGCTTTGTCGACGGGGCCGCCGGGCCGGACGATCCGGTGACCCGGCCCAACCACCGGCTCGCGGCCGTGCGGATGGGCTGGGGTGAGCTGGCGCTCGCCGAGGGCGATGTGGCGGTGGGGCTGCGGCGGGCGCGGGCGACGCTGGAGCTGTTCGCGTGGCCGCAGTACCTGCAGGGCCCCGGGCCGGGCGATATCATCGCGGCCGCGTCGGTGCTCGACGCCCACATCCTGTACGACCGCCTGGACGCGGTGCCGACGCTGCCGCTGGAACTGATCGACGTGGCCGCCGATCGGCTGGGGCAGTTCATGGATCTGCCGCAGATCGGCTCGGTCGCCAACGCCGTCGGCTCGTATCTGGCCGCCACGCAACGGCTTCCGGAGACCGCGCGGGAACTGCTCATTCTCGCCGAGAAGGTCCTCGCCCGCGAGGACACCCCCTCCATGCTGCTGTCCCGCCATCGGGAACGGCACGCCGCGCTGATGACCGACGACGCCACGGCTCGGCTGCGCCGCGAGGCCGCGCGGATCGGACGCCGCACGGCGGCCAAGCGAATCATGCTGGCGCTGAAGGACATCGCGCGCGAACTGCGCGCATGAGGACGCCCACCCACCGCGAGACGCGGCGGGCGGGCGTCGGGTGATCATCTCAGGCGCGGCGCATGTAGGCGCGGATGGCCAGCGGGGCGAAGATCACGATGATCCCGGCCGAGCCGATCAGGCACCAGGCGATATTGGCGCTGTAGAGATTCTGATTCATCAGTTCGCGGCAGGCGTTGACCATGTAGTAGATCGGGTTGATCTTGTTGAAGCCCTGCAACCAGCCCGGCATGGTGCCCACGGAGACGAAGGCGCCGGACACGAAGGTCAGCGGGAACATGATCATCATCGAGATGCCCTGCACGGTGGCCGCGCTCTTGCCGGTGACCCCGACCAGGGCCCAGATCCAGCTGACCGCGAACGAGCAGACGATCACGAGCAGAGCCGCGACCACCACACCCGCCACGCCGCCCGCGGGGCGGTAGCCGAGGATGATGCCCACCGTGATGGTGAGGACCGTGGCCAGCCCGTAGCGGACCATATCGGCGATCAGCGCCCCGGCCAGGGCCGAGATGCGGGCGATGGGCAGGGATTTGAACCGGTCGAAGACGCCCTTGTCCATATCCTCGCGCAGCTGGGTGCCGGTGACGACCGAGGTCAGCACCACGGTCTGCACCAGGATGCCCGGAATCAGCAGGGGCAGATAGCCTTTCACCCCGCCACCGCCGCCGAGGGCGCCGCCGAAGATGTAGGCGAACAGCGCGGTGAACAGGATCGGCTGGATGGTGACGTCGAACAGCTGTTCCGGATTGTGCTTGATCTTGAGAATGCCGCGGTAGGCCATGGTCAGCGAGTTCGCGACGGTCTGGCGCAACCCGATGTGGTTGCCGACCTCGGGAATCGCGGGCCGGGCGGCGTGCCGCGCGGTGGCGGTGGGTGCGGTGAGAGTGGTCATGCCGCACTCCTTTCGGTGTCGTCGTCGTTCTGGTCCTCGGCGCCGTGTCCGGTGAGGGCGAAGAAGACCTCGTCCAGGCTCGGCTTGCTGACGGTGATCTCGTCCACGCGAATGTCGTTGTCGCGCAGGCGAATCAGGAGATCCGCGGTCACGCCCGGATCGTCGAGCGGGGCGGTCACGCGGCCCGCCTCCGGGGTGATGGCGGCCTCGACGGGCTTTCCGCCGGCGCGGGAGAGGAAGTCGCCGATGAGCGTGCGGGCCTGTTCGATGTAGCTCGGGTCCGCCAGGGTGACCTGTAGGGCCGACACGCCCACCGACGCCTTGAGTTCGTCGGAGGTGCCGTCGGCGATGACCTTGCCGCGGTCGATCACCGCGATGCGGTCGGCCAGCTGGTCGGCCTCGTCCAGGTACTGGGTGGTGAGCAGGACGGTCGCGCCCTCGCGGACCAGCCGCCGGATGGTCTCCCACATCTGCGCGCGGGTGCGCGGGTCCAGGCCGGTGGTCGGCTCGTCGAGGAACAGCAGCGGCGGGGTCGCGATCAGGCTGGCGGCCAGGTCGAGCCGTCGCCGCATACCGCCGGAGAAGTTCTCCAGGGCCTTGTTCGCGGCCTCGGTCAGACCGAACTCCTCCAGCAGTTCCTGGGCCCGGCGGCGCGCCTCGGTGCGGCCGAGTCCGAGCAGGCGGGAGAAGATGATCAGGTTCTCGGTGGCCGACAGCTTCTCGTCCACGGAGGCGTACTGCCCCGTGACCCCGATCAGCTGCCGGACCGCGGTGGGCTCGGCCTGCACGTCGTGACCGAAGATGCGGGCGCGGCCCCCGTCCGGTCGCAGCAGGGTGGCGAGCATGCGGATGGTGGTGGTCTTCCCGGCTCCGTTCGGCCCGAGCACGCCGTACACCGCGCCCTGCGGCACCGTCAGGCTCACGCCGTCCACGGCCCGTTGCTCCCCGAAGACCTTGACCAGCCCCTCCGCCTCGATGGCGAGTGTGTCAGCAGGTGCGTAAGAAGTCATGCTCCTACTGTCGGGGGCCGACCTTGCACGACCCTTGCACGCGTATTGCAGGGTGGCGCAAGGGGCTCTTGCGCCGCCCTTGCCGCGGTCAGTGCGCCGATTCGGCGAGCAGGTGGTCCCGCAGCCTGGCGCGGTCCGGCTTGCCCGGTCCGCGCATCGGGACCTCGTCGATGAGGGCGAGTTCGCGGGGGGCGGCGATCGGGTCGAGTTCGGCCGTCACATGGTCGCGGAGGTCGTCGAGGGTCGGGGTCGCGCCGGGCGCGGGGACGACGGCGACGGCCACGCGCTGGCCCAGGCGCTCGTCGGGCAGGCCGAGCACCACGACCTCGGTCACCGCCGGGTGGGTGGCGAGGACGGCCTCGACCACCTGCGGGATGACCAGCAGGCCGCCGGTGGTGATGGCCTCGTCGAGGCGGCCGGTGATGCGCAGCCGCCCGTTCTCGAAGGTTCCGGCGTCGTCGGTGCGGAACCAGCCGGGTTCGGCGAACGCGGGGTGGTCGGGGAGGCCGCGGTAGCCCTTGGCGAGCATGTCGCCGCCGAGCAGGACCCGGCCGTCCTCGATGCGGACCCGCGCGCCGCGCAGCGGTTCGCCCTCGTAGACGCAGCCGCCGCAGGTCTCGCTCATGCCGTAGGTGCGCACGACGTTGATTCCGGCGGCCCGTGCGCGTTCCAGGACGGGCGCGGGCGTGGCCGCGCCGCCGACCAGCACGGCGTCGAGTTCGGTGAGCGCCTCGGCGCTGACCGGTTCGTCCAGGGCCTTGATCAACTGGGTGGGCACCAGCGAGGTGTAGCGCCGGGGCCCGCGCATCGCGCCGATGGCCGTGGCCAGCCCGCCGGGCAGGAAGCCGTCGGTGACGTCGAGGACCACCGGGTCGGTTCCGGCGAGGATGCTGCGCATCAGCACCTGCAAGCCGGCGATGTGATGGGTCGGCAACGCCAGCAACCACTGTCCGGGCCCGCCGAGCCGCTCGTGGGTGGCGTCGCCGCTGGCCCGCAGCGCCGACGAGGTGAGCATCGCGCCCTTCGGCACGCCGGTCGTGCCGGAGGTGGTGACCACCAGGGCCACGTCGTCCTCGATCGGCTCGCCCGGGCCCAGGGCGCTCGACAGCCGATGGGTTTCGCGGCGGTCACCCGTCGGCACCGGCAGCCACGCCGGACCGTTGCCGTCCAACGCTTCCCTCAGATGCGGCATGACATCTCCCACCGCGGCACCGGTGGGAATGGGAAGGGTCCGCAGGGTACTGCTCACGTTCGCGATCGTGTCATGTCGAAGCCGGCAACCCGCGCACGGGTCCGTCCTCCCTTCGGCTGTCGGGGAATCGGGATCATTCGGACGTCGGTGTCGCCAGCGGCCACCCACCGGCTGCGAGCCGGGAGGCCACCCGAGCGATATCGTCCCCGCCGGGATGTTCCTTGGCAACTCGGGCGATGGCGGCCGAGATCTCCGCGTGGTCGATCTCGTCGACGCCGTCGCGCTCGCGCACGAGTTCCTCCACGATCATCCGCACCTCGTAGTCGGTGAGGCGGCGATGCAGCACCGCGAGCAGCGCCACATAGTCCGATTGCGGAACGCCCTGGGGATACCCGGCTTTCAGCCACGCGAGCACCTTGGCCAGCACCGACGGCGAGCCTCGATCTTCGGTCACGGCGGATCCTCACTGTCCGAACAGATGTATGCCGAGCCGGGCGGCCAGAAAAGTCTTGGCCACGAACAACACTCCCGCCACGACCGCGGCGAGCACCACGGCGTAACACACCGCGGCGATCGCGGTGGCCGAGCGTCGTCGCACGGCGGAATCGCTCGTACCCTCCTCGGGTACCCCCGCGCGGGACTGGAAACGCACACCCAGCGCGAACAGCGCGGGCAGCCCGGCCCCGAAGACGAGCGCGGCGAGGGTGACCCGGCCGAGTTCGCGCAGGTCGACGAGTACGGTCTGCATCAGCGGTGCTCCATCCGCTCCGGTTCGATCTGGACAACAGGCGGCTCCGCGGGCGGGGGCGGGACCCACTCGTCGTTGACATTGCCCGGATGCACCGGCGCGCGCCGCGAGCGCAGATACATCCACCCGGCCAGCGCGAGCAGCACCGCGAACACCACCAGCACACCCGGGAAGCCGCCGATCCCGTGCGCCAGCGCCCAGCAGGTCGCGCCGACCAGCCCGGACAGCGGCAGCGTGAGCACCCACGCGACGACCATGCGCCCCAGCACGTTCCAGCGCACCTCCGCGCCCGGCCGCCCGAGGCCCGTGCCGAGGATCGCGCCCGTCACCGTCTGCGTGGTCGACAGCGGCAGCCCGAAGTGGGCGGAGGTGAGAATGATGGCGGCACTGGTCGATTCGGCCGCCAAACCCTGCGGCGGGGTGATGTCGACCAGACCCTTGCCCAGGGTGCGGATGATCCGCCAGCCGCCGAGCGCGGTCCCGGCCGCGATGGCCACCGCGCAGGCCACGATCACCCACAGCGGCAGCGCATCGCCCGCGCCGCGCGAGCCGTAGGCGATCAGGGCCAGGAAGATGATGCCCATCGTCTTCTGCGAGTCGTTGGTGCCGTGCGCGAGCGAGACCAGCGAGGCCGACCCGATCTGTCCCCAGCGGAAGCCGCGGTCCACCACGCGCTGTTCGCTGCCGCGGGTCAGCCGGTACACCAGCCAGGTGCCGATCGAGGCGACCAGCGCGGCCACCACGGGCGCGAGCACCGCGGGCACCACGATCTTGGTCAGTACGCCCTTCTGCCCGGCCGACCAGATCACCCCGTTCCAGCCCAGTGCGGCGATGGTCGCGCCGATCAGGCCGCCGAACAGGGCGTGCGAGGAACTGGACGGCAGGCCCAGCAGCCAGGTCAGCAGATTCCACAGGATGCCGCCGACGAGGCCCGCGAACACGATCTCGAGCAGCTCGGCCCCGCTCACCTCGTCCAGGCGCACGATGCCCTCGGCGACGGTGGCCGCGACCTCGACGCTGAGGAACGCCCCGATCAGATTGAGCGTGCCCGACAGCAGGACCGCGGTCCGCGGACCGAGCGCGCCGGTCGCGATGGAGGTGGCCATCGCGTTGGCCGTGTCGTGGAAGCCGTTGGTGAAGTCGAAGACCAGTGCGGTGACGACGACGATGAGCAGAACCAGGAGTTCGGCGGTCACCTCTCCAGTGTGCGTTATCGACCCGCGAATATAACTGCCTGTTTGCCAACGTGCCCGAAAATGGTTCGCCTAGCGGGTGTCCCGGCGCAGCGGATGATCACCGGGCACCTCGACCAACACGATCGGCACCCCGTCCGGATCCCGCAGCCACGTCTCGATCAACCCCCACGGCTCGCGCACCGGGCCGCGCTCGATCGCGATCCCGCTCAGCGCGAGCCGCGCCGCCGCATCGCTCGCGTCCCGGACCTGCAACCACAACGCGCCCGCGAACCCCGTGGGCGCGTCCGCCCCCCGCCCGTGCCCGGCGACCTCGATCAGCGACTGCCCGGCGTAGAAGACCGTGCCGCCGGGATACTCCCGCGCGATCGCCAACCCCAGCCCGTCCCGATAGAACGCCAGTGTTCGCTCGTAGTCCGCCGGGCGGAGGATGACCCGGCTGCTGAGAATGTCCACACCCTCAGAAGTACCAGGGGAACGGCGACCAATCCGGCTTTCGCTTCTCGAGGAAGGAGTCGCGTCCCTCCACGGCCTCGTCGGTCATGTAGGCCAGGCGGGTGGCCTCCCCGGCGAACAGTTGCTGGCCGACCAGACCGTCGTCGGCGAGGTTGAACGCGTATTTCAGCATCCGCTGCGCCTGCGGGGACTTGGCCAGGATGTCGGCGGTCCACTCCAGGGCCTCGTCCTCGAGGCGGTCGTGGTCGACGACGGCGTTCACCGCGCCCATCCGGTGCATCTCCTCGGCCGAGTACGGGCGGCCGAGGAAGAAGATCTCGCGGGCGAACTTCTGGCCGACCAGTTTCGCCAGATACGCGCTGCCGTAACCGCCGTCGAAGCTGCCCACATCGGCGTCGGTCTGCTTGAACCGCGCGTGCTCGCGGCTGGCCAGGGTCAGGTCGCAGACGACGTGCAGGCTGTGGCCGCCCCCGGCCGCCCAGCCGTTCACCAGCGCGATGACCACCTTGGGCATGAACCGGATCAGTCGCTGCACCTCGAGGATGTGCAGCCGCCCCGCGCGCGCCTTGTCCACGGTGTCGGCGGTCTCCCCGCTCGCGTACTGATAGCCGCTGCGCCCGCGGATCCGCTGATCGCCGCCCGAGCAGAACGCCCACCCGCCGTCCTTGGGACTGGGCCCGTTACCGGTCAACAGCACCGCGCCCACGTCCGGCGTCATCCGCGCGTGGTCGAGCGCGCGGTACAGCTCGTCGACGGTGTGCGGGCGGAAGGCGTTGCGCACCTCGGGCCGATCGAACGCCACCCGCACGGTGCCCTGCTCGATGTGCCGGTGGTAGGTGATGTCGGTCAGGTTCTCGAACCCGGCCACGGGTTCCCACAACTTCGGATTGAACGTCACGAGAGCCATCCTGACAGCCGTCGCGGGCGTACCCTCCGGCTCCTCGGGCACGTCGACCGGGCGCGCTGTCCGGTCGATTACCCCACAGTTGCGTTGGACGCCGTAAGAAGTCGGGCTAACGTGCTGGTATGAGCGAGCGAGTGGAACCGGTTATAGACCGGAGCGCGATCGACGAGGATCGGTACGAGAAGCACGGCGGATTCCCGAAGATCGCCGAGGCGGATCCGGGCCCCAATTTCGGCCCGTTCGTCGAGGCCATGCGGACCCTCCAGGATCTGGCCGTCTCCGCCGACTGCCCGGACGAGGTGTTCGGGGCGGCGCTGGACAAGGCGCGCGAACTCATCGATCTGCTCGAGCCCTATCGGGCCCCCGAATTGCACAGTCCCGCCGGGCGGGTCGTGACCCTGCCGGGGCGCGGCAGTCTGCTCATGCCGCCGTGGCTCACCGTCGAGGCGGGACCGACGGGCGTGCGGATGCGCGGGGAGTTCCGCCGTTACCACCTCGGCGGCAACAGCGCCGTGCACGGCGGCGTGTTGCCGCTGCTGTTCGACGATTTGTTCGGCTCGCTCGTGCACTATGCCGGTCGTCCGATCAGTCGCACCGCCTTCCTGCATGTCAACTACCGCAAGGTGACTCCGCTCGAGACTCCGCTCGTGGTAGAGGGCACCGTGGACCGGATCGAGGGGCGCAAGACATTCGTAAGCGCAAGGCTCCGAGACGAATCCGAAACGCTGCTCGCCGATTGTGAAGGACTCATGGTGCAACTGCTGCCGTGGCAGCCTTAGCGGGTTGCGGGAGTGTGCCTGGTTCGTCCGGTGCGTATAGTGGCGTGCGCTCGCTCATCGAAAACTATCCGGAGGAACCTGAAAGTGGTTGCTGCACTGTCTGAATCCCTGCTCGATGATGCCAAGCGCCCGGCCTTCATCGCCGACGCTCAGCAGGTTCTGGACGCGGAGGTGTCGGACAAGGGTGGCGCGTCCGGCCTCGCCGTGAAGGGTGCCTACGCCGCGGCGAAGAAGGTCAGCCCGACCATCGTGTCGGACGCGCTGGAATCGTTCGTGCCCAAGTTCGTCGAGCGCCTCGAGCCCTACTGGGCCGAGTACCAGGCCGGCGGTAGCGGTCGGTTCGCCGACCTGCTGGTATCCAAGCAGGACGAGGTTGCCGAATCGCTGCTCGCGGTGACCGACGCCCGTGCCGAGGCCTCCTCGCGTCCGGCCCTGAAGAAGGCGTACTCCGCGGTGCGCGGTTCGGCGAAAAAGCATGTCGTCGAGGCGCTTCCGCGAGTCGGCGATCTCATCGAGAAGCACGCGGGCTGATCGGGGCTCGGCGGGCGCCCGCCCGCCGAGACCAGCCGTGGGCCGCGCTCAGCCCTGAGCCCTGCCCACCCGCCAATATCCGGTGAAGCAGATATCGGCTTTCGGGACGCCGCGGTCGGCAGCCAGGTGCCGCCGCACGCCCGAGGCGAGTCGCTGCTCACCGGCGACGAAGCCGTACACGCCCCGTTCGGGCAGCGCGGCATCGCGGACCGCCGCCAGCGCGACGCTGCCGACGGCGGCGGTCGGATCGCTGCGCACCAGCCAATTCACTTGCACGCCTTCGGGTTCGCCCAGGTCCTGCGCGTCGTCGGGGTGGACGATCTCGACATAGGCGGCCCCGCGCAGATCCCGCGGCGCCGACCGCAGGATGCCCGCGATCGCGGGCAGCGCGCTCTCGTCGCCGACCAGCAGCGAATACGAACAATGCTGCGGCACTTGGTACATGATGCCCTCGTCGAGCAGTCCGACCCGCTCGCCCGGCGTCACCCCGCCGGCCCACTCGCAGGCGGGCGTCTCGCCGCCGTGCATGGCGAAATCGATGTCCAGCTCGCCCGTTTCGCCGAATTCCCCCGCGCCCGCCGGGCGCCACGCGCGCACCGTGTAGTTGCGCACCACGGGCCGATGATCCTTGCCCATCATCAGATATTGGGCGTACCAGAGGTTGCTCGCCGCGCTCGGCAGCCGAAGTCCGTCCCGGCCCGGCAGGAACAGCCGGAACCACTGGTCGTAACCCATCGGCGTGAACCCGGCGAGCCCCGGGCCGCCGAGCGTGACGCGGACGAAATTCGGACCGATCCGCTTGCTCGCCAGCACCTCGGCGGTGAGTATCTCCCGCTGCTCGGGCTTGACGTATTTGGTGCGCTTCGCCATGGACGTTAGGTTAGCGCAACCTAACTCCTTCGACATCGTGTGAGCGAGTCGACTGCCCCGATCCGACGGTGGTCTGACAGTCTGGGGTGGTGAATCCATCGACTGCACAGGCGCAGGTCGTCGTCGACGAGCTCGTGCGCGGCGGGGTGCGCGAGGTCGTGCTGTGCCCCGGTTCGCGCAACGCGCCGCTGGCCTTCGCGTTGCAGGCCGCCGACGCGGCGGGCCGGTTGCGGCTGCACATGCGCGTCGATGAGCGCACCGCCGGATTCCTCGCGATCGGACTGGCCGTGTCGAGCGGGCACCCCGTGCCGGTCGTGATGACCTCCGGGACCGCGGTGGCCAATCTGGGCCCGGCGGTGCTCGAGGCGAACTACGCCCGGCAGCCCCTGATCGTGCTGAGCGCCAACCGGCCCTACGAGATGCTGGGCAGCGGCGCCAACCAGACGGTGGAGCAGTTCGGGCTGTTCGGCAGTCAGGTGCGCGCGGCCATCAGCCTCGGGCTGGCCGAGCGGGAGGACGGTTACCGGCGGCAGAACAGCGTGTGGCGGGCGGCCGTGTGCCGGGTCTTGGCCGCGGCGCGCGGCACCCGCTCGGGGAACGCCGGTCCGGTGCAATTCGACATCCCGCTGCGCGAGCCGCTCGTGCCCGACGCGCACGAGGGCGAAGCGTTCCCCCTCGGTCGCGAGGGCGGAAAGCCTTGGACCGCAACGCAATACGCGACCCTCGACGTACCGCTCGACATCGATCTGACGCCCGATACGGTGGTGATCTCCGGACACGGCGCGGGCTACCGTCCCGAGCTGGCCGCGTTGCCGACGGTCGCCGAGCCGACCGCGCCCATGCACGGGCCCGCGCTGCATCCGATGGCGTTGCCGCTGCTGCGGCCCCGGCAGGCGATCATCACCGGGCGGCCGACCCTGCACCGGCAGGTGTCGAAGGTGTTGTCCGATCCGGAGATCACGGTGTTCGCGTTGACCACCGGTCCGCGCTGGCCGGATGTCTCGGGCAATGTGGTCGGCACCGGCACGCGCGCGGTCACCGCCGGGGCGCCGAGCGCGAGCTGGCTCGAGCGGTGCCGCGCGCTGGACGCCATGGCCCGGCGGGTGGTGCGCGACGAGCTGGCCCGGCATCCCAAACCGACGGGGTTGCACGTGGCCGCGGTGGTGACCGACGCGCTGCGCGAGGGCGATCAGCTGTTGCTGGGCGCGTCGAATCCGGTGCGGGACGCGGCGCTGGTGTCGTATCCGCGGCCGGGGATCAAGGTGGTGTCCAATCGCGGCGTCGCCGGGATCGATGGCACGGTGTCGACGGCGGTCGGTGCGGCGCTGAGTCATTCGGGCCGCACGGTCGCGCTGATCGGCGATCTCACCTTCCTGCACGACGCGTCCGGGCTGCTGATCGGTCCGGGCGAGCCGCGGCCGGAGGATCTGACCATCGTGGTCGCCAACGACGACGGCGGCGGCATCTTCGAACTGCTCGAGCAGGGCGATCCGCAGTACGCGGGGGTGTTCGAGCGCGTGTTCGGCACTCCGCACGGCATGGACCTGGCCGCGTTGTGCGCGGCGTATCGGGTTCCGCACCGGCAGGTGGATCCGGCCGAACTCGCGCTCGAATTGTCCCGTCCCGCACACGGAATCCGCGTGCTCGAGGTCGCCACCGAACGGTCCGGTCTGCGGGAGTTGCACGCGGCCGTGAAGGCGGGGATCACCGCCGGGGGTTAGTACTCCGGTTCGGTGTCCGGGTACTCGTCGTCGAGGGGAACCTCGCGGGACTGCTCGAAGACGTCGGCCTCGGGGGCCTCCAGCGCGGGTTCCGGGGGGAGGGCGAGGTCGTCGCCGTCGTCGTCGGGGTCGACGGGGACGGCCTGTTCCACATAGTCGGCTTCGGGAACGGCGTCGACGATCGGGTCGGTCATCGGGTGCTCCTTTCGCTGCTCGGCCGTGGGCCGGTAGTACCCCGGCTGGTGTCGAGCATGCGCGCCCAGCGCCGACCTGGCAACCGTCGTGTCGATCGTGTCACTCGTCCGGCAGCGGACCCGGATCGGCCGGATACTCCACGAGCGCCAGTGTGCGCCCGGCCATGAACCGCGCGGTGCGCACCGCGGTTCCGGTCCGTGTCACCTCGCTGACCTCGACCACGCCCCGCGCGATCCGGATCTCGACCCGCCGCCCCGCGCGCGTGGCGGCCACCTCGTAACTGCGCGAGCCGTCGCCGGTGTCGACGACGATCTCCACTCGATCGCCCTTCATCATCCAATTCTTCCCTTTACCAGGGGTTTTCGCTGCTAACAAGTGGGTTTCGGGATTCCGGTGTACGTACGGGCCGATGAATTCTCCCGGCCCGAGTCGTCTCGTCACACATGTTCGATCTGGAACCCGCGGCCACCGAACTGGAATCGGTACTCGCCGCCATCACCGACGACCAACTCGACGCGACCACCCCCTGCGACGGCATCTCGGTGCGCGCCCTCCTGGCCCACGTCGAAATGCTCACCGAGGCGTTCCGCCAGGCGGCCACGAAGGAATCCGTCGGCCGCTCCCAGGCCCCCCGGGTGGGCGACGACGACACGGCCCTGTCCCCCGACTGGCGAACCCTGATCCCCGCACGGCTGAAGGCCCTGGCAGCCGCCTGGCGCGACCCCGCCGCCTGGCAGGGCGACACCGAAGCGGGCGGCGTCACCATGCCCGCCGAACCCATGGCCAAGGTCGCCCTCAACGAACTCGTCGTCCACGCCTGGGACCTCGCCACGGCCACCCACACCCCCTACCACCCCACCCCCGCCGACATCACCCTCCTCCTCGACTTCCTCGCCGACACCCCCGCCGAAGGCGTCCCCGGCATGTTCGCCCCCGTAGTCCCCCTCCCACCCACCGCCCCACCCCTGTCCCAACTCCTCGCCCGCACCGGCCGAAACCCGAACTGACCCCAGGCCCACGAACCCAGCCGCACCCCTTATTCGGATCCGCACCCGTTGTATTGCCCTGCAAGGGGTGCGGATTCGAATAAAGGGTGCGGCTGGGTTCGTGGGCCTGGGGGTCAGGTGTAGAGGCCCAGGAGGGCGGCTTGGTGGGCGGAATGGGCTGCGGTGGTGGCGGATTGGGGGGTTATGGGGTCGCCGGTGGTTAGGAGGTTGTAGTAGAGGGGGGCGGAGACTGCTTTGAGGAGGGTTCGGGGGTTGGTTTCGGGGGGGATTTCGGCTCGGGATTTGGCTCGTTCCACGCAGGGGGTCCATTCGGTGAGGCGGGTGTCGTAGAAGTGGTGTAGGGCTCGGGCGGCCTCTTCGTCGCAGGTGGCGGCGGCTATGAGGGATTTGAAGAGGGGGCCTTGGCGGGGGTGGGTGAGGGTTTCGGCGACCAGGGTCGCGTTGGCCAGCAGGTCGCCTAGGAGGGTGCCGGTGTCGGCGTGGGGGAGGGAGGTTTCGGCCATTTCGGTGAGGATGTCGGCGACCAGGCCCGCGGGGGTGCGCCAGCGGCGGTAGACGGTGGTTTTGCCGACGCCCGCGCGGGCGGCGACCTCGGTGAGGTCGAGGTGGGCGAAGCCGCGTTCGGCGAGCAGGTCGCCCCCCGCGCGCAGGACGGCCTCGCGGACGCGGGCGGTGCGGCCGCCGGGGCGGAGTGAGCCGGGCCTCTCATCGGTCATAACGGTTCTCCAGTTTCATTAGTTGCCCGTTGAGTGTATCGTCGGCAGTGTTAATGAAACTGAAGTTCCGTTAGGAGTGAGTCATGGAGTATCGGCGGCTGGGTGCGTCGGGGCTGTTGGTGCCCGCGTTGAGCTTCGGGGCGGGGACGTTCGGGGGGCGCGGCGAGCTGTTCTCGGCCTGGGGCGATACCGACGCGCGGGCGGCGCGGGAGATGGTGGACATCGCGCTGGACGCGGGCGTGACGATGTTCGACACCGCGGACGTCTACTCGGACGGCGCCTCGGAAGAGGTGCTGGGACAGGCCATCCGAGGACGACGCGATCGAATCCTGTTGTCCACCAAGGCTTCCCTGCCCACCGGCCCGGGACCCAACGACGCCGGATCCGGCCGCTCCCGATTGATCGGCGCGGTGGAGGCGTCGCTGCGGCGGCTCGGCACCGACCACATCGACCTGTTCCAGCTGCACGCCTTCGACGCCGGAACGCCGGTGGAGGAGACCCTCGGCGCGCTGCGTGATCTGGTGACCGCGGGCAAGATCCGCTACGTCGGCGCCTCGAATTTCGCGGGCTGGCAGCTGATGAAGTCGCTCGCCGCCGCCGACCGGCACGGCTTCCCCCGCTACGTCGCCCATCAGGTGTACTACTCCCTCGTCGGCCGCGACTACGAATTGGAGCTCATGCCGCTCGGCCGCGATCAGGGCGTGGGCGCGGTGGTGTGGAGCCCCCTCGGCTGGGGCCGCCTGACCGGGAAAATCCGTCGCGGACAACCCCTTCCGCCGAACTCTCGCCTGCACAAGACCGCCGCCGCGGGCCCGCCCGTCGACGACGAACTGCTCTACGACGTGGTCGACGTCCTCGACGACATCGCCGCCGAAACCGGCCGCACCGTCCCGCAGATCGCCCTGAACTGGCTGCTGTCCCGTCCCACCGTCGCCACCGTCATCGTCGGCGCCCGCGACGCCGACCAACTGCGCCAGAACCTCGGCGCGATCGGCTGGCAGCTGACCCCCGACCAGATCGCCCGCCTGGACAAGGCCAGCGCCGTCACCCCGCCCTATCCCTACTACCCGTACTACCGCCTGCCGGACTTCACCCGCCTGAATCCGCCTGCGGCATAGCTCAATACACGTCCCGCAGGTACCGCTTCTCGGCCACCAGCCGCTTGCGGAAGGCCAGCGCGGCGTCCGGATCGAGGTTGCCGTGGACGCGGGCGATGCGCAGCAGCGCGTCGTCGACGTCGCTCGCCATGCGGGCGGCGTCGCCGCAGACGTAGAGATGCGCGCCGTCGGCCAGCCACGACCACAGCTCCGCGCCGTGCTCGATCATGCGGTGCTGCACGTAGATCCGCTCCCGCTGATCCCGGGAGAACGCCAGATCCAGGCGGGTGAGGAAGCCCGTGCGGAACATGTCCTCGAGTTCCTCGCGGTAGTAGAAATTGTCCGCGGCGTGCTGATCGCCGAAGAACAGCCAGTTGCGCCCGCGGCTGCCCAGCGCCCGCCGCTCCTGGAGGAAGCCGCGGAACGGCGCGATGCCCGTGCCGGGACCGATCATGATCATGGGCGCGTTCGGATCCCGCGGCGGCCGGAAGTGCGGGGCGCGGTGCAGGAAGACCGGCACCTCCCCGCACCGGTCGGCGAGGAAGGTCGAGCACACCCCGCCCCGGCGCGCGCCGGGTGCGCCGTAGCGGACGACGCCGACGGTCAGCTCCACCTCGTGCGGGCTCACCGCCGGGCTCGACGAGATCGAATACTGGCGTGGCTGAAGCCTTTTCAGCACGCCGAGCCAGTCGACGAGATCCGCCCGCACCGGGAAGTCGCGCAGTACGTCGACGGCCTGCCGGTCCCACAGATAGCCGTCGAGCTCGTTGCGGTTGTCGCGGCGCAGCAGTTTGGCCAGCCGCGGGCTGGCGTTGTGCCGGGCGATGAACGTCAGCAGGTCGGGGGAGACCTTGCTGATGTCGTAGTGGGTGCGCAACGCCTCGGCGAGCGGCACCTCGCGGTCGTCGATCTCGACGCCGTGCCGGCCGTCGAGTCCGGTGGCGGCGAGCCATTCGGCGATCGTGTGCTCGCCGTTGGTCGGCCACACCCCGAGCGAATCGCCGACCTCGTAGGTCGCCTCGACCGCGCCGAGGTCGAAGCCGAACCGCCGCACCTCCTTCGCCGAGCCGGGGCGGGAGAGCAGTTCGTTGCGGATCAGCGGAACCGTCACCGGCGCGTTGCGGGTGAAGGGGACCGCCGCCCGGCGGGTGCGCTCGAGGACCAGGGTGGTGCCGCCCGCCGGGCGCGGCGGTTCGGGCGCGTCGCCGGAGAGTGCGGCGATCACCTCGTCGAGCCAGGTCCGCGAGCGGGTGTCGTGATCCGGTTCGCTGTCGACGCGCTCCAGCAGCCGGGTCGCCCCGCGTTCGGCGAGCAGCTGATCCAGGCGGCGGCCGTGGCCGCAGAAGTCGTCGTAGGACGAGTCGCCCAGCGCGAACACCGCGTACCGCAGTCCGGTGAGGCGAATCTCGGTGCCGCGCAGGCGGTCCCAGAAGTCCGCGCCGTTGTCCGGCGGGCCGCCGTCGCCGAAGGTGCTGGTGATCACCAGCGCGTTCCCGGTGAGTTCGGACAGGTCGCAGGAGTCCATGTCCAGCAGCCGGGGCGTGAAGCCGGACGCGGTCAGGCGCTCGACGGCCGCGGCCGCGAGTTCCTCCGCGGTCCCGGTCTGGGAGGCCCACAGCACCGTGATCGCCTCGCCCGCAGCGGATTCGCTCGGTGAAGCATCGGGTTCTGTTGCGCGCGAGTACATTCCGGCCAGCAGGCCGTTGATCCACAGGCGGCTGCGTTCGGGCAGCGGCGCGGAATCGGGCAGCACCGGTTGCCCCCGCACCGGAAGCTGTTGCAGCGCGGCCAGATAGCCGCTGAGGTAGATCCGCTCGTGCTCACCGAGCGTCGGCGTGCTGGCCGCGTCGAGGCCGAGCACGGCGGCCAGCGGGTGCGCCGCGGGCGCGGGCGGCGCGGGCGGTTCGGGCACGGACGCCACCCGGCGCAGGGCCACCGCGCACGCCTTGAACTCCGGTTGCAGCGAGGCCGGGTCGACCGCGTCGTTGGTGACCGCGTTGACGGTCAGATACTCGCCCTGCTCGTCGTTCCAGTGGAACGGCGCGAAGCAACACCCGGGCCGTACCCGATCGGTGATCCGCACCGGCAGCACCGCGCGGCCGCGCCGCGACGCCACCTCCAGCTGATCGCCCGCACGCAGTCCGAGCCGCTCGGCGTCCTCGGGATGCACCTCGACGAACGGGTCGCCGGTGAGCTTCACCAATTTCGGCACCCGCCCGGTCTTGGTCATGGTGTGCCATTGATGTGCCAGGCGACCGGTGTTGAGCACGAACGGATAGTCGTCGTCGGGCATCTCGGCGGGCAGCAGATGCGGGCGCGGCCAGAACACCGCGCGGCGGCTCGGGGTGGCGAACGCCAGACGCGGTCGCCGTCCGTCGGCGTCGACGAACAGGTTCTGGCTCACGCCGTCGTTCACGTACCGCACGGGATTGCGCCGCCGCGCCGGATCGGGGCACGGCCACTGCATCGGCCCTTCGCGCAGCGCGTCGTGGCTGATGCCGCGCAGATCGTAGCCCGTCGCCGGATTGGCGAAGCGCCGGATCTCGTCGAAAACCTCGGCGCTGGAGGCGAAGTCGAAGCCGTCGAAACCCATGGCCGTGGCCACCTGGGCGATCAGCTGCCAGTCCGGGCGAGCGTCGCCGATCGGATCGACCGAGCGGCGCAGCAGGCTGACCGTGCGTTCGGAGTTCACCATGGTCGCGTCCGCCTCGGCCCACAGGGTGGCGGGCAGCAGCAGATCCGCGTAGGCGTTGGTGGCGGTGTCGGTGTAGACGTCCTGCACCACCACCAGTTCGGCCGCCTCCAGCCCGGCGATCACCGTCTTCCGATTGGCAACGGACGCAACGGGATTGGAGCAGATGATCCAGCACGCCTTGATCCGCTCCTCGGCCAGGCCGCGGAACATGTCGATGGTGCCGGGCCCGACCTCGGACCGGATCGTGCCGGGCGGCAGCCCCCACACCGTCTCGACGAAGGCGCGATCGCCCTCGGCGAGCACGCTGCGCTGACCGGGCAGGCCCGGACCCATGTACCCCATCTCGCGCCCGCCCATGGCATTGGGCTGACCGGTGAGCGAGAACGGGCCGCTGCCCGGACGGCAGATCGCGCCGGTGGCCAGATGCAGATTGCACAGCGCGTTGGTGTTCCAGGTGCCGTGCGTGGACTGGTTGAGGCCCATGGTCCACAGCGACATCCACTCGCCCGCCTCGCCGATCCAGCGGGCGGCGGTGCGGATGTCGGCCTCGGCCAGGCCGGTGAGTTCGGCGACGCGGGCCGGGGAATAGTCGGCCAGGAACTCCGGCATCGCCGCCCAGCCCTCGGTGTGCTCGGCGATGAAGTCCTCGTCGATGTCGCCGTTCTCGACCAGCAGGTGCAGCAGGCCGTTCAGCAACGCGAGATCGGTACCCGGAGCTATCTGCAAAAACAGGTCCGCGCGCTCGGCGGTCTCGGTGCGGCGCGGATCCACCACGATCAGGCGCGCACCCGCCTTCAGCCGATCGGCCATGCGCAGGAACAGGATCGGATGACAGTCGGCCATATTCGCGCCGATCACGAAGAACAGATCCGCGTGGTCGATGTCGTCGTAGGAACCGGGCGGGCCGTCCGCGCCCAGGGACTGCTTGTAGCCGGTGCCCGCGCTGGCCATGCACAGCCGCGAATTGGCCTCGATGTGCACGGTCCGCAGATAGCCCTTGGCGAGTTTGGTGGCCAGGTACTGCGCCTCGAGCGACATCTGGCCGGAGACGTAGAGCGCGATCGCGTCGGGGCCGTGCCGGTCGAGGATGTCGCGCAGGCGGTCGGCGGTCTCGCGCACGGCGTCGTCGACGGGGACGGGCCGGGCGGGCCGGTCGCGTTGCGGGCGCCGGTGGGCGGTGGTCATGCGGCCGGACGCGGCCATGAGGTCGGCGTGCGTGGCGCCCTTGGTGCACAGCCGTCCGGCGTTGACCGGATGCAGTTTGTCGCCGCGCACGGCGGCGATCACCGGCTTGCCCTGTTCGTCCGGGCGGGTCTGGACGGCCATCCCGCACCCCACACCGCAGTAGGAGCACGTGGTGGCGGTGGTGCTCGACATGACCCCGATCATGGCCGCCGGCGATTTCATCGGATTTACCCGACGTTAGCGGCAGGTGACGAAGGTCCGCACAGTCGGGAATCGATCTTGTGAGGTCATTCCAGCTTGTAGGCCCGATGCAGGGCGACGATGCCGCCGGTGAGGTTGCGCCACTTCACCGCCGACCAGCCCGCGTCGGCGATGCGCAGGGCGAGTTGCCGCTGGTTGGGCCAGGCGCGAATGGATTCGGCCAGGTAGACGTAGGCGTCGGGATTGCTGCTCACCGCGCGCGCCACCCGCGGCAGCGCCTTCATCAGGTACTCCATGTACAGGGTGCGGAACGGGCCGAAGACCGGGGTGGAGAACTCGGCGACCACCAACCGGCCGCCCGGCTTGGTCACCCGCAGCATCTCGCGCAGCGCCGCATCGGGTTCGGAGACGTTGCGCAGACCGTAGGAGATCGTCACCGCGTCGAACGCCTCGTCGGCGAACGGCAGCGCGGTGGCGTCGCCCGCGACCATCGGCACCCCGCGGAACCGGCCCGCGGCGAGCATGCCCTGGGAGAAGTCGGTGGCCACGCACCACGCGCCGGACTTGGTGAACTCGGCGGTCGACACCCCGGTCCCGGCGGCGAGGTCGAGCACCCGCTCGCCGGGCCGCAGCGCCAGCGCCTGCCGCGTCGCCCACCGCCAATAGCGGTCCTGACCGGCGGAGATCACCGTATTGGTGAGGTCGTACCGCTCGGCCACCCCGTCGAACATCGACGCGACCTCGTGCGGTTGCTTGTCCAGGGAGGCCCGGAACGACTCTGTCTTCGCCACGATCCGACCCTAACCCGGCCGCGCGGGTTCAGCGCAGCAGGTGCTCGAACAACCGGACCCAGGCGTCGGGGCGGACGTGCCCGACGGGCACGCCGTCCGCGATTCCCGCGGCGGCACAGGCGTTTTCGACGCGCCGGGCCGGGAAGTATCGACGCAGGGAGGCCCGCACCGAGCCGCCGACGCCACGGAAGCCGATCTCGACCAGGCGGCGATACTCGGGGACGGCCGTGTGCGGGAGCAGCGGCGTCGGGCGGCGATCGAGGCGCAGGACGGCGGCATCGACGCTCGGCACGGGACGGAAACCGCCGCGCGGCACCCGCAATCCCAGCGAGACGGCGGTCCAGGGCCATTGCGACACCGTGAGTTTCGACCAACGGCCGTAGTCGCCGGAGTGCTTGCGGGCGAATTCGAGCTGGGTCAGCAGGGTGGCCGAGGTCAGGTGCGGGGCGGCGAGGCACCATCGGACGATGGCCGTGCTCACCCCGAACGGGATGTTCGCCACCACCATGAACGGTTCCGTCGGGGGCCGAACATCTCGAATGTCGTTGTGGTGAACCATAATTCGAGGTTCGGAAGCGTAGCGGCGGGCCAGCTTCGCGGCCCAGTGCGGATCCTTCTCGTAGGCCGACACCCGCCCGGCCGAGGCGAGCAGCCGCCGGGTGAGCATCCCGTCGCCGGGACCGATCTCGACGACGAGATCGTCGCGGGTCACCCCGGCGGAACGCACCAGACGGTCCGCCGCGGCGGCGTCGACGAGAAAATTCTGGGACAGGGTCTTGCGGGCACGCGACATCGCGCTGGGCATGCGGAGTCCTCCGGACGGAGCGGTCGAATCAGGACGTGATTCGCCCGAACCCGGGCCGGGGCGCTCGAAAGGACCTGGTGGAGAACCGAAGTCGGGAAAGAGGAATTACCGCACGAAGCGATGCGAGACGCGGGCCGGGTTCAGGCTGCCGCGCGGATCCGCACGAAGGACGCGCCGATCGCGCACGCTCCGTTCATCGCTATTACTCCCACGGGGACGACCGTAGGGGACGGGTCCGCTGATGGTCCAGCGAATTTCGTCAGGCCGTGCGGTAGGCCGATTCGCGGTTGCCGCCGATGACCTCGGTGTAGTGGCCCAGCAGTTCGGTGCAGATGGCGGGCCAGGTGCGGTGCAGGACCGATTTGCGGGCGGCGGTGGCGAAGCGGGTGCGCAGCGCGGTGTCACGCAGCGCGCCGACGGCGCTGGGGAGCAGTTCGGTGAAGCGGTCCACCGGCAGCAGATAGCCGTTGCGGCAGTGGGCGATCAGATCGCGCGGGCCGCCCGCGTCGGGGCCGATGACCGGCAGGCCCGAGGCCAGCGCCTCCTGCACGCCCTGACAGAACGTCTCGTGCTCGCCCGCGTGCACCATCACGTCGAGGCTGGCGTAGGCGGCGGCCAGGTCGGTTCCGCCGAGTTCGCCGGTGAAGATCGCGGTGGGCATCAGCTGGGCCAGCGCCGCCCGCTGCGGGCCGTCGCCGACGATGACCAACTGCACATCGGGATCGTCCGCGAGCGCGGCCAGGCGTTCCACGTGCTTCTCCGGCGCGAGCCGCCCGACGAAGCCGACGATCAGCTTGTCGTCGGCGTGCCAGGCCGCGCGCAGTTCCGGATCGCGGGCCGAGGGGGTGAAGCGGGCGATGTCCACGCCTCGGGCCCAGCGATGCACCCGCGGAATGCCATGGGCGACAAGGTCTTCCGCGGCCGCCGAGGAGGGCGCCAGGGTGCGCGCGGCGCGGACGTGGATGCGCCGGGTCCAGGCCCAGGCCGCGCGGCGGGCCGGGCCGAGCCCGTAGCTCTTGGCGAATCCGGCGACATCGGTCTGGTAGATCGCCACCGCGGGCAGATCCAGGCGCAGGGCCGCCGCGACCCCGCCCGCGCCCAACAGGAACGGCGAGGCCAGATGCACCACGTCGGCGTCGAATTCGTCGATGGCGGCGGTGATCACCGGCTGCGGCAGCCCGACCGGCAGCGAACTGATCTTGGGCACCATCACCGCGGGCACCCGCACCACCGGGAACCGCCCGTGCTCGCGCGGGGCGGGCGGCTGGCCGCGCGGGGTGTCCGGCGCGATGATCAGCGCCTCGTGGCCGTGCCGGTCCAGGTGGTCGAGCACCTGCAGCACGGAGTTCACCACACCGTTCATATTCGGCAGGAACGACTCCGCGACAATCGCAACACGCACGGTTTCGAGTGTGGTCATCGCGCCCCGCCCGGCCGTCACACGCACATGACACGCATACGAAGATCCGGCGAACTTCAGTCCTCGCGGCGGCGCATCCGGGCCAGCAGCCACAGCGTCGGCAGCGCGATCGCCCACACCACCACGATCACCGACAGCGCGGGCACGATCGCCACCCGGGCGTCGCGGCCCGCCACCCGCACCAGATCCGGGTCCGCGCGGCTGTATTCGACGTTGATGCGTTCGCCCGCGGTGAGTTTCGTCGGGTAGAGCACGCCGACGCGCGGGTTGTGGGTCACGCCGTCGGGGGTGGTGAACACGACCGCCGAGCGCAACCGCCCGGCCGACAACACCTCCGCGCTGGTCACGCCCTTGTCCGAGCTGATCAGCAGGTCGTCGCGCCAGGCCGCCAGCACCAGGAGGACGGCCAGCACGCTCACCGTGACGGCGGCGATGAGGACCCCGATCCGGGTGCGGCGCAGGCGATCAGACTGCGTGGTTTCCGACACCGCACCAAGGCTATTGCATCGTTCCGATAGCGTGTGCGGCCATGTCCCGAAAATTCAGCTTCACCGTGCCGTACAGCGTTCCGGTAGAAGAGCTTCACCGGGCGATCACCAGCGACGAGATGTGGCAGGCGCGGTTCTCCGGCGCGGAGACCGCGACCCTGGACCTGTCCCACGAGGACGGCCCCGACACCATCCGCGTCCACATGACCGAGCGGGCGAAGGCGGAGAAGATCCCGGCCATCGTGAGCAAGGTCCTCAAGAGCGAACTCGTGCTCGAGCGCACCGACAACTGGGGCCCGCTGCGCGGCGACATCGCCCGCGGCACTTTCGTCGGCCTGTCCAAGGGCATCACCACCGAGATGGAGGGCAGCTACGAAATGCGGCCCACCGCAGGCGGTTCCGAGATCGAGGTCTCCGGCATCGTCACCGTGAAGGTCCCGATCGTCGGCGGCGCCATCGAGCCCCTCGCCGAACAGCTCCAGCATCGCGTGGTCGACAGCGAGCGCAAGTTCATCGAGGAGTACCTCACCACCAAGGCCGACGCCTAGCTCCCGAAGCCCGCCCCCCGGCCGGAGCGTTGGTTCCGGCCGGGGCCTGTCCCGGCGTACCGGGACCGGAGTGGGGGCGGAGGGCCTAGTTCCCCCAGTCGGCGGTGGCCGGATCGAACTCGCGGCGTTCGACGAGGACGAGCCAGTTGCCGGAGTTGTCGCGGAGGACGGCCTCGACGCCGTAGGGGCGTTCGGCGGGAGGTTGGACGAAGTCGACGCCCTTGGCGGTCAATTCCTCGTAGGCCTTCTGGCAGTTGTCGGTGCGGATGCCGAGGGCGCCGTGGGTGCCGTTGGCGAGGGAGCGGCGGATGGCCTCGGCGAGGGTGTCGTCCAGGGGTGGGCCGGGGATCATCAGGGTGACCTCCAGCTCGGGGTGGTCGGGCTGGGCGACGGTGACCCAGCGGAAGCCGTTGTCGCCCATGGTGACATCGGCGGTCTCGACGAAGCCGAGCTTGTCGATGTACCACTGCTTGGCCTCGGTTTGATCGGTCACGTACACGGTGACCAGCGAAACGTTCGTGATCGTTGCCATGCGTCGAGGCTATGGCAGCGGGCCGGCGCGGCGCTTCTCCGAAATTGCGGAATCAGCCCCGGCGGTCGGACAGGCCGTGCATGAACACGTAACAACCCGGAATGTGCGGCGCGCCCTCGGCGGCGAACTTGGCCTGATACGCCGACGGCGACATCCCGACCAACTCGGTGAACTTCCGGCTGAACGAGCCCAGGCTCGAATATCCGACCAGCACGCACACCTCCGTGACCGTCACATTCGTGGCCCGCAGCAGATCCTGGGCGCGCTCGATGCGCCGCTCGGCCAGATACAGCGCGGGCGTCTTGCCGTAGGTCGCGGCGAAACAGCGCAGGAAGTGGTACTTGGACACCCCGGCCGCGGCGGCCAGCTCGTCCAGATCCAGCGGATCGGCGTACCGGCGGTCGGCCAGATCCCGCGCCCGGCGCAGATGCGGGAGCAGGTCCTCGGGAACCGACCACGTGCCCATCAGGTGAACGGCGCCAACTCGTCGAGCCGCATCGAGGCGTGTCCCGCGCCCCGCCACGCGCGGGCCACCAGATCGTGGTCCTCCTCGGTGACCAGATTGCCCATCACCCGAACGGCGGTGCGCTGCAAGAACTTCGACCGCATCACCGGCGGCCCGCCGAGCGGCACCATGCGCGGATGGGTGGCCAGTCCGGCGATCCGCCGCGCCACCGAGAACGTGCGGCCGTAGCGGGCGCGCAGCAGATCCGGCCACAGCGTGGTGAGATCCGGTTCGTCGAGCAGCCCGGCGAGCAGATGGCCGCCCTCGAGTCCGTAGTCGATGCCCTCGCCGTTGAGCGGGTTCACGCAGCCCGCCGCGTCCCCGACCAGCGCCCAGTTGCGGCCCGCGACATTCGACACCGCGCCGCCCATCGGCAGCAGCGCCGAGGCCACCGCGCGGGTCTCGCCCTCGAACTCCCATTCCGGCCGTCGCAACGAAACATAGTGTTGCAGAAGCGGTTTCAACGCGATGTGCGAGGGCCGCCGCTCGGTGGCCAGCGAGCCGACGCCGATGTTGACCTCGCCGTTGCCGAGCGGGAACACCCAGCCGTAACCGGGCACCAGCGTGCCGTCGGCGTCGCGCAGTTCCAGATGCGAGGTGATCCACTCGTCGTCGCTGCGGTTCGAGCGGATGTAGGCGCGCGCCGCCACTCCGAAGGCGTAGTGCCGATGCCAGGTGCGGCCCAACAGCTTTCCGACCGGCGACCGCACCCCGTCGGCGACTATCAGTGTGCGGCAATCGATTTCGGACGTGCCCGCGGCGGTGCGCACCCGCACTCCGGTGACCCGGTCCCCGGCGCGGATCACCTCCACCACCCGCGCGTCGTCCACCATCCGCGCGCCCCACTTCACGGCCGTCTCGCGCAGTTTGTCGTCGAGTTCGGTGCGCGGAACGGCACTTCCGTAGGTCGGGAAGGAGCCCTCGGGCCAGGGCAGCAGGGCCTCGCGGCCGAAGCCGGTCATGCGCAGGCCGCGGTTGACGGTGTGGGCGCGCACCCATTCGCCCAAGCCGAGATGTTCGAGCTCGGCCGTGGCGCGCGGGGTCAGCCCGTCGCCGCAGGTCTTGTCGCGGGGGAAGGTCGCGGCGTCCAGGAGCAGGACGTCGCGACCCGCCCGCGCGGCCCACGCGGCGGCCGCCGAACCGGCCGGTCCCGCGCCCACCACCAGCACCTCGGCGTGGCGGGGCAGCGATTCGGCGCGACTGGGATCCGGTGCAACCATGCGTTCAATCCTTCCAGGACAGTCGGACGCCCGTGCCCCCGTGTCCGATTTGCGGCGTCGGCCTGTCTGTTTTCTCCCACAGTGACGGTGTTCATGGGGCTGCGGCACCCGACACGCTAGGTTCTTCGGTGTGGGGACGGACGCGGCGTTGGGAGACGAGATGAGTGCATCGGCTGTGCGCGACGAGAGCACGGTGGTCGCCGGGGTGGATCTGGGCGACCCCGACCTCGCGGCCACGGTGCGCAACGGCCTCGACGATGTCGAGAAGCTGCTGGTCAGCGAGCTTTCCGACGGGGAGGAATTTCTCCAGGAGGCCGCCCTGCACCTGGCGAAGGCCGGGGGCAAGCGGTTCCGCCCGCTGTTCACCATCCTCACCGGGCAGCTCGGCCCGCGTCCCACCGACCCCGATCTGATCACCGCCGGCACGGTCGTCGAACTCGTGCACCTGGCCACGCTGTACCACGACGACGTGATGGACGAGGCGCCGATGCGGCGGGGCGCGCCCAGCGTGAATTCGCGGTGGGGCAACAGCATTGCCATCCTCGCCGGGGACTACCTGTTCGCGCACGCCTCCCGCCTGGTGTCCACGCTCGGTCCCGACGCGGTCCGCGTCATCGCCGAGACCTTCGCCGAACTGGTCACCGGCCAGATGCGAGAAACCATGGGCGCCAAGCGGACTCAGGATCCGGTCGAGCACTACCTGCGGGTGGTGTGGGAGAAGACCGGCTCGCTCATCGCGGCCGCGGGCCGGTTCGGCGGCACCTTCTCCGGCGCGGACCTCGATCACGTCGAGCGGCTGGCCCGGCTCGGCGACGCGGTCGGCACCGCCTTCCAGATCTCCGACGACATCATCGACATCTCCTCGGTGTCCGAACAGTCCGGCAAGACGCCGGGCACCGATCTGCGCGAGGGCGTGCACACCCTGCCGGTGCTGTACGCGCTGCGCGAGGAGGGCGCCGAGGGCGATCGGCTGCGCGCGCTGCTGGCCCGTCCGCTGGAGACCGACGCCGAGGTCGCCGAGGCGCTCGAGCTGCTGTCCCGTTCGCGCGGCATGGTGCTGGCCAAGGAGAAGCTGCGCGGGTACGCCGACCTCGCCCACACCGAGCTGGCGGCGCTGCCCGCGGGTCCGGCCAATCAAGCGCTGCGGCGGTTGGTGAGCTACACCATCGAACGCGTCGGGTGAGGAACTCGTGCCACGCTCCGGTCGTTGACCTGGTGTAACGCATTTCTGGGGGCGGATGAGCACAGAGAGGCGGACATGCACGGGCACGGGTATGCGAACGGACTCAAGACCTTCGGATTGATGGTCGGACTGTCGGCGTTGATCGTGGCCGCGGGCGCGCTGTTCCGGAATCCGACGATCCTGGTGCTCGCCATCCTGCTGGCCGTCGGCATGAACGCCTACGCCTACTTCAACAGCGACAAGCTGGCGTTGCGGGCGATGCACGCCCAGCCGGTCTCCGAACTCGAGGCGCCGGTCATGTACAAGATCGTGCGCGAACTGGCCACGGCCGCACGGCAACCCATGCCCCGGCTCTACATCAGCCCGACCAACGCACCCAACGCCTTCGCCACCGGCCGCGATCCGCGGCACGCGGCGGTGTGCTGTACCAGCGGAATCCTGCAGATCCTGGACGAGCGCGAACTGCGCGCGGTGCTCGGGCACGAGCTGTCGCACGTGTACAACCGCGACATCCTGATCTCGTCGGTGGCCGGGGCCATGGCCGCGGTCATCTCGGGCCTGGCCAACCTGGCCTTCTTCGCCGGGGCCTTCGGCGGCAACCGCGACGGCGAGGGGCCGAACATCATCGGCGTGCTGCTGGTTTCGCTGCTCGGCCCGATCGCGGCGTCGCTGATCAAACTGGCCGTGTCCCGCTCCCGCGAATACCAGGCCGACCAGGACGGGGCCGCGCTCACCGGTGACCCGCTGGCCCTGGCCTCGGCCCTGCGCAAGCTGGAGAGCGGCACCCAGGCGGCCCCGCTGCCGCCCGAGCCGCAGCTCACCGCGCAATCGCATCTGATGATCGCCAACCCGTTCCGGGCCGGTGACCGGATGGCCCGGTGGTTCTCCACCCATCCGCCGATGGCCGAGCGGATCGCCCGGCTCGAGCAGATGGCCGGGGGACCACGCTACTACCGGTAGTTCACGAACTGCAGGGCCACGTCGAAATCGGAACTCTTCAGCAGCGCGATGACCGCCTGCAGATCGTCGCGCTTCTTGCTGCTGACCCGCAGTTCGTCGCCCTGGATCTGGGCCTTCACGCCCTTGGGGCCCTCGTCGCGGATCTTCTTGGAGATCTTCTTCGCGTTGTCGGGGTCTATGCCCTCCTTGACCGTCCCCGTGATCTTGTACACCTTTCCCGACGCCTGCGGATCGCCGGCGTCGAACGCCTTGAGCGAGATGTCGCGGCGGATCAGCTTCTCCTTGAACACGTCGAGGGCGGCCTTGACCCGGTCCTCCGAGTTGGCCGAGAGGACGATCTTCTCCTCCCCGGACCATTCGATGCTCGCGTCCGTGCCGCGGAAGTCGTAGCGCGTGTTCAGCTCCTTCGCCGCCTGGTTGAGGGCGTTGTCGACCTCCTGCCGATCGACCTTGCTGACGACATCGAATGACGAATCGGCCACACTCTGCTCCTGTCTCACGGCTCGCGGTTCGTAGCGAATTTTCTACCCCGACCGTCCGACGGTAGTCGCCCGGCGCGCGGGAGTCGATCCGGGCAGCGGGCCGCCACCAGCCGGTTTGCGTGGACAACCGGTGTTCGTTGTATTCTCGTCACCGCACTCGAGCAGTGCACCCGGCAGGTTGCCCGAGCGGCCAAAGGGAGCTGACTGTAAATCAGCCGCGTAAGCTTCGGAGGTTCGAATCCTCCACCTGCCACCCCCCGAAGGGCCCACGCGCTGTCAGGCGCGCGGGCCTTTCGCGTTCCGGGCGGTCGTTCGCCCCGCGTGCGGCCCGAAAAAGCCTCGTGACCACTCGGTTTGGCGCTACGCCCCGGGTGTGTGTAACCTCGTTCAAGGCTTCGGCGCCCCGGGTGCGAGAGATCGCCACCCGGAGCGCCAGTAGTCGTGCCCCCTTAGCTCAGTCGGCAGAGCGTTTCCATGGTAAGGAAAAGGTCAACGGTTCGATTCCGTTAGGGGGCTCGCCGGATTGCCGGTGGTGACCAACTCGGCACTCCATGGGCCGGGCGGCGGCACCGCAGCAATACCGTGTCATGGCGGTGTAGCTCAGGTGGTAGAGCAAACGACTCATAATCGTTGTGTCGCCGGTTCGAGTCCGGCCATCGCTACCCATACCGATCCACCCTCAGGCTGACTGGAAAGAAGGCATTATCGTGGCCGCGAAGTCCACCGATGTCCGGCCAAAGATCACCTTGGCCTGCGAGCAGTGCAAGCATCGCAACTACATCACCAAGAAGAACCGGCGCAACGACCCGGACCGCCTCGAGCTGAAGAAGTTCTGCCCGAACTGCGGCACCCACCGGGCGCACCGCGAATCTCGCTAACTTCACCACGCGTGCCAGCTGCCGCGTAGAAACGGTGCCGGAGTGGTCTCCCCGCTCCGGCATTTGGTGTAAGTGCGGTAGTGAGCGCTCCGCCGACTCCCGGTAGCGGGGTCAGATAGGGATCAGCCTTCCGTGACAATCAACACCGGAACCGCGGTCGAGACCGAGCAGGTGCTCGATCCGGCGGCCCACGCCGCCGAGATGGTCGGCCATCACTACCGCGTGGACGACTACTACGAGGTCGGCCGCGAGAAGGTGCGCGAGTACGCGCGCGCCGTGCAGGACTACCACCCGGTGCACTGGCAGGAGGGCGCGGCCCGCGAACACGGCTACGACGGCCTGCTCGCCCCGCTGACCTTCATCTCCCTGGTCGGAATCCTGGCCCAGCGCAAGCTCTTCGAACAGGTCGTCACCGGCTACGACCTGAGCCAGATCATGCAGACCGATCAGATCCTGGAGTTCCACCGGCCCATCAAGGTCGGCGATCAGCTCGTCTGCGACGTCTATCTGCACTCGTTCCGGCAGGCGTTCGGCGGCGACATCATCGTCACCAAGAACATCGTCACCTCGCGCGACGAGCTGGTGCTCACCACCTACACCACGCTGGTCGGCCGCAGCGGCGGCGACGTCGATCCGAATATCGCCGACGCGGTGCGCAACATCCTCATGCACGGCCTCGGCGAGACGCCCGAACAGGCGCCGGAATCCGAGGCGGCCGGGCTGGACGCCCCCGCGGCGACCCCGACCGAGCCGGAACCCTGGATCCCCGCCCGCGCCCTGTCCTTCGACAGCGTCTCCGTCGGCGACGAACTCCCCCCGCGGACCGTCACGCTGACCCGCGGCGATCTGGTGAACTACGCGGGTGTGTCCGGCGACGCCAACCCGATCCACTGGAGTGACGAGGTCGTCAAGCTCGCCGGGCTCGACAACGTGGTCGCGCACGGCATGCTCACCATGGGTCTGGGCGGCGGCCTCGTCACCTCGTGGCTGGGCGATCCGGGCGGGGTCAAGGAGTACAACGTCCGCTTCACCAGCCCGGTCTACGTGCCCGCGGACCGCCCGGCGCAGATCGAGTACACCGGCAAGGTGAAGTCGGTCGATCCCGCGACCCGCACGGCCGTGGTGGCGATCGTCGCGAAATCCGAGGGGCGCAAGATCTTCGGGCGCGCGACGGCGACGGTCCAGCTGTCCTGACAGGCCGATTGGCAATCGCGCGGGACGGTAACGTACACTCGGGTCTCTGGGGATTCCAGCCGCTGCGCGCTGCTCTGAATGGGGCGGCGCGCGTATTGTGTGGCTCCCGGGAATACAACTGAATCGAATCGTGCTGGATCACCGTGCGCCCGCGGCGACGGAAGTCCGGCCCGAGGGGCGTAGCTCAATTGGCAGAGCAGCGGTCTCCAAAACCGCAGGTTGCAGGTTCAAGTCCTGTCGCCCCTGCACTGGATGCCAGCGAAAGGACGAGACGTGAGCGACGAGCGGGACCTTCGCCACGGCGGCGCGCATGCCGCCGATGACGATGACACCGCTGCGGTGAGTCGGCCGACCGGTAAGCGGTCCGCCCGGCGTGCTCGCGGCTCCCAGAGCGACACCGGCTCGGTCGCCACGATCGAGCGTTCGAGTTCTCGCTCCGATACGGCATCGCGCAAGGCGTCCAAGCCGGCCGACAAGGGCAAGGCCGGTCGCGGTTCGGGTAATCCGCTCAAGCGCCTGGTGAAGTTCCTGCGCGAGGTCATCGCCGAACTGCGCAAGGTGATCTGGCCCAACCGCAAGCAGATGGTCACCTATACGAGCGTGGTCCTGGTGTTCGTGGTCTTCATGGTCGCGTTCATCGCCGGGTTGGATCTGGCGTTCATCAAGGGCGTCAACTGGCTGTTCGGCTAGCTGACCGTCGGCGCCGGTCACCGTCTCGGGTTGGATTCGGACGGTGCCATCCGCCGGATTCCGTATCCGGCACGCAGAGGAAGTTAGTGACGACACAGGAAGCGAGTGCCCAGTGAGCACCCCGGAGAACGGCACATACGAAGAGTTCCCGGCCGAGGAGACGGTGGCCGAGGCCGCCGAGACGACGGCCGAGGACTCCGCGGGGGCCACCGGCGGGAGCGCTGGGCCCGAAGGCGGCAGCTTGCGTAACCACGAAGGGCCTGCGGACGCCGCATCGAACACCGAGGCCACCGAGGCGCCCGCCGAACCCGAGGCGCCCGCCGATCCGGTCGCGGAGATGAAGGCCGCGCTGCGGCGCGCCCCCGGCGACTGGTACGTCGTGCACTCCTACGCCGGGTACGAGAACAAGGTCAAGGCCAACCTCGAGACCCGCGTGCAGAACCTGGGCCTCGAGGACTACATCTTCCAGGTCGAGGTGCCGACCGAACAGGTCACCCTGATCAAGAACGGCCAGCGCAAGAACGTGCAGCAGAAGGTGCTGCCGGGCTACATCCTGGTGCGGATGGACCTCAACGACGAGTCGTGGGGCGCGGTGCGCAACACGCCCGGCGTCACCGGATTCGTCGGCGCGACTTCCCGGCCCTCGCCGCTGTCCATCGATGACGTGGTGAAGTTCCTGGTCCCCGCCGAGCAGCAGCAGAAGAAGCCCGCCGCCGCGGCCGCCAACGCCTCCGCCGCCGAGACCGCGACCGAGGTCGCGCCCAAGCCGACCATCCAGGTCGACTTCGAGGTCGGCGAGTCGGTCACCGTCATGGACGGCCCCTTCGCGACGCTGCCCGCCAGCATCTCCGAGGTCAACGCCGAGCAGCAGAAGCTCAAGGTGCTGGTGTCGATCTTCGGGCGCGAGACCCCGGTGGAGCTGGCCTTCACCCAGGTCGCGAAGATCTGAGACTTGCAATAACGCAAGAAACCAACCAAGGAAGAAAGATGCCCCCCAAGAAGAAGAAGGTCTCCGGGCTCATCAAGCTCCAGATCCAGGCCGGTGCGGCCAACCCCGCCCCGCCCGTGGGTCCCGCGCTCGGTCAGCACGGCGTCAACATCATGGAGTTCTGCAAGGCGTACAACGCGGCGACCGAGTCGCAGCGTGGCAACGTCATCCCGGTCGAGATCACGGTCTACGAGGACCGCTCGTTCGACTTCAAGCTGAAGACTCCGCCCGCCGCCAAGCTCCTGCTCAAGGCCGCCGGTGTGCAGAAGGGCTCCCCCGAGCCGCACCGCAACAAGGTCGCCCAGGTCACCATGGAACAGATCCGCGAGATCGCCAAGACCAAGCAGGAAGACCTGAACGCCAACGATCTCGATCAGGCGGCCAAGATCATCGCGGGCACCGCCCGTTCGATGGGGATCACCATCGCGGAGTGATCTCCTCCCTCGTGGGAGGGACGGCCAGTCCCGTACCACTGCTGACTTACGACTAAGGACAGAACAACATGGCAAAACGAAGCAAGGCGTATCTCGAGGCGGCCGCCAAGGTCGACCGTTCGCTGCTGTACTCCCCGCTGTCGGCCACCCGGCTGGCCAAGGAGACCTCCACCACGAAGACCGACGCCACCGTCGAGGTGGCCGTGCGCCTGGGCGTGGACCCGCGCAAGGCCGATCAGATGGTCCGCGGCACCGTGAACCTGCCGCACGGCACCGGTAAGACCGCCCGCGTCATCGTGTTCGCGGCCGGTGAGAAGGCCGCCGAGGCCGAGGCCGCCGGCGCGGACGCCGTGGGCGCCGAGGATCTGATCGAGCGCATCCAGGGCGGCTGGCTGGACTTCGACGCCGCGATCGCCACCCCGGACCAGATGGCCAAGGTCGGCCGCATCGCGCGCGTGCTGGGCCCCCGCGGCCTGATGCCGAACCCGAAGACGGGCACGGTCACCACCGATGTGACCAAGGCCGTCAACGACATCAAGGGCGGCAAGATCAACTTCCGCGTCGACAAGCAGGCCAACCTCCACTTCGTGATCGGCAAGGCCAGCTTCGAGGACAAGAAGCTGGTGGAGAACTACGGCGCGGCCCTCGACGAGATCCTCCGCCTCAAGCCCTCCACCGCGAAGGGCCGCTACGTCAAGAAGGTGACGATTTCGACCAACACCGGCCCGGGCATCCCGGTGGACCCGAACCGCACCCGCAACCTCACCGACGAGGACGCGTAGGGACGAGAACTAGACAGGGCCGGTGCGAATCCCGCACCGGCCCTTCGTGTTTCGCGGGGTGGCCGACCCGTTTTGGCAGTTCGGGGGGCCTTCCGCTATTCTGGACAACGGTCGTCGGCCTGTTCGGCGATCACCCCCAATCGTTCTACCGAAGACCGTTGGTCGCTGCCCTCGGGCAGTCGAAGGTCCGGCGTCATCGCTGGCGGCCCACGCAGGCAGAGCCGAGGTCGGGAAATCTGTGCGAGTTCGCTCGTGCGTGTTTTCTTGTGCGCCCCGGGATGCCCTGCGTCCGGGGCGTTTGCTTTGCCGCCGGGCAGTCTCCCTCCGGGAATCGGTAGTTCTCATCACCGACCATCCAGAGAGGAGGCGAAGTATGGCGAAGACCTGGAAGGTCGAGGCGGTCGAGGAGATCACCGAGCAGTTCAAGGGTGCTACCGCCACCGTGGTCACGGAATACCGTGGCCTGTCGGTCGGCAAGCTCACCGAGCTGCGTCGGGCGCTCGGCGCCGGGGCGACCTACTCCGTCGCCAAGAACACCCTGGTCAAGCGCGCGGCCGCCGAGGCGGGCGTCGACGGCCTGGATGACCTGTTCGTCGGTCCGACCGCCATCACCTTCATCACCGGTGAACCGGTCGAGGCCGCGAAGGCGCTGAAGACCTTCGCCAAGGACAACAAGGCCCTGATCATCAAGGGCGGCTACATGGACGGCGCGCCGCTTTCCGTGGCCGAGGTCGAGCGGATCGCCGACCTGGAGTCCCGCGAGGTGCTGCTGGCCAAGCTGGCCGGTGCCATGAAGGGCAACCTGACCAAGGCGGCCGGCCTGTTCGCCGCGCCCGCGAGCCAGGTCGCTCGGCTGTTCGCTGCCCTCGAGGAGAAGCAGCGCACCGCCGGTGGGGCCGCCGAGGCTCCCGCCGCGGACGCCGAATAAGCGCATCCACCAATACTTTTCCCGTTCCGGCGGGAGCAAGCCTCATATCGAAAGGAAACACCATGGCCAACGTTGACGAGCTGCTCGAGACCATCGGCAACATGACCCTGCTCGAGCTGTCGGACTTCGTGAAGAAGTTCGAGGAGAAGTTCGAGGTCACCGCCGCCGCTCCGGTCGCGGTCGCCGCTGCCCCGGGTGCCGCGGGCGCCCCGGCCGAAGCCGCCGAGGAGCAGGACGAGTTCGACGTCGTGCTCGAGGGCGCCGGCGACAAGAAGATCCAGGTCATCAAGGTCGTCCGCGAGATCGTGTCCGGCCTGGGCCTGAAGGAGGCCAAGGACCTCGTCGAGAGCGCCCCGAAGCCGATCCTGGAGAAGGTCGCCAAGGACGCCGCCGAGGCCGCCAAGGCGAAGCTGGAAGAGGCCGGCGCCAAGGTCTCGGTCAAGTAATAAGCCGTAAAAGGCTGGTAGAAAAGGGCGGTTCCCCTTGGGGGACCGCCTTTTTCGCATTTCCGTAGCACGGGGGGAAGTTTTCTACCCGCGAGTCAGGTAGGGTGTGCTGCGCCAGCGGCATGCGATACAGTTGCCGCACCCAGTGTGACGCGTCACACGGCACCCGAAAAATCGGTGACGCGGCCAGTGGGCGCTCGTCGAAGAATTGTGGAGGTTGGCGTGGGCGTCGAGGTCAGGACCGAAGGGGTCACCAAGTCTTTCGGGTCCCAGCGTATTTGGCAGGACGTCACGCTGACGCTGCCACCGGGGGAAGTCAGCGCGCTGCTCGGCCCGTCCGGCACCGGTAAGTCCGTGTTCCTGAAGTCGCTCATCGGCCTGCTGCGCCCCGAGCGCGGCCACATCTACATCGATGGCCGCGACATCACCACCTGCTCGAACAAGGAGCTCTACGAGATCCGCAAGCTGTTCGGCGTCCTGTTCCAGGACGGCGCGCTGTTCGGCTCGATGAACCTGTTCGACAACGTGGCGTTCCCGCTGCGCGAGCACACCAAGAAGAACGAGTCCGAGATCCGCAAGATCGTCATGGAGAAGCTCGAGCTGACCGGTCTGCTCGGCGCGGAGGGCAAGCTCCCGGGCGAGATCTCCGGCGGTATGCGCAAGCGCGCCGGGCTGGCCCGCGCGCTCGTGCTGGACCCGCAGATCATCCTCGTCGACGAGCCCGACTCCGGTCTGGACCCGGTCCGCACGACCTACCTGTCGCAGCTGCTGATCGACATCAACGCGCAGATCGACGCGACGATCCTGATCGTGACCCACAACATCAACCTGGCCCGGACCGTGCCCGACAACATCGGCATGCTGTTCCGTCGCCAGCTGGTCATGTTCGGTCCGCGCGAGGTGCTGCTGACCTCGGAGGAGCCGGTGGTCAAGCAGTTCCTCAACGGCCGCATGATCGGTCCGATCGGCATGTCCGAGGAGAAGGACGAGGCGCAGATGGCCCGCGAGCAGGCGCTCGCCGACGCCGGCCACTACGACAACGGCACCGACGAGGTCGAGGGCATCATCCCGCAGATGAAGGCCACCCCGGGTATGCCGCTGCGCCAGGCCGTCGAGCGCCGCCGCGCCCGGGTGCTGGAGATCATGCACACCCTGCCGCACGCGGCGCAGGTCGCGATCCGCGAATCCATGGACCAGAACGGCGATACACAAGTTCTGCCCGCCTATACCGGCAACGCTCCGGAATACCAGGGCGGCGCGTACGACACCACGGTCCGTCACCACCCAACCAACGGGTAACATCTCGAACCGTGAATCAAACCCTGGCACGGCTGCGCACCCCGGTCGAGTCGGGTTTTGCACAGGCCGGCAATATCTTCGCGCTATTACTCGATGTAGCGCGCAAGGTATTCCGCCGGCCTTTCCAGTGGCGGGAGTTCGTCGAACAGTCGTGGTTCATCGCGAGTGTCTCGATTCTCCCGGCCGCACTGGTGGCAATCCCGTTCGGCGCCGTGGTGGCGTTACAGACCGGTTCACTCATCAAACAGATCGGCGCGGAGTCGCTCACCGGCGCGACGAGCGTGCTGGCAGTCGTCCAGCAAGCGGCGCCGGTCGTCACGGCCCTGATCACCGCGGGCGCCGCGGGGTCGGCCGTGGCCGCGGATCTCGGCTCGCGGACCATCCGCGAGGAGATCGACGCGATGGAGGTCCTCGGCATCGATCCCGTACAGCGGCTCGTGGTGCCGCGCGTGCTGGGCATGATGCTGGTGGCGTTGCTGCTCAACGGTCTGGTGTCGGTCGTCGGCATCTGCGGCGGCTACTTCTTCAACGTGCTGCTGCAGGGCGGCACCCCGGGCTCGTATCTGGCCTCGTTCTCGGCGCTGGCCCAGCTGCCCGATCTGTGGGTCGGCGAGTTGAAGGCATTGATCTTCGGCCTGATCGCGGGCGTCATCGCCGCGTACAAGGGCCTGAATCCCAAGGGGGGCCCGAAAGGAGTCGGTGACGCGGTGAATCAATCCGTGGTGATCACCTTCCTGGTCCTCTTCTTCGTCAATCTCGTGGTCACGCTGGTGTACCTGCAGATCGTCCCGGCCAAGGGGTCGTGAGCATGGTCTCCGTCCAACGTTCCCCGGCGTTGCGCCGGGTGGGCTCGGCCCTGCGCGCACCCGTGAACGTCATCGATCGCGCGGGCGATCAGATGTCGTTCTACTCCAAGGCGATCGCCTGGATCCCGCGCACGATCGTGCACTTCCGCAAGGAGGTCATGCGGCTGCTGGCCGAGGTGACCTTCGGTTCGGGCGCGCTCGCGGTCATCGGCGGCACGATCGGCGTGGTCGTGATGATGTCGGCCTCGGTCGGCGTGGTGGTCGGTCTACAGGGCTTCAAGGCCCTCGACGCGCTGGGCTCGTCGGTGCTCACCGGCTTCCTGACCGGCTACATCAACACCCGTGAGCTGGCCCCGCTGGTCGCCGCGATCGCGTTGTCGGCCACGGTCGGCTGCGGTTTCACCGCGCAGCTGGGCGCGATGCGCATCTCCGAGGAGATCGACGCGCTCGAGGTGATGGCCGTGCCGGGCGTGCCGTTCCTGGTGTCCACCCGGGTCATCGCGGGCTTCGTGGCGGTGATCCCGCTCTACGTTGTCGGCCTGCTCGGCACATATCTGGCATCCCGGCAGATCAACGTGTGGTTCAACGGGCAGTCGTCCGGTTCCTACGACCACTATTTCGGCTTGTTCCTGCCCCCGGAGGACGTTCTCTATTCGTTCCTCAAGGTGCTCGTGTTCGCATTCGTGATCATCCTGATCCACTGCTATTACGGGTATACCGCCACGGGCGGTCCGGCCGGCGTCGGCGTGGCCGTGGGCCGCGCGGTGCGCGCATCGATCGTTCTGATCAACATCCTGGATTTCTTTTTGAGCCTTGCCATTTGGGGAACGAATACCACGGTGCGGGTGGCCGGATGAACGAGCGCAGGGTCGAAATGTGGCGTGCCACAAAGAAATTGCGTAAGCGAACGCTCGGCATACTGTTCTTCGTCGTGATGGCTCTGTTCCTCTACACGACCATCGCCATCTACAACAAGGTGTGGGTCGACACCGTGAAGGTCGACCTGCTCACCGACAACGTGGGCAACGCGCTGACCCGCAACGCGGATGTGAAGGTCCGCGGCGTGAACGTCGGCGAGGTCCGCTCGAGCGAATCCACCGGCGGCCGAGTCACTCTGCACCTGGCGCTGGACCCCGGCAAGGCCGCGAAGATCCCGGCCAACGTGACCGGACGCCTGCTGCCCAAGACCCTGTTCGGTGAGCGCTACGTCGAACTGATGTGGCCCGAGCAGCCCAGCGGGCAGTACCTGAAGCCGGGCGCGGTCCTGCATCAGGACGCGAGCGGTAACGCCGTCGAGGTGAGCCGCCTGCTCGACAGCGTGCTGCCGCTGTTGCAGGCGATCCCGCCGCAGTATCTGGCCTCCACCCTGGGCGCGCTGTCGCAGGCGCTCGGCGGCCAGGGCCGGGAACTGGGCGACACCATCGATCGGCTCGATCACATCTTCCGCGATCTCAACGACGTGCTGCCCACCCTGCGCGACGATCTGCGCAGCTTCGCCACCGTGGCCGACACCTACTCCGACGCGCTGCCGCAGCTGGTGGACACCTTCGACAATCTGCGCACGACCAATGCCACGATCGTGCAGAAGCGTTCGCAGATCGACACCCTGTACTCGGTGCTGACCCCGACGTCCTCGCATACGGCCGACTTCCTGATCCTCAACCGCGACAACATCATCGACGTCGCCGCGGACTCCCGGGAGGCGCTGGAACTGCTGGCCACCTACTCACCCAGCTACGCCTGCACCATGCGCAACTTCGCTCAGCTCAGCCCGCGCATCACCAAACTGTTCGGTCCCGGCACGGGCATGCCCGGCGTGCGGACCAATGTGCAGATCGTGAATCCGCGCGGCCGCTACCTGCCCAACCAGGACGAGCCGCGCTGGCTCGACACCCGCGGACCGGTCTGCCTGCCCGAACCCGCGCTGGGCACCGATCTGGGCCAGTACCCGACCGGGCCCTACAACGACGGTTCCTATCCGGTGCCCAGCCGCGCGCCCGGTGATCAGAACGCCGGACATCTGCCGCCCGCGCAGTTCTCGGTGTACGGATCGGGCGCGCCGACGCTGGCCGGATCGCCCGCCGAGGAACGGGCCGTGGGCGCGGTGCTCGGCGCGGCCAACGACGTCCCACCGTCCGAGGTGCCGGGCTGGATCAGCCGCATCGCCGCCCCGGCCCTGCGCGGCAGCGAGGTGAGTGTGCGATGAGCGGATCCCTGCGCGGCCTGGCCGGGCCGCTGACCAAACTGCTGATCTTCGTCGTGGTGACGCTGTTCGTGACCACCCTGCTGGCGCTGACCATCGCCAACTACAGCGGCGGCGGCAAACAGTTCAAGGCCCGCTTCGCCGACGCGACCTCGCTGAATCCGGGCGACGAGGTCCGGGTGGCCGGGGTGCGGGTCGGCAAGGTGAACAAGGTGGCGGTGGCCGACCGCTCCCAGGCCGAGGTCACCTTCGAACTCAACGACCGCGACTGGCTGCCCGCCTCGACCATCGCGACCATCCGGTACCGCAACCTGGTCGGCCAGCGCTACATCGCGCTGGAACAGGGCAGCGGGCAGCAGGGCCGAAAGCTCAACGCGGGCGGCACGATTCCGCTCGACCACACCCGGTCCGCGCTGAATCTGACCACCCTGTTCAACGGCTTCCGGCCGCTGTTCCAGACGCTGTCGGCCGAGGACGTGAACAAGCTGTCCTACGAGATCATCCAGGTCTTCCAGGGCGAGTCGGGCACGATCACCGATCTGGTCCGCAACACCGCGAGCCTGACCAACAAGATCGCCGACAAGGACGCGGTGATCGGCGAGATCGTCAAGAACCTCAATGCCATTCTGGACGCGGTCAATTCGCGCGACGGTCAGCTCAACGATCTGATCGTCAATACCGAATCGCTGGTCAGCGGTCTCAACGCCGAACGCGGCACGATCGGTTCGGCGGTGCAGTCGCTGGGCAATCTGGCCTCGGCCACCTCCGATCTGCTGGTGCCGACCCGCCCGACCCTGCAGGGGTCGATCGCGGGCCTGAACCAGCTGACCGGCGAATTGTCCGCGCGCCGAGACGATGTCGATCAGGCGCTGACGAATCTGCCGATCAAGATGGAGAAGCTGGCGCGGGCCGGCAGCTACGGTTCCTGGTTCCAGTTCTATCTGTGCGGCATCGACGTCGTCGCCGGGCCGGGGGATCCGCGCAAGACCCCGGACCTCAACGTGCCCGCGGGGCTGCCGACGGTGAATCAGCCCGTCTACACCAACCCCGCGCCGCGCTGCCATGGGAAGGGTGGTCGCTGATGGACGAACGCGGCATGTTCGGCAAGCGCAGCCCGGCGTTCATGGGCGGGCTCGGCCTGCTGCTGGTCCTGTTGGTCACGATGTCGGCGTTCTCGGTCGACAAACTGCCGATCATCGGGGCCGGGATCCGGTACACCGCCGAGTTCTCCGAGGCGGCCGGGCTGAAGAAGGGCAACGAGGTCCGCATCGCGGGGGTGAAGGTCGGCGACGTCTCGGACGTGAGCCTCGCCGGTGACCACGTACTGGTCACCTTCCGCGCGCGCGACGCCTGGGTGGGCGATCAGACCACCGCGTCCATCCAGATCAAGACCCTGCTCGGGCAGAAGTATCTGGCACTGGATCCCAAGGGAAGCAAGGCCGCCGACCCGGGTCATCCGATTCCGTTGTCCCGCACGGTGTCTCCGTACGACGTGGTGGACGCGTTCAGCGACGCCGCCAAGCAGATCCAGCAGACCGACACCGCGCAGCTGGCCACCAGCTTCCGCGTGCTGTCCGACGCGTTCTCGGGCACTCCGCCGGAGATCCGCGGCTCGATCGACGGCGTGGCCCGGCTGTCGGAGACCCTCGCCAAGCGCGACGAACAGCTCAAGCAGCTGTTCGCGGCGACCAGCAAGACGACCAAGGTGCTGGCCGACCGCAACGCCGAATTCGAGAAGCTGCTCGCCAACGGCGGCCAGCTGCTGACCGAGCTGAACGTCCGCCAGCAGGCCATCCAACAGCTGCTCACCGGCGCGAAGTCGGTGGCGGCCGAGCTGACCGCGCTCGTGCACGACAACGAGCAGCAGATCGGCCCGGCGCTGACCAATCTGAAGAAGTCCATCGACCTGCTCAACGACAACCAGCAGAACATCTCCAGGACGCTGACCCTGGCCGCGCCCTTCTACAACATCTACGCCAACGTGCTGGGCAGCGGCCGCTGGTTCGACGCGGTGATCACGAATCTGATCCCGCCCGCGCTGCCGGAGATCCCGGGTGCTCGCCCGCCGGTCCGGACCCTGGGAGGCAACTGATGGGACGCACCGCCAAGGTTTCCATCGCGCTGGTGGCCGCGGCCGCGGTCGTGCTCGCGGGCGTGTTGTGGTGGCTGTTCGACCATTTCAACACCACGAAGATCACCGCGTACTTCGACAAGTCGATCGGCATCTACACCGGATCCGACGTCCGCATCCTGGGCGTGCCGGTCGGTTCGGTGGATTCGGTTGTGCCGCAGGGTGATCAGGTGAAGGTCACGATGTCGGTCGACCGGAAGTACGACATCCCGGCCGACGCCAAGGCCGCGCAGATCACCCCGTCGGTGGTGTCGGACCGGTTCATCCAGCTCACCCCGGTCTATCGGGGCGGGCCGAAGATGCCCCGCGAGGCCACGATTCCCAAGGAGCGCACCGCGACCCCGGTCGAGGTGGACCGGCTCTACAAGAGCATCGCCCAGCTGTCGGACGCCCTCGGCCCCGATGGCGCGAACAAGGACGGGGCGGTCAACGACCTGGTGCGCTCGTCGGCGGCGAATCTCGCGGGTAACGGTGAGGCGCTGGCCAATTCGTTCACCCAGCTCTCGCACGCGGCGCGGTACCTGTCGGATTCGCGCGGCGACATCTTCGACACCATCAAGAACCTCCAGGTCTTCGTGCACACGCTGGCCGAGAACGACGCCCAGGTGCGCGAATTCAATACGCAGCTGGCCGATCTCGCGACCTTCCTCGCCGGTGAGCGGCAAGATCTCGGGCAGGCGCTGAACCTGCTGTCGATCGCGCTGGGCGATGTGGCCCGGTTCATCGACGACAACCGGGATCTGGTCGCCCAGAACGCCGAGGCGCTGACCAAGCTCACCAAGACCCTCGCCGACCAGCGCGACGATCTGGCCCGCGCGCTGCCGGTGCTGCCGGTCGCACTGAGCAACCTGATCAACGCGCACAACGGCGAGACCGGCACCCTCGACATGCGGCCGAACTTCCCCGATCTCCAGGATCCGTTCGGCGTGATCTGCAAGATGCTGGATCTGAGCAAGCTGCGCCCCGGCGATCCGCAGTTCGACGCGCTCGGACGGCAGATGCGGCCGCTCCTCGACCACTGCCAGGCGATCACCGACCAGATCACCGCCGGGGTGAAGACCCCGACGCTGATCCTGCCGTTCGGCATCCTCTCCGGTGACAACGAGCAGCGCGCGCCGGTTCCGGGCACCGTGCCCGGCACGCCGTCGAACCAGCTGCCGCCCTCGCAGCAGGAAGGTGGGCAGCGATGACACGTACCGCGCGAATCGCGTTGGGCGGCACCGCGTTCGGGCTGTGCGCCGCGTTGGTGACGGCGTGTTCGTCGGACGGCATGTACAGCGTGCCGCTGCCCGGCGGCGCCGACACCGGCGATCATCCGCTGCACATCGACGTCCGCTTCGACGACGTGCTGGATCTGGTGCCGCAGTCCGCGGTCAAGGTCGAGGGCGTGCCGGTCGGCCGGGTCGACAAGATCGATGTCGCGCCGGACGGCTGGACCGCCAGCGTGCACACCCTCGTCAACGCGTCGGTGAAACTGCCCGCCAACGCGCACGCCGAGGTGAAGCAGTCCAATCTGCTGGGCGAGAAGTTCATCGAATTGTCCGCTCCCGCACAGGATCCCGCGCCCGAACGGCTCACCGACGGGGCGGTCATCCCGGTCGAGCGCACCCGGCACGCGACCGAGGTCGAACAGGTCCTCGGCGCGCTGTCGCTGCTGCTCAACGGCGGCGGCGTGGCGCAGTTGCAGCCGATCGTGGTCGAGCTGAACAAGGCGCTGGCCGGGCGGGAGAACAAGGCCCGCTCGCTGCTCGACCAGGCCGACACCCTCATCGACGGACTGAACAAACAGGTCGACGACATCCAGCGCGCGCTCGACGGGCTCGGCACGCTGTCGAGCCGGGTGGGCCAGCAGACCGAGCAGATCGGCAAGATCCTCGACGAACTGCCCGCGGGTATCAAGATCCTCGACGAGCAGCGGCCGCAGCTGATCGGGCTGCTGCAGCAACTGGACCGGCTCGGTCAGGCGGGCATGGACGTGCTCGACCACTCCAAGGAGAACCTGATCCGGGATCTGCAATCGCTGCGGCCCACCTTGCAGGAATTGGGCCGGGCGGCACCGGATCTGGTGACCGCGCTGCCGCTCATCCCGACCTATCCGTTCCCCGACGCCTCGATCGACGCGGCCATCGGCGGGCAGGTCAACACGTTCCTGGTGGTGGATCTGCAGATCGCCGAGACGCTGTCCAATCTCGGTGTGGGCAAACCGGATCCGGTGTTCATCCAGACCACCCCGCCGATCAATGTGGATCCGTCGAATCCGTGGGTGGGCGGCAACGGGCCGCGTCCGGGCTGGCCGACGGTGTCGTTGCTGCCGCTGCCCGCGGCCGTGGCCGCGCCCGCGCCCGCGCCGAACAATCCGCTCGGGGCGATCCTCGACCAGTTGGGAGTGGGTGGTCACCCGTGAGTCGCCTCGTCCGTATCCAGCTCATCGCGTTCGCGGTGATCGCGGTGCTCGGCGTCGTGTACGTCGGCGCGCGTTACGTCCACCTGGACCACATGCTCGGTTTCGGCCAGTACCGGGTCACCGTGCGGGCCAAGGAGACCGGCAATCTGTCCAAGGGCGCCGAGGTCACCTATCGCGGCGTGGCGGTGGGCCGGGTGAACTCCATGGACATCACCCCCGACGGCGTGCTCATCGACCTCGAACTCGATTCGGGCAAGCCGAAGGTGCCCGCGAGCGCGAAGGCCGTGGTGGCCAACCGATCCGCGATCGGCGAGCAGTACGTGGATCTGGAACCGGACCGCGCGGGCGGGCCGTATCTGCGCGACGGTTCGGTCATCGACGGCGCGGAGACCCCGATCCGGGTGGAGGACCTGCTGGCCAGCGTCGACCACTTCGCGTCCACGACCGATCTACAGGCGCTGTCGACCACGGTCACCGAACTCGGCAAGGCGTTCGACGGCCAAGGCGACAATCTGCGCGTGCTGCTGGACTCGCTGAACAAGTTCAGCGCCACCGGCGTCGAGGCGTTGCGGCCGACGGTCGATCTGATCCGCGACGCCCAGGTGGTGCTCGGCACCCAGGCCGACCAGTCCGGGGCCATCCGGCAGTTCAGCGAGGGCCTGGACCGGCTCAGCCTGCAACTGAAGGCCAACGACCCCGATCTGCGGCGGTTGATCGGCACCGGCACCGACGCGGGCCGCGCGATCGACGCCCTGCTGGATCAGAGCGCCGATCCGCTGACCAAGGATCTGGCGAATCTGCGCGCGCTGCTGCTGTCGGTGTCGCCGAAGTACTACGCGCTCAAACCGCTGTTGCAGATGCTGCCGATCCTGTCGTGGGGCGGTTCGGCGACCGCGCCGGGCGACGGCACCACGCACTTCGGGCTGGTGCTAGAGACCAACAATCCGCCCGCCTGCACTCAGGGTTACGAGGGCACGAAACAGCTCCTCCAGCAGATGAAGGCGCAGAACCCGGACTTCGACGACACCCGCGACGACTTCCCGCTCAACCTGAACGCGCAATGCACTGTGCCGCAAGGCAATCCGACCGCCGTGCGCGGCGGGGCGCGGGCCGAACTGGCCGATCCGAGCATCCCGCAACCCTGGGACGGCAAGCCCAAGACCGATCCGGACCGGCTCGACCTGTCCCCGGTGGCCGTGCAGCTGGCGACCCTCATGGGCGTGACCCCGAAGCGGTGAGCAGCGGGAAGGGCCGATTCGACGGCGGAGACGACGACGTTAGGGTGACGCTGTGAGTTCCGATCCCGATACCGCTACGCCGCCCGCGCCGACCCAGCCGGTCCCGTCCGGCGAATCGTCGGCATCCCGGCTGCCGACGGTGCTGACCGCCGTCGCGGCGGTCGCCGCCGCCGTGGCCCTGGTGGCCGCGCTGTGGTTCGGATTCGGCTGGGCGCGCGCGGCCTGGTTCACCGACGGCCCGCGCGCGGCCGCCCGGGACGCCGCCCTCGACGGGGCGCGGCAGGCGGCGGTGAACATCACCACCCTGAAACTCGACGACGTCGACGGGTCGCTGGGCACCGCCCGCTCGTCGATGACCGGCGATCTGCTCGACACCGCCGACAAGAACAAGGACCAGATGAAGCAGCGGGCCGTCGCGGGCGGGGTGAACTCGACCTCGAAGGTGCTCAACGCCGCGCTCACCCAGCTGAACAGCGAACGCGACCACGCCTCGACGCTGGTCGTGCTGGAGGTGGATTCCGCCGGTCCCGGAAAGCCCTCGGAGCGACTGCGTTTCACCTGGGCGATCGACATGGTGAAGACCGGGGACGTGTGGAAGGCCGAACAGGTCCAGACCGTCGCCGAACCGGTCTCGCTCGACGCGGCCGCCCCGGCGCCCCAGCCCGGCGCCCAGCCCGCGCCGTCCACGACGCCCGCGCCCACCCCGACGCCGGGACCGTAGGAGGCCACCATGACGGAATCCCGCCGACCGATCAATCGCGTCTCGCGCCGCCGCCCGGCCGCGAAGACGCCCGCGAAGAAGACCGCCACCCGCCGGGTGGCGGGGCGTCCGGGTCCGGCCGAACAGCGCCGATCCGTCCAGCGTCCGCCCGCCGACCGGTCCGCGGGCGCGCGGGCGTGGCGGCTGCCGACACGGGACCGGACGCGGGCCACGTCGCGCTGGCGGCCCGCGATCCTGCTGGCGGTCGCCGCGTTGCTGCTGGCCGCGGTCGCGGTGACGGCCGCGTTCCGGCCGGGTGTGGACGACGCGAATCGCGCCTTCCTCGACAATGCCGAGACCGAACAGGTCAAGGCCGCGACCGCGCAGGTGCTCGCCACGGTCTACGGCACCGACGCCGCGAATCTGGGCGGCTACAAGGACGCCGCCAAGAAGGTCCTGACCGGCAAGGCGCTCGCCGATTCGGACAAATATCTCGACACCGTGGTGCAGGCCGTCCAGCAGACCGGCACCAAGGCCGACATCCGTACCGACCCCATCGGTGTGACTTTCCTCACCAAAGACAACGCCGAGGTCATCGCGAACATGACCGTCGGACTGACCAAGGACGGCGCCGTGCAGCAGAGCGCCACGGGTCCGATCTTGGTCCGATTGACGAAGGTGGGCGACCGCTGGCTCGCCAGCGATCTCCCCGATCGCTGAGGTCAGCGGGAGATCTACCAGCGCCACAGGCGATCTCGTGCCCGTTTTCGCGGCCCCGCCACTTGACGAGTGTCGTCCGACCAGTCACGCTATTCACAACAGCGGCAGCTGTCACAGGGTCGAGTGCCCCGGTTGAGACGCAGCCGACGAGCCCGCACGCAGCCAGCGGAAACGGGTCCGGCGCGCCAACTGTTTGGAACTCGGCTCGGGTGGTACTTTGACACCCTCTCTTCAGGGGTGTAGGTTTGGACGTTGCGCTGGCTGCCCTCTGTCCATACCTCGATCACACTACGAAAGTTCCACCGCCGAGGTGTTACTTCCGTCTTTTGCTGTTTGGGGTTCGTTCTGGGGTGCTACCAGCGGGAATCTCCAAGTAGCAAAGACAAGCGACGGTCGCGGACCACCACGCGACGCGCGTGAGGTGCTGGAAGGACGCATCTTGGCAGTCTCCACCCAGACCAAGGCCGGTATCCCCGGAGCCCCGAAGCGGGTGTCTTTCGCGAAGATCCGTGAGCCTCTCGAGGTTCCGGGTCTTCTCGATCTACAGACCGATTCGTTCGCCTGGCTGATCGGTTCGCCGGATTGGCGGGAGAAGGCGATCGCCCGCGGCGACGTCAACCCGTTCGGCGGGCTCGAGGAGGTGCTCGAGGAGCTCTCGCCGATCGAGGACTTCTCGGGATCGATGTCCCTGTCCTTCTCCGATCCGCGCTTCGAAGAGGTCAAGGCCTCCATCGAGGAGTGCAAGGACAAGGACATGACCTACGCGGCGCCGCTGTTCGTCACCGCGGAGTTCATCAACAACAACACGGGTGAGATCAAGTCCCAGACGGTCTTCATGGGTGACTTCCCGATGATGACCGACAAGGGCACGTTCATCATCAACGGCACCGAGCGTGTCGTCGTCTCCCAGCTGGTCCGCTCGCCGGGCGTCTACTTCGACGAGACCATCGACAAGGGCACCGAGAAGACCCTGCACAGCGTGCGCGTGATCCCGAGCCGCGGGGCGTGGCTCGAGTTCGACGTGGACAAGCGCGACACCGTCGGCGTCCGCATCGACCGCAAGCGCCGCCAGCCGGTCACCGTGCTGCTCAAGGCGCTGGGCATGACCACCGAGGAGATCGTCGAGCGCTTCTCCTTCTCCGAGATCATGATGTCGACCCTGGAGAAGGACAACACCGCCGGTCAGGACGAGGCGCTGCTGGACATCTACCGCAAGCTGCGTCCGGGCGAGCCGCCGACCAAGGAGTCCGCGCAGACCCTGCTGGAGAACCTGTTCTTCAAGGAGAAGCGCTACGACCTCGCGCGCGTCGGCCGCTACAAGGTCAACAAGAAGCTCGGCCTGAACCCGGGCGAGCCGATCACCGGTTCGGTGCTGACCCGCGACGACATCATCACCACCATCGAGTACCTGGTCCGCCTGCATCAGGGCGACAAGGAGATGACCGCCCCCGGCGGCGTGGAGGTGCCCGTCGAGGTCGACGACATCGACCACTTCGGCAACCGTCGCCTGCGCACGGTCGGCGAGCTGATCCAGAACCAGATCCGCGTCGGCCTCTCGCGCATGGAACGCGTTGTGCGCGAACGCATGACGACCCAGGACGTCGAGGCGATCACCCCGCAGACCCTGATCAACATCCGGCCCGTGGTGGCGGCGATCAAGGAGTTCTTCGGCACCTCGCAGCTGTCGCAGTTCATGGACCAGAACAACCCGCTGTCGGGTCTGACCCACAAGCGCCGCCTCTCGGCGCTGGGCCCGGGCGGTCTGTCCCGTGAGCGCGCGGGCCTCGAGGTCCGCGACGTGCACCCCTCGCACTACGGCCGCATGTGCCCGATCGAGACCCCGGAAGGCCCGAACATCGGCCTGATCGGCTCGCTGTCGGTGTACGCGCGGGTCAACCCGTTCGGGTTCATCGAGACCCCGTACCGCAAGGTCGTCGACGGCCGGGTCACCGACGAGGTCGTGTACCTGACCGCCGACGAGGAGGACCGTCACATCCGCGCCCAGGCGAACTCGCCGGTGGAGCGGGACGGCACCTTCGTCGAGGACCGGGTCCTGGCCCGCCGCGGCAACGAGGAGATGGAGTACGTCCCGGCCAAGGACGTCGACTACATGGATGTCTCGCCGCGCCAGATGGTTTCGGTCGCGACCGCCATGATCCCGTTCCTCGAGCACGACGACGCCAACCGCGCGCTCATGGGCGCGAACATGCAGCGCCAGGCCGTGCCGCTGATCCGTTCCGAGTCGCCGCTCGTCGGCACCGGCATGGAACTGCGCGCCGCGGTCGACGCCGGTGACGTGGTCGTGAACGACAAACCCGGTGTGGTGGAAGAGGTTTCGGCCGACTACATCACCGTCATGCACGACGACGGCACGCGGCGCAGTTACCGGTTGCGGAAGTTCGCGCGGTCGAACCAGGGCACCTGCGCGAATCAGCGTCCGATCGTGGACGAGGGTCAGCGGGTGGAGAAGGGTCAGGTTCTCGCCGACGGTCCGTGCACCGAGAACGGTGAGATGGCCCTGGGTAAGAACCTGCTCGTCGCGGTGATGCCGTGGGAGGGTCACAACTACGAGGACGCGATCATCCTGTCGCAGCGTCTCGTGGAGGAGGATGTGCTGACCTCGATCCATATCGAGGAGCACGAGATCGACGCCCGGGACACGAAGTTGGGTGCGGAGGAGATCACTCGCGATATCCCGAATGTGTCCGATGAGGTGCTCGCCGATCTGGACGAGCGCGGCATCGTGCGTATCGGTGCGGAGGTTCGTGACGGTGACATCCTGGTGGGCAAGGTGACCCCGAAGGGTGAGACCGAGCTGACGCCGGAGGAGCGGTTGCTGCGGGCGATCTTCGGTGAGAAGGCCCGCGAGGTCCGCGACACCTCGTTGAAGGTGCCCCACGGTGAGTCCGGCAAGGTGATCGGTATCCGCGTGTTCTCCCGCGAGGACGACGACGATCTGCCGCCGGGCGTGAACGAGCTGGTCCGGGTGTATGTGGCGCAGAAGCGCAAGATCCAGGACGGCGACAAGCTCGCCGGTCGCCACGGCAACAAGGGTGTGATCGGCAAGATCCTCGCCAAGGAGGATATGCCGTTCCTGCCCGACGGGACCCCGGTCGACATCATCTTGAACACCCATGGTGTGCCGCGTCGTATGAACATCGGCCAGATCCTGGAGACCCACCTCGGGTGGATCGCCAAGAGCGGCTGGCAGGTCGAGGGCGAGCCCGAGTGGGCGAAGAACCTGCCCGAGGAGATGATCGGCCAGCCCGCCGACACCAATATCGCCACCCCGGTGTTCGACGGCGCCCAGGAGGAGGAGCTCACCGGCCTGCTCGGCTCGACGCTGCCCAACCGCGACGGCGAGACGATGGTCAACTCCGACGGTAAGGCCGTGCTGTTCGACGGCCGCTCCGGCGAGCCGTTCCCGTACCCGGTGGCCGTGGGCTACATGTACATCCTGAAGCTGCACCACCTGGTCGACGACAAGATCCACGCGCGCTCGACCGGTCCGTACTCGATGATCACCCAGCAGCCGCTGGGCGGTAAGGCGCAGTTCGGTGGTCAGCGCTTCGGCGAGATGGAGTGCTGGGCCATGCAGGCCTACGGCGCCGCCTACACCCTGCAGGAACTGCTCACCATCAAGTCCGACGACGTGGTCGGCCGCGTGAAGGTGTACGAGGCGATCGTCAAGGGCGAGAACATCCCCGAGCCGGGCATTCCGGAGTCGTTCAAGGTGTTGCTCAAGGAACTCCAGTCCCTGTGCCTGAACGTCGAGGTGCTGTCGTCCGACGGCGCCGCGATCGAACTGCGCGAGGGCGAGGACGAGGACCTCGAGCGCGCCGCGGCGAACCTGGGAATCAACCTGTCCCGCAACGAGGCTGCGACGGTCGACGATCTGGCGCAGTGAGCTGATGACTAGCGAATTTTGCTCGAAACTCAACCCGAACAGGGGAAAGGAAGTTACGTGCTAGACGTCAACTTCTTCGATGAACTCCGGATCGGCCTGGCCACCGCCGAAGACATCCGTAACTGGTCCTACGGTGAGGTCAAGAAGCCGGAGACCATCAACTACCGCACGCTCAAGCCGGAGAAGGACGGCTTGTTCTGCGAGAAGATCTTCGGTCCCACCCGGGACTGGGAGTGCTACTGCGGCAAGTACAAGCGCGTGCGCTTCAAGGGCATCATCTGCGAGCGCTGCGGCGTCGAGGTGACCCGTGCCAAGGTGCGGCGTGAGCGGATGGGCCACATCGAGCTGGCCGCGCCGGTCACCCACATCTGGTACTTCAAGGGCGTCCCGTCGCGCCTGGGCTACCTGCTGGACCTGGCGCCGAAGGATCTCGAGAAGATCATCTACTTCGCCGCCTACGTCATCACCACCGTCGACGACGAGCTGCGCCACAACGAACTCTCCACCCTCGAGGCGGAGATGGAGGTCGAGAAGAAGGCCGTCGCCGATCAGCGCGACGCCGATCTCGAGGCCCGCGCCCAGAAGCTCGAGGCCGACCTGGCCGAGCTCGAGGCCGAGGGCGCGAAGTCCGATGTGCGCCGCAAGGTCAAGGACGGCGGCGAGCGCGAGATGCGTCAGCTGCGCGACCGCGCCCAGCGCGAGCTGGACCGGCTCGACGAGATCTGGACCACCTTCACCAAGCTGGCTCCCAAGCAGCTGATCGTGGACGAGGTCCTCTACCGCGAGCTGCAGGACCGCTACGGCGAGTACTTCACCGGTGCCATGGGTGCCGAGGCGATCCAGAAGCTCATGGAGAACTTCGACATCGAGGCCGAGGCCGAGAACCTGCGCGAGACCATCCGAACGGGCAAGGGCCAGAAGAAGCTTCGCGCCCTCAAGCGCCTGAAGGTCGTCGCCGCGTTCCAGACCAACGGCAACTCGCCGATGGGCATGGTCCTCGACGCCGTCCCGGTGATCCCGCCGGAACTGCGCCCGATGGTGCAGCTCGACGGTGGCCGCTTCGCGACCTCCGACCTGAACGACCTGTACCGCCGCGTCATCAACCGCAACAACCGCCTCAAGCGACTGATCGATCTGGGCGCGCCCGAGATCATCGTCAACAACGAGAAGCGGATGCTGCAGGAGTCGGTGGACGCCCTGTTCGACAACGGCCGCCGCGGCCGTCCGGTCACCGGACCGGGCAACCGTCCGCTGAAGTCGCTGTCGGATCTGCTCAAGGGCAAGCAGGGTCGCTTCCGTCAGAACCTGCTCGGCAAGCGCGTCGATTACTCCGGCCGTTCCGTCATCGTCGTCGGTCCCCAGCTGAAGCTGCACCAGTGCGGTCTGCCGAAGCTGATGGCGCTCGAGCTGTTCAAGCCGTTCGTCATGAAGCGGCTGGTCGACCTGAACCACGCGCAGAACATCAAGTCCGCCAAGCGGATGGTCGAGCGGCAGCGGCCGCAGGTGTGGGACGTCCTCGAAGAGGTCATCGCCGAGCACCCCGTGCTGCTCAACCGCGCGCCCACCCTGCACCGGCTGGGTATCCAGGCCTTCGAACCACTTCTGGTGGAGGGCAAGGCGATTCAGCTGCACCCGCTGGTCTGTGAGGCGTTCAACGCCGACTTCGACGGTGACCAGATGGCCGTGCACCTGCCGCTGTCCGCGGAGGCGCAGGCCGAGGCCCGCATCCTGATGCTGTCCTCGAACAACATCCTGTCCCCGGCGTCGGGCCGCCCGCTGGCCATGCCCCGCCTGGACATGGTGACCGGCCTGTACTACCTGACCCGCATGGAGGAGGGCGCCAAGGGCGAGTACCGCGAAGCCACCGCGGACGAGCCGGAGTTCGGCGTGTACTCCTCCCCGGCCGAGGCCCAGATGGCCGTCGACCGCGGCGAGCTGACCGTGCGCTCGCGGATCAAGGTGCGCCTGACCGATCAGCGCCCGCCGAAGAACGTCGAGGCCGAGCTGTTCCCCGACGGGTGGCAGCGCGGCGACGCCTGGACCACGATCACCACGCTGGGCCGGGTCATCTTCAACGAGCTGCTGCCCGCGGACTACGCGTTCATCGACGAGCAGATGCCGAAGAAGCGGCAGGCCGCGATCATCAACGATCTGGCCGAGCGCTACCCGATGATCGTGGTCGCGCAGACCGTCGACAAGCTCAAGGACGCCGGTTTCTACTGGGCCACCCGGTCCGGTGTCACCGTCTCCATGTCCGACGTGCTGGTGCCGCCGGAGAAGACCGAGATCATGGAGCGCTACGAGGCGCAGTCGGATCAGATCGAGAAGAAGTACCAGCGTGGTGCGCTCGATCATCAGGAGCGCAACAACGCCCTGGTCAAGATCTGGCAGGAGGCCACCGAAGAGGTCGGTAAGGCGCTGCGCGCGCACTACCCGGCCGACAACCCGATCATCACGATCGTGGATTCGGGCGCCACGGGTAACTTCACCCAGACCCGTACCCTCGCGGGCATGAAGGGTCTGGTGACCAACCCGAAGGGTGAGTTCATCCCGCGGCCGATCAAGTCCTCCTTCCGTGAGGGCCTGACGGTGCTGGAGTACTTCATCAACACCCACGGTGCGCGAAAGGGCTTGGCCGACACCGCGCTTCGCACCGCCGACTCGGGTTACCTGACCCGTCGTCTGGTGGACGTGTCGCAGGACGTCATCGTCCGCGAGGAGGACTGCGGCACCGAGCGCGGCATCAACGTCCGCATCGCGGAGAAGATGGCCGACGGCACGCTGATCCGCGACCCGCACGTCGAGACCAGCACCTACGCCCGGACCGCGGCGATCGACATCATCGACGCGAACGGCAACGTGGTGGTCGAGAAGGGCCACGACATCGGCGATCCGGCGATCGACGCGCTGCTCGAGGCCGGCGTCACCGAGGTCAAGGTGCGGTCGGTGCTGACCTGCACCTCGGCGACCGGTGTCTGCGCGATGTGCTACGGCCGTTCGATGGCCACCGGCAAGCTGGTGGACGTCGGCGAGGCCGTCGGCATCGTCGCCGCCCAGTCCATCGGTGAGCCCGGCACCCAGCTGACCATGCGCACCTTCCACCAGGGTGGTGTCGCCGGTGACGACATCACCGGTGGTCTGCCCCGCGTGCAGGAGCTGTTCGAGGCCCGTGTCCCCAAGGGCAAGGCCCCGATCGCGGAGGTCTCGGGCCGGGTGCGGCTCGAGGACGACGACCGCTTCTACAAGATCACCATCATTCCGGACGACGGTTCGGAGGAGGTGCTCTACGACAAGCTGTCGAAGCGGCAGCGGCTGCGGGTGTTCAAGCACGACGACGGCTCCGAGCGCCTGCTCGCCGACGGCGACCACGTCGAGGTCGGCCAGCAGCTGCTGGAGGGCTCGGCGGATCCGCACGAGGTGCTGCGCATCATGGGTCCGCGTCAGGTGCAGGTCCACCTGGTCCACGAGGTCCAGGAGGTCTACCGGTCGCAGGGTGTGTCCATCCACGACAAGCACATCGAGGTGATCGTCCGCCAGATGCTGCGTCGCGTCACGATCATCGACTCGGGCGCGACGGAGTTCCTGCCCGGTTCGCTGGTCGAGCGCGCCGAGTTCGAGGCGTCGAACCGTCGCGTGGTGGCCGAGGGCGCCGAGCCCGCGGCCGGCCGCCCGGTGCTGATGGGTATCACCAAGGCGTCGCTGGCCACGGATTCCTGGCTGTCGGCGGCCTCCTTCCAGGAGACCACCCGAGTGCTGACGGACGCGGCCATCAACTGCCGCTCCGACAAGCTGATCGGCCTGAAGGAGAACGTGATCATCGGCAAGCTGATCCCCGCGGGCACCGGCATCAACCGGTACCGCAACATCCAGGTTCAGCCCACCGAGGAGGCCCGCGCGGCCGCCTACGCCGTCCCGTCCTACGACGACACCTACTACACCCCCGACGGCTTCGGCCAGACCACGGGTGCCGCGGTGCCGCTGGACGACTACGGCTTCAGCGACTACCGGTAACCACCTGGTAGACAACGACATTCGGCCCCCGCTCCGATTCCGGAGCGGGGGCCGAAGCGTTGTTCAGCGCAACCACCAGGGTTCGTCCCCGGGATACTCGTCGAAGTCGTCGGGCCAGTCGCTCGGCCCCACCACCCCCTCCCCGAGGCCCCCGCGCGGCGGCTCCGGCGGCGCGGCCCGCACCTCCCAGACCCACACGAACCGCGGCGAGCCCTTCAACTCCGCCACCTCCGGCGGCACCGGCCGCGCGAGCGATTCGATATCCGCCCAACCACATTCACCCGCCCGCACCCGCTCGGCATAGGCCCGCAGGGCCGGGGAGGCGGCCTCGGCATCGGCGAGGGCGGCCATGAAATCCTCGGTGACGATCGTGGGTTCGCGCAGCAGCGCGTCGACATCGAGGACGTCCAATCTGATTCGGGCCGTGCGCAAGTCGTCGACGGCGCTCATGACCTCGCGGGCCAGGGCCTCGACGGTCGGGTCGAGATCGGGCTCGTCCCGGCGGCCCCACCGCGGGCTCACGCGTCGTCCCAGGGGGTCGTGCCGGAGCCGACGTCATAGCCCGCTTGCGGTCTGTCGAGCGTGGAGTTCACCTGCGCTATCCGAGCGAGGTCGGCGGTGACGGCCACCTTCTTCGACGCCTTCGCCAACGCGTCGTTGAACGGTGCGATGGTGTCGTCCAGCTTCTGCTGCGCCTTGTCCTTCAGTTTGTTCAGCGGATCCTTGATGAAGTCCAGGAGCGCGTTGACCTTGTCGACCAGGATCCGGATGTGGTTCACCAGTTTCAGGGCCTCGGTGACGATGGTGAACAGTTTCCGGCCCAGATCCACGATCTCGTAGACCTGCCCGACGATCGGGATCTTCTTGCCGATCGTCTTGAAAATGCCTTTGACGCTGGTGAAGTCGATCTGACTCTCGAGAATCCCCCAGAGTTTCTGCAGCACGGTCTTGATCGCGCCGCGGATCTCGTCGGCCACCACGCCGAGGACATCGCTCACGACGCGGCCGACCGGACCCTCCCATTTCATCGCCGCGATCTGCCGGTTCGCCCAATCGTTGAACGAGAGCGCCGCCTTGCCGTCCCATTTGGGGTCGATCCGGGACAGTCCGGCCTCGAGGTTCTTACCGGAGGATTCCAACGCGTTGCCCGCGGCCTTGTACGCCTCACCGATCCGGCGCACCTCGTTCCAGTTCCCCGGAATCGGCTCGAGGCATTTACCCAGCGGATCTATCTCGTTTCCGGCGGTTCTCGTGATGCTCTTGATCGTCTCGTTCATATCGCCGAGAACGGGAGCGACCTCGGCGATCAGCGCGACGGTGTCCTCCTTGTTGGCCTGCGGTTTCTCCAACTTGAACTCTTCGGGCTTCGCGTAGGAGGCCGCCTCGGAGTACGCCTCCGTGAATCCGGGCGCCTCGACATCGGCGCTCGTGGTGTTCGGCCGGCCCGGACCCACCGGGCCGAGGAACGTGTGATTGTTGAGCGCGTCGTAGTTCTTCTTCTCCTGGTCCGAGTACAACCAGGCCGCCTTGTTCAGCTCGGCGCCGGTCGTACTCGTGGTGCTGCCGATGCTGCCCATGCGCTGCTGGGTGCATTCGGCGGCCTGGTGCAGGGGCATCAGGAGGTCATCGATGATCGGTCCGCGCAGCCATTCGGCGGGTCTGCCCTCCTGTCCGACGAACGTCGCCGCGCGGCTGATGTCGTCGCCGATCTCGGCGACGAGCCTGCCGAGCCCGGCGATTTCCCTCGGGTCCGCTTTGAAGTCCTCGATCATTCGATATGCCCTTGCCTCGTTCTTACGTCGTCTTCCTCAGTGAATCGATCAACGCGTCGATATCCTTGTCGCTCAGGGACTTCGGCAGACCGAGGTGATGCTCGATCATGAACACCGCCGTTTCGGCGGAGGAATAGGCCGGAGTGGCGATGATGTCGTAGTCGACCCGCGTGGGATCACACGAATATTTCTGTGGCACACCGGAAAGCCGCGCCGTGAACCTGATCGCCGGTCGACCGGAGATCGTGAATCGAACGGGACCGTCGACGGTGACTTCCGGTGTGCGGCCGCCGGTTTCGTCGGAGAAGATCAGCCGCGCCTTGTCCACGTCTTCCCGAGCCGCCTGCTCGAGGTCCACACCGGTTCTGCCGTGGACGCCGATATTGGCCAGCGCCGATCCGTCGTGCTCCCGGCAGTAGCCGTAGCCGTAATCGCTCACCGCGCCGAAGGTGGCGATCCGCTCGTGGCTGACCTCATTCGTCCAGCCCGTCACCATGGTATTGCTCGGCCGCCAATCCGCGTTCCCGGGCACGCTGTAGGTGAGGCCGTATCTCGTGGGTACCGGCTGCGGACTTCCCTTGGGGGCCTGGATCATCGGCGGCGGAAACTCCATGGAGGGGAATCCGGAAGGCAACGGCGGATCCGTGGTGCCGAAACGCTCGGGCGGCGCCGTCCAGGCGGTCGGCCGCTGTTCGCCGCCGCCCGCGTGGTTCGTGTGCGGGTTGCCGATCCACGCGGCGACACTGACGGTCGCGACGGCCACCACGAGCAGCAGAATGATCTTGATGATCTGATACGCGATCCCACGACCGCGAATCCATCGAATCAGACGTGCCACCGCCGCTACTTACCGTCGAGGGCGGCCGCGAATCCCTCGGCCAGCGAACGGATCTCGTCGCAGGGCGGCGGCACCGGCACCGGGCCGGGGAACACGATCAAGTTGACCTCGAACACGCCGTCCGGAGCGCTCATGCTCGCCGTGCAGATACCCGGGAGTTGGGGCGTGCTGTACACCAGGGCCGGGCGGCCGCGAATCGGCTCGTCGCCGAGGAAGTTTCGGGCCTTGTCGCTTCGGATCTCCGCGAGGGTGTCGTTCGAGGAGATCAGCGCGACGCTGCCCGTGATGATCTTCTCCCCGTCCACCACCGCCACCCGATTGAAATCGCACCCGATGGAAGTCAGCAGATCCGTGGCCATCTCCCCGGAATCGCGTTCCCGCGTCCCCGGATCGAATCCCAACCGGCCGACCACCTCGTCGCCGATCTCCACGCACGGATCGAACCGCACCTGCTTCGTCCCGGTCTGCGCGGGGGCGGGCGGAACGGATACCCGGATCGACGGCCGGGCGGGCGTGGCCGTGGTCGCGGCGGCCGTCGCCCGCTCACCGGAATCCCCACCGCCGCACGCGGATACCGCGCAACAGGTGACCACAGCCCAGCCGAACGCGCGGATCCGTCGCATAGGGCGGTGCCCTCCCCTCCCGACTACCTATCGGACATTTCGGTCTCGAACAGTAGGACGCAGCGTAACGCCCCGCGGTTCCATCGAAATCGGGGGAGGGCCCCGGGGGTCAGTGGAAGATGCCGCCGCCCTGGGTCGTCGAGCCCGAGGAGCCGGAGACGAACAGGTTCATGATGTTGGTGAAGACGCTGGTGCTGTTCACCGTGCCGGCGGAGTTGGAGTCGATGAGGGCGATCAGTGCGAGCATGCTGTGTTCCTGGGGCTTCGGGGGTCGGGGACCCGGTTCGGGCTGCGGCTACGGCGCAGTGAAACGTAGCTTAGTCAGAATCGGAAAGCTCTGACTAGAGATCGTTTCAGAATCCCGCCCGAATTTCCCGGATCCCGCCCGCCGTGGACAACGCCGCGCCGAGCCGGTATGAAAAACTGGAACAGGTTTCAATTCGGACGGGAGCGGCGAATGACCGACGCGGCGGCGCTGGGTGAGCTGGTGATGGCCGGTTTCAAGAAGCTGGGCTTCATCCGCTTCGCGGGGATCGAGGGCGCGGGGTACGGGCCGGGGCGCAGTGTGGTGACGATGACCCCGACTCCGGAACACCTCAATCACAACGGGGATCTGCACGCCGCCATGCTGTTCGGCCTTGCCGAGACCGCGGCCATGGGCGCGGCGGTCTCCGGGATCGTGGATCTGATGGGGGAGACCTTCATCGTGGCGCGCGACGGCCGGATCGACTATCTCGCGCGCGCCAAGGGTTCCGCGGGGCCGTTCGCGGCGACCTCGGATCTCGGTGTGGCACAGGTGGATCGGATGCGGGCCGAGATCCGGGCCCGCACGCCGATCGAACTGCTCGTCCCGGTGGACATCACCGACGGCGACGGAAAGCGCGTCGCCGCGGCCGAATTCACCGCGGTGATTCGCCCGCGCCGGTGACCATCTCGGTGAGGGCCGCGGTCGCGGCGTCGACGGCGGGCTGGCCGCCGGAGGCGTAGAGCCCGGCGACGGCCCCGAGCGCGCCGCCGAGCACGGTGGTGATCGGCACCGTGATGAAGTCGAGGACGAACAGCCCCAACGGGAATCCGATCACGAATCCGAGGGCCGCGCCGATCGCCGCCCCGGTGCCCACGGCGGCCAGGTGCGGCTGCACGATATCGAACAGCCGCTGCTGGGCGTCGATATCGCGCAGCGGGCCCGCGCTCTCCCCCACGGGGGTGAGGGTCAGCCGCCGTCCCGCCTCGTCGATCACGGGCGCGAGTTCGACCCGCGTGCCCGCGACATCGAAGCGCAGCGGCAGATTCGCCAGCAGGTGGCCCGAATCATCGGTCACCGCAACGGTTTCCGCGTCCCAGGTGGCCAGGAACCGGCCCGCGGTGAGCGTGCCGACCGCCGAGCGGCTGTCGTCGCTGAGCGCGACCTCGTAGCCGACGCCGCGGTCGTCCCCGCGCACCGCGAGCGCCGGCCGGTTCTCCGGTTCCGGCGCGGCCGCCGCGACGCCCGCGGAACCCACCACCACGCTCGCGCAGAGCGCCGCCGCCGCAACCATTCTCGTGATCCTCATCGCGCTTCTCTCACTTCGGCCCCCGCGTGTTTTCGGAAGAACCTACCGGGTGCGCGGCGTGAGCAGAAGTGTTGCTGGGATCGGTGGCGGAAAGCGGACGCGGGCCTCAGCGTTCGCTGTCGAGCATGGCCATCTGCGGTGCGGCGTACCGGTCCCCGGCCACCCGATCGGCCGGAACCGCCGCCTCGATCCGCGCCAGATCCTCCGGTGAGAGCCGGATGTCGAGCGCCGCCACGGCCTCGGCCCAGCGCTCGGGTCGGCGCGCCCCGACGACGGGCACGATGTCGTCGCCGCGGGAGAGGACCCAGGCGATCGCCAACTGGGCCACGCTCACCCCGTGCGCGGCGGCGATCTCGCCCAACTCCTCGACCAGCCGCAGATTCGCGGTCAGGTTCTCGCCCTGGAAGCGGGGGCTGTGCGCGCGGAAGTCGGTGGGCGCGAAGGCTTGTCCGGCGCGGATCGAATCGCTCAGCAGACCGCGCGAGAGCACCCCGTAGGCGGTGACGCCGATGCCCAGTTCGCGCGCGGTCGGCAGGATCTCCCGCTCGATGCCGCGGGTGACGAGCGCGTACTCGATCTGTAGATCGACGATGGGATGCACGGCCGCGGCCCGGCGCAGCGTCTCCGCGCCGACCTCGGACAGGCCGATGTGGCGCACGTACCCCGCCTCGACCATGTCCGCGATCGCGCCGACGGTGTCCTCGATCGGCACGGCCGGATCCAGGCGGGCCGGGCGGTAGATGTCGATGTGGTCGACGCCCAGCCGTTGCAGGGAGTACGCGAGGAAGTTGCGCACGGCCGCGGGTCGGCAGTCGAAGCCCACGAATTCGCCGTTGGGCGCGCGCAGGCCGCCGAACTTCACGCTGAGCAGATAGTCCTCGCGCTTGCGATCGGCCAGCGCGCGGCGGATGAGCATCTCGTTGTGGCCGTGACCGTAGAAGTCGCCGGTATCGATCAGGTTCGCGCCCGAATCCAGGACGGCGTGGATCGTCGCGGCGGACTCGGTCTCGTCGGAGGGCCCGTAGCTGCCCGACATCCCCATCGCGCCCAGGGCGATGCGGCTCACCTCGGGTCCGGTCGTGCCGAGCCGTACTTTCTCGATGTTCGTCATACCGGGAATCCTGCCCGCCGATCCGGGGACCCGGCAGAGACCGCCGATCGGGGGACCGGCGATCCCTGGTTCGGCCCGGCGGCGCCGGGCACAGTGGAGGGATGGACCGCCCCGAACTCGCCGATTTCCTGCGCCGCCGCCGCGAGCAGTTGCAGCCCTCGGACGTGGGTCTGCCGCCGGGCGCGCGGCGGCGGACGCCCGGTCTGCGGCGCGACGAGGTGGCCCTGCTCGCGGGCATGTCGACCGACTACTACACCCGGCTCGAACAGGCCCGCGGCCCGAATCCGTCTGTTCAGGTGCTGAGTTCGCTGGCGCGGGCGCTGCGGTTCACCGACGACGAGCGCGACCACCTGTTCCACCTGTGCGGCCACCCCGCGCCCACCCGCGGCGGCGGGAACCGGCACGTCAGCCCGGGGTTGCTCTACCTGCTGCACAAGCTCGACGACACCCCGGCGTGCGTGGTCTCGGATCTGGGCGAGGTGCTGGCGCAGAACCGGATGCACGTCCTGGTCACCGGCGACGCCACCCGCTACACCGGGCTGGATCGGTATCTGCTGTGGCGCTGGTTCACCCATCCGCGCGAGGAGTCGGCCATTCCCGAGGAGGATCGCGCCCGCATGACCCGCCAGCACGTCGCGGCGTTGCGCGCCACCGCCGCCCGGCGCGCGGGCGACGCCGACGTGACCGAGCTCGTCAGCCGATTGCGTTCGGCCAGTCCGGAATTCGAGCGGTTGTGGACCGAACACGAAGTGGCCGTGGGGATCTCGAAGACCAAGCGCATCGAGCATCCGAAGGTCGGCCTGCTGGATCTGGTGTGCGAGACCCTGATCACGCCCAACGCCACCCAGAGCGTGCTGGTCCTCTACCCGCGTCCGGGCGGCGACGCGCAGGACAAACTGGATCTGCTGCGCGTCATCGGCACCCAGTCGCTGCTGGATTCGACGGAGACCTCCGCCGAGCTATAGGTGCGGTCCGCCGACGCGGCGGCGGCGCGGTGTCAGCCGCAGATTCGGCAACGGCGGGGCGGGGATGCGCTGGGCGGGGGTGTGCCCGGCGATATCGCCGAACCGGCTGGTGTCGTGGGTTTCCCACGCGGTGCGCGCGGCGTCGATCTCGTCGTGGGCGCGCCCCACGAAGTTCCACCACATGACCAGATCCTCGGCGAACGGCTCCCCGCCGAGCAGCACCGCGTGCGCGCCGCCCGCGCTGCGCAGCCGCAGCGTGTCCCGGCCGCTGCCCAGATACAGCAGCGGGCCCGGGGTGACGGGCGTGTCCGCGACGGTCAGCTCACCGTCGACGACCAGCACCGCGTACTCGAATTCCGTTGTCAGCGGCAGGGTTTCGTCCGCCCCGGCCGCGACGGTGAGATCCGCGCCGACGAGCGGGGTGTAGGTCACGGCCGGGGAACTCACCCCGGCCAGCGTGCCGAGCAGCACCCGGGCGCGCAGGCCCGGCGACGTCAGCTCGGGCAGGTCGCGATGCTGTTCGAAATGCGGTTCGATGCCGCGCCGATCCTCGGGCAGCGCGATCCAGAACTGGAGGCCCCGGCCCGCGGGCGCGCCCGGCACGGTGTACTCCGAATGCGCGATGCCGCGCCCGGAGGTCATCAGGTTGAGCTGGCCCGGTTCGATCTCCACATCGGAGCCGACGCTGTCGCGGTGGCGGATCCGTCCCTCGAACGGCCAGGTGACCGTCTGCAACCCGATGTGCGGATGCGGATCGATGTTCGGGGGCAGTTCGGTGCGGGGCGCGGTGGAACCGAACAGATCGAGGAAGCACCACGCGCCCACGGTCGGCAGATCACGTTGCGGCAGTACGCGTTTCACGGTGACGCCGCGCACCCCGCCCAGCGGCACCTCGCGCGCGGGGTAGAACTCCGCACGCGGGCCCGGCGGCGCGGCGGCCCGGCAGACCGCCGCGTCCGGTGCGACCTCGAGGTCGCTCATCGCTGGATGCCCTTGCCGACCACGTGTTCATCGTATTCCGGATGCTTGTCCAGCCAGCCCTTGATGAACGCGCAGCGCGCCACGATGGGCTTCCCGCGCCGCACCGCGTCGTCGATCGCGTTGCGGGCGAGGACGCCGCCCAGACCCTTACCGCCGAATTCGGAGTCGACCTCGGTGTGGATGAACGCGATGTCGTCGTCGCGTTCGCGGTACTCGGCGAATCCGGCCAGCTTGTCGCCGTACCACACCTCGTAGCGGTGCTGCGCGTCGTTGCGGACGACGGCTGCTGAGACGGCCTGCTCGGTCATTGGTTCAGTTCTCCGATACCTGATCACCCGACAATATGCGGTGGCATCGTAACCGGGCGGCGGGATCCGTTCAGTGCTCGTCGCGCAGCCGCCGCACGACCTCGCCCAATCCGTCGGCGAGGGCCGAGATCTGTTCGGGGGTCAGCACATCGATGAACAATTCCCGCACGGTCGCCACATGGCCGGGCGCCGCCCGTTCCAGCGCGCGCTGCCCGGCCTCGGTGAGCACCGCGTAGACCGCGCGCATATCGGTGGCACACGAATGCCGCCGCACCAGACCGGCGTGCTCGAGCCGATCGATCTGATAGGTGAGTTTGCTCTTGGACGCGAGCAGGGTCGCGGCCAGATCGCTCATCCGCAACCGGTGCTCGGGCGCGGCGACGAGTTCGACCAGGATCGCGTATTGCAGGTGCGAGAGCCCGGCGTCGCGTTCCAACTGCTGGTCGAGGCGCCGATCGAGCAGGCCCGCGGCCGCGAGGAAGGCCAGCCACGCGCGGCGCTCGGTTTCGCTCAGCCAGCGCGGAACGCTCATGGGCCGAGGTTACCGCCGGTTGTTCCCGATGGAATATCGACCGGACGCCATCCGTTCAAATTTGAACGAAGCGTCCCCGACCTCGGAGCAGCCATGACAGTTACGGCAACGGTCCGCACCCGCGTGCGCATCCCGCTCACCTTCGGTGACGGCTACTCGACGGACGCGGAGGCGGTCACCTTCGACGGACTCGGCGACGGCCGCGAACATCTCGCGCTGCTGCTCGGGGAGCCGACGGGAACGCCGCTGGTCCGGCTGCATTCGGAATGCCTGACCGGGGACGTGTTCGGGTCGGCGCGCTGCGACTGCGGCGCGCAGCTGCGCGAGGCCGCCGGGCGCATCGGCGAGGTCGGCGGCGTGCTGCTGTACCTGCGGCAGGAGGGCCGCGACATCGGGTTGTACAACAAGCTCGACGCCTACGCCCTCCAGGACCGGGGCCTGGACACCTATCAGGCCAATACCGCCCTGGGCCTGCCCGAGGACGGCCGCGACTACCGCGCCGCGGCGCAGATGCTGAGCGCGCTGGGCGTCGGCACGGTCGATCTGCTCACCAACAATCCGGACAAGCCGCGGCAGTTGCGCGCGCACGGCATCGAGGTGCGGGCCACCGTCCCCACCGGGGTGCACGCCACCGCCTCGAATCTGCGGTATCTGCGCGCCAAGGCCGAGCACACCGGGCACACCATACGTCTGATCGGATGAACGAGGAAACATCATGTCGCACAGCGCGATTCGGGAACGGATGCCGGTCGTCTACCTGAGCCACGGCGCGCCGCCGCTGGCCGACGATCCGGTCTGGCCGGGCCAACTGGCCGAGTGGTCGGCCGAATTGCCCAGGCCCACGGCCATTCTCGTGGTCTCGGCGCACTGGGAGGACGCCCCGGTCACCCTCGGCGCCACCACCACGGTGCCGCTGACCTACGACTTCTGGGGCTTCCCGGAGCACTACTACGCCGTCCGCTATCCCGCGCCCGGCGCACCGGAACTGGCGGCGAAGGTGCGCGCGCTGCTCGGCCCGAACGTGCACGAGGCGCCCGAGCGCGGCCTCGATCACGGCGCGTACGTGCCGCTGGTGGAGATGTATCCCGCGGCCGACGTCCCCGTGCTGCAACTGTCCATGCCCACCCTGGATCCGGTGGGCCTCTACGATCTCGGCCGTCGGCTCGCGCCGCTGCGCGAGGAGGGCGTGCTGATCATCGGCAGCGGCTTCTTCACCCACAATCTGAGCGAGATGCGCCGCGACGCCGCCGCGGACGAGGCCCCGGGCTGGTCGCGGGAGTTCGACGACTGGGGTGCGCGGGCCGTCGCCGCCGGGGATGTCGACGCGCTGCTGAACTTCCGGCACACCGCGCCCGCCGCCGGCCGCGCGCATCCGCGCACCGAGCACTTCGCCCCGCTGTTCGTCGCGCTCGGCGCGGGCGAGGCCGATCTCTCGGTGCGCCGCAGCGTGATCGACGGCTTCTGGCACGGCCTGGCCAAGCGCTCGATCCAGCTGGGTTAGCGGGAGCGGTCAGGACAGCGTGCGCGCGGCCGCGGCGGCGTCGCCGTGGAACGGCAGCTCGACCAGTGCGGCCGCGCGGTGGATGGGACTGCCGGGCGCGAGCACCAGGACCACGGCCTCGTCGGCCAGTAACCGGTCCAGGGCCGCGAAACCCGCGCTGTCGAGGTAGTCGAGGTTGCTCAGTTCCAGCAGCAGCGGTCGCGCGCCCGGCAGCGTCGCCACGGATTCGGCGAAATCGTCGGCGTTGGTGACATCGACCTCGCCGGTCACCGCGACGGAGGGTGGGGCCCCGGTCAATCCGGCGGTGTGCAGTTCGAACGCGGCCCGTGTCATGGTGTGGCTCCGTTCCCTGGGTCGGGTGCGGCTGCGGCCCGAAGGTCGAACCGCAGGGTGATACGAGTGCCCCGCGCCGTGCGGACGGTGTCGACGCGCTCGGCCAGCCCGTTGATGAGCCGCAGGCCCCGCCCGCCCCGGGCGGTGCGATGACTGGCCGAGGAGTCGCGGAACCAGCGGCCGGTGTCGCTCACCGTCGCGGTCAGTCCCCGGTCGTGCCGGAACAGCTCCACCGCGACGGTGTCGCGCGGGTGCAGCCGGGCCCCGTGTTCGACCGCGTTGGTGACCGCCTCGCCGACGGCCAACAGGATGTCGTGGCGGCGCTGCGGTGCGATGCCGAGCCCGATCAGCCACTGCCGCAAGCGATCTCGCAGCGCGGGCAGGTGCGCGGGCGCGGCGGGCACGACGGTGGTCAGGCTGTTCGGGCCGATGTGGGTGGGCCGCACGGCCAGCAGCGCGACGTCGTCGGTGTAGCCGCCGGGCGGGGCCATCCGGCGGACCAGTTCGTCGCAGAACTTGCCCACCGGCAGCCGGGCGCAGTCGGCGACGGTCGCGCGCAGCCGCTCGAAGCCGTCGTCGAGCGTCTCGTCGTGCCGCTCGATCAGCCCGTCGGTGTAGAGCAGCACCAGGCTGCCGGGCGGAAGTTGTTCGTGCCCAGGATGTTCCACCCAGCGCCCCGCCCACGCCGCGACGGGCGGCCGACGGCCCGCGGTGAGGTAGCGCGCGGTGCCGTCCGGGGTGACCAATAGGGGATAGGGGTGTCCGGCGCAGGTGTAGTCGAGGGTGCCGCGGGTGGCGTCGAGCACCGCGTAGGCGACGGTCGCGCACCGGGCCCCCGAGACCGTCGCCGCGTACCGGTCCAGGGTGTCGAGCACCGCGGCCGAATCGTCGGCGGTCAGCGCGACCGCCGCCAGGGCCGCGCGCAGGCGGCTCATCACGATCGCCGCCGACAGCCCGTGCCCGACCACGTCGCCAACCGAAATGCCCAGGCGCCCGGGCTGATCCAGGGGCGAGACCAGATACCAGTCGCCGCCCACCCGCATCGTCTCACCGGCGGGCTGATAGACCCCCGACACCACCGCGTCGGTCGAACGGTGATCCAGATCGAGCAGATGCTCCTGGAAGTCCACGGCGATGCGGTGTTCGCGTTGCAGCACCCGCAGCCGGGCCAGCGCCGATTCGGTCATCTCCGCGGTGCGCGCGAGCACGTCGAGTTCGGTCGCGGCGAACGGATGCGGGCGCGACCAGAACAGCACGAGGGCCCCGAAGATCCGGCTCGCGTCGTCGCGCAGCGGGTACACCGCGAGCGCGCGCACGTGCTCGGCCACGTCCCGGGCGAAGTTCCGATAGCGGCCGTCCAGGGTCAGCGTGTCGGGCACGACCATCGAATGCCCGGTGCGCACCACGTCGGCGACCGGCATCGGCGCGTCCGGATCGAGCACGTGATAGCGGTCGCGCAGTTCGGTGGGCAGGGCACCGGCGTATTCGATTCGGACACGCTCGGTTTCGGCCTCGAGCGTCGCGATGCCCAGCCCCTCGGCCTCGGCCACCCCGACGCTCGACTCGAGCAGCGTCGCGAGGATCTCGCTCGCGGTGTCGGTGGCCTGCAACGCGGCGTCGAGCTGGGCCAGCGCGGTCGTGCGCAGCACATCGGCGTCGCGGTGGCGGCGTCGCGCGCTCTCCCGGGCCGCGGCCGCGAGCCGGGCCGCGACCCGGTCGATCAGCTCCCGCGAGCCGAACGGCTTGGGCAGGTAGTCGTCGGCGCCGTGCGCGAAACCGTCGGCGGCCGCCTCCGCGCCCGCCCGCGCCGAGAGCAGGAGCACCGGGGTCGCGGCGGTGAGCGGATCCGCGCGCACGGCCCGGATCAATTGGAAGCCGTCCATGCCGGGCATCATCACGTCGGCGACGATCACATCGGGCCGGTGTTCGCGGACCGCCCGCAGCGCCGACTCCCCGTCGGCCACCAGCAGCGTGCGCCACCGGCCGGACAGCGCGCGATCCAGGTGGCGGCGCATATCGGCGTTGTCGTCGGCGATCAGGACCAGTTCGCGGCCGTCGTCGTCCGGGTGGGGCGCGGTGTCGAGATCGCTCAGCCACTGCCCGGCCTCGGTGACGTAGGGGTTGTCGGAATCGATCGCGGGGGCTTCGGCGAGCGCGGGGCTCGCGGCCGCGGGCAGCCGGACGGTCACCGTGGTCCCCTGCCCGAGTTCGCTGTCGACCTCGATGGTCCCGCCCTGCAACTCGACCAGACCGCGCGCGAGCGACAGGCCGATGCCGCTGCCCTCGACGCTGCGCCCGCGCGCGTTCCCGGCCCGGTAGAACCGTTCGAACAGCCGGGCCAGGTCGGCGCGGGAGATGCCGGTTCCGGTGTCGCGCACGGTGATTCGGCTGCCGTCCGGTTCCGCCCACACCCGCACCTCGATCGATCCGGCGAAGGTGAACTTGATCGCGTTGGACAGCAGGTTCAGCACCACGGTCTCCCACATCGCGGTGTCGATCTCCGCCGTCACCGGCTCGCAGTCGACGACCAGTTCCAGCCCGGCCCGCCGGCACAGTTCGGTGAACGATTCCGCGAGTTGCGCGGTCAGCGCGCCCACGTCGACGGTCACCGGATGGGCGGTCGCGCGCCCGGCCTCCACCCGGGCGAAGCCCAGCAGCGAGTCGACCAGCCGCAGCAACCGGCCCGCATTGCGGCGCGCGGTGGTCAGCCTGTCGACCAGCACCGGATCATCGTCGGCCCCGGCGAGCGCGTCGTCGAGCGGTCCCAGCAACAACGTGAGCGGGGTGCGGAACTCGTGGCTGACATTGGTGAGGAAGGTCGTCTTCGACCGGTCGATCTCGGCGAGCGCGTCGGCGCGCTGCCGCTGCTGCTCGTAGGACACCGCGGCCGCGAAGGCCGAGGCGAGCTGATCGGTGAGCAGGCGGCAGAAGGCGCGGTACTGATCGTCCAGCGGCCGACGCGGATTCAGGCCCAGCACCACCGCCCCGCGCACCGGCCCGTCGCCCAGGGAGAGCACCAGGGCCTGTTCCAGCGCGTCGCCGCCGGCGCCCGTCAGTTCGGGACCCAGCTCGACCGTCTCGGCGCGGGTCCGCGACCACCCGGCGGGATCGGAGTCGACGAGCGCCGTCAGCGCCGCCGGGGCGGCGTCGGCGACCTCGGGGGTCACCCCGCGCAGGCGCGGCTCACCCGTGTCGGCGTCCTGCGCGTAGACGGCCAGGAACGGCACATCCGCGGGTTGTTTGGCGCACGCGAACACCGCGGCCCGGACCGCGTCGTCGATCGTGCGGGTCTCCAGCACCGCGGCGGCCACCGCGTTCAGCGCGTGCAGGCGGCGTTCGCTGAGCACCTGCTGGGTGGTCTCGCGCACCGCGCAGAAGATGCCGTCGACGCCGCCGTCCGCGCCGAACAACGGGCTGTAGCTGAAGGTGAAGTACCGCTCCTCGGCGCGCCCGCCGGTCTGCAACGGCAGCATCAGATCGTCGGACCAGGTGGCCTCGCCGGTGCGCAGCACGCTCGAGATCAACGGTTCGATGGAATCCCAGACGTCGTACCAGACCTCGCGCGCGGGCCGGCCCAGCGCCTCGGGATGCTTGTCCCCGGCGATCGGCAGATAGGCGTCGTTGTAGAACTGGTACAGCGATTCCGCGCCGAGCCACAGCACGATGGGGAACCGGGAGGTCAGCGCCGTCGCGATGATCGACCGCACCGCCGCGGGCCAGGTGTGCAGCGGCCCCAACGGGTGTGTGGCCCAATCGAATTCGGCGAGGCGGCGGCCCATCTCCCCGCCCAGCGCGAGCGCGGAGGCCAGATCGGCGGGGATCGCCGATGCGTCGCGCCCCGCCGCCGCGCCGGTCACGGCCGGTGCTCGGAATCCTCGGGCAGCAGCGCCTTCTCGAGGGTCGGGTAGACCGCGAGCACACTGTCGAGATTGGTCACCTGCAACGGCCGCAGCACGCGCGCGTGGTCGGCGACCAGCCGGACCGTGACGCCCGTCTCGCGGCCCTGCACGTGACATTCCAGCGCGGCGTTGAGCCCGGCGCTGCCGAAGTAGGTGACCTCCTGGAGATCGAGCACGAGTAGTCGGCGGGTGTGGGCGGCCGCCAGCCGCAACCCCTCGGTCAGCTGTTCGGCCAGTACCCCGACGGTGCTGATGTCCACGTCGCCGGCGGCGCGCACGATCACCGCGTCCACACCGACCTCGTGGTCGACCGTCAAACGTCTCACCTGAGTCCGCCTTGGTTCTTCGATCCGTTCGCTGCCGTAGTAGAGATTACGGCCGCCGCGCCGCCGACGTCGGTCGCACCTGCTCGTCCGGGGTGGGCTCGGGCCGAATCCGCTCGTGCACGGTCAGCAGCAGATGATCGAACCGGCTCTGCACCGCGGGCGGCGCGGGCGGCAGCTGATCGAGTTCCTCGATCAGCCGGGCGGCCAGCGTGCGCAGCTTGACATTGGTCTCCTGGGACCGCCAGCGCAGGATCCGGAACGCCTGATCGGCGTTGATCCGGTAGATGCGCATCAGCACGCCCTTGGCCTGCTCGATCACCGCCCGCGACTCGAACAGCTCGGGCAGCGTCTCGTCCAGGACCTCCTGCCGCTCCTCGGCGAGGGTGTCGGTGACGTCGATGTAGTAGCCCGACGTGCCGATCACCGCGCCCGACTCGCCGAACATGCGGTCCGCCACCACGATCACGTTGTGCAGGCCGCCGCGGGTGTCGATGAATCGGTGGCGGCTGGAGAAGGACTCACCCGAGTGCAGCGCGTAGTCGAGCAGATCCTGGACGTGCGCGCGATCGTCGGGATGTTTGTGCGCGAGCAGCAGTTCGGTGGTCGGCACGACCGTCCCCGGTTCGTAGCCGTGCATCCGGGCGACCTCGTCGGACCACTCCCAGCGCTGACCGACGAAATAGAACCGGAAACTCCCGACGACCGGACTCGGGTCGGCGGTCGGCGTCTCTCGATCCGTCTCGGAATGGTCGGGCCCCTGCACCCATGGAGTATCCCACCAGCGCGCCGACGCCACGAGCCCAGGCGTCGAAATTACGCATCGAGCATTGACTTTCGGCGGTGTCGAGTGTTACCGGGTGGCAACGGTTCTCGCCTCGTAGATGGCGATCTTGTGGTCGAGCGCGCCGAGCGTCTGCTGGAGTTCCGCGATGCGGGAGAGCACCTCGGCGCGCGTCTTGCGGAACATCTCGAGCCGCTGCGGCGTCGTGGCGTCCCCGGCGCGGACCAGTTCCGCGTAGTGCAGCATGTCGGCCACCGACATGCCGGTGCAGCGCAGCTTGCCGATCAGGTCCAGCCAGTTCAGGTCTCGCTCGCTGAACCGGCGCTTGCCCGAGGCGTCGCGGCCGACGTAGTTCATCAGGCCGATCCGCTCGTACCAGCGCAGTGTGTCGCGCGACAGGCCGGACCGCTCGGCGGCCTCGCCGATCGAGTAGCGCGGCAGTTCGTAGCCGTCGTCGACGGGCTGTTCGGTTGTCACGGTGCTCATCGCCTCCACCTTCCACGCGAATCCCTCTCACGGTACCCACCTGGAGTCGACTCCGAGCAAGTCGGCGCGGACCGGCCTACCCTTGACGCATGGCAAAAGAGATCGACCGGATCCGGGCGCGTTCGGCCCTCGAGACGGTCCGCGAGAGTCCCGTCATCGCCCTCATCGCGGCGCTGCCGGTCCTGGCCGTGCTCGGCGTGGTCTGGTGGCTGACCAACTGGTTCGTGGCCCTGATCGTGCTGGTCCTGCTCGGCGCGGTCGTGGTGGTCCGGGGCCGGCTGATCCGCTAGCGCGGGACGTGGAATCGGGTCAGTTCACCCGTTCCGGTGTCCACGTCCGCCCACGGCCGATCGAATTCCAGCACCGCCAGCGCGGAGGTGGGGAACTTGCGGCTGAGTTCGGTCGCCGCGTCGGAGTCCCGATCGGCCGCCAATTCCCAAGCGGTCTGCGGCATTCCGGGCGCGTGCCCGATCACCAGCAGCGTGGCCACCTCGGGCTCGGTGAGCCGGACCAGTTCGATCAGCGTGCGCGGCACCGCCTCGTAGATCGCCGGTTCGAAGATCATCGGCGCCTCGACACCCGTGGCGGCGAGCGTCTCGCGGGTGCGCACGGCGGTCGAACAGCGCACGGCGTCGATCGGCGGCTGGGTCGCCCGCAGCCAGTCCCCGGCCAGTCCCGCCTCGCGGACGCCGCGCGGCGCCAGCGGTCGTTCGTGATCGGCGACGCCCGGCGGATAACCGGATTTGCCGTGCCGCATCAAGATCAGGGTCCGGGCCATGAGCACCACCGTAAGCCCGCTCAGGCCCCGGACCGGGCAGCCGTGCGGAGATGTAGCTCACGCTCGAGGCACACTGAATGTGGCGTCACAGCAGCCGCCGTGCGTAAATGGCTGTGAGGCATGCCCTGGCCCACCGGGTTTGGGTACCACCGAGATGTTTCGAGGATCTGCGAGATATGGCCTACGTGATCACGCAGCGCTGTTGCAACGACGCCAGCTGCGTACCCGAGTGCCCGGTCGATTGCATTCGTCCCACTCCCGAGCAACCCGAGTTCGCGACGACCGAGCAGCTCTACATCGACCCCGATACCTGTATCGACTGCGGTGCCTGCGTGGACGCGTGCCCGGTGGAGGCCATCTTCTCCGAGGACGATCTGACCGCGTCGCTCGCGCGGTTCCGGGAGATCAACGCCGGGTACTTCGAGCGGCATCCGCTCGAGTCGAACTTCGATCCGCTGGTGACCCCCGCGCGCCCGCCCAAGGAACTGGGCACGCTGCGGGTGGCGATCGTGGGCGCGGGCCCGGCCGCCTGCTACGCCGCCGACGAACTGCTGCGGCGCGCCGACGTGGAGGTCGAGATGTTCGACCGCCTGCCCACCCCGTGGGGGCTGGTGCGCGCCGGGGTGGCCCCGGATCATCCGGGCACCAAGACGGTGTCGAACATGTTCGACAGCGCCTTCCGCCGCGACACGCTGCAATACCACCTCAATGTCGAAGTGGGACAGCACATCTCGCACGAGGAGCTGCTGGCCCATCACCACGCGGTGATCTACGCGGTGGGCGCCTCCACCGATCGCCGCCTCGGCGTGCCGGGCGAGGAGCTGCCGGGCAGCCATTCCGCGACGGAGTTCGTGGCCTGGTACAACGGCCATCCCGATTTCGCCGAGCGCACCTTCGACCTGTCCGGCGAGCGGGCGGTGATCGTCGGCAACGGCAACGTCGCCCTGGACGTGGCCCGCGTGCTCACCCTGAGCCCCGACGAGCTGGCCAAGACCGATATCGCCGATCACGCCCTGGACGCCTTGCGGCAGAGCAACATTCGCGAGGTCGTGGTGCTGGGTCGGCGCGGTCCGGTGCAGGCCGCCTACACCTCGTCGGAGTTCCTCGCGCTGGGCTACCTGAAGGGCGTCGACGTCGTCATCGATCCCGCCGAGCTGGAACTCGATCCGCACAGCCGGGCGCTGCTCGACGATCCCGACGCCGAACCGTCGCTGGTACTGAAGTACAAGCTGGCCCAGGAGTACGCGGCGAAGACGCCGGATCCGGCGAACAAGCGCATCGTCTTCCGCTACCTCGCCTCGCCCACCGCGGTCACCGGCGACGGCCGGGTCGAGGCGCTCGAGTTCGCGCACAACGAACTGGCCGACGAGGACGGGACGCTGGTGGCCCGCACCACCGACCGGACCGAGACCATCCCGGCCGCGCTGGTGCTGCGCTCGATCGGCTATCGCGGCGAACCGGTTCCGGATCTGCCGTTCGACGAGCGCGCCGGGATCATCCCGAACGAGGGCGGCCGGGTGCTCGCCGACGGCGAACCGCTGACCGGGGTCTACGTCGCGGGCTGGATCAAGCGCGGGGCGCGCGGGGTGATCGGCTCCAACCGCGTCGACGCCGCGCAGACCGTCGACCACCTGCTGGTCGACTTCACCTCGGGCCACCTCGCCACCCCGTCGGGTGACCGCGCCGCGCTGAAAACCCTACTGGGACAACGGCAACCGGACCTGGTCGGCCGGGAGGGCTGGAAGGCCATCGATACCGCCGAGCGGTCGGCGGGCAAATCCGGGGGGCGTCCGCGCGTCAAGTTCACCTCGCGCGAGGATCTGCTCAAGGCCGCGCGGCCGTAGCGCGTTCGGGCCGTTGCCGGGATCAGCTCGGCAACGGCCCGATCCGCACGGCCGTGGTCGTGGTGCCCGCCACCACGAACCACAGGCGTAAGAGGGGGTGCCCGGTGCGATCGCCGGGCTCGTACCGGCTGCGCACGCTGATGTGCTCGCGGGCCAGCACCGGCGCGATGTACTCGATCACCGCGCGGTGCGGCCCGGCCACCAGCTTCGGGAAGTCGACCAGGTAGTGCTCCACGCCCTGCCAGTACGCGGCGTTGTTGACGTGGTTGAACTGGTCGATGTCGGTGGCGCGCACCGGGAACGGCAGATCGGTGTCGGACTCCGGCGGCGTCGGATCGGTCAGCCAGGGCCGCCACCGCAGCCGGTGCTCGGTCGCGGTGCGGGCCAGATGCGCCAGCCCCTCGTCGCTGATCCGGGTGGGCCGATCGGTCATCTCGTTGATATTGATCCAGAATCCCTCGGTCTCGATGAGACCGCCGTTCGCGCTGGTGATCCGGACCCGCATATTCGTCCAGCGGGTCGACATCGCCGAACACCACCGCCGCAGTTCGACCCGGTCCGGCCACAGCACCGGCCGCACCACGTCGATGACCGTCCGGCGCACGATCCACTGCGGATCGGTGCGATGGAAGAATCCGGCGTGCAACTCCTCTTCCGCGATGTCCTGGAGATAACGGGCCACGGCGTCGAACCGCAGCCGGTTGTAGGGATCCACATCACCAGCCCGGACGGGCCACGCCGAGGCAAAGCCCATGCCCTCCTGGGGAAGCGGGGCGAGTGGCTGATCGAGTGACACTGGTGCTCCTCGCGCTGCACGGTGTGCCGCGTTCTCGTGCGTGCTGTTGTGACACGACTTTACGGGTCCTACATCACACTGTGACGTCCAGTCCGCTCTACTGACGCGTAGCCAATGCCCGATTTGCGTTGTTGCGGACCGCCTGCTCCGGGCCCTGCCGGTACTATCCCCCAGATGTCGCGCACCGGCCAGGTCGACGGTCATAGGGGAGGGGTGACGGGGTGAAACCGCTGGGGCCGCACGATCCGCGCAGCGCCGGGAGGCATCGGCTGATCGCGGTGATCGGCCAGGGCGCGATGGGCCGCGTCCTGCTCGGCAGCGCCCCCGACGGCCGTCCGGTCGCGGTCAAGATGATCCACCGGCATCTGGCCCGCCGCCCCGAGTTCCGCGCCCGCTTCCGGATGGAAGTGCTTGCGTCGCAGCGGGTTACGGGGGTGCACACCGCCGCGGTCGTGGACGCCGACCCCGACGCCCCCGAACCGTGGCTCGCCGCGCGCTATGTCGCGGGCCCGTCGCTGCGCGCGGCCGTCGACCGGTTCGGCCCGTTGCCGCTCGGCGGCTTACGCCTGCTCACCGCGGGTCTCGCCGGGGCCCTGCTGGAGATCCACCGCGCCCGCGTGATCCACCGCGACCTCAAACCCGGCAATGTCCTGCTCGCCGCCGACGGCCCGCGCGTGATCGACTTCGGCATCGCCCGCGCGCTCACCCTCGACGCCCGGCTCACCGGCACCGGCGCCCTGGTGGGTTCGCCCGCGTTCATGTCCCCCGAACAGGCCGAGGGCCGCGAACTCACCCCCGCCAGCGACGTTTTCGCGGTCGGCGCCCTGCTGGTCCTCGCCGCCACCGGCCGCAGCCCCTTCCTCGGCGCGTCGACGCCCCAGACGCTCTACAACGTCGTCCACGCCCGCCCCGACATCTCCGGCGTCCCCGAATCCGCCCGCGAGATCGTCGAGGCGTGTCTGGCCAAGACTCCCGCCGATCGCCCCACTCCCGGGCAACTGCTCGACGCCGCCGACCGCATTGCCGCCCGCCCGGTCTGGCCGCCCGCCGTCCGCCAGCGCATCGCCCAGGCCCAGCGGGAGGCCGAGCACCGCCGCGCCGAACCCGCCCCCTTCGAATCAGCCCGAGCCCCACGCCGTTCCGGCCGTCGCGTCCTGTTCGCCGCCGCCACGGCCATCACCCTGGCTGCCGTCCTCACCGCTGGAACCCTCCTCCTCGACCACGATCCCGCCACCCCGCCGCCCACCCGTCTCGACCTCCCGCCCGACCGCCTCCGCCTGGTCGACGCCTGCGCCCTCCTCACCCCCGACGTCCTGCCGCACCCCGCCACCCCCGAACCGCGCGACACCACCACCTGCGCCGCCCACACCGACCGCGCCGACCTCACCCTCCGCGTCGGCGCCCCGATCGACTTCCCCGCCGCCCGCCCCACCCCCGGCACCGCGGGCGGCCTGGCGGTGCTGGACACCACGGCGTCGGCGACCACCTGCGGCCGAGCGATCGTCACCCCCGCGGAACCGCAGTCGGCGGTGGAGGTGACGGTCTCGGGCGAATCCGATTGCGCGCTCGCGGATTCGACGTTGCGGGCGATCGTGGACCGGCTGGCGACCAATCCGCCGCTGGTGAATCCCGCCCGCGACTCGGTGCTCCGCCTCGATCCGTGCGCCACCGTCGACCCTGCGATCATCGAGGCCGTGGTCACCGCCCCCGCGACAGCCCGGGGCGTGCACCAATGTCGTTGGAGCGGAGCCGATTACGAGCTGAAGCTGGACCTCGAGGAGGCGAAGCGGGTGGACGCCGCGGACGATCCCCTGGGCCAGATCGACGGCGGCGCGCTCGGCCCCCTACCGGTGTCGGTGCACACCGATCCCGACGGCACCGTCCGGACCTACCACCTGGTCCGGGCCACGACCGCGGACCGCGGCGAACTGGTCACGCTCTCCGCCCGCCCGCACATCGCCACCCCGACCGAGGACGTCTTCCAGAGGCTGGCTCCCGTGCTCGTCGCCGTGGTGGATCGGCAGCGGAAACAATAAGGGCGACAACGCGATTCGCGGGTCTCCGGACGCTCAGTAACCCTGGTAGTGCCCGGTCTGCTCGAACGATTCGACGCCGGGATGCCGCAGCGTGCCGTAGCGGTCGAGCGCGTACCGGGCGCCGGCGACGATATTGTCGACCGGATTCCAGATATCGGTATGGCCCGGCGCCGCATACGAATTGAAGGTGCTGTCGATGGTCTGCATCAACCCCTTCGAGGGATGTCCGGCCGAGGCGTTGGAATCCCACAGGTTGATGGCATTGGGGTCGCCGCCGGATTCGGCCTGGATGATGATCGCCAGGGCGTTCTCATCGATCTGGTCGGGGCGGTAACCCATTTGGAGGAGGATCTCCTTGGCCTGGGCGATCCACTGCTTCACATCGCCGCTCGCCGCGATCGCGGGCGGCCCGCCCGATGATCCCGTGCCCAGCCCGCCGCTGAAAGTCGTTCCGGTGAGCCCGGATCCGCCGTGATAGCCCGCCCCGTTCCCGCCGTAATGGCCCGAGCCGCCGTGGGAGACATTGCTGACCAGATGCGGGGTCTGCGCGGCGACGGGCGGGGCGGCCGGCGCCGAGGCCGCCGCGGGCGTGGTCGGCGCGGGCGCCGCCGTCCCCGCGCCCGTCACCGGATCCCCCAGAGCCGCTGTCGCGCTGTCGACTTTGCCCTTCGCCGTCGCGACCGCCGTCGCCGCCGACTCGGCCACGCTCTCCGCCTGTGCCAGCGCCCGCGTCAGCTCTACCGTCCGCTGCTGCGCCTCCACGTCCTGGTGCAGGATCATGTCGGCCTTGCCCGGCGTGTCCTCGGGCAGGTTGGTTTGCAGCCACTTCTTGCGTTCCTCGGCGGTGACCGTGCCGTTGGCCGCGACCTCGAAGGCGCCGGGCGGGAAGGGCGCGTTCTCGGCGAGGTCGCGCAGCTTCAGCACCTCGTCCTTCACGTGCTGCAGATTCTCGACCTGCTGGCCGATCGCCCCCTGCAACTCCACCAGCGCCTGACTCACCGCCGACGCCCGCGTCTTCTCCGTCGTCATCCGGGTCTCGGCGACCTCGGCCGCCTGCCCGGTCCACTTGTTGTCGGTGCGCAGCGTCTGGGTGTCGGTGAGGCCCTTGTTCACGGCCTGGTCGAGATCGGCGCCGAGTTTTCCGACCGCCGCGGCGGCGGTGGTGAGCTGGCCCGGGTTCCACTTCTCGACGTCGGGGATGCCGAGTGTCATTGGCGCAGTCCGATCGTGGTGAGTTTGTCGCGGAACTCGTCGTCGGTGAGTTGGACGGCCTTGCCGGACTGCTCGACGGTCCCGGCGATGGCGGTGAGGCGGTCGCCGATGCGGTGCAGCGCGCCATCGATCGAGGTCTTCGTCTGCGCGCAGGTCTCGGCCCAGCGGGTGCCCGGTAGCGCACCCGACGCGTCGGCCAGGCCCGATTGCAGGCCGGTGATGCCCTGCGCCTCCGCGGTCAGATTGTTCGCGAAGGTGTGCAGCGCAGCGAGATCCACGTACATGCCGGTGCCGGACGACTCGTCGTTGCCCATGACTCCCCCTCGGACTCGGTGCGGCGTCTCAGCGTAACAAAATCCGGTCCCGTGGACAGGCCGATGCGAAGACCGGTTAACTTGGCGGCAGGCATCCGGACAGAGAGGTCGTTACATGCGCGCAGCCCAGGTCAGCAAGCTCGAGGGACCGGAATCCATCGAGATCGTCGACATTCCGGAGCCCGCCCCGCAGCCCGGCGGCGTGGTCATCGACGTGTACGCGGCGGGCGTCGCGTTCCCGGACGTACTGATGACGCGCGGGCTCTATCAGATGAAGCCGGAACTGCCGTTCGTCGTCGGCGGCGAGGTCGCGGGCGTGGTCCGCTCGGCCCCCGAGGGCGCGCACGTCGCGGCGGGGGACCGCGTGCTGGCGCTGACCATGCTGGGCAATGCCATCGCGGAGGTCGCGGTGGTCCCCGCGGCCATGGTTTTCAAACTGCCGGACGCGGTTTCGTTCGAGGCGGGCGCGGGCGTGCTGTTCAACGACCTGACCGTGCACTTCTGCCTGCGCACCCGGGGTCGGCTGGCCGCGGGCGAGACGGTCCTCGTGCACGGCGCGGCGGGCGGCATCGGCACCGCCACGCTGCGGCTGGCCGCCCCGCTCGGCGCGGGCCGGGTGGTCGCGGTGGTGAGCACCGAGGAGAAGGCCGAGGTCGCGCGGGCCAACGGCGCGACCGACGTGGTGCTCACCGACGGGTGGCTGGCCGCGGTCAAGGAACTCACCGGCGGGCGCGGCGTCGATATCGTGCTCGATCCGGTCGGCGGGGACCGCTTCACCGACAGCATCCGCTCGCTCGCCCCGGCCGGGCGGCTGCTCGTGGTCGGCTTCACCGGCGGCGACATCCCGACGGTGAAGGTGAATCGCCTGCTGCTCAACAATGTCGAGGTGGTCGGCGCGGGCTGGGGCGCGTGGGCCATGACCCATCCGGGCTACCTCCAGGAACAGTGGGCCGAACTGGAACCGCTGCTCGCCGACGGCCGGATCGCCCCGCCGGCGCCCGTGCTCTACCCCCTCGAGCGCACCGCCGAGGCGGTCGCCTCCCTCGAAAACCGCACCGCCACCGGCAAAGTTGTCGTGACGCTGCGCTGAACCCATGACCGATCGCCTGTCCGACCGGGTGCTCAATCGCACCCTGCTGGCCCGCCAGCACCTGTTGCGCCGCGAGCCGCTGTCCCCGGCGACGGTGTGCGAGCGGCTGGTGGGCTTGCAGGCCCAGGACGTCACCCCGCTGTTCGTCGGATTGTGGAGCCGCACAGCCGATTTCGATCCCGAGACCGTCTCGCGCGGGCTGACCGATCGCTCGCTGGTGCGAATCACGTTGCTGCGCGGCACGATTCATCTCGTGACCGCGCTCGACGCCCGCCGCATCGCCCCGCACGTCCAGCCCGAACTGGAGAAGATCCCGTTCCGCAAGGGTTTCAACTACGGGGCGATGGTCGGACTCGATCCGGAAGAGGTTCGCGCACACGGTGATCGGGTGTTCGGCGACGAACCCGTGTCCGCCGCCGACCTGCGCGCGCGGGCGGCGCAGGTGTATCCCGATCGCGATCCCGGCGCGGTCGTGCAGACGTGGCTGTACCAGCTGCCGGTGTTGCAGACGCCGCCGCGCGGGCTGTGGCGGAACAACAGCCGCCCGGTGTGGTCGCGCATCGAACCCTGGCTCGGCGCGCCGCTGATACCCGATTATCCCTTGGGGGAGTTGGTCATTCGCTATCTGCGCGCGTTCGGCCCCGCCACCGCGCCGGACGTGCAGACCTGGTCCAAACTGCTCGGCATCAAGGACGCCCTCACCGGCCTGGGGGACCGGATCCGCACCTACACCGACGAGCGCGGCCGCACCCTCTACGACGCCGCCGACGCCGAACTCACCGATCCGGACACGCCCGCCCCCGTGCGCTTCCTCGGCTGGTACGACAATGCCGTGCTGTCGCACAAGGATCGCTCCCGCATCGTGCCCGACAACGCCGCGCCGCCGCTGCGTCATCTCGCCGCCCAGGTCTCGCCGATCCCGATCGACGGCTACCTGTGGGGGATCTACAAGATCTTCCCCGACCGCGACCGGGCCCGGCTGCGCATCGTGCCGGGCCGGGAGTGGACCGGGGCCGAACGCGCGGAGGTCGAGTCGGAAGGGCTTGCGCTGCTGGCCTTCCTGGAACCCGATCGCGCCCCGAGCGTCGAAATCCTCACGCCCGGAGCGGATCCGCGCGTCTGAGTCAGGAGTTGGCGTTGCGGTAGGCGGGCGCCTTGCTCGTCCCGGCGGGGGTGAGTGTGCGCAGCAACGGCAGCGTGCGCTGGGGCACCACCGTGGACAACACGATCACGCTGTGCGAACGGGTCACGGCCGCACTGCGATCGATGCTCAGCAGCACCGCCTGTAGGCCCGCGTGCGACTCCGCGCCGATGCGGCACAGCACATCCGCCGAACCGGTGGTGGCGTACGCCTCGAGCACGCCCGGGATCGCCTCGAGGTCCTCGGCCACGGCGTCGAGCGCGCCCTGGGCGATCTCGAGGGTGACGAACGCCTGCACGTCGAATCCGGCCGCGGTGACATCGATGTGCGGATCGTAGGAGGCGATCACCCCGGCCTCCTCCATGCGCGCGATCCGGGACTGGACGGTCGCCCGCGCGACCCGGGTGCGACGGGACAGCTCGAGGATGCCCGCCTTCTGGTATTCGTGCATGGCCGACAGGATCGCCAGGTCCAGTTCGTCCAGCTTCGCGACGGTGCGTCCCATGGCCCTCTTCCTCAGCTCGCGGGTGTGCTATTCAAATTGTCCAGCACGACGGGCGATCTGGTGACGCAATTCACCAGGGTGTCCAAATAATTTGGTCGATATTGCTCAGTGCGGCGGTTCGGCGATTCGCTTGTCGCATGACTACCGAGCAGCTGTTCAGCGATACCCGGCTCGTCGGGCTGGTCGACCACGATCCGCGTCGCGACCCGTTTCCCGTGCTCGGGTGGGACGCGCTGGTGTGGGTGGTCGGCAACGCCACCCAGTGCGCGCACTACCTGGAGTCGGCGTTCGGGATGCGGCTCGAGGCGTACTCGGGACCGGAGACCGGCAATCGCGATCACAAGTCGTACGTATTGCGCAGCGGCGGTGCGCGTTTCGTGATCCAGGGGGCGGTGGATCCGGACAGTCCGCTGGTGGCCCACCACGATCGGCACGGCGACGGGGTGGTCGACATCGCGCTCGAGGTCCCGGATGTGGACAAGTGCGTCGCGCACGCCCGCGCGGCCGGGGCGACGGTGCTCACCGAACCGCACGACGAGTCCGACGACTTCGGGGTCGTGCGGCTGGCGAGCCTGGCGGCCTACGGCGACACCCGGCACACCCTGGTCGACCGGTCCCGCTACGACGGCCCGTACCTGCCGGGCTATGTCGCCCGGCGCAGCGGCCTCGTCCCGCCCGCGGACGCGCCGCCGCGGCTGTTCCAGGCCATCGACCACGTGGTCGGCAATGTGGAACTGGGCCGGATGGACGAGTGGGTCGAGTTCTACCGGCGGGTCATGGGATTCGAGAACATGGCCGAATTCGTCGGCGCGGATATCGCCACCGAGTACTCGGCGCTGATGAGCAAGGTCGTCGCCAACGGCAACCACCGGGTGAAGTTCCCGCTCAACGAGCCCGCGGCGGGCCGCCGGAAATCCCAGATCGACGAGTACCTGGAGTTCTACCGCGGGCCCGGCGTACAGCACATCGCCCTGGCGACCGGCGACATCCTCACCACCGTCGACGCGCTGCGCCGCGCGGGCGTCGAATTCCTCGCCACCCCGGACGCCTACTACGACGACCCGGTGCTGCGCGCCCGCATCGGCGAGGTCCGCGTCCCCGTCGCCGAACTGCGCTCGCGCGGCATCCTCGTCGACCGCGACGACGACGGCTATCTGCTCCAGATCTTCACCAAGCCCATCACCGACCGCCCGACCGTCTTCTTCGAACTCATCGAGCGCCACGGCTCCCTCGGCTTCGGCAAGGGCAACTTCAAGGCCCTGTTCGAGGCCATCGAGCGCGAACAGGAGGCGCGCGGGAATCTGTAATCCCAGTAGAGTTCCACCCATGCGGAGGATCTCGGCGGCCCTCGTCACGGCGACGGCCCTCGCGGCGCTGCTGGCGGCGTGCGGTTCGGGCGATTCGGGCGGCAACACTCCGCCGGTGCGCCCGCCCATGAAGGTCGCCGCGCTCGGCCCGTTCACCGGGGAGTGCGGGAATGTGACCGACGACGAGGTGCGCGATCTGGGCGGGCTGGGACAGATCACCCAGACGTTCAAGAATTCGGTGGGCTGCAACTGGCAGGGCGGCGGCATCGACGGTCCCACGGTCACCTTCGCGTCCTACCGCGGCAGCCCGATCGAGCGGGAGCGGGCGTGGGTCACCGCGCAGGGCCGCAATCCGGAGGCGGTCGACGTCGGCGGGCACAAGGGGTTCCAGGACACCGATCCGCAGGGCCTGATCTGCGACTTCGCGGTCCAACTCGGCGACGACTTCTTCGAGTGGTCCACGTACGCGGGTTCGTTCGGGCGGCCCAGCGCCAATCCGTGCGAGAAGAACCGCAAACTGGCCGAGCTGACCGTGCAGCGATTGAAATGAGGGGCGCGATGAGATCACGAGCCGCGGTGGCCGCCTGCGCGGTGCTGGCGTTCGCGGCCACGCTGTCCGGCTGCGGCAAGACCGTCACCGGCACCCCGCAGCCCGCCGGGGGCAGCGGCGGCGGGGTCAACATGAACTTCGACAAGCTGCTGCGCGAGTGCGAGGTGGTCCAGCTCGACCAGATCGCCAAGATCACCGGCACCCAGACGCTGCCGCAGAGCAGCTTCAACGGCGCGGTCTGCATGTGGTCGCTCGCGGGCGCGCCCGGCGGGGACGGCATGGCCACCCTGAACTGGTACGAGATGGGGACGCTGAGCAACGAGAAACAGAACAACGACCGGCTCGGTTATCAGACGACGGACGTCAATGTGCAGGGCCGCCGCTCACTCCAGGTCCATCGGCCCAACGATCCCGACTCCTGCGGGGTGATGGCCCCGGCCGCGGACACCGGCATCATCGGCTGGTGGATCAACTACCGTCCGGGCGGCGGACACCCGGATCCGTGCGACGCGGCGCAGAAACTGGCAGAGTTGACGTTGAACCTCGCCCGCTAGACCGCACAGCGCACCGACCCGTCGAACTACCACGGGGTACCCGCTTTTGCCCCCCGCCGCGCCGACGGGTATCGTGGATCGCTGTGCCCGGAAGCATGCGGGCAAGCTTGTGTGCAGGACGTAAGCCAGCGAGAGCGGCCGACCGTTTCAGCGTGCCCGAAATGACCGGTACGCGCTGCGCGCGACACGCCCGACCTCGGGGCGCGAGGAACGCGACTCGGGCCAATGGGTGAAGGCTCGAAAACACAGACATGAAGAGTTCCAGACACCTGGTTACTGAATAAGGAAAGCCGGTATATGCCAACCATCAACCAGCTGGTCCGCAAGGGTCGCCGCGACAAGGTCGCGAAGACGAAGACCGCGGCCCTGAAGGGGAGCCCGCAGCGTCGTGGCGTGTGCACCCGCGTGTACACCACGACCCCGAAGAAGCCGAACTCCGCGCTGCGCAAGGTCGCGCGTGTTCGCCTGACCAGCCAGGTCGAGGTCACGGCCTACATCCCCGGCGAGGGCCACAACCTGCAGGAGCACTCGATGGTGCTCGTCCGCGGCGGTCGTGTGAAGGACCTCCCCGGTGTGCGCTACAAGATCATCCGCGGCTCGCTCGACACGCAGGGCGTGAAGAACCGCAAGCAGGCCCGCAGCCGCTACGGCGCCAAGAAGGAGAAGAGCTGATATGCCGCGCAAGGGCCCCGCACCCAAGCGTCCCCTGATCAACGATCCGGTCTACGGTTCGCCGCTGGTCACCCAGCTGGTCAACAAGGTGCTGCTGGACGGCAAGAAGTCGATCGCCGAGCGCATCGTCTACGGCGCGCTCGAGCAGGCGCGCGAGAAGACGGGCACCGATCCGGTCGTGACCCTCAAGCGCGCGCTGGACAACGTCAAGCCCGCCCTCGAGGTCAAGCCCCGGCGTGTCGGTGGCGCCACCTACCAGGTTCCGGTCGAGGTCCGTCCCGGCCGCGCCAACACCCTGGCCATGCGCTGGCTGGTGAACTTCTCCCGGCAGCGTCGCGAGAAGACCATGGTCGAGCGTCTCGCCAACGAGCTGCTGGACGCCAGCAACGGTCTGGGCGCTTCGGTGAAGCGTCGCGAGGACACCCACAAGATGGCCGAGTCCAACCGGGCGTTCGCGCACTACCGCTGGTGATTGGTCACCCGGCCCGCCGGTGAAGGAACGGCGCCGGGAGGCGAGTCACAGTCGGGCGTGGCACTTCTGGGCCACGCCCGACGTTGAAAAAGTGATGGCCTCGAGCTTCGCAAACGGAGCCAGGGTCGTTCCCGTCAATCCCAACTAGCTGACAACAGAGCAGAGCGGGGAAGATTTCCGTGGCACAGGACGTGCTCACCGACCTCAACAAGGTCCGCAACATCGGCATCATGGCCCACATCGATGCCGGTAAGACCACGACAACCGAACGCATCCTCTTCTACACCGGCATCACCTACAAGATCGGTGAGGTCCACGACGGCGCGGCCACGATGGACTGGATGGCTCAGGAGCAGGAGCGCGGCATCACGATCACGTCGGCCGCGACGACCTGCTTCTGGAAAGACAACCAGATCAACATCATCGACACGCCGGGACACGTCGACTTCACGGTCGAGGTGGAGCGGTCGCTGCGCGTGCTCGACGGCGCGGTCGCGGTCTTCGACGGCAAAGAGGGCGTTGAGCCGCAGTCCGAGCAGGTCTGGCGGCAGGCCGACAAGTACGACGTCCCGCGCATCTGCTTCGTCAACAAGATGGACAAGCTGGGCGCCGACTTCTACTTCACGGTCCAGACCATCAAGGACCGGCTGGGTGCCAAGCCGCTGGTCGTGCAGCTGCCCATCGGCGCCGAGGACACCTTCGAGGGCATCGTCGACCTGGTCGAGAACAACGCCAAGGTGTGGCGTGGCGAGACCAAGCTCGGTGAGCAGTACGAGGTCGTCGAGATCCCCGAGGATCTGAAGGAGCGCGCCGAGCAGTACCGCCAGGAGCTGCTCGAGACCGTCGCGGAGTCCGACGAGGAACTGCTCGAGAAGTTCCTCGGCGGCGAGGAGCTCTCGATCGAGGAGATCAAGGGCGCGATCCGCAAGCTGACCGTCAACTCGGAGCTCTACCCCGTGCTCTGTGGCTCGGCGTTCAAGAACAAGGGCGTGCAGCCCATGCTCGACGCCGTGATCGACTACCTGCCCAACCCGCTGGACGACGGCGGCACCGACGGCCACGTCCCGGGCAAGGAAGAGGAGATCATCCACCGCGACGCCGACGTCACCGCGCCCTTCGCGGCGCTGGCGTTCAAGATCGCGACGCACCCGTTCTTCGGCAAGCTGACCTACGTCCGCGTGTACTCGGGCAAGGTCGACTCCGGCGCCCAGGTCATCAACTCGACCAAGGGCAAGAAGGAGCGTCTGGGCAAGCTGTTCCAGATGCACTCCAACAAGGAGAACCCGGTCGGCGAGGCGCAGGCGGGCCACATCTACGCGGTCATCGGCCTCAAGGACACCACCACGGGCGACACCCTGTGCGATCCGCAGAATCAGATCGTGCTGGAGTCGATGACCTTCCCGGATCCGGTCATCGAGGTGGCCATCGAGCCGAAGACGAAGGCCGACCAGGAGAAGCTGGGCACCGCCATCCAGAAGTTCGCGGAGGAGGACCCCACCTTCAACGTGAAGCTGGATCAGGAGACCGGCCAGACCGTCATCGGCGGCATGGGCGAGCTCCAGCTCGACATCTACGTCGACCGCATGAAGCGCGAGTTCAAGGTCGAGGCCAACATCGGCAAGCCGCAGGTGGCCTACCGCGAGACCATCACCAAGCCGGTCGAGAAGTTCGAGTACACCCACAAGAAGCAGACCGGTGGCTCGGGCCAGTTCGCGCGCGTCATCATCGCCCTCGAGCCGTTCGTCGGCGAGGACGGCGCGACCTACGAGTTCGAGAACAAGGTCACCGGTGGCCGCGTGCCCAAGGAGTACATCCCCTCGGTGGACGCGGGCATCCAGGACGCCATGCAGTACGGTGTCCTCGCCGGCTACCCCCTGGTGAACCTGAAGGCCGCGCTGCTGGACGGCGCCTACCACGAGGTCGACTCCTCGGAGATGGCGTTCAAGATCGCCGGCGCGCAGGCCCTCAAGGAAGCGGCCCGCAAGGCCGGTCCGGTGATCCTCGAGCCGCTCATGGCCGTCGAGGTCACCACGCCCGAGGACTACATGGGCGAAGTGATCGGCGACCTGAACTCCCGCCGTGGTCAGATCCAGGCCATGGAGGAACGCAGTGGTGCCCGTGTCGTCAAGGCGCTGGTTCCGCTCTCGGAGATGTTCGGCTACATCGGTGATCTGCGGTCGAAGACCCAGGGCCGGGCGAACTTCTCCATGGTGTTCGATTCGTACGCGGAGGTTCCGGCCAACGTGTCGAAGGAGATCATCGCCAAGGCGACCGGCGAATAATCCGGGCGCGCTGTACGACCCAATCCCCGCGTACGCGGGGGTGATCCCACAACCGCACTGCTGCTTAGCAAGCACCAACAAGTCCAGGAGGACATCAAGTGGCGAAGGCGAAGTTCGAGCGGACGAAGCCCCACGTCAACATCGGCACCATCGGTCACGTCGACCACGGCAAGACCACGCTGACCGCGGCGATCACCAAGGTGCTGGCTGACAAGTACCCGGACCTGAACGCGGCCTTCGCGTTCGACCAGATCGACAAGGCTCCGGAGGAGAAGGCTCGTGGTATCACGATCAACATCTCCCACGTCGAGTACCAGACCGAGAAGCGGCACTACGCCCACGTCGACGCCCCGGGCCACGCCGACTACATCAAGAACATGATCACCGGTGCGGCCCAGATGGACGGCGCCATCCTGGTCGTGGCGGCCACCGACGGCCCGATGCCGCAGACCCGTGAGCACGTGCTGCTCGCCCGTCAGGTCGGCGTGCCCTACATCCTGGTCGCGCTGAACAAGTCGGACATGGTCGACGACGAGGAGATCCTCGAGCTCGTCGAGATGGAGGTCCGCGAGCTGCTGGCCTCGCAGGAGTTCGATGAGGACGCCCCCGTCGTGCGCGTCTCCGGCCTGAAGGCGCTGGAGGGCGACGAGAAGTGGGCCGAGTCGATCCTCGAGCTCATGAACGCCGTCGACGAGTCGATCCCGGACCCGGTCCGTGAGACCGACAAGCCGTTCCTGATGCCGATCGAGGACGTCTTCACGATCACCGGTCGTGGCACCGTCGTCACCGGTCGTATCGAGCGTGGCGTGATCAACGTCAACGAGGAAGTCGAGATCACCGGCATCCGCGAGAAGACCCAGAAGACCACCGTCACCGGTGTCGAGATGTTCCGCAAGCTGCTCGACCAGGGCCAGGCCGGCGACAACGTCGGTCTGCTGCTGCGCGGCCTCAAGCGTGAGGACGTGGAGCGCGGCCAGGTCGTCATCAAGCCGGGCACCACGACCCCGCACACGGAGTTCGAGGGCCAGGCGTACATCCTGTCGAAGGACGAGGGCGGCCGCCACACCCCGTTCTTCAACAACTACCGCCCGCAGTTCTACTTCCGCACCACCGACGTGACCGGCGTCGTGACCCTCCCCGAGGGCACCGAGATGGTCATGCCGGGCGACAACACCGAGATGAGCGTCAAGCTCATCCAGCCCGTCGCCATGGAAGAGGGCCTGCGCTTCGCCATCCGCGAGGGCGGCCGCACCGTCGGCGCCGGCCGGGTCACCAAGATCATCAAGTGATCTAGCGATTCCCGAAAGGGCCGCTCCCCCAGGGGAGCGGCCCTTTTTCGCGGCCCGCCCCGATATGCTGAAGCAATGTCCCGGATCACCTTCGACCCCGACCAGTTGGGCGGTCGCCCCTGCATCCGCAACCTGCGCATCAGGGTCAAGGACATCCTCGAACTTCTCGCGGCGGGTGAATCCGAGGACTCGATCCTCGAGGACTACCCCTACCTGGAACGCGAGGACATCCGCGCCTGCCTCGCCTTCGCGGCGGCCGAAGCGGATCACCCCATCCTGCGGACCGCCTCTTGAACTTCGTCGTCGACGCGCAACTCCCGCCCGCGCTCGCTCGCGCCCTCACCAACGAAGGCCACGATGCCGTCCATGTCTGCGACATCGAGATGACCGCGGCCACCGATCACGCCGTCTGGGCGGAGGCCGTACGGCGAGACGCCGTGATCATCACCAAGGACGAGGATTCGTCCTCATCGGGCGAACTCGCGGCGAGGCGTCGGCGCCTGCGGTGGTGTGGATCAGGATCGGCAACTGCTCTCGAAAGGCGTTGCTGGACGCTTTTCTCCCAATCGTCCCCACTGTGGTCGAGATGCTTCTGGCAGGGGAGAAACTCATCGAGGTTCGCTGACGTCCGCCCGGCGAATCCGCTTGTAGGTCAGCGCTTCTCACTTGCCGCCAGCAGTGCCCGCGCGAAATCCCGCATCTGCTCCGCCCCGCCGAACCACGCCGAGACCAGGTCGACGGCGGTCGAGCGGGTGTGCCGGGCGGCCCGGACGAACTCCGACAGCACCGCCTCACCCGATTCCGCCTTGGCCGCAACGGTTTCCAGGTTGTGGCTGGCCAGCAGCAGGCGCATCACCAGGTGGATGTCGACGGTGGCGGGGGAGTTGTCGAGCGGGTTCGCCTCCCGTTCGGCGGCCGCGCGGCGGGCGGCGCGGGGCTGGGTGGGGCGAGGGGTTTCCGGGGGCTGGGGCGAGGTCTCCGGCGCGGCGCGGCGGGTCGGTTCCGCGGCGGGGCGGTAGGAGTTCTCCTCCAGACGCCGGGCCAGTTCCGTGGCGGAGCGGTAGCCGTTCTCCTCGGCGCGGTGGCCGCTCTCCGAGCGCGGCGGCGAGTCGGGCATGCGGTGGCCGCTCTCGGAACGCGGTTGCGAATCGGGCATGCGGTGGCCGCCGTCCGAGCGCGGCTGCGAATCGGACACGCGGTGCCCGCTCTCCGAGCGCGTCGAATCGGGCCGGGCCGCAGGGCTTTCCGGGACCGGTGGGCTGGGTTCCGGCCGGGCCGTGGGGGTTTCGGGCCGGGGGGTGGCGCCCGTCGGCCATGGCGAACCCATATCGGGCTGGGTCCACTGCACACCGCTGTCGTGACCGAGGGTGGTCCGGCCCGTCGGATTGTCGTAGCCGGTCAGTCCGCTCGACGATGCCGGGGTGCTGTCGTTCACCGGATTGGTGAGGCGATATCCCTCCGGCCGCGAACGATTGGGCTCGCCGAAGGCGGCGAAATCGGCATCGGTCATAGTGGCCCATGCTAAGCCAGGGCGTCCCGTCGCGCCGGAGGGCATTGGAGTGAGTCCGATCGCGCCAGCGATTTGTCACTGACACCGGCCCGCCGAATCAGCAGTCGCTGGGCGCGGGCTCACCCCGGAAACGCGCGTCGAGCCAGCTCACCATGGCGGGCATCCCGAGCACCGCCGCCGACAGATGCTCCGGCGACGGCGTCAGCTGGGAGTGCAGCCGAACCCCTGCCGCGCAGTACCGCCGATCGGTGTCGACGATGGCGTCCACCGGAATGAGCGGGTCGGTGGGCGAATGCCATTCGAAGATCGGCATGGTCGGCACCCCGTCGAACAGCTGGAGGCTGTTGTCCTCCACCACCTTCCACGCCTCCGGATCGTCCACCAGCGAGGTGCTCGCCGCGTAGTCGAGCACACTGTGCCCGGCCCCGATGCCCAGGATCTCGTTGACGCACCCGTTGGCCATGGCGTCGCGCGCCGCCACCCCGCGCCCGTTCAGATAGTCGCTGATCGGCAGCCGCTCCGGATACTCCCGCTCGAGCCCGATCGCCGCGGCCATCGCCAGCCCGAACGCCGGATGCGGATTGGTCCACAGCGCCCGCACCATCGTCTCCAGATTCATCGGCACCCCGCCGAGCGCCGCGCCCGCGATCTCGAGTTCCGGCGCGTAGGTCGGCTGCAACGCCGCCGCCCACGCCGTCGCCATCCCGCCCCCGGAGTATCCGGCCATGGTCACCGGACTGCGCCCCAGCGTGAGTTCCGGCACCCGCCGCACCGCCCGGATCCCGTCCAGGGTGATCTGCCCGCCCAGACGTGCCGCGCCGTAGGCGAATTGGGGCCCGAGATGATCCGGCAGCGCGATGCTCCAGCCGCGCAGCAACAGCGCGTTGAGCGCGGGCGCCTCCCGCACCGCCTTGTCGGGATCCCCGGTGTAGAGCACGTGCGACACCGCGCACTGCGTCCCCAGCCCGTTGATGATGTGCTGATACGACAGCAGCGGCGCGTCGGCCACATGCGTGAACGGCGTCAGCACGGTCGTGGTCGCCGCGATCGGATCGCCGTGCGAATTCGTGGACCGGAACTTGACCAACGTGACCGAGGTCCCCGGAAAGGCGGGCACCGGCGGCATCGCCCGCACCGCCAGCACGTCACCCGCCGCGTGCGCGGCCAGGTCCGGCGGCGCGGCGTAGAAGGGGTCGGGATCGGGCACGGGATAGATCGGCTGCGCCCCGGCGGGCACGGCCCCGAACAGGCCGAGCAGCACGCCGGTCGTCACGCCCAGGAACCGGCCGATACGGCCGACAACCGAACCCCTACAGGTCACGTCCAAAACCTCCCGGCAATCGATCAGTTACGAAACGGGCCGGTGGGTATTCAAATGGACCGCGCGCCTCCCCGGGCGGACGCGCCGAACCGGAAGCGAAATGGTTATCGAAGAAATTTCAGCCGAGCTGGGTCATCCCCGCCGCGACCACCCGCGAGATGTTGCGGATCTCCTCGGCCGTCGGCAGCGTCAGCCCGTCCAGGGCGTGCAGCCGATCGGTCGTGGCGACGGCCAGTACGGCCGAGACCCACGCCCCCGCGCAGGCGCGCAACGTCCCGTCCCGCACCGGGCCGGGCGCGCTCGCCGCCAGCACCCGCGAGGTGACGTCGAGCAGCTGATCGCGCATGCGCCGCAACTGTTTTCGCACATCGGGATGGGTATCGGCCTCGCGCCACATGATCACCCGCAGCACCGACGAGTGATGATCCCGAAGATTCAGCGCCGCATCGAGATTCACCAGGCTGCCCGCCGGATCGCCCGGCGTGACGAGGTTTTCGATGTCCTGCACCGGCGGGGCCGGGACGCGCTCGGCCATCAGCGCCGACAGGATGGACTCCTTGGTGGGGAAGTAGTAGAACACCAACCCCTTGGGCACGCCCGCGGTGGCCGCGATGGCCGCCGTCGCCGTGGCGTCGAAACCATGTGTGGCGAACAGGCTTTCGGCGGCGTCCAGAATGAGTTGCCGGGCGTCGCCGTCCACCTCGCGGCTGCGGCGGCGCCCGGCCCGGCGGGGCCCGGCCACGTGCGTCAGTGGGCCGTGTGCATGCGCCCCGTCACCTGTGGCAGCGCCGCCACCGCGACCACCACGGTCAGCACTCCCACGATCCACGCCGTCCACGAGGCGCCATTGTAGGCGTGGAAGTCCATCACCCACGGGGAGATGAACAGCAGGACGCCGAGCGCGCCCATCGCGTAGTCGAGGCCGGTCATCGCCGGACGCGACAGCAGCGCCAGACCGGTCAGCGCGATGAGTATGCCCAGCACGATGAGCGTCCACATGCCTCGGTCGTTGTGGTCCACCCAGATGGGGGACAGTGCGGTGAAGACGCCCAGCACGACTGCGATGTAGTCCTGTGCGCGGCTATCGGTGAACATCGGGTGCCTCCTCGATGGGCAGGAAATATGTCCTTCCTTCGGTATATCTCTGATTGACCGCCCGATCAATACCTGATCGGCAACAATCGCCGTCGGCTATCACCGTGTCGGGCATCACGATAGAAATTAGAACGCGTTCTACAATATCGTGGGCTGATGACCACCGATGCGCGTCCGATCGTGATCGTGGGCGCGGGCCTGGCGGGCCTGCGCACCGCGGAGGAACTGCGGCGCGCCGGATACCCCGGCGGGCTGGTGCTGGTCGGCGACGAGCCGCGGCTGCCCTACGATCGCCCCCCGCTGTCCAAGCAGTTCGTGCGCGGCGAGACCGACGACACCACCCTGCGCCCGGCGGAGTTCTTCACCGAGAACGCGATCGAACTGCGCCTCGGCGTCCCCGCCGCGCGGGTGGACACCGCCGCGCGCCGGGTGTGGCTGTCCGACGGCTCCGCCCTCGACTACGACCAGCTCGTTCTCGCGACGGGCCTGCGCCCCAAGCGAATTCCCGGTCTGCCGGACGCGGCGGGCGTGCACGTGCTGCGCCGCCACGAGGACGCGGCCGCGCTGCGCGCCGAGACGGCCCGCGCGACAAGGGCTCTGGTGGTCGGCGCGGGCTTCATCGGCTGCGAACTCACCGCCAGCTTCCGCGCCCTCGGCCTCGAGGTCGTGCTGGTCGAACCCCAGCCCACCCCGCTGGCGGCCGCGCTGGGCGAGCGGGTGGGCGGACTCGTCGGGCGGCTGCACCGCGAGCAGGGCGTGGACCTGCGCTGCGGGGTGGGCCTGGATTCGCTACGCGTACAGGACGGTTCGGCCCGCGGCGCGATCCTGAGCGACGGCGGCGCGGTCGACGCCGATCTGGTGGTGATCGGCGTCGGCTCGGTCCCCGTCACCGAGTGGCTCGCCGATTCGGGCATCCCGCTGGCCGCCCCGGCCGCGGGCGGTGGCGTCCTCGCCGACGAGGTCGGCCGCACCGCCGTGCCGGGCGTGTGGGCGGTCGGCGACGTCGCGGCCTGGCGGCACGCCACCGGCGCCCATCGCCGCGTCGAACACTGGACCAATGCCGGGGAACAGGCGCAACTGCTGGCCGCCGCCCTGCTCGGCGCGGAACCGCCCGCCGCCGCGCGCGTCCCGTACGTGTGGAGCGATCAGTACGACCTGAAGATCCAGGTGCTCGGCACGCCCGCGGCCGCCGACGCGGTGGAGATCGTCGAGGACGACGGCCGCAAGTTCGTGGCGCACTACCACGCCGACGGCGTGCTCACCGCGGTCATCGGCGCGGGACGTTCCGGTCAGGTCATGAAGATGCGCGCGCGGCTCGCCAGCGCCACCCCCGTCGGCCGATAGCGCGGGCCGCTAATACAGTTGGGCGTGTGATCGTCTCGCTCATCGACTCGGGACTGGGCCTGTTGCCCACGGGGGCGTGGCTGCGCACGCTGCGGCCGGATCTGGATCTGCTGCTGCAAACCGATCCCGACGGCGCGCCGTGGGGACCGAAACCCGAGTCGTGGGTGGTCGATCGGGTGCTCGAGGCCGCGCGCCGGGCGCTGCGACTGGGCGCGGAAGTGCTCGTGCTGCCGTGCAATACGGCCAGCGTGACCGCGCTGGAACATGTCCGCGCGGAGGTGGGCCCGGAGGTCCCGGTGATCGGCACGGTCCCGGCTATCAAACCGGCCGCCGCGGTCTGCCGGACGGTGGCGGTCTGGGCCACCGCCGCGACCACCGCGAGCCGCTATCAGGCCGATCTCATCGCCCGGTTCGGCGGCGACGCCGAGGTGATCGGCGTGGCGTGCCACGGCCTGGCCGACGCCATCGACCACGGCGATCTGCCCGCCATCGCCGCCGCGATCGAGAGCGCGGCCGCGCGCACCCCGCCCGAAACCGAGGGCGTCGTCCTCGGCTGCACCCACTATCCGCTCGTCACGGAGTCGATCCTCGCCGCCCTGCCCGACCGGGTCCGCCTGTTCGACAGCGCGGAAGCCGTTGCGGCGCAGACTCTTCGGCGGATGGACGCGCTCGGCCGACCCACCGCCGGAACCGGTACCGTCACCGTCCTGAACTCCGGCCGTCCCGGCGCGCTGCCCCCGGGCGCGGCGGCCTTCGAATCGGGCCGGGTGCTCGGCGCCACCGCCGATGTCGTCGCCCGCGGCTGAGCCGACCGCCGACGCGGTCCGCGACGCTCTGGCCGCCGTGGCCGACCCCGCCGACGCCATCCACCTGCAACGCTTCTTCAAAACCGGTCGCGGCGAATACGGCGAGGGCGACGTCTTCATCGGCGTCCGTGTGCCCGCAACCCGCGCTGTCGCCAAGCGCTTCGCGGGCCTGCCGCTGTCCGAGATCGACCAACTGCTCGACAGTCCGATCCACGAACACCGCCTCGCCGGGTTGATCATCCTCAACGCCGCCATGGCGAGAGCGGTCAAGCCACGCGTGAACGGCCTTGCCGCGCAACGCGATATCGTCGATCTCTACCTGGCGGCCGTGCGCCGCGGCCGGGTGAACAACTGGGACCTCGTCGACGTCTCCGCCGAGAACATCCTCGGCCCCTGGCTCCTGGAGCGCCCGCGCGAGTTGCTGTTCGATCTGGCCGCCGCGGACTCGCTGTGGGAACGTCGCGTGGCCCTGCTGACCACCTTCGCCTTCATCAAATCCGGCGACGCCACCACCACCCTCGCCCTGAGCGAGCGCCTGCTCACCGACCGCCGCGACCTCATCCAGAAGGCCGTCGGCTGGATGCTGCGCGAGGTCGGCAAGCGGGTCGACCGCGCCCTGCTGCTCGACTTCCTCGACCGGCACGCCGCCGAGATGGGCCGCACCGCACTGAGTTACGCCACGGAACATCTCGAAAGCGCGGTGCGCCAACACTATCGAGATGTCCCGCGGCGATAATGGCTGTGCCGCAACGATATCCGGCGACAGCGCCGACTAGAACTGGATCCGCAGATGGTCGGTCACCGGGTGCGCCTGGCAGCCCAGGATGTAGCCCGCCTCGATGTCCTCGGGATCGAGGATGTCGCAGGTGTCCATCTCGACCTTGCCCTCGAGCACCGTGCACGCGCACGAACCGCACTCGCCCTCCTGGCAGGAGTACGGCACGTCGATTCCCTTGGCCAGCATGATGTCCACCAGCGTCTGTCGGCGCGGCCAGCTCAGCTCGTGCACCTCGCCGTCGAGTTCGACCTCCACGGTCGCGGCGTCGGCGGCCTCCTCGGCGCTCACCTCCGCCGGGGCGGTCACCGAGAACGGATCGCCCGCAAGGGAATTGAACACCTCGGCGTGGGTCCGGCCGCGCGGCACGCCGAGCTGGGCCAGCGCGTCGTGCACCCGATCCATGAACGCCTTGGGCCCGCACAGGAACGCCCGGTACCCGGTGTAGGGCCCGGCCAGCGCCGCCAGCCCGTCCACGCTCGGCAGCCCCTGCAACGTCTCCAGCCAGTGCACGACCGTCAGCCGCTGCGGATGCTTGTCGCCCAGCTCGCGCAGTTCGGCCGCGAAGATGACCGACTCCGCGTCGCGATTGGCGTACACCAACACGATTCGCCCGCTCCCACGCGCCAGCGCCGACTTCAGGATCGACATCACCGGGGTGATCCCGCTGCCCGCGGCGAACAACAGCAGATCCTCGTCGAGGTCCTTGGGCGTGAACACCCCCGACGGCGGCAGCACCTCGAGCTCGTGCCCGGCTTTCACGTTGTCGCACACCCAGTTCGACGCGTAGCCGTCGACCGTGCGCTTGACCGTGACCTTGGGCCGGTCGTCGGTGTGCGGCGAACTGGCCAGGGAGTAGCAGCGCGCCACCGATCCGGTCAGCTCGCTGGGGATGCGCAGGGTGAGGAATTGCCCCGGCTGATAGTCGAACCGCTCGCGCAGCTCCTCGGGCACGTCGAAGACCAGCGAGCACGCGTCGGCGGTCTCGGGGATGACCGCGGCGACCCGCAGCACGGCGGAGCGCGAGCCGTGTGGCACTTCAACCGTCGTCATGATGTCCTCTCGGGGGCGGGCAAAAGTAGAACGTGTTCTAGTTTTACTATACGTGGCCGTCCCGCTGCCGGACAAGCTGGGCCTCGAGCCCCGCGATCAGCACCCCGATGCCGAAGTCGTAGGAGTATTTCCCGCGCAGATCGCCGATGTACTTCACGGCCCGCTCGACCGACTCGGGCAGCGCGGCCTCGGTGAGCGCCGCGCGGTCGCGCGGATTCACCCGCGCCCGGCCGAACAGATAGGTGTGGATGGTCGCGTACGCGGCCAGCACATTGCGATCGTCGAAGCCCGCCTCGAACAGGATCTCCATCACCGCGGCGATCAGATCGAGCTGTTTGCCGAGCATCTGCTCGATGAGCACATCGCCGAGTCCCGGGTGTTTGCGCAGCTTTTCGTCGATCTGATCGATGAGTTCGCGCAGACGTTGTTGCCAGGGACCGGATTCCGGCGGCGGTTTGCGGACTCCGGTCAGCGCCGCGCTGGCGACGAGATCGAGCAGTTCGCGTTTGTCGGCGACGTAGTAATAGGGGGCCATCGGGGAGACGCCGAGTTCGCGGGACAGCCGGCGCATGGATAGTTTGTCCACGCCGTCCTCCCGCACCACCCGCAACGCGGCCTCGACGATCTCGGATTCCGACAACGTATTGCCGCCCCCGCTCGTCTGCATCCGTCCGACTCCCATGTCACCTCGAGACCCGTGCCGCAGCCCCAACCGTCCGTCGGCAACCCGTCGTCTACTGTTCAGCGTGCTTTTTCCCGCCACAGTCTAGAGCGCGGGTCCGGCCGCCGGTCCGTGTGTGCTCGGGTTGCCCGTCGCACGCTGAACGGCGGAATTAGCCGATCGTGCGCGGGCGGGTCGGCCGGGGTGATCTTCATCGCAACCAGCTGGAAGTTGCGACATGATTGCCAGCAACTCTCGCGAATGGCGTGTGGCGCGCCGCTCCGGGATGTGGCGGCCCACCGCGGTATTCGCATCGAATTCGATCCTCTTTTTTCGACACGATGTGCCCGAACGGCAATGACCGCATAGCATTCCAGGAATGCGCCATGATCGACTGCCCGACGGGTTCGGGGTGCGAATCGATCCGAGGGTGCGCACCTACTCCGGTGGCCGGTACCTGGTCGGGGGTTCGCCGACGAGGTTGCTACGACTCGCGCCGGAGGCGGCCGCCCTGATCGGTGACGGGTATCTGGAGGTGACCGACCACCGGTCGGCGGTGGTTGCCAGACGGCTGCTCGACTCCGGTGTCGCCAATCCCCGTCCGCGCCTGCTGCCCTCGCCCGAGGACGTCACGGTGGTGGTGCCGCACCACAACGACGCGGCCGGGCTGGAGCGGCTGCTCGGCACCCTGCGCGGGCACAGCGTGGTCGTGGTGGACGACGGGTCGGATCGGCCGGTGCGCATCCCGCGCACCCGCGGGCGCTGCCGGGTGACCGTGCTGCGGCACGACCGCAGGCAGGGCGCCGCGGCCGCGCGCAATGCCGGATTACGCGCCGCGACAACTGAATTCGTCGCCTTCCTCGATTCCGATGTGGTGCCGCGCGCCGGTTGGCTCGAGGTGATGCTGGGCCATTTCAGCGATCCGGAGGTGGCCCTGGTCGCCCCGCGCATCGTGGCCCGCGAACCCGACACCACCGTGCTCGGCCGCTACGAGCACACCCGTTCCTCGCTGGATCGCGGCCGCCGCGAGACGGCCGTCAGCTGGCACGGCGCGGTCTCCTATGTGCCGGGCGCCGCGCTGCTGGTCCGGCGGCAGGCACTGCTGGCCGAGGGCGGTTTCGACGAGCGGATGCGCTCGGCCGCCGATATTGATCTGTGCCGCCGCCTGGAACAGGCGGGCTGGCGGCTGCGCTACGAACCGGCCGCGCACGTCGGCCGCGAATCGCCGGTATCGCTGGGAAAGTGGTTGCGCCGCAAGGCTTCCCACGGTGCGAGCGCCGCACCGCTGGCCCGTCGTCATCCGGGGGTGGTGGCCCCGCTGTCGGTGCCGTTCTGGACCGTGGTGGCCACCGCCCTGCTGGCCGCGGCGACCCGCTGGAGCGTGCTGGGCGGGCTGGCCACGCTGCTGGCCGCGTTGATCCGGTTGCGCCGCGTCTTCGCCGAACTCGACAATCCGACCCGGGTCGCCGCGATCCAGTTGGCGCGCGGCTTCTCCGGCGGCGTGTGGCGGATCGTCTCCGCGCTGTCGCGGCACTACTGGCCGGTGACCGTGCTGGCGATGGTGTTCTCCGCGCGGGTGCGGCGGATCGCGATGACCATGGCGATCGCCGACGGCCTGGCCGACTGGTACACCCATCGCGAGCCCGGCGGCCTGGATCCGCTGCGCTATCTGTGCTGTAAACGGCTCGACGATCTGGCCTACGGCGCGGGTCTATGGTGGGGTGCCGCGCGGGTCCGCAATGTCACCGCGCTGCGCCCGTCGGTGCCCCGTCGATAGGCGCTACCTCACATTTCGCGGTGGTCCCGTCGCCCTGTGACCTGGCGGACAAACGGCAGACTTCCGACGCCTCGCACCATTCCCGCCGGTACAGTTTGGGGCGGGAAGAAAGGCAAATGGTCAGCAATCTCGCCGGCGGCGGTGCCGGACAAGGGGTCGAGCCGGGCACGCAGCTCGGCGCGCTGGAATCCTATGCCGCCCAGGCCCACGGCTATCTGACCGTCGGTGGCGAGCAGTTGGCTCAGCTGCCCGGTCTGCTCCGGCCGCTGGTACTCGAATCGTGGCTGCGCAGTCTGCGCGGCGGCGTCGATCCGATGGACGAGGTCGACGGGCGCGGGCTGCGCGGCGCGGACCTCCAGCGCTATCGCGACAATCATCCGATCGCGGCGGTGATGCCGTTGGTGGACAAGCTGTTACTCCAGGACGCCACGAGCACGGGTCTGATCGTGGTGATCGCCGACCAGTTCGGCCGCGTGCTGTCGGTGCACGGCAACCCCGATCGGGTGAACGCCGCCGCCGAGGCCGGACTGCGCGAGGGCAACGACCTGAGCGAACGCCGCGTGGGCACCAACGCCATCGGGCTCGTCGTCCGCACCGGCCGCGCCGCCTGGATCCACGGCCCCGAACACTATCTGCATCGAATGCACCGGATCACCGGCGCCGCGGCGCCCGTGCACGATCCCGACGGCCGTCCGGTCGGGGTGCTCATGATCGCGGGCGGCGTGCGGGTGGCCCGCCCCGAGATCCTGGCGCTGGTCAAGGCCGCGGCGACCGCGGCGGAGATGGATCTGGTGCTGACCGCGGTCCGCTCCCGCCAGCGCGGCGCGGAACGCCTTGCCGCGGACGGGGATTCGCCGCCACCCGCCCCGGCCGGCCGGCTCGCCCTGGATGTGCTGGGGCTCGGACAGTCCCAGCTGACCGTCTCGGGGGAGCGAGTCCCGTTGTCGCAGCGGCACGCCGAGATCCTGCTGTTGCTCGCCGAACACACCGAGGGCCTGTCGGCCGATCACCTCGCGCTGCTGCTCGACGACACCGATCTCGACAACGGCACCATCCGCGCGGCCATGTCCCGGCTGCGCGCGGTGGTCGGCCCGCAGGTCTTCGGATCGCGGCCGTATCGGCTGCGGGTCCCCCTCGCCACCGATGTCGAGGCGTTGCGCGCGGCCCTCGACTCCGGCGATGTCGACACCGCCGTGCGCCTCTACGCCGGACCGGTACTCCCGCGCTCGACCGCCCCGGGGGTCATAGACATTCGCGATGAACTGCGCGTGCGGCTGCGCACCGCGGTGCTGCGTTCCGGCGATCCGGCCGTGCTCAGCCGGTGGACCGCCGGGGCCGAGGGCCGCGACGACACCGCCGCGTGGATCGCCTATCGCGCCACGGTGGACCGGGATTCCGCCCTGTATGCCCAGATCGAGGCGAAGATCCGGGTGCTCGATCGGCGGATGGGCGCCGATGCAACGCAGATGCAACGTTACGACTCATAGGCTCCGCCCCGAATCGTGTGGTGTCTCACAACGGCACCCCTACGGTTCTCGCGCGCGCCGATTCGGCCGCTCATCGACCGATCGGACGCTTGTCCAGCTTTTTTTGAAGGAAACTATCCCGTTTTATTCTGTCAACGCCTAGTCTTCGCTGCATGGAACGAGGCCCCCGGAAAGTGGGGCCCAGAGGTAGGAGACAGCGCATTGCCGGGGTCGGCCCGGGTCTTGCGCGATTCGTTGAATTCACCATGGTGGGGCGGTGGCCGCTTGGTTCGTGCTGCCCGAAAAACGTTCGGCCACAGGTCGATTCGTGGATTTCGAGGAGGCTCTGGTGCAGATGGTCCCGCTGGCCCCGGCGCAGCTCGGCGTCTGGTACGCCCAGCAGCTCGACCCGGCGACGCCGATCAATATCGCCCAGTACGTGGACGTGCGCGGCGAGGTCGACGCGGCGGTGCTGCAAGAGGTTTCGGTGGCGGCCGCGCGCGAGTTCGGTTCCACCGTGGCGCGCGTGGTGGTTTCGGACGGGGAGCCGTGGCTGTGCGTGGATCCCGGCCTGCCGGTCGAGATTCCGCTGATCGATCTGCGGGCCGAGGCCGATCCGGTCGCGGCCGCGCGGGCGTGGATGCGCGCGGACTACACCGCCCCGATCGATCTCACCGTCGACCGCCTGTTCGCGGGGGCCCTGCTGCGCGTCGCCGACCACCGCTACTTCTGGTATCTGCGCGTCCATCACCTGGTGCTCGACGGGTACGGGGCGCTCACCAACACCCGCCGGGTCGCCGAGCGGTACACCGCGCGGCTGCGCGGGACCGATCCCGGGCCGAACACCGCGGGCGAGCTCTCGGACCTGGTCGAGCGGGAGCTGTCCTATCGCGACAGCACCCGCTTCGCCGCGGACCGCGACTACTGGGCCGAGCGCGTGGCCGGATTGGAGCCGACCACCCTCGACGGCCGCAATGCCCCGCGCGCGGCGGGCAATCTCGTCTTCGGCCGCCGACTACCCGGCCGGGTCGTCGAACGTCTGAACGCGCGCGCCGCGGAACAGGATTCGACCCCGGCCGTCGTCCTGCTCGCCGCCTTCGCCGCGTACCTGGCCCGGATCACCGACCGCGACGAGGCCGTGCTCAGCCTTCCGGTCACCGCCCGCACCACCGCGGTCGCGCGCCGCTCGGCGGGGATGCTGTCCAATATCGTGCCGCTGCGACTGCCCGGGACGGGGAGCTGGGGTGCGCTGTTGCGCGCGGTCCGGGTGGAAGTGGCCGGGGCCCTGCGGCATCAGCGGTATCGGCACGAGGACATCCGCCGCGATCTGGGTCTGGACGGCGGCGCGGGCCGCGCGCTGTTCGGGCCGCTGGCCAATCTCATGCTGTTCCGGAGCGATCTGGCGTTGGGCGACACCGTCGGTCGCTATCACGTGCTGTCCACCGGCCCGGTCGAGGATCTGAGCTTGAACGTCTACTACGGCGACAGCGACCATGTGCACCTCGATCTCGAGGCCAATCCGAATCTCTACGACGCCGACGCTCTCGCCCGTCAGCACGCCCGTTTCGTCGGGTTCCTGGATCGGCTGCTCGATCTCGCCCTCGAACAGCCGGTGACCTCGGTCGAGGTGACCACGGAGCTGGAACGCGAGGTGACCCTGCGGATCTGGAACGACACCGCCGTCGACATCCGCGAGCTGGCGGCGGGCGGCGCCCGCGCCACGCTGGTGTCGATGTTCGAGGCGCAGGTCGCCCGGACCCCGGACGCGGTGGCGCTGCGGTTCGCCGACGCCCCCGACCACACCTACGCCGACCTGGCCGCGCGGGTGAATCGCCTTGCGCGCCATCTCATCTCGCTGGGCGTGGGCCCGGAGTCGCGGGTGGCGCTGCATCTGGACCGCTCCCCGGAGCTGGTGGTGGCGGTGCACGCCGTGCTCGCCGCCGGGGCGGCCTACGTCCCGCTCGATCCGGACCATCCCGCCGACCGCACCGCCTACGTCCTGGCCACGGCCGAGCCGGTCTGCGTGCTCACCACCTCCGGCGGTTTCCCCGAATCGCCCGTCCCCCGGGTGGAACTCGACCGCCTCGACCTGTCGGAGCTGCCCGCGGGTCCGGTGTGGGATCGGGAGCGCACCGCGCCGCTGCGCCCGGACCATCCGGCCTACGTGATCTTCACCTCCGGTTCGACCGGGCGACCCAAGGGCGTCGCGGTCACCCACGCCGCGATCGTCAACCGGCTGGTGTGGATGCAGCGCACCTATCGGCTGGGTCCCGGCGATGTCGTGTTGCAGAAGACCCCGGCCACCTTCGACGTGTCGGTGTGGGAGTTCTGCTGGCCCTTGCAGACCGGCGCGACGCTGGTGCCCGCACTGCCGGACGGCCATCGCGACCCCGCCTACCTGTGCCGGACCATCGCCGAATACGGTGTCACCGCAATCCATTTCGTGCCGTCCATGCTCGAGGTCTTCCTCGCCGAGGCGGAGGTGACCGCGTTGCGGTCGCTGCGGCTGGTCTTCTGTTCCGGGGAGGCGCTGCCCGCGTCGACCGCGCGGCGGCTGCTGGCCGCGACGCGGGCCCGGCTGCACAACCTGTACGGTCCCACCGAGGCCGCGGTCGACGTGACCGCCCACGAGGTGACCGCGGCGGACTCGACCGGGGTGCCGATCGGCGCCCCGGTGTTCAACACCCGGCTGTACGTGCTGGATTCACGGTTGCGGCCGGTGCCGGTCGGGGTCCCGGGTGAGCTGTATCTGTCGGGGGTTCAGCTCGCCCGGGGCTACGTCGGCAGACCGGATCTCACCGCGGGCCGTTTCGTGGCCGACCCCTTCGGGGTACGTGACTCGGGTGGCGCCTCCCGCATGTACCGCACCGGCGATCTGGTGCGCTGGACGGCGTCGGGTGAGCTGGAGTATCTGGGCCGCACCGACTTCCAGGTGAAGCTGCGCGGGCAGCGGATCGAGCCGGGGGAGATCGAGGCCGTACTCACGACGGTGGACGCGGTCGCGCGGGCCGTGGTGGTCGTGCGCGACGACACCGGCCTGGGCGAACAGCTGGTGGCCTATGCCGTCGAATCCGCCTCCGGCACAATCGATCCGCTGATCCTGCGGGCCGCGGTGGCCCGCCGCCTGCCCGCCTACATGATCCCCGCGGCCTTCGTCGTGCTGGACGCGCTGCCGGTGAACTCCTCCGGCAAGCTCGACCGCGCCGCGCTGCCCGCCCCCACCCGCGCCCAGTCCCGCCGCGACCCGGAGACGGCGACCGAACGCGCGATCGCCCGGGTCTTCGCGGAGGTGCTGGGCCGGGACACGGTCGGCGCGGACGACGACTTCTTCGCCCTCGGCGGCAATTCGCTGGTGGCGACGCGGCTCGCGGCCCGGCTCAACGCCGACCTCGGGGCGCGGCTCGGGGTGCGCGAGGTGTTCGCCGCGCCCACGGTCGCGGCCCTCGCCGCGGCCGTCGACACCGCGTTTCTCGACGAGGACTCCGCCGCGACCCGCCCGCTGCGGACGCGTCCGCGCCCGGAGGTGCTGCCGCTCTCGCCCGCGCAGCAGCGGATCTGGTTCCTCAATCGCCTCGAACGTGCGGGCGCGGCGTACAACATGCCGTTCGTGGTGCGGCTGTCCGGCGCCGCCGACCTCGACGCCCTGCGCGCGGCGCTGGCCGATGTGGCGGAGCGGCACGAGGTGCTGCGCACCGTATTCCCCACCCGCGCCGACGGTTCGGCCGAACAGCGGCCGGCCGCCTTCACCGCGCCCGCGATCGAGCCCGTCGACGCGGCCGAGCTCGACGCCGAACTGCGCCGGTTCGCGGCCCGCGGCTTCGACCTCGAACACGAGATTCCCTTGCGCGCCAGACTGTTTCGCGTCACCGAGACGGACTGCGCGCTCGCCGTCGTGCTGCACCACATCGCCGCGGACGGCCTGTCGCTGCCCGTGCTGGCCCGGGAGGTGGCGTTCGCCTACACCGCCCGTCGCGCCGGACACGCGCCCGACTGGCCGCCGCTGCCGGTGCAATACGCCGATTACACGCTGTGGTTGCGGGATCGGCTCGGCGATCCGGCCGATCCGGAATCGCTCGCGGCCGCGCAGCTGGCCCACTGGACCGCGGCCCTGGCCGGTGCGCCCGAACAGCTGGACCTGCCCGCCGATCGGCCGCGCCCGGTGGTCGCCAGCGGGCGCGGCGCGGTGCACGCCTTCGCGATTCCCGACGACCTGTTCCACGCCGCCGCGGCGGCCGCGCGGAATCACGGTGTGTCGCTGTTCATGCTGGTACACACGGCCCTCGCGGTGATGCTGGCCCGGCTGGCGGGCACCGACGACATCGTCATCGGCACCCCGGTATCGGGTCGCGGCGAGCGCGCGCTGGACGACCTGATCGGCATGTTCGTCAACACCCTCGCCCTGCGCACCCGGGTCCCGGCGGAACGCTCGTTCGCCGCGCTGCTCGCCGAGGTCCGGGATGCCGATCTGGCCGCCTTCGCGCACGCCGAACTGCCGTTCGAACAGCTGGTGGAGGCCCTCGAACCGACCCGATCGCGGGCCCGGCACCCGGTGTTCCAGGTGATGCTGTCCTTCGCGGGCGCCGACGCCGCCGCCGTCGAACTCCCCGGCCTGTCGGTGCGCACCGAGACCCTCGACACCGGCGTCACCAAATTCGATCTGCACCTCACCATTACCGAGCGCGCCACCGGCATCGACGCCGAATTCGCCTACACGACCGACCTTTTCGAGCCCGAGACCGTCGCCGGATTCGCGCGCGGATTCGTGCGGCTGCTGAGCGCGGCCCTCGCCGACGACGGCCGGGCCGTCGCCGATCTGCCCCTGCTGGACGCGGCCGAGCAGCGGCGGATCGAGGCGGCCGGACTGGGCGAGCGGTCGCCGCACCCCTACGAATCCGTGGTGGACGCGTTCCGGGCGCAGGCGCGCCGCACACCCGACGCCCTCGCCATCGTCGACGGCGAACACCGGCTCACCTACGCCGACACCGCCGCCCGGGTCGACCGGCTCGCCCGGCATCTGCGTGCCCGCGGCGTCGGCCCCGAGACCACGGTCGTGCTGAACATCGGCCGCTCGGCGGAATTCGTCGTCGCCGCCTGCGCGGTCCTCGCGGCCGGGGGCGCGTACGTGCCGGTCGATCCCGACCAGCCCGAGGCCCGCCTGCGGCACGCGGTCGAGGTGGCCCGTCCGATCCGGGTGCTCACCGCCGAGGACGTGCGCGACCTGGATCGCCGCGAGCCGCCCGCGGCCGGGACGCCGTCGCCGCGGCCCGCCGGGCTCGCCTACGCGATCTTCACCTCCGGATCCACCGGGCAGCCCAAAGGCGTTGCGATCCAGCACGATTCGCTGGCCAATCAGATCTCGTGGATCGCCGACGAATACGACATCACCCCCGCCGATGTGGTGCTGTTCAAGACGCCCACCACCTTCGACGTCTCGGTGTGGGAGATCTTCGCGCCGCTGTGCCGCGGGGCCCGGCTGGTGGTGGCGGCCCCCGGCGCGCACCGCGACACCGCCCAGCTGGCCCGCCTCATCGCCGAGCACGGCGTCACCATGACCTCCTTCGTGCCCGCGCAACTGGCGGTCTTCGCCGAGGAGATCGATCCCGCGCGCCTCGGCTCGCTGCGGCTGGTGTTCGCGGCGGGGGAGGCGCTGACCGGTGAGGTCGCCGCCGCCCTCCCGGAGCGCGTGCGGGTGCACAATCTCTACGGACCCACCGAATTCACCGTGCACGCCACGTATTTCCCGGTCACCGGCGCGCTCTCGGGACCGGTCCCGATCGGCACGCCGGTGCGCGAGGCCCGGGCCCGCGTCCTCGACGCCCGGCTGCGTCCGGTGCCGGATCTCGTGCCCGGCGAGCTGTACCTGTCCGGCGTCCAGCTGGCCCGCGGCTATCTGGGCCGCGCGGGTCTGACCGCCGAACGCTTCGTGGCCGCGCCCGGCGGGGAACGCATGTACCGGACCGGGGATCTGGTGCGCCGCCGCCGCGACGGCGCGCTGGAATACCTGGGCCGCGGCGACTTCCAGGTCAAGGTGCGCGGCCAGCGCGTCGAACTCGGCGAGATCGAGGCCGCGCTGCTGGCCGTGCCGGGCGTGCGCGCGGCGGCCGTCCGCGTCGTCGCGCATCGCGCCGGTGATCTGCTGGCCGCCTACCTCGTCACCGACCTGGCCGACCCGGAAACCGTTGTGGCCGAACGGCTCCGGGCCACGCTGCCGTCGTATCTGGTGCCGACGGTGTACCAGCGGCTCGACGCGCTGCCGCTGACCGCGTCCGGCAAACTCGACCGCAGGGCCCTGCCCGATCCGGTGCTCGCGCCGGTGCGGTTCCGGCCGCCGCGCACCCCCGCGGAGCGGACCGTCGCCGCCGTCTTCCGCCAGGTCCTCGGCGTGGATCGGGTCGGGCTCGACGACGACTTCTTCGCCCTGGGCGGCAATTCCCTGGCCGCCACCCGCATTTCGGGTCGGCTGGGCGGGCTGCTCGCCCGGGAGGTGCCGGTGCGCGCGCTGTTCGAACACCCGACCGTGGCCGCGCTGGCCCGGGGGCTGAGCGGGGAGGTCGCGCGCGCGGTGCCCGCCCCCGCCGCGGGCGTGCGGCCCGCGGTGGTGCCGTTGTCGTACGCCCAGCAGCGCATGTGGTTCCTCAACCAGTTCGACGCCGACGCCGTGCACAATCTGATCGCCGCCATCGCGCTGCGCGGACCGCTGGACACCGCAGCGCTCGGCGCGGCCGTCCTCGACGTGCTGGACCGGCACGAGGCGCTGCGCACCCGCTACCCGGCCGTCGACGGCGTGCCCCGCCAGGAGATCCTCCGCACCGACGAACTGACCCTCGATCCGCGCCCCCAGGACGTACCGGAAAGCGCGGTGCCGGAATACCTTCGGACCCTGTCGGAGACCCCGTTCGCCGTCGCCGAACAGCCCCCGATCCGAATCGAGGTGCTGCGCACCGCGCCCGGCGCGCACGTCCTGATCGTCGCCGTCCATCACATCGCCGCCGACGGCTGGTCCATCGGCCCGCTCACCCGGGACCTCCTGTGCGCCTACGCCGCCCGCGTCGACGGCACCCCGCCCGGCTGGCCCGAACTGCCCGTCCAGTACGCCGACTACGCGCTGTGGCAGCGGGCGGTGCTCGGCGCCGAGGACGATCCGGACTCGCTCATGGCCCGCCAGATCGCCTACTGGACAAGCGAACTCGACGCGCTGCCCGACGTGCTCGCCCTCCCGGCGGACCGGCCGCGCCCCGCGGTCGCCTCCGGCCGGGGCGCGCGCCACGAGTTCGTCCTCGACGCGCGGCGCGTGCACCGGCTGCGCGCGCTCGCCCAGGACGCGCACGCCTCGCTGTTCATGGCGCTGCACGCGGTGCTCGCGACGGTGCTGGCCAAGCTCGCCGCCACCGCCGACATCGCCATCGGCACCCCGGTCGCCGGACGCGGCGCGTCCGAACTCGACGATCTCGTCGGCATGTTCGTCAACACCCTGGTGCTGCGCACCGAGGTCGCACCCGAGCGCTCGTTCACCGACCTGCTGGCGAGTGTGCGGGAGACCGACCTGCGCGCCTTCGCCCACGCCGACCTGCCCTTCGAGCGCCTCGTGGAGATCCTGAACCCGCCCCGCTCGCGGGCGCGGCATCCGCTGTTCCAGGTCATGCTCGACCTGCGCGACGCGCCGCCCGTCGCCCTCGAACTCGCGGGCCTCGCCGCCGAGCGCCTCGACATCGCCTCGGACACCGCCAAATTCGACCTGCACGCGATCCTCACCCCGCGCCCCGACGGCGGCCTGGCGGCCACCCTCGAATACGCGACCGATCTGTTCGACCCCGCGACCGTCGCCGATTTCGCCCGCCGCTTGCCGCTCGCCGTCGACAAGCTCACCGCCCGGCCGCACGACCCGCTCGGCGCGGTGGACCTGCTGACCGACGCCGAACGTTCCCGGCTGCTCACCGCGTGGAACGACACTGCCCGCCCGCTGTCGGACACAGTGTTGGCCGCACTGTTCGCCGAGCGGGTGCGGCGCGCTCCCGACGCGCCCGCGCTCACCTTCGAGGGCACGACGCTCACCTATCGCGCCCTGTCCGATCGGGCCAACGCCCTCGCCCGGTATCTGCTCGACCGGGGCGCGGGCCCGGGAACCTGTGTCGCCCTGGCCCTGCCGCGTTCGCTCGATCTGGTGGTGGCCGTCTACGGGGTGACGCTCAGCGGCGCGGCGTACGTCCCGTTGGACCCGGATCATCCCCGCGCCCGGATCCAGGACATGCTCGCCACCGCGCGCCCGGTGTGCGTACTGACCGAACTGCCGGACCTGTCGGGCATCGACACCGCGCCGGTGACCGACGCCGACCGCCCGCGTCCGTCGCGGCCGTCGGACACCGCGTACATCATCTTCACCTCGGGCTCGACCGGTCGCCCCAAGGGTGTGGCGGTGCCGCAGTCGGCGATCGTGAACCGATTGCTGTGGATGCAGGCGGAATACGGGCTCACCGCGGCCGATGTGGTGTTGCAGAAGACCCCGGCCACCTTCGACGTGTCGGTGTGGGAGTTGTTCTGGCCCTTGCAGATCGGCGCGCGCCTGGTCGTGGCAGAACCCGGCGGGCATCGGGATCCGGCCTATCTCGCGGACCTCATCGCCGTCGAGGGTGTGACGGTCGCCCACTTCGTGCCGTCCATGCTGGCGGTGTTCGTCGCGGAAGAGGCGGCCGCGCAATGCGTCTCGCTACGGATGGTGTTCGCCTCGGGAGAGGCGTTGTCGCCCAGGCCCGCCCATCGCCTGCGCGAGCTGACCGGGGCGGAGCTGCACAACCTGTACGGCCCGACCGAGGCCGCGGTCGACGTCACCTATCACCGGGTCACCGACGCCGACACAGAGTCGGTGCCGATCGGCCGTCCCGTCGCCAATACCCGGGTCTATGTGCTGGACAACCGGTTACGTCCCGTCCCGCCGGGGGTGACGGGCGAGCTGTATCTCGCCGGTGCCCAGCTGGCGCACGGCTATGTCGCGCGCCCGGACCTGACCGCCGAGCGCTTCACCGCCGACCCCTTCGCGGGACCGGAGGGCGGGCGCATGTATCGCACGGGCGACCTCGCCACCTGGACCGCCGACGGCGAGCTGAAGTACCTGGGCCGCACCGACTTCCAGGTGAAACTGCGCGGGCTGCGGATAGAGCTCGGCGAGATCGAGGCCGCGCTCACCGCGATCGACGGCGTCGCCGGGGCGGTCGTCGCCCACCTCGACGAAACCTTGGTCGCCTATCTCGTGGCCGCCCCCGGCGTGGCCCTGGACGTTGATCTCGTCCGTGCCCGGCTCACCGAGCGCGTGCCCGGGTACATGGTCCCGGCCGTCGTCATGGTCCTCGACGAATTCCCGCTCACCGCCTCCGGCAAGCTCGACCGCAGGGCGCTGCCCGCACCGGTGTTCGCGGCCACCGAGTTCCGCGCCCCCACCACCTCGGTGGAGGAGGCCGTGGCGGGGACCTTCGCCGATCTGCTGGGTCTGGAGAAGGTCGGCGCCGACGACGATTTCTTCGCCCTCGGCGGCAACTCCCTGCTGGCCGCGCGCGTGGTGGCCCGGCTCGGCGCGCTGCTGGGCGCCCGGTTCCCCGTCCGGCTGATCTTCGACGCCCCCACCGTCACGGCCCTGGCCGCGCGCGCCGAGGCCGCCGCCCGCCACCACCATCTGCCCGCCCTCACCCCGCGCCCGCGCCCCGCCCGCGTCCCGCTGGCCCCGGCCCAGCACCGGCTCTGGTTCCTCAACCGCTACCGGGCCGATCACCCCGACGGCCCGGCCGCGGCCGTCGACAGCATTCCGCTCGCCATCCGCCTCTCCGGTCCCCTCGACCGCGCGGCCCTGGCGGCGGCCCTGGTCGACCTGGTCACCCGGCACGAGACCCTGCGCACGATCCACCCCGACGGTCCGGACGGCCCCGAACAGGTCGTGGTGGCCCCCGATATCCGCCTCGAGGAGCTCCCCGATTCCGCCACAACGACTTTCGCGAGCCGCGGATTCGATCTCACCCGGCAGACCCCGTTGCGCGCGGCGCTGGTCCCGCTCGCGCCCACCGAACACGTCCTCGTGCTGGTGCTGCACCACATCGCGGCGGACGGGTTCTCCCTCGGCCCGCTGGCCCGGGATCTGGTGACCGCCTACGACGCCCGGCGGCGCGGACACCCGACGCACTGGCGGGAGCTGCCGGTGCGGTACGCGGATTACGCGCTCTGGCAGACCGAAATGCTCGGCGCCGCCGAGGATTTCGGCTCCGAACTGCACCGCCAGCTCACCTACTGGCGCGACGCGCTGGCCGGTGCGCCGGAGGCGCTCGCCCTGCCCACCGATCGCCCGCACCCGGCCGAACCGTCGCACGCGGCGGGCACCCACCGGCTGGGCATCGATTCCGATCTACACGGCGAACTCGCCGAACTGGCCCGCAAATACGACGCCACCCTGTTCAGCACGGTGCACGCCGCGCTCGCGGTGCTGCTGGCCCGATTGTCGGGCGGGTCCGACATCACCATCGGCACACCGGTCGCCGGACGCGGTGACGCCGCCCTGGACGATCTGGTCGGCATGTTCGTCAACACCCTGGTGCTGCGCAGCGAGATCGACTTGCGCGAACGCTTCGACGACCTACTGAGAAAGGTTCGCGCCCAGGATATCTCGGCACTCTCGCACGCCGATGTCCCGTTCGATCGGATCGTCGAGGAACTCGCCCCCGCCCGCGCCGCGCACCGGCATCCGCTGTTCCAGGTCGCGCTGACCTTCCAGAACTTCACCATCCCGGCGGTGCGGCTGGACGGCCTCACGGTGCACCCCGAACCGATGGACGCGCTCGGCGCGAAATTCGATCTCCAGTTCACGGTCACCGAGGCGCGTGGCGGCGACGGCCGGGCCGCCGGGATGGATATCGAGATCACCTACGCCACCGACGTTTTCGACGCCGAGACGGTCGCCGTGCTGGCCCGCCGCTTCGCCCAGGTTCTCGCCGCCGTCGCCGCGGACTCCACCGTCGTGGTCGGCGATATCCAACTGCTCAGCGCCGAGGAGCAGCGCCGCGCCCTGCGCGAATGGGCCACCACGGCCCCGAGCGTCGCCGAAAAAGACACGCTGACAAAGAGATTCGCGGTCGTGGCAGCCGTCCGCCCAGGGGCCGTGGCGGTCCGCGCGGGCGGAACGAGCCTGACCTACCGCGATCTCGACATCCGCTCCGACCGGCTGGCGCGCCGCTTGATCGAGACGGGTGTGGGCCCGGAAACACTGGTGGCCGTGGCCTTGCCGCGTTCGGCCGAACTCGTGGTGGCCCTGCTGGCCGTGCTGAAGGCCGGCGGCGGCTACCTGCCGGTCGATCCGGCCTACCCCGCCGATCGCATCGCCTACGTCCTCGCCGACGCCCGCCCGCTGTGCGCGGTCACGGGGGCCGGGGCGACCCTGCCCGCGGACCGGTTCGCGGGCCCGATCATCGATGTCGACCAGCCGGACGTCCCGGCCGGGGCGATCACCGACGCCGACCGGCAAATGCCTCTGCGGCCGGAACACCCCGCCTACGTCATCTACACCTCCGGCTCCACCGGCCGCCCCAAGGGTGTGCTGGTGCCGCACGCGAATATCGTTGCCTTGCTGGACAACACGAGTCGCCTGTTCGACTTCGGGCCGTCGGATGTGTGGACGCTGTTCCACTCCTACGCCTTCGACTTCTCGGTCTGGGAGCTGTGGGGCGCGCTCCTGCACGGCGGGACGGTCGTGGTCGTGGACTACTTCACCGCCCGCTCGCCGCAGCAGTTCCGGGAGTTGCTGATCACCGAGGGTGTGACGGTTCTCAACCAGACCCCCTCGGCCTTCCATCAATTGGCCGCCGCCGACCTCGCCGAACCGCCCGCCGACCACGCCCTGCGCTACGTGATCTTCGGCGGCGAGGCCCTCGAACCGCGGCGGCTGCGCGACTGGTCGGCCCGCTACGGCGACACCCCGCGACTGATCAATATGTACGGCATCACCGAGACCACGGTGCACGTCTCGCACCGCCCGATCGCGCCGGAGACCGACGCCTCGGGCGTCATCGGCGGCCCGCTGCCGGGACTGACCGTGCGCCTGCTGGATTCGCGGCTGCGTCCGGTTCCGGTCGGCGTGCCCGGCGAGATCTACGTCTCCGGCCCGCAGCTCGCCCGCGGCTACCTCGACCGGCCCGCCCTGACCGCGGCCCGCTTCGTCGCCGACCCGTACGGCGACACCGGCGCGACGGCCTACCGGTCCGGCGACCTGGCCCGCTGGACCCGCGACGGCGAACTCGAATATCTGGGCCGCGCCGACCAGCAGGTGAATCTGCGCGGCTTCCGCGTCGAACTCGGCGAGATCGAGGCCGCCCTGCTCGCCGAGGACGAGGTGCGGGAGGCGGCCGTCGTCGTCCGCTCCGGCGACACCGCCGACCGGCTCGTCGGCTATGTGGTGGCCGCCGCCGCGACCGATCCGCGCGCGCTGCGCCGCCGCCTCGCGCTGCGGCTGCCCGAGCACATGGTGCCCGACGCGGTGGTCGTGGTCGACCGAATCCCATTGACCGGCAACGGGAAACTGGACCGCGCCGCCCTGCCCGCCCCCACCTTCGAGGCCGCCGCCTACCGCCGCCCCGCCACCGTCACCGAACAGCTGGTGGCCGACGCCTACGCCCAGGTTCTCGGCCGCGCGGCGGCGGTCGGCGCGGACGACGACTTCTTCGCCCTCGGCGGCAGCTCCCTGCTGGCCGCCAAGGCCGTCGCCCGCCTCGGCGCGGCCCTCGGCGCCCGGGTGCCGGTGCGCGCGGTCTTCGAGGCGCCCCGGGTGGCCGACCTCGCGGCCCGCCTCCGCGCGGACACCGACGTGCGCCCCGCCCTGATCGCCCGGGAACGGCCCGCCCACGTGCCGCTCTCGCCCGCCCAGCGGCGCATGTGGTTCCTCAACCGCTTCGACCGCGCTACCACCGCCTACAACATCCCCCTCGCCCTGCGCCTCACCGGCCGCCTCGACCTCGCGGCCCTGCGGGCGGCCGTGCGGGACGTCGTCGAACGGCACGAAACCCTGCGCACGGTGTACCCGGAGACCCCGGACGGCCCGGCGCAGGTCGTGCTGCCGACGGACGCGGCCGTGCCCACCCTGCACCCGACGGTCGTCCCGAATGCCGTTCTGGGACAACACCTCCGACAGCTCGCCGCGACCACCTTCGATGTCACCACCCGCGTTCCGGTCCACATCGAACTGCTCGAATGCGGCGGCGACGACCACGTACTCGCCGCGGTGCTGCATCACATCTGCGCCGACGGCTCCTCGATCGTGCCGTTCACCCGGGACCTGATGACCGCCTACACCGCCCGCCGCGACGGCTCGGCGCCCGCCTGGGATCCGCTGCCGGTGCACTACGCCGACTACGCGCTGTGGCAGCGCGAACTGCTGGGCAGCGAACCGGATCCGGCGTCCCTCGCCGCCCGTCAGCTCGGTTTCTGGACCGAGACCCTCGCGGGACTGCCCGATCAGCTGGAGCTGCCCACCGATCTGCCCCGGCCCGCCGTGCGGAGCCTGCGCGGCCGCACCCTGGACCTCACCGTGGACGCCGACCTGCACGCCCGGCTCGTCGCGGTGGCCCGCGCCCACGGGGCCACGCTGTTCATGGTGGTGCATGCCGCCTTCGCCGCCTGGCTGGCCCGGCTGTCCGGCACCGGCGACATCGCGGTCGGCACGCCGGTCGACGGTCGCGGGGACGCCGCGCTCGACGACGTCATCGGCATGTTCGTCAATACCGTGGTGCTGCGCACCGCCGTCGCCGAGGACGAACGGTTCATCGATCTGCTCACCCGGGTCCGCGCCGCCGACATCGCGGCCCTGTCGCACTCCGACATCCCCTTCGAACGCCTGGTGGAGGTGCTCAATCCGAACCGCTCCACCGCCCGGCACCCGCTGGTCCAGGTGGGCTTGTCGTTCCACAACCACGAGCGCGCGGACCTCCGGCTGCCCGGTCTCACCGTCGCGCCGATCGAAACCGCCCCGGACACGGCGCAATTCGATCTGCACCTGTTCGCCGTCGACAACTACACCGCCACCGGCGACCCGACCGGCATGGACCTCACCCTCGGCTGGGCCACCGACCTGTTCACCGAGCCGACCGCGCACCGGCTGCTCACCCAGCTGCGCGATGTGCTGGAAACCGTTGCCGCCCAACCGGGTATCACGATCGGCGACTTGGATCTGCTCGGCGCGCAACGCGAGCTGCTTGCCGGATGGAACGACACCGATCACCCGCTGCCGCCCGCGACCCTGGCCGAACTGTTCGACCGGCAGGCCGCGGCCACCCCGGCCGCCGTCGCCCTCGTCGACGAGACCGGCGCCACCCTCACCTACGCCGAATTCGACGCCCGCGCAAACCGTCTCGCCCGCCATCTGATCGCCGCCGGGGTGCACCCGGAGACCACGGTCGCGCTGACCCTGCGCCGCTCGGCGGATCTCGTCGTCGCCATGTACGCGGTGGTCAAGGCGGGCGGCGCCTACGTGCCCCTCGACCCCGACCACCCCGCCGACCGCATCCGCCACATCCTCGACACCGCCGCCCCGATCCGCGTGCTCGACACCCTCGACGGGCTGGACCTGTCGGACCACTCGCCGCTCCCGGTGACCGACGCCGACCGGCTCGCGCCCCTGCGTCCGGAGAACCCGGCGTATGTCATCTTCACCTCCGGATCCACCGGCACCCCCAAGGGCGTCGCGGTGCCGCACGCCGCCGTGACCAACCAATTGCGCTGGCTGCGAGAGCGTTTCGGCCTCGACGGCGACCAATGCGCCCTGCTGAAGACGCCCGCCACCTTCGATCTGTCGGTATGGGAGTTCTGGTCGCCCCTCACCAGCGGCGGCCGGATCGTGGTGACCGCCCCCGGGGACGAACGCGATCCGGACCGGTTGCGGGAGGCGATGATTCGCCACGGCGTGACCGTTCTGCACGCGGTGCCCTCGCTGCTCGGCCTGCTGACCGCGACCGACGCCCCGCTGCCCGCCACGCTCCGCACGGTGCTCGCCATCGGCGAGGCGCTGCCGCCGTCGCTGGCCGCCGAGGTCCGCCGCCGCGGCGACGCCCGGCTGTACAACCTGTACGGACCCACCGAAACCGCCGTCTCCGTCACCGCTTTCGAGGTGACCGCCGACCACGAGCACACCGTCCCCATCGGCACACCGGTGTGGAACAGCCGCGCCCACGTCCTCGACCACCGGCTGCGGCCGGTCCCGATCGGGGTGCCGGGCGAGTTGTACCTGTCGGGCGCGCAACTCGCGCGCGGCTACCAGGGCCGCGCCGCGCTCACCGCCGCCCGCTTCGTGGCCGATCCCTCCGGTGACGGGACGCGCGTGTACCGCACGGGCGATATCGTGCGCCGCCGCGCGGACGGCGGCCTCGAATACCTGGACCGCGCCGACTTCCAGGTCAAGGTCGGCGGGTTCCGCATCGAACTCGGCGAGATCGAGACCGCCCTGCTGCGCCGCCCCGGCGTGACCGCCGCCGTCGCGGTGGCCCATGCGAACCCCGACGCCGGAACGCGGCTCATCGCCTATGCCGCTGTGCCGCAGGGCGATTCGACCGGCGAACGACTACGCGCGGCGCTGCTGCGGGAACTGCCCCGCTATATGGTCCCCGCGGCCGTCGTGGTGCTGAAGACGCTGCCGCTCAACGCCAATGGCAAGATCGACCGCGCCCGGCTGCCCCGCCCGGTGTTCACCGAGGCCGTCTTCCGCGCCCCGGTCGGCGCGACCGAGAACCGGATCGCCGCGGCCTTCGCCGAGCTGACCGGTGTCGCCGCCGCGGGCCGCGACGACGACTTCTTCGCCTTGGGCGGCAATTCGCTGCTCGCCACCCGGCTCGCGGCGCGGCTGGCCGCCGACCTAAGCGTCGGCGTCCCGGTGTCGGCGGTGTTCGCGGCACCCACCGTGGAAAGCCTTGCCGCCCTGGTCGATTCGGCCGAAACCGCCGCCGAACCGGCCCTCGTCCGCCGCCCCGGCGCCGAGCCCGCGCCGCTGTCCCCGGCCCAGCGGCGCATGTGGGTGCTCAACCGGCTGACCCCGGATTCGGCCGCCTACCACGTCCCGATCGCCCTGCGGCTGCGCGGCGACCTCGATGTCGACGCCCTCGCGGCCGCCGCCGCCGACCTGCTCGACCGGCACGAGATCCTGCGCACCCGCTATCCCGAACTCCACGACGAACCGGTGCAACAGGTGTGCCCGGCCGCCGAGGTCGACCTCGACCTCACCCCGCGACCGATCAACCCCGACGAAACCGCGACGCACATAGCCGAATTCGTCTCCCGTGGTTTCGACGTCACCGCCGCCCCGCCGATCCGGACGACGCTGCTGCGCCTCGGCCCCACCGAGCACATCGTGGTGGTGGTCGTGCATCACATCAGCGCCGACGGCTACTCCATGCTGCCCCTCGCCCAGGACCTCATGACCGCCTACACCAGCCGCCGCGCGGGCCGCGCCCCCGGCTGGCCGCCGCTCGCGGTCCAGTACGCCGACTACAGCCGGTGGCAGCACGAACTCCTCGGCTCCGACACCGACCCCGACAGCCGCGCGGGCCGCCAGCTCGACTACTGGACCCGGCGGCTCGCCGACGCGCCCGACGTGCTGGACCTGCCCACCGACCGCCCCCGTCCGGCCCGCCGCGACACCCGCTGCGCCACCGTCGAATCGGAGCTCGACGCGGCCACCGCCGCCGCGCTGGGCGAGCTGGCCCGCGACCACGGCACCACCCTGTTCACCGTGCTGCACAGCGCCTTCGCGGTGCTGCTGGCCAAGCTGTCCGGAGCCCGCGACCTCACCATCGGCGCCCCGGTCGCGGGCCGGGGACGGCGCGAACTCGACGGCATGATCGGCATGTTCGTCAACACGGTCGCGCTGCGCACCGAGATCGATCCGCGCGCGAGCTTCGCGGAACTGGTGCGGCACACCGGCGCCGGGAATCTGGCCGCGCTGCACCACACCGAGGTGCCCTTCGAGCGCGTGGTCGAGGCCACCGGCCGCCGCCGCGCGAGTTCCCACACCCCGCTGTTCCAGGTGCTGTTCACCTTCCAGAACCTGCCGCGGGTCGAGCTCGAACTGCCCGGCCTGACCGTCGAGGCCCTCGACCTCGGGGTGGGGGAGGCGAAATACGATCTGCACCTGACCGTGGTCGACCGGGACGACGCGGGCCTGGGCCTGCGATTCGACTACGCCACCGACATCTTCGACCACGACACCGTCGCGCGGCACGCCGAACGCCTGCTGCGCGTGCTCGCCGAGGTTGCCGCGAACCCGTCGATTCCCGTGCGCGCCATCGACATTCGCACCGCCGCCGAACGCGGCGCACCCCCCGACCCGGACCGGCTCGACGACCTCCCCGACGTGATCGCCGCCGCCCCGCCGGCCGCGGTGGCCGTGCGGCACGACGGGCGCGAGATCACCTTCGCCGAACTGCACACCACCCTCACCGCCGTCCGCCGCGCGCTGGGCGCCGCCGCCACCGCCGAGGCCGTCCTGCACGTCGCCCTCGCGCGACTGGTCCCCGGCCTGCCCGCCGCCGTGGGGGCCGACGGCCTCACCCGAATCCTGCGTTCCCTGCGCGACCACGCGCGGGGACCGATCCGCTCGGAAGGAACTCTCTGATGTCGCACGCCGAGTACATCGCCTCCCTCCGGCCCAGCCGTCCCCGGCCGCCGCGCGACGCCTACGGACTCGCCGACCTGCCGGACCTCGTCGCCACCGTCGCCGGACTCGACCCCGGCCGCGTCGCGCTGCGGCACGACGGCCACGCCCTCGCCTACGGTGAGCTCGCCGCCGAACTGGCCGCGCTCGGCGCGGCGCTGGGCGGCGCGCTCGGTCCCGACGCGCTCGTCTCGATGGCCGTCTCCACCCGCCTGCCCGGCCTGCTGGACGCGGCCGAGGGCGCGCTGGCCGCCGCGCTCGACGACCTGCTCACCGACGCCCTCGACGCGGCCGCCGACGTGCTCGAGCCCAACCTCGCCCCGCCCGACACCCTCGCCACGCTGTTCGCCGAGCAGGTGCGCCGCACCCCCGACGCCGTCGCCCTCGAATTCCGGGGCGACACCCTCACCTACGCCGAAGTGGACGCGCGCGCAACGGCTCTCGCGCATCGCCTGGTCGATCTCGGCGTCGGCCCGGACGCGCTGGTCGGCATCGCGCTGCGGCGCTCGCTCGAGCTGCCGATCGCGCTGCACGCCGTGCACAAGTCGGGCGGCGCGTACGTGCCCCTCGATCCGGATCACCCGGCCGAACGCCTCGCCCACGTCCTCGAGGTGGCCGCGCCCGTCGTCGTGCTGACCGCCGCGGATGAACCGGCCCTACCGCCCGGCACCCCGGTGCTGCGCGTCGACGCGGCCGGGGGCGAGAGCGGCGGCGACGCACCGCTGCCGACCTCGCTGCCGGACAATCTCGCCTACGTCATCTTCACCTCCGGCTCCACCGGCCGCCCCAAAGGCGTTGCGGTGTCGCATCGTTCGATCGTGGCGAACCTGCGCTGGCGGCAGCGCCGCTATCCGCTGCTGCCCACCGATGTGGTGGTACAGAAGACCCCGGCCACCTTCGACGTGTCGGTGTGGGAGTTGTTCTGGCCCTTGCAGATCGGCGCCCGCCTCGTCGTCGCCGAACCCGACGGGCACCGCGACCCGGCCTATCTGATCCGCGTGATCACCGAGAAACGCGTCACCGTCGCCCATTTCGTGCCGTCCATGCTGGCCGTATTCGCCGACGCGGCCCGCGACCGGTCGGCCGGACTCGACTCGCTGCGTACCGTCTTCGCCTCCGGTGAGGCGCTGCCCGCCGAAACGGCCGCCGCCTTCCGCGAGATCAGCGGCGCCACCCTGCACAACCTGTACGGGCCGACCGAGGCGGCGGTGGACGTCACCGGCCACGAGGTGACCGGCGAGGATCGGCTGAGCGTGCCGATCGGCGCGGCCGCCGACGACGTCGAGCTGCTGATCCTCGACGACGCCCTGCGGCCGGTGCCGCCCGGCGTGGTGGGGGAGCTGTATCTGGCCGGGGTGCAGCTGGCGCGCGGCTACACCGCCCGTCCCGCCCTGACCGCGGAGCGTTTCGTCGCCGCCCCGGACGGCGCGCCCGGCGACCGCATGTACCGCACCGGCGACCTCGTGCGCCGCCGCCCGGCCCGCGACGGCGGACCGGGCGAACTGGAGTACCTGGGCCGCATCGACTTCCAGGTCAAACTGCGCGGCCTGCGCATCGAACTCGGCGATGTCGAGGCCGCGCTGCTGCGGCAGCACACGGTCTCGCAGGCCGCGGTGGTGCTGCGTCCCGGAACCGCGGGCGATCGGCTCATCGGGTACGTGGTCGCCGCCGCGGGCGAGACCGTCGATCGGGCCGCCGTGCTCGCCGACGCGCGGACGCGACTGCCCGACTACATGGTGCCGGCGGTGCTGGTCGAACTGGACGCCATGCCGGTGAACCCGAGTGGGAAACTGGATCGCCGCGCCCTGCCCGACCCCGAGATCGATACCGGGACAACCGAATTCCGTGAACCCGGCACGGACGCGGAACGCGCGGTCGCGGAGATCTTCGCCGACCTGCTGGCCGTCGACCGGGTGGGCGCCGACGACGACTTCTTCGCCCTCGGCGGCAACTCCCTCATCGCCACCCGGGCCATCGCCCGCATCGGCGCGGCGCTCGGCGTCGATCTCGATGTGCGCGACTTCTTCGACCGGCCCACCCCCGCCGGGCTGGCCGCCCGGTCCGCTGCCACCCCGGCCCGCCCGCCGCTGGTCGCCGGACCGCGCCCCGACCGGATCCCGCTGTCCCCGGCGCAACGGCGCATGTGGTTCCTCAACCGCCTCGCGCACGACGAATCCGGTTCCGGCGCGGCCGCGGTCGACAACATCCCCGTCGCGCTGCGGCTGCGCGGCGCGCTGGACGTTCCCGCGCTGGCGGCCGCCGTCGCCGATGTGCTCGCCCGGCACGAGGTGCTGCGCACGGTCTACCCGGAGACGCCCGACGGCCCGGCGCAGCTGATCACCGCTGCCGGAGCGGTCGAACTCGACCCGATCGACGTGCCGGAGCACGAACTCGCCGAGGTCGTCAGCGCCGTCGCCACGACGGACTTCGACGTCACCCGCGAGGTGCCGGTCCGAATCCGGCTGCTGCGCACCGGAATAGACGACCACACGGTGGTCCTGGTCGTGCACCACATCGCCGCCGACGGCGTCTCGCTGGGCCCGCTGCTGCGCGATCTCGGCGCCGCCTACGCGGCCCGCCGGTCCGGGCGCGCGCCGGAGTGGACGCCGCTCCCCGTGCAGTACGCCGACTACGCGCTGTGGCAGCGCCGCGTGCTCGGCGCGGAGAGCGATCCCCGTTCGGAGGCGGCCCGCCAGATCGCCTTCTGGACAATGGAATTGGCCGAGCTGCCCGCCCAGCTCGATCTGCCCGCCGACCGTCCCCGGCCCGCGGTGTCGAGCTATCGCGGCGCGACCACCGAATTCGGTATCGACACCGCGACGCGCGCGGCGGTCGAGCGGCTCGCCGCGCGCCTGCGGGCGACGCCGTTCATGGTGCTGCACACCGCGCTCGCGGTGCTCGCCGCCCGCCTGTCCGGCACCGGCGATATCGCCATCGGCACGCCGGTCGCCGGGCGCGGCGAACGCGGACTCGACGACCTCGTGGGCATGTTCGTCAATACGGTCGTGTTGCGCACCGAGATTCGGGGCGAGCGCGGTTTCGCCGACCTCGTGGCCGCCGTCCGCGAGACCGACCTGCGCGCGTTCGCCCACCGCGACATCCCCTTCGAACGCCTGGTGGAGGTGCTCGATCCCGCGCGTTCCCGGGCCCGGCATCCGCTGTTCCAGCTGGCGTTGTTCATGCAGGACCTCGGCCTTCCGGCGGCCGCGTTCCCCGGGGCCGAGGCCGAACCGGTCGACTTCGATCCCGGTTTCGCCAAATTCGATCTGCAACTGACCGTTTCGCCCGCCGCGACCGGGTATCGCGCCGAATTCACCTACGCCACCGACCTTTTCGATCCCGCGACCGTGGACGAGTTCACGGCGAAGTTCCTGCGCCTGCTCACCGCGGCCCTCGCCGACCCCGACCGCCCGGTGGGCGATCTGGAACTGCTCGACCCGGGCGAACTCGACTACGTCACCGGCACCTGGAACGCCAGCGGCCGCCGGGTGCCCGACCGCTTCCTGCACGAGGGCTTCGACGCCCAGGTACGCCGCACCCCCGCCGCGCGGGCGCTCGTGTACGGCGACACCGAACTGACCTACGCCGACCTGTCCGAACGGGCCAACCGGCTGGCCCGCCTGCTCATCGAGACCGGGGTGGGCCCCGAGACGCTCGTGGTGCTGGCCCTGCCGCGGTCGATCGATCTGATGGTCGCCATGTACGCGGTGCTGCGGGCGGGCGCGACCTATGTGCCGGTCGATCCCGCGCACCCGGCCGAGCGCATCGCGCACGTCCTCGCGGTCGCGCGCCCGCACACCGTGCTCACCACCTCGGCAGTGACCGTCGACCTGCCGCACGCGGGGCCCACGCACCGCCTCGACGAACTCGACCTGTCGGACCGGTCCGGCGCGCGCATCGAGGACCGGGACCGCCGCGCCGCCCTGCACCCCGACCATCCGGCCTACGTCATCTTCACCTCCGGTTCGACCGGCGCCCCCAAGGGGGTGGCCGTGCCGCATCGCGCCATCGCCAATCAGCTGGCCTGGATGCGGGAGTGGTACGACGTGCGCGCGGACGACGTCTACCTCCAGAAGACCGCGACCACCTTCGACGTGTCGCTGTGGGGATACTTCCTGCCGCATCGCGTCGGCGCGACCGTGGTCCTCGCCGATCCCGAGGGTCACCGGGACGTGGCCTATCTCGCGGAAACCATTGCGCGCCACCGCGTCACGCTCACCGATTTCGTGCCGTCCATGCTGGCGGTGTTCGCCGCGCATGTCCGCCGCGACGACATCGCCTCGCTGCGCGACGTGTTCGTCATCGGCGAGGCCCTGCCGCCGGAGGTCGTCGCGGCCTTCCGGGCGGCGAGCGACGCCGGACTGCACAATCTGTACGGTCCGACCGAGGCGGCGGTGTCCATCACCGCGCACGAGGCCACCGACGCCGATACGCGCGGCGTGCCGATCGGTGAGCCGGAATGGAATTCGCGCGTCTACGTGTTGGACGCGCGCCTGCATCCGGTTCCGATCGGGGTGCCCGGCGAACTGTATCTGGCGGGCGTGCAGCTGGCCCGGGGTTATCACGGCCGCGCGGACCTCACGGCACAGCGTTTCGTGGCCGACCCCTTCGGGGTCTATAGGAGCGCCGCTGGCAATCACAAGAGCGCCGCTGGCGAGACCGGCGCGCGCCTGTACCGCACCGGCGATCTGGTGCGCTGGACCTCCGAAGGCGAGCTGGAGTACCTGGGCCGCACCGATTTCCAGATCAAGTTCCGCGGGCAGCGGCTGGAACCGGCGGAGATCGAATCCGCGCTGCTGCGCTCGCCCGCGGTGAGCCAGGCCGTGGTCCGGCTCGTCGACGGCGATCACCTCGTCGCCTACGTCATCCGCTGTCCCGGAACCGAACTCGACACCGAGCGGCTGCGCGCGGATCTGGCGGCGCTGCTGCCGTCCGCGCTCGTGCCCACGGCCGTGCTGGAACTCGACGCGTTCCCGCTCAACACCAGCGGTAAACTCGATCGCGCCGCACTGCCGGTACCGGTATTGCGCGCCAACGCCTTCCGTGACCCCGCGACCCCCACCGAACGGCTGGTGGCGCGCGTGTTCGCGGAGGTGGTGCGGGCCGAACGCGTCGGCGCGGACGACGACTTCTTCGCCCTGGGCGGCGGCTCCCTGGCCGCCACCCAGGTCACCGCGCGGCTCGGCGCCGAACTCGGCACCCGGATCCCGGTGCGGCTCCTGTTCGACGCCCCCACGGTGGCGGCCCTCGCCCACGCCCTGGACGCCCGCGGCGCGGACACCCCCCGGCCGCCGCTCACGACACAGCCACGGCCCCAACGGATTCCGCTCTCCCCGGCGCAACGGCGGCTGTGGTTCCTCAACCGGGTCGAGGTCCAGGAGGGAGCCGCCCCCGCCTACAACCTGCCGGTCGCGTTCCGCCTCACCGGGCCGCTGCGGGTGGCCGCCCTCGAACAGGCCCTGCGGGATGTCATTGCGCGCCAAGAGGTTCTGCGCACCCACTACCCGGACGACGGGGACGGCCCGTACCAGCACATCGCCGCCCCCGGCGAGATCGCCCTCGAGCTGACCCCGATGCCGGTCACCGAAGCCGAACTGCCCGCCGCGCTCGCGGCCGTGGCCGGTCGCACCTTCGACGTCACCCGCGCCGCGCCGGTCGCCGTCGCCCTGTTCCGGATCACCGCCACCGACCACGTTCTGATCGTGGTCCTGCACCACATCGCCGCGGACGCCCTGTCGGCGGCCCCCTTCGCCGCGGACCTGTTGCGCGCCTACCGCGATCGCCGCGCCGACACCGAACCCGGCTGGGACGCACTGCCCGTGCAGTACGCCGATTACAGCTTGTGGCAGCACGACCTGCTCGGCCCCGACACCGCGCCGAGCCCCTGGGCGCGCGAACAACTGCGCTATTGGCGAGACGCCCTCGCGGACCTGCCTGCCCAACTCCCCCTGCCCACCGACCGTCCTCGCCCCGCCCGGCCGACCGGCGCGGCCGCGGCCGTGGACTTCCCGCTCGATGCCGACCTCGAGGCCCGGCTGCGCGATCTGGGCGTTCGGCACGGCGCCACCCTGTTCATGGTGCTGCACGCCGCCTTCGCGGTCGTCCTGGCCCGCACCTGCGCCACCACGGATATCGCGGTGGGCACCCCCGTCGCTGGTCGCGGCGAGCGCGAAACCCGGGATCTGGTCGGCATGTTCGTCAACACGCTCGTCCTCCGCACCCCGGTCGCGGGCCACGACTCGTTCGCCGATCTGCTGAACCGGGTGCGTGACACCGATCTCGACGCCCTCGCCCACGCCGAACTCCCCTTCGAACGCCTGGTGGACGAGTTGGCCGTGGACCGCACCACCGGCGCCCACCCGCTGTTCCAGGTCATGTTCAGCGTCTTCGAGTCCGAGGACACCGCCCTGCCCGCGCTCGGGACGACCGACCTCACCCTCACCCCGCTCGACCTGCCCGACCCCACCGCCAAGGCCGACCTGCACCTGATCCTGCGCGCCGGGAACGGCATCGCCGGGAGCCTCCGCTTCGCGACCGACCTGTTCGACCCGGCCACCGCCGCCGCGCTGGCCGACCGCCTCACCCGCGTCCTCCGCGCCGTCGCCGCCGATCCCGGTGTGCCCGTGGGCGATATCGATCTGCTGAGCGCGGACGACCGCGCCCGGCTCGCACCCGTCCGGCACGTCGAGGCGTCGGCGGAGACGCTGGTGTCGTTGTTCGAGGCGCAGGTGACGCGGACGCCGTCGCGGCCCGCCGTCTCGTTCGAGGACGTCACGCTGTCGTACGCCGAGTTCGCGGCCCGGGTGCATCGACTCGCGCATCATCTGGTCGAGCGGGGCGTGGGGCCGGATTCGGTGGTGGCGCTGCGATTCCCGCGCTCGATCGATCTGGTGGTGGGGATGTACGCGGTGGTGGCGGCGGGCGGGGCGTATCTGCCGCTCGATCCCGAGCATCCGGCCGAGCGGATCGCGCACATCCTCGCGGTCGCGCGGCCGGTGTGCGTGCTGTCGGCCGACGACGTGCCGGATCTGTCGGGCTATCCGGAAACGCCGCTGCCGCATCGTGATCCGCGACCGGACAGCCTCGCCTACGTCCTGTTCACCTCCGGATCGACCGGCCGCCCCAAGGGCGTCGCGGTCACCCATCGCGCGATCGTGAACCGGCTGCGCTGGATGCAGGAGGAGTGCGTCACCCTGGACGGCGCCGACGCCGTCCTCCAGAAGACGCCCGCGACCTTCGATGTGTCGGTCCCCGAGTTCTTCTGGCCCTTGCAGGCCGGGGCCCGGCTGGTGCTGGCGCGTCCCGACGGGCACCGCGATCCGGGGTATCTGGCCGAGGTGATCCGCCGGGAGGCCATCACGGTCGCGCATTTCGTGCCGTCCATGCTCACCGCGTTCCTCGCCGAAGACGCTGCCGCGCAGTGCGTTTCGCTGCGGCACTTGCTCTGCTCCGGGGAAGCGCTGCCCGCCCCCGCCGCGCGCCGCGCGCGGGAGCTGCTCGGGGCCCGCGTCCACAACCTCTACGGGCCGACCGAGGCCGCCGTGGAGGTCACCTGGCACGAGGTCACCGACGCCGACACCGAGACCGTCCCCATCGGCCGCCCGATCCGCGCCACCGGCTGCCACGTGCTGGACGCCCGGCTGCACCCGGTGCCCGTCGGCGTCGCCGGTGAGCTGTATCTGACCGGGCCGCAGCTGGCCCGCGGTTACCTCGGCCGTCCCGACCTCACCGCCGACCGTTTCGTCGCCGACCCCTTCGTGGCGACCGGCTCCCGCATGTATCGCACGGGCGACCTGGTGAAGCGGACCCGCGCGGGTGACCTGGAGTACCTGGGCCGCACCGACTTCCAGGTGAAGCTGCGCGGCCTGCGCATCGAACTCGGCGAGATCGAGGCCGCCCTCACCGCCCACGACACCGTGACCCACGCGGTGGTGACCGTGCGCGAGGACCGCCTCGTCGCCTACGTCGTCCCCGCCGGTCCGGACGAGGTCCACCCCGAAGACTTGAAAGCCACGCTCGCGCAACAGCTTCCGTCCTACATGGTCCCGGTCGACTGGATGGTGCTCGACCGGCTCCCGGTCACCGCGTCCGGCAAACTGGACCGCGCCGCGCTCCCGGCCCCCGCCCGCCCCGACACCGCCTTCCGCGCACCGGAGACGGATGCGGAAATCCTGGTGGCCGAGACCTTCTCGGCCCTCCTCGGCATCGAACGAGTCGGCGCCGACGACGACTTCTTCGCCCTCGGCGGCAATTCCCTCGTCGCCACCCGGCTCATGGCCCGCCTCGCCGCGGCCACCCACATTGAACTGCCCGTCCGCGCCGTCTTCGACGACCCGACCGTGGCGGGTCTGGCCCGCGCCCTCGAGGCCGCCGAAACACACACCGCGCCAATCCCCTTGGAGCCGCAGGAGCGCGGCGAGCACGCGCCGCTCTCGATCGCCCAGCGGCGCATGTGGTTCCTCAACCGCTTCGACACCCGGGCGGGCGGCTACAACATCCCCTTCGCCCTGCGCCTCACCGGTGTCCTGCACGTTCCCGCCCTGCGCGCGGCCGTCGCCGATGTCATCGCCCGCCACGAAACCCTGCGCACCGTCTACCCCGACCGCGGCGGCGAACCGGCCCAGCTGATCCTGCCCGCCCCCGCGGTCGACCTCGCGGCAGAGGATGTGACCGCCGCCACCGCGGCCCGCCTCGTCGAGGACCTCGCCACCACCGCCTTCGACGTCACCGCCGAGGTTCCGTTGCGCGTCCGGCTACTGCGCGTCACCGACGACCCGGACGCCGCGCACCTCCTGCTGTTCGTCGTCCACCACATCGCCGCCGACGGTTGGTCCTTCGCCCCGCTGGCCCGCGATCTGGCCGCCGCCTACGCCGCCCGCGCGGCCGGGACCGCGCCCCACTGGCCCGAATTGCCCGTCCAGTACGCCGATTTCGCCCTCTGGCAGCGGCGAACCCTGGGCCGCGCCGACGATCCCGCCTCGCCCCTGGCCCGCCAGCTGCGCTACTGGATCGACCGGCTCGACGGCATCCCGGACGTGGTCGAACTGCCCGCCGACCGCCCCCGCCCCGCCGTGGCCAGCGCCCGCGCCGGAGCCGTCACCGCCCGCCTGGACCGCGAAACGCACCGGGCCATAACGGAACTCGCCGCGACCCGGCGGGCCACCCCGTTCATGGTGCTGCACGCCGCGCTGGCCGCGGTGCTGGCCCGGCTCACCGGTTCCGAGGACATCGTGATCGGCACCCCCGTCGCCGGACGCGGCGCGGCGGCGCTGGACGAGCTGGTCGGCATGTTCGTCAACACCGTCGTCCTGCGCACCCGCGTCGATCCCGCCGGGGATCTGCTCGGCCTGCTCGACCGCGTGCGCGCCGACGACCTCGCCGCCTTCGACCACGCCGCCGTCCCCTTCGAGCAACTGGTCGACGCGCTGAATCCGGTGCGCTCCCAGGCGCATTCGCCGCTCTACCAGGTCTCGCTCACCCTCCAGAACCAGACCGAGCCGGAGTTCCGCCTGGGCGATCTCGCCCTCGAGGCCGTCGATCCGGGCGTCACCCCGACCACCCTCGATCTGGACTGGACCTGCACCGACCGCTACGACGCCACCGGCGCGCCGGACGGCATCGACGTGCACGTCCAGTACGCCCGCGACCTGTTCGACGAGGCGACCGTCCTCGGCTTCCTCGCCGCCGTCGAACGCATGGTGCGGGCCCTGGTCCACGCGCCGCACACCCCCGTCGGCGACGTCGACCTGCTCACCCCCGCCGAGCGCGAGCTGGTGCTGTCCCGCCCCAACGCCACCGCCCACCCCGTGCCGCGCGAAACCCTGGGCGATCTCCTCGACCGCCGCGCCGCCGCCACCCCGCACGCCGTCGCGGCGGTGTTCGAGGGCGCGTCGCTGACCTACGCCGAACTGGATGCCCGCTCGAACCGCTTGGCGCGCGGCCTGATCCGCGCGGGCGTCGGCCCCGACACCATTGTCGGCCTCGCCGCGCACCGCTCCCTCGACATGCTGGTGGCCCTGTTCGCCGTCGTGAAGGCGGGCGGCGCCTACCTGCCCGTCGACCCCGCGCACCCGGTGGAACGCATCATCCAGGTGCTCGGCACCGCCGAGGCGGAACTGGTCCTGCTGGCCGGGGGCGCGACGCTTCCGCCGCTTCCCGGGATACGGCTGCTCACGATCGACGAAAGTGTCTGCGGTGCAGGCGATTCCGCGACCGTCACCGATGCCGATCGGCGCGCCCCGCTGCGCCCCGACAACCTCGCCTACGTCCTGTTCACCTCCGGCTCGACCGGCGCGCCCAAGGGCGTCGCCACCAGCCACCGCGCCATCGTCAACCAATTGCACTGGCTGCGTGCGCGGTACGACGTCACCGCCGCCGACCGCGTCATGCAACGCGCCCCGCTGACCTTCGACGTCTCGGTGTGGGAATGCTTCCTGCCCGCCCTGGTCGGCGCGACCCTGGTGATTCCCAAGCCCGGCGGACACCTGGATCTGGACTATCTGGCCGGGCTGATCCGCGACCACGAGATCAGCTTCGCCGAACACGTGCCGTCGGTGCTGGCCGCCCTCGTGGCCGAGGGCCGCGGCGAGGTGCTGCGCTCGTTCCGGCACCTGCACTGCGGCGGCGAAGCGCTGCCGCCGGAACTGCTGACCGCCCTGCGGCGCTACGTCGGTGGGGCCGTCCACAATGCCTACGGCCCCACCGAGGCCGCCATCTCCACGATCTTCCACGAATTCGGCGACGGCGACGCGGGCGGCCTCGAGGTCCCCATCGGGCGGCCCTGCTGGAACACCCGCGCCTACGTGCTCGACGCCCGGCTGCGGCCGGTGCCGTTGGGCGTGACGGGTGAGCTGTATCTGGCGGGCGATCAACTGGCCCGCGGTTATCAGGGCCGCGGCGCGCTCACCGCGGAACGGTTCGTCGCCGACCCCTTCGGGGTTCGAGACGGCGGCCGCATGTACCGCACCGGCGATCTGGCCCGCTGGAACCGCGCCGGGGAGCTGGTGTACCTGGGCCGCAACGACTTCCAGGTCAAGGTGCGCGGTCAGCGCATCGAACTCGGCGAGATCGAGGCCGCCCTCACCACCGTGCCCGGCGTCACCCACGCCGCCGTCGTCGTGGCCGCCGACAGCACCGGGACCGACTGCCTCGTCGGCTACGTCAGCGGCGCCGAGACCGCGTCGCGCGTGCTCGCGCGGCTGCGGGACCTGTTGCCCGGCTACATGATTCCCGCGCATCTGGTGGTGCTCGACGAGATGCCGCGCACTGCGGTCGGCAAACTGGACCGCAAGGCCCTGCCCGCCGTCGAATTCACCCGCGCCGCCGACGATTTCCGCGCCCCTGCCGAGGGCGCCGAAGCCGTGCTCGCCGCGATCGTCGCCGAACTGCTCGGCGGCGCGACCCCGGTCGGCGCGACCGACGACTTCTTCGCGCTCGGCGGCAACTCGCTACTCGCCATGCGCCTGATCGCCCGCGCCAACGCCGCCCTCGGCGCCGACCTGAGCGTGCGCGAGGTGTTCGAGACCCCGGCCGTCGCCGGACTCGCCGCCCGCGCGCTGCGCTCCGCGTCCGCACCGGCCCCCGCCCTCGTGCCCGTCGCCCGCCCCGCGCGAATCCCGTTGGCCCCGGCCCAGACCCGGATCTGGCTGCTGAACCGGCTCGACCCCGCCTCCCCGGTCTACAACATCCCCCTCGCGTTGCGCCTGACCGGCAACCTCGACGAGGACGCGCTGCGGGCGGCCGTGCACGACATCCTGGAACGGCACGAATCGCTGCGCACGATCTTCCCCGACGACGCGGAGGGGCCATACCAGGTGGTGCTCGCCACCGCGGACCTGCCGCCGCTCGCCCCCCACGCCCGGCCCGCCGGATCGGCACCGGCCGACGCCGCCGCCGAGGTCGCCGCGCGCGGATTCGACCTGCGCGTCGAACCGCCCGTCCGGGTCGCGCTGCTCCGCGTCGACCGCGACGACCACATCCTGGTCGTCGTCGTGCACCACATCGCCGCCGACGGCGTGTCGACCGGCCCGCTGGCCCGGGACCTCATGACCGCCTACGTCGCCCGCGCCGCGGGCCACGCCCCCGACTGGGCGCCGCTGCCGGTGCAGTACGCCGACTTCACGCTGTGGCAACGCGACCTGCTGGACTCCGTGCTGGCCGACCAACTCGCCCACTGGCGCACCACCCTCGCCGGACTTCCCCCGGTCCTGGAACTACCCGCCGACCGCCCGCGCCCACCGGTGGCCTCCGGGCGCGGCGCGGGCGTCGAATTCGATCTGGACGCCGAGATCACCACAGCCCTGGGCGAATCGGCGCGGCGCGACGGCACCTCGGTGTTCATGGTCGTGCACGCCGCCTTCGCGGCCCTGCTGGCCCGGCTGGCCGGAACCGAGGACATCGCCGTCGGCACCCCCATCGCCGGGCGCGCCCACGCCGAACTCGACGATCTGGTCGGCATGTTCGTCAACACCCTCGTGCTGCGCACCGCCGTGCCGCTCGCGGCCACCTTCACCGAACTGCTCACCGCGGTGCGCGCCGCCGACGTGCGCGCCTTCGCCCACGCCGACATTCCGTTCGACGTGCTGGTCGAGGACCTGAATCCGGTACGCTCCCCGGCCTATTCGCCGCTGGTGCAGGTGCTGCTCACCTTCGAACACCGCGACGACACCGTGCTGCGGCTGCCCGGCCTCGCGGTGAGCGGCGTGCCGATGCCGAACACCACGGCCCAGTTCGACCTGTCGCTGGCCCTCGCCGAATACGCCACCCCCGACGGCGACGCCCTGCACGCCGTGCTGCGCTACGCCACCGACCTGTTCGACGCCCCGACCGCGCGCGCCTTCGCCCGCCGCTTCACCCGCGTGCTGCGCGCGGCCGTGGCCGACCCCGAGATCCGGATCGGCGATATCGACCTGCTCGACGACGACGAACGGGTCCGGGTGCTGCACACCTGGAACGACACCCGCCACCCGATCGACGGAAACCCCACGCTCGCTTCGATGTTCGCCACCCGCGCCGCCGACAGCCCGGACGCCCCCGCGGTGACATTCGACGGCGAGACGCTGACCTACGCGCGATTCGCCGCGCGCGTGCACCGGCTCGCCCGCCACCTGATCGCGCTCGGCGTGGGGCCGGGCGATGTGGTCGCCCTGCCGCTGCGCCGCTCCCTGGACCTGGTGCTCGGCGTGTACGCGGTGATCACCGCGGGCGCGGCCTATCTGCCGCTCGACCCCGACCACCCGCGGGAGCGCAACCGGCACGTCCTCGCGACCGCGCGCCCCGCGCACATCCTCGCCGACCTCGATATCGACCTGTCCGGGTATTCCGCCGAACCGGTCACCGACGCCGACCGCCGCACCTCGCTGCGACCCGCCCACCCCGCCTACGTCATCTTCACCTCCGGTTCGACCGGCAGGCCGAAGGGCGTGGTCGTCCCGCACGCGGCCATCGTGAACCGGCTGGTGTGGATGCAGTCCGCCTACGGCCTCACCGCCGCCGACGTCGTCCTGCACAAGACCCCCGCCACCTTCGACGTGTCGGTGTGGGAACTGTTCTGGCCCTTGCAGATCGGCGCGCGCCTCGTCGTGGCGGCCCACGACGGCCATCGTGATCCGGCCTACCTGGCCCGGCTCATCGCCGCCGAACGGGTGACCACCCTGCATTTCGTGCCCGCCATGCTCGCCGCCTTCCTCCAGACCGGCCACGCCCACGCCGACACCACGCTGCGGCAGGTGTTCTGCTCGGGTGAGGCGCTGCCCGCCGACACCGCCCGGCGACTGCGGGCGGCCACCGGCTGTCGCCTGCACAACCTGTACGGCCCGACCGAGGCGGCCGTGGACGTCACCTGCCACGAGGTCACCGACGCCGACACCGACTCGGTGCCGATCGGCGCGCCGGTCTTCAATACCGCTGTGCGCGTGCTGGATTCGCGGTTACGGCCGGTGCCGGTCGGCGTGGCGGGCGAGTTGTACCTCGCGGGCGTCCAGCTGGCCACCGGCTACCTCGGCCGCCCCGAGCTGACCGCCGAACGGTTCGTGGCCGACCCCTTCGGCGACTCCGAAAGGCTCTACCGCACCGGCGATCTCGCGCGCTGGACCGACGCGGGGGAGCTGGAGTATCTGGGCCGCACCGACTTCCAGCTGAAGCTGCGCGGCCTGCGCATCGAACCCGGCGAGATCGAGGCCGCGCTCACCGCCACCGACGCCGTCACCCAGGCGATCGTGACCGTCTCCGGCGATCGGCTCGTCGCCCATGTGGTCGGCGCGGCAGCCGATCCGGCCGCGCTGCGCGACCACCTCGCCACCGTGCTGCCCGAGTACATGGTCCCGGCCGCGATCGTCGTCCTCGACGCCCTCCCGCTCGGCCCCACCGGCAAGATCGATCGCCGCGCCCTGCCCGAACCGCCCGCCGAGACCCGCGCCTACCGGCCCCCGGCCACCGCCCTCGAACGTCTCGTCGCCGAAACCGTCGCCGACCTGCTGGGACTCGACCGCGTGGGCCGCGACGACGACTTCTTCGCGCTCGGCGGCAACTCCCTGCTCGCCACCCGGCTCATCGCCCGTCTCGGCGCGGATCTGCCCGTGCGCATCGTCTTCGAGGCGAGGACCGTCGCCGCGCTGGCTGAACGAATCCCGTTGGCGCACAACGAGACCGTGCCCGGACCCAGCGCCCGGCCGCCCGCCGACCTGGAACCGCTCGCACCCGCCCAGCAGCGCCTGTGGTTCCTCAACCGCCTCGATCCGGACGAGACCGCGCACCTCGTCCCGGTCGTGCTGCGCCTGACCGGCGATCTCGACCGGGCCGCGCTGCGCGCCGCCGTCGCCGATGTCGTCGCCCGCCACGACACCCTGCGCACGGTCTATCCGGACGTCGACGGCGTCGGATACCAGCGCGTCCTACACGCCACCACCGTGCCCGACATCGTCGCGGTCCCCGCCGCCGAACTCGTCGCATTCGTCGCCGCCCCCTTCGACGTCACCGCCGCGGTGCCGCTGCGGATCGGCCTCGTCACCGTGCGCGCCGACGAGCACCTGCTGGCCCTGGCGGTGCACCACATCGCCGCGGACGGCTTCTCCCTCGGCCCGCTCGCCCGCGACCTCGCCGCCGCCTACGCCGCCCGCCGCACCGGCGCCGCGCCGCACTGGCCCGCCCTGCCCGTCCGCTACGCCGACTACGCGCACTGGCGGCGCGAAACCCTCGGCGAGGAAACCGATTCCGGCACTCCCGCGGCGCGGCAGCTGGCCTACTGGCGAGAGGCGTTGCGCGGCTTGCCCGCTCATCTGGATCTGCCCACCGACCGTCCCCGCCCGGCCGTGGCGAGCCACGCCGCCGCGGCGGTCACCGTCCCGCTCGAACCCGGCCTGCGCGCCGGAATCGACGCGCTCGCGGCCTCGTTCGCGGTCACCCCGTTCATGGTCCTGCACGCGGCCCTCGCCGCGCTGCTGGCCCGGCTGTCGGGCAGCGCCGACATCGCGATCGGCACGCCGATCGCCGGGCGCGGCCGCCCCGAACTCGACGATCTGGTCGGCATGTTCGTCAACACCCTCGTGCTGCGCACCCCCGTCGCCGAGACCGGGACCTTCGCCGCCCTGCTCGACGCCGTCCGCACCACCGATCTGGACGCCTTCGCCCACGCCGACCTCCCCTTCGAACGGCTCGTCGAGGCCCTGGACCCGCCGCGCTCCCAGGCCCACCATCCGCTGTTCCAGGTGGCGCTGTTCTTCCAGAACCTCACCCCCGTGGCGATCGAACTGCCCGGCCTCACCGTGACCGAGGCCGAATTCGACCGGGAGACAACCCGATTCGACCTCCAGGTGACCGTGGACGATCGGACGCTGCGCTGCACCTACGCCACCGACCTGTTCGACGAACCCACCGTGGCCCTGCTGGCGGTCCGGCTCGTGCGGACACTGCGCGCCGCCGTCGCCGACCCGGACCGCGTCGTCGGCGACATCGACCTGTTCGACACCGGCGAACGTCACCGCGTCGTGGTCGACTGGAACGACTCCGCGCACCTCGCGTTCGCCCCCGAAACCCTGCTCGACGAATTCGAGGCCCAGGCCGCCGCCACCCCCGACCGCGTCGCCGTGCGCTACGCGGACACGCTGCTCACCTACGGACAACTCGAGCGCCGCGCCCACCGGCTCGCCCGGCACCTCATCGACCTCGGGGTCGGCCCGGAAACGCTGGTGGCCCTGGCCCTGCCGCGCTCGATCGACCTGGTCGTCGCCCTCTACGCCGTCCTCGCCGCGGGCGGGGCGTACGTGCCGATCGACCCCGACCACCCCGCCGCGCGCATCGCCCACATCCTCGGCGTCGCCCGCCCGCTGCGCGTGCTCACTACCACCGCCGCCGCGCCCGCGGGCGTCGCCGATCCGCTGTATCTCGATCGGCTCGACCTGTCGGACCGCTCCGACGCCCCGATCACCGACGCCGACCGGCGCGCGCCGCTGCGGCCCGCGCATCCGGCCTACGTGATCTTCACCTCCGGTTCGACCGGAAAACCCAAGGGCGTCAGCGTGTCCCACGCGGCCATCGTCAACCAGATGACCTGGATGCAGGCGCACTACGGGCTGACCGAGGACGACGTCTACCTCCAGAAGACCGCCACCACCTTCGACGTGTCGCTGTGGGGCTGGTTCCTGCCGCTGCGCGTCGGGGCGACGCTGGTCCTCGCCACCCCCGACGGCCACCGCGACCCCGCCTACCTGGCCGAGCTCATCGCCCGGCACCGCGTCACCACCACCGATTTCGTGCCGTCCATGCTCAGCGCCTTCGCCGCCGTGGCGGACCCCGCCGCGCTCGGATCGCTGCGGCGGGTCTTCGTGATCGGCGAGGCCCTTCCCGCCGAGACCGTGCGCGCCTTCGCCGCCCTGACACCCGCCCGCCTGCACAACCTGTACGGGCCCACCGAGGCCGCGGTCAGCATCACCTACCGCGACGTCACCGGCGACACCGCGCGGCCCGTCGCGCCGATCGGGCGGCCGGAGTGGAACAGCCGGGTCTACGTGCTGGATTCGCGGCTGCGGCCCACGCTGCCCGGGGTGCCGGGCGAACTGTATCTGGCGGGCGCGCAACTGGCCCGCGGCTACCACGGCCGACCCGATCTCACCGCGGACCGCTTCGTGGCGAATCCCTTCGGCGCGCCCGGGGAGCGCATGTACCGGACCGGCGACGTCGTGCGCTGGGGCCACGACGGCGACCGGCCCGAACTGATCTATCTGGGCCGCACCGACTTCCAGGTGAAACTGCGCGGCCAGCGCATCGAACTCGGTGAGATCGAGGCCGCGCTCGGCGCCGCGCCCGGCGTCACCCAGGCCGCCGCCCGGGTCGTCGCCACCGCCACCGGCGACCGGCTCGTCGGCTACCTCACCGGCACCGGCGTCGACCTCGCCGAGGTGCGGACCACTGCCGCGCGGCTGCTGCCGTCCTACATGATCCCCGCCGCCTACGTGGTGCTGGACGCCTTCCCGCTCAACGCCTCCGGCAAGCTCGACCGCGCGGCGCTGCCCGATCCGGTGCTCGACCGGACCGCCTACCGCGCGCCGGACACGCCCGCCGAGATCGCGGTGGCCGAGGTCTACGCCGAGGTGCTCGGCGTCGAACCGGTCGGGGCCGACGACGACTTCTTCGATCTGGGCGGCAACTCCCTCATCGCCACCCGGGTGCTCGCCCGGCTGGGGGAGCGGCTGGGCCGCCGCATCCCCGTACGACGGCTGTTCGAGACGCCCGTGGTGCACGCGCTGGCCGCTGCGATCGCCGCCGACGCCACCGAAACCCTGCCGCCGTTGACGAGTGGCCCACGGCCGCAACGCATTCCGCTGGCACCGGCGCAGCACGGCATGTGGGTGGCCAATCGCCTCGACCCCACCTCCCCGGCGCACAACATCCCCGTCGCCGTCCGCGTCCTCGGCGAAATCGACCACGCCGCACTGGGTTCCGCGTTCCTGGACGTGGTGGCCAGGCACGAGCCGCTGCGCACGATCTATCCGGCGGACGCCGACGGCACACCCCGGCAGGTGATCCTCGCCCCCGGCGACACCGGCCTCACCCTCGAGCTCGAGACCGTCGCATCCGTGGAGGACCGGATCGCCGAATTCCTCGCCGACGGATTCGACGTGGCCGCGGCGGTGCCCGTCCGCGCGGTGCTGCTGCGCGAATCGGAGACCAGCCACGTCCTCGTCGCGGTGCTGCATCACATCGCCGCCGACGGCTACTCGATGAATCCGCTGCTGCGCGACCTGATCTCGGCCTACCTGGCGCGCCGCACGGGCGCCGCCCCGGCCTGGTCGCCGCCGCCCGTGCAGTACGCCGACTACACCCTGTGGCGGCATCGCGTGCTCGACACCCTCGCCGAGACGCAACTCGCCTTCTGGCGCGAGCGCCTGCGCGACCTGCCCGAGGACGTCGCGCCGCCCGCCGACCGCCCCCGCCCGCCCGTCGCGAGCAAACGCGGCGCGGTCGTGCGCGGCCGCGTCGGCGGCGACCTCGGCGCGCGGATCCACGACCTCGCGCGCACCCACCGGGCCACCCCGTTCATGGTGCTGCACGCCGCGCTGGCCGTCCTGCTGGCCCGGCTAACCGGCTCCGGCGACATCGTCATCGGCACTCCCGTCGCCGGGCGCGGCGCGGCCGCCCTGGACGAGCTGGTCGGCATGTTCGTCAACACGGTCGTGCTGCGCGGCCGGGTCGACGGCGCAGAGTCGTTCGCGGCGCTGCTGGACCGGGTGCGCGACGAGGACGTGGCCGCGCTCGCCCACGCCGAGGTGCCCTTCGATCGCGTGGTCGAGGCGCTCGGCGTCGCGCCCGATCCGGCCCGGCATCCGCTGTTCACCGTCGCGCTGAGCTATCTGGAATCGGCCGGATCCGGCGCGCATCCGCTCGCGCACGCCCACGCCGTCCCGGGCCTGGTGCTGGAACCGGTGCCCTTCGACGAACCGGTGGCACGGTTCGACCTCCAGTTCACCGTCGGCGGCGAACCGGACGGCGACGGCCATCTGACGGTCGAATTGGCCTACGCCACCGACCTTTACGACGCCGCCACCGCCGCGGCCCTGCTGCGCCGCTTCGGCCGCGTCCTCGGCGCGGTCACCGCCGATCCGGACGCCGCCGTGGCCGGGATCGACATCCTCGCCCCCGTCGAACGCGCCCGCGTCCTGGGTCGCCGGGGCCCGGCCCCGGTTCCGCCGCGCACGCTGGCCGAACTCATGGCCGCCGCCGTCGCGCGGAATCCGCTGGGCGTGGCCGTCGTCGACGGCGACCGCGAACTCACCTACCGTGAGCTGGACGAGCGCTCCGCGGCGCTGGCCCGGCTGCTGGCCGCGCGCGGCGTCGGCCCGGAGGACTTCGTCGCGGTGGCCGTGCCCCGCTCGGCCGAATCGCTGCTCGCCGTGTGGGCCGTCGCCAAGGCCGGGGCCGCGTTCGTCCCCGTCGACCCGACCTATCCGCGCGACCGGATCGCGCACATGCTCACCGATTCCGGTGCGCCGCTGGGCATCACGGTCCCGCACTGCCGCGCCGCGCTCCCCGGCGACATCGACTGGATCATCCTGGACGAGACCGTGGGCGACGTCGCGGGACCGGACCCGAAACCCGTTGTGCGCCTGCGCAATCCTGCCTGGATGGTGTACACCTCCGGCTCCACCGGCGTCCCGAAGGGCGTCGTCGCCACCCACGCCGGAATCGCGGGCGTCGCCGCGGCCCAACGGGACCGCTACGCGGTGACCGCCGACTCGCGCGTATTGCACGTGGCCTCACCGAGTTTCGACGCCGCCATGCTGGAACTGCTGCTCGCGCTGGCGGCGGGCGCCACCCTCGTGGTCGCCCCGCCCGGCGGCTACGGCGGCGACGAACTCACCGCGCTGCTGCGCGATCGGCGGGTCACCCACGCCTTCCTCACCCCGGCCGTGCTGCGCACCCTCGACCCCGCCGCCGTGCCCGAACTGCGCCGCCTCACCGTCGGCGGCGAGTCCTACGGCCCGGACCTGGTCGAGCGCTGGGCACCCGGCCGCCGCTTCCACAACACCTACGGACCCACCGAGACCACGATCATCACCACGATCAGCGCCGCGCTGACCCCCGGCGGCGACTTCGACATGGGCGCACCCATTCCCGGCATGTCCGCGGTGATCCTCGACGACCGGCTGCGGCCGGTGCCCGACGGGGTGACCGGCGAACTGTATCTGCGCGGCCCCGGCGTGGCGCGCGGCTATCACGCCCGGCCCGGACTGACCGCGGCGCGCTTCGTCGCCGATCCCTTCGGCGGCCCCGACTCCCGGCTGTACCGGACCGGCGATCTGGCCCGCTGGGCGCCGCGCCCGGACGGTCCGGTCCTCGAATACGCGGGCCGCGGCGACGATCAGGTGAAGGTGCGCGGCCTGCGCATCGAACTCGGCGAGATCGACGCGGTCCTCACCGCGCACGACGCCGTCGGCTTCGCGGTGACCGTCGGCCACGCCGATGCCGCGGGCGCGACCGCCCTGGTGTCGTATGTCGTTCCCGCCGAGGGGAAGACGATCGACACCGACGAACTCACCGCGTTCGCCGCCCGCTCGCTGGCCGCCTACATGGTGCCCGCCGCGATCACCGTGCTCGACGCCGTACCGCTGACCCCCGTGGGCAAGGTGGACCGGAGGGCATTGCCGGAACCGGTGTTCCGCGCCGCCGAATTCCGCGCGCCCGCACCGGGACCCGAACGCGTCGTGGCCGATGTCGTCGCCGAGGTGCTCGGCCGCGCACCCGATCGCGTTGGGGCGGCCGACGACTTCTTCGCCCTCGGCGGGAACTCGCTCACCGCGACCCGGGTGGCGGCCCGGCTCACGGCCCGTCTCGGCGTCGCGGTCGGTGTGCGCGTGATCTTCGAACACCCCACGGTGGCGGCCCTGGCGGCGGCCGTGGGCGCGGACGCCACCGCGGCGCGCCCGCCCCTGACCCGGCGGACGCACCCCGGACCGGTGCCGCTGTCGCTGGCGCAGCAGCGCATGTGGCTGCTCAATCGGATCGATCGCCACTCCGACGCCTATCACATCCCGCTGGCCGTGCGGCTGGTCGGCGACCTCGACGTGGCCGCGCTCGACGCCGCCCTGGGCGATGTCGTCGCCCGGCACGAGGTGCTGCGCACCACCTACCCGATGACCGACGACGGACCGGTGCAGGTCGTGCTGCCGCCCGCCGCCGCGGGCACGCCCACCCTCACCGCCGTCGAGATCCCCGCCGCCGATCTGCCGGTGGCCGTCGCCGATCTCGTCGCCGAGGGTTTCGACGTGACGGCCGGAGTTCCGTTGCGCGCCAGGCTGTTCGCGCCCGTCGCCGCCGACGCCGCGCACGAACACGTGCTGGTGGTGGTGATCCACCACATCGCCGCCGACGGGTCCTCGCTGGCTCCGCTGGCCCGCGACGTGATGACCGCCTACACGGCCCGCCTGCACGGCCGCGCGCCGGACTGGGCGCCGCTGCCGGTGCAGTACCGCGACTACAGTGTCTGGCAGCGCGAGATCCTCGGCGCCGAGGAGGACCCCGATTCCCTCGTCGCCCGCCAGATCGCCTTCTGGCGAACCGAATTGGCGGATCTGCCCACCCAGCTCGAGCTGCCCGCGGATCGACCGCGCCCCGTCGTATTGTCCACGCGCGGAAAGCATCTCGACTTCACCGTCGACGCCGAACTGCACGCGGGACTGACCGAGCTGGCGCGGGCGCACGGGGTCACGCTGTTCATGGTGGTGCAGGCGGCCTTCGCGGTGCTGTTGGCGCGGCTGTCCGGCGGCACCGACATCGCGGTCGGCACCCCGGTCGCCGGGCGCGGGGACGCCCAACTCGACGATGTGGTCGGCATGTTCGTCAACACCCTGGTGCTGCGCACCCCGGTCGATCCCGCCGCCGATTTCACCGCCCTGCTCGACCGGGTGCGCCGCGCCGACGTGGCCGCCTTCGAACACGCCGACGTTCCCTTCGAGCGGCTCGTCGAGGTGCTCAACCCGGAACGCTCCACCGCCCGGCACCCGCTGTTCCAGGTCGGCTACTCCTTCCACAACCAGACCGCGGTCGATTTCACGCTCGCCGGACTCACCGCGACCGCGGCCGATTTCGACTCCGAGGTGTCCCAGGTCGATCTGCATCTGGTGGTCACCGATCGGTATGGCGAGGACGGGACCCCGGCGGGTCTGGCCGCCTCCTTCACCTACGCCACCGCCCTGTTCGACGAATCCACCGTCGCCGGATTCGCCGGGCGGCTGCACCGCCTGCTCGCCGCGGTCCGCGCGAATCCCGCTGTGCTCGTGGGCGATCTGCCGATCCTCGACGCCGCCGAGGCCGAGCGGTTGCTGACGGTCTGGAATCCGCCCGCACCGGTTGCGCCGCCGCAGACGCTGCCCGCCGCCTTCGAGGCGCAGGCCGCGCGGACCCCGGGGGCGATCGTGGTCGAGGACGGCGCGACCGCGCTCACCTACGCGGAGTTCGCGGCCCGCGTGCACCGGCTCGCCCGCGTCCTCGTCGAATTCGGCGTTGCCCCGGAAACGCGTGTGGCGCTGGCGATTCCGCGCAGCGCCGACCTGTTGGTGGCCATGTACGCGGTGGTGTCGGCGGGCGGCGCGTACGTGCCGCTCGACCCGGACCATCCGGCCGACCGCACCGCCGCGGTACTCGCGGCCGCCCGGCCCGCACTGGTGTTGACCGCCGCGGCGCATCCCATGCCGCTGCCCGCGGAACACCCTGCGACACTGGATATCTCGTCCGTCCCGGGCGGTGCCGATCCGGGTCCGCTGACGGACGCGGATCGGCGCGCGCCGCTGCGCCCGGACCACACCGCCTACGTCATCTTCACCTCCGGTTCGACCGGCACCCCGAAGGGCGTGGCCGTCCCCCATGCCGCCGTCACCCACGAATTGACCTGGATGCAGGACGAATACGCGCTCGACGCCGACGACGCCGTGCTGCTGGCGACCTCGGCGGCGTTCGACCTGTCGATCTGGGAGTACTGGTGGGCCCCGCGCACCGGCGCGCGCGTGGTGGCCGCACCCGCTGGCGCGCAACGGGATCCGCGAGGTCTGCTGAGCCTTGTGGATCGGGCCGGGGTCACCACCCTCACCCTGGTGCCGTCGCTGCTCGCCATGCTCGCGGAGGTCGCGGGGGAGCGGCTGCCGGAGAGCCTGCGCCGCGTCCTGGTGATCGGCGAGGCGCTGCCCGCCGCCACCGCCGACCGGGTGCGCGCTCTGACCGACGCGCGGCTGGACAACCTCTACGGCCCCACCGAGGCGGCCGTCTCGGTGACCCGCCACCGCGTCACCGCGGCCACCCCGTATCCGACCGTCCCCATCGGCACCCCGCAGACCGGGGTCCGGGTGTACGTGCTCGACGACCGCCTGCATCCGGTCCCGGCCGGGGTGATCGGCGAACTGTATCTCGGTGGGCCGCAACTGGCCCGCGGCTACCTCGGCCGGTCCGCCGCCACCGCCGAACGGTTCGTGGCCGACCCCTTCGGGGTTCAGGAGAGCGCCGCTGGCGACCAGGAAAGCGCCGCTGGCGAGCACAAGAGCGCCGCCGGTGAGATCGGCGGACGGCTCTACCGCACCGGCGATATGGTCCGCTGGACCGCCGACGGCGACCTGCGCTACGTCGACCGCCGCGACTTCCAGGTGAAGGTGCGCGGCTACCGCATCGAACTCGCCGAGATCGAACACGCCCTGCGCGCGCATCCCGTGGTCGCCGAGGCGGTCGTGGCCGCGCACACGGATCAACTCGTCGGCTGGTACACCGCCACCGATCGGATCGAACCCGACGGCCTGCGGACCGCGCTGGCCGCCACCCTGCCCGGTTACATGGTGCCCCGGCACCTGATCCGGCTCGACGCGCTGCCCCGCACCGCCAACGGCAAGATCGACCGCGCCGCCCTCCCGGCACCGCGCCCGGTCGCCACCGAAAACCGCGCAGCCGCAACGGAACTCGAGGAACTTGTCCGCGCCACCGTCGCCGACGTGCTCGGCGTGGCGCGAATCAGCATGGACGACAACTTCTTCGAACACGGCGGCAACTCGCTGCTCGCCACCCGGCTGAGCGTGCGGCTGAGCGCCGCACTGGCCGAACAGGTTCCGCCGCTGTGGGTGTTCCTCGCGCCGACCCCGGCCGGGCTGGCCGCCCAGCTCGAGGCCCGCCGAGCGGGCCGGGCCCGTGTCGACGCCGACGCCGCCTTCGACGTGCTGCTGCCGCTGCGCACCACCGGAAGCCGCGCACCGCTGTTCTGTATCCACCCGGCGGGCGGCGTGGCGTGGTCCTTCGCGGGCCTGGCCGCCCACGTCGAGGACCGCCCGATCTACGGTCTGCAATCACCGGCGCTGAACGCGGCCGCGCCGCCGCCGGATTCGATCGAGGCGTGGGCCCGCCGCTACGTCCGCGAGATCCGGGCCGTCCAACCCGAGGGTCCCTACCATCTGCTCGGCTGGTCGCTGGGCGGCGTCCTCGCCCACGCCATCGCCGTCCAACTCCAGGACGAGGGGCAGCGGGTGGCGCTGCTGGCGGTCATGGACAGCGCGCTGCGCGTCGACCCGGACGCGACCGCCGCCGTCCCGCTCGCCGATCTGGCCGGGGGACTGCTCGGCGACGCCGCCGCGGACACCGACGCGGTCCTCGACCCGGCCGGGCTCACCGCCCGCCTCGCGGCCCTGCCCGAACCGTTCGCCTCCTTCGGCGTCGACCGTCTCGAGCGGGTACTCGCCGACGGCCTGCGCTCGCTGACGCTGATCGCCCGCTACCGGCCCCGCCCGTTCAAGGGCAACGTGCTGTATTTCACCGCCGCACACGACGATCCGACCGGCGCCACGGGCGCGGGCGAATGGCTCGACGCCGTATCCGGCACCGTCCACAACCACGCCACCCCGGCGACCCACTGGCGGATGACCTCCGGCGCCGCCCTGGAACGCGTCGGCCGCGTCCTGTCCGCGCACTGGGAGTCCATCGATGGATGACGACGACCCGCCCTGCTACGTGCTGATCGACGCCGACGGCCGCCCCACGGTATGGCCCGCCTTCGCGGCCGTTCCCGGCGGTTGGACCGTCGCGCACGGCCCGGCCCCGCGCTCGGACTGCCTCGACTACGCCGAAACCCACTGGACCGCCCTGCGACTGGCCGCGCTGCTCGCCGCCAGCCGCCCCGAGCCCACCTGAATCGAGCGCTCGCCCCCGCTTTATCGTCATTTTGACGATTACACTCCGATTCATGGGCAATGCTTTTCGCCTCAATGCGGCGGTCGCGGTGGAACTGGTCGTGCTCACCCTCGGCGCACGTCAGATCCCCAACGACACGCTGTGCGCCCTGCTGGTCCAACGCCTTTTCGCGCCCAATCGCGGGCGCTGGGGACTGCCCGGCGGACTGGTCCAGACCGACGAGAGCCTGTCCGCGGCGGCCGTGCGGGTCCTGCGCGAGGAGACCGGGATTCGTGGCGACCGCCTGCATCTGGAACAGCTCGCCACCTACGGCGAACCGGGTCGCGATCCGCGCGGGCGCATGATCAGCATCGCCTACCTCGCGCTGGTGCCGAATCTGCCCGCCCCGACCGCCGGACCCGAGGCCGCCGCGGCCGCCATCTGGTCGGTGGATCAGATGCTCGCCGACCGCAACCGGCTGGCCTTCGACCACCACCGCATCCTCACCGACGGCGTCGAGCGGGCCCGCGCCAAACTCGAATACACGCCGCTCGCCACCGCGTTCTGCGGGCGCGAGTTCACCGTGGCCGATCTGCGGCGGGTGTACGAGGTGATGTGGGGCACGAGCATCGATCCGCGCAACTTCCACCGAAAGGTCACCAGCACACCGGGTTTCGTGGAGGCCACCGGCCGCACCACCGCCCGCGACGGCGGCCGCCCGGCGCAGCTCTACCGGGCGGGCCCGGCGCGCGTGCTGCACCCGCCGATGCTACGACCCAATTGACCCCGACCCCTCGCTACGGCCGCGGACCGCCGAACAGCGTGACCTCCAGCAGCCGGATCACCTTGTCCTGCGGGCAGATCCGATCGTCGTGGAACGCGCGGCCCAGATCGACCACCAGGGCGAACGCCGCCTGCACCAGAATGCGGGCCTGCCCCTCGGACAGTTCGGGCCGCACCTGGACCAGCAGTTTCACCCATTCGGCCACGATCAGCCGCTGGATATTGCGCAGCACCGTGCGCTCCTCGGCGGGTACGTGCCCGAATTCGGCGTAGTAGACGAAGGTGAGCTCCCGCTCGGCGAACGAGCCCGCCACATAGAGGTCGATCAGCTTCGCCAACGCCTCCGCCGGACTGTTCGACGACGCCGTCGCCGGGCCGATCGCGCCCGAAACCCGGTCCGCCGCACGGCGGAACGCGGCGGCCAGCAGATCGCTCTTGCTGCGGTAGTACCGGTAGACCGCCGACGCCGCCGACAGATCGGCCGCCGTCGCGATGTCCTCGACGCTGACGTTCGGGTACCCGCGCTCGTGGAACAGCTCCACCGCCTTCTTCAGCAGCAGTTCGTGTTTGAACGACTGCGGTATCTCCGCCGCCCGATGGGTGTCCGAAACCGGTTCCGGCGCGGGCAGATCCGCGCGCACGATCGTCCACGCGGCCGAATTCAGCACCGCCGCCAGCGGTTTCACCGGCAGCGTGGCGTGGTGATCGCCGATGCTGCTGATCACGCTGAAGATCGCCACCGAGCGCACGCCGCGCTCGCGCCGCGACAGCTCCGGGCGCAGTTCCCCGATGAGGTCGCGCACCACCGCGACCGCCCTGGTGAATTCGCCGTCCAGCGTCTCGCGGTCGGTGTCGTCGAGATAGCGCCGCTCCCAGCGCACCAGCGCCACCGTGGGGCGGTTGGCGATCGTCTCCGCGATGACGGCGTCGATCACGTGCCCCAGCCGCCGCTCCGCGGACCACTCCGCGGCCTCCTCGGGCAGCGTCACCGCGGCCACCGTGGCACCGCTCAGCCGCAGCAGTTCCTCCCGGAACAACGCGTATTTGCTCGGGTAGTGCCGGTAGAGTGCCGCGGAGGAGATGCCCAGGCGGGTGGCGATGTCCTCCATGCTCACCCCGTGGTAGCCGAGCGAACCGAAGGCGGCCGCGGAGGTCGCGGCGATTTGTGCACGGCGATTCTTCGGGCGTCGACGGATGACCCGCTCCGGCGGATCGCCGGCGGGCTGCTCGGTCGGCTGCGCGGCCCCGCGCTGTCCTCGGCTCAAGGTGATGGCCTGTCTCTCGGTTACGGCACGTCGCGCCGGGTTCCGGCGGGCGCGCTCGGGCTGGGGAACGGCGGCGCCGTCCGCACGGGCACGGCGGCGTTCCTCGACATTCATGGTCGCTATCGTAGCGAGCAGCGGTTTTGTGACTGATCAGTGTTACCGACGGTTTCGGCGAAACCGCACTATCCGGTATCGAAACGGCATCGGTTCGTCCCGTTGTACTGGTTCGCCCGGCGGCGCGGGCCGTAGGCTCCCCCAGTCCCAACTCTCTCATCCCACCCCCGGTCGCCCGAACGGAGTACCCATGCGCACGTTGGACCTGGAACGCACCATCCAGGCGCCCATCGCCGACGTGTTCGAATGGTTGTCCGACGCCACGAATTACCAACGGGTACACCTGATTCGGCGCGTCACGCTGGTGCGTCCGGGCGATGTCGCCGAGCACGGCGTGGGCGCGGTCCGGCTGATCGTCACCCCGCTCGTGCGCGTCACCGTGCGGATCGTCGAATACGATCCGCCGCGCCTTTTCCAATACCGGATACTGAAGTCCGTTCCGCCGCTGCGGTATCAGGACGGTCTAGTCGCCTTCGCCGAAGCGGGTTCGGGCACGCGGGTGCACTGGCATTCCCAATTCGAGGTCGCCGCACCGCTTTTCGCCGGACAGTGGACGCTGGCGCTAGCGCCGATCATGTCGGTCGGCCTGCGCGGCGTGCTCGCGCGCGCCGACCTCGAGCTCCGCCGCTGACTACATCAGCCGTCGCATGAAATAGGTGAACCGCAGCGCGGTCGTGGTCGCGGACTCATCGATGTTCGCGCCGGTGCCGTGCCCGCCCTCGGAGCCCTCGTAGAACAGGTAGGGGTGGCCCTGCTCGGCGAGCTTCGCCGCGAACTTGCGGGCGTGCTGCGGGCCGACCCGATCGTCCTTGCTGGTGGTCCACAGGAACGGTTCGGGATAGGTCACTTCCGGCCGCAACTGCTGATACGGCGAGATCCGTTCGAGGAAGGCCCGCTGCGCCGGATCGTCGACGCTGCCGTACTCGCCGACCCAGGACGCGCCCGCGGCGATGTGCTCGTAGCGCAGCATGTCCAGCAGCGGGACGCCGATGTCGACGGCGTTGAACAGCTCCGGATGCTGGGTCATGGACACACCCATGAGCAGTCCGCCGTTGGAGGCCCCGGTGATGCCGAGGCGGCGGGCCGAGGTGATCTTCCGGTCGGCGAGATCGCGACTCACCGCCGCGAAGTCGTCGAAGGCCCGCTGCCGGTTGGTGGTCAGCGCCGCATCGTGCCACGCGGGCCCGAATTCGCCGCCGCCGCGAATGTTCGCCAGCGCGAACACCCCACCCCGCGACAGCCACAGCCGCCCCGTCTCCGCCCCGTAGTGCGGGGTCATGGTGGCTCCGAAACCGCCGTAGGCGTTGAGGATCGTGGGATTGGAGCCGTCGTAGGGCATATCGGCCCGATGTACGACGAAATAAGGGACCTGGGTGCCGTCGGTGGAGGTGGCCTTCAACTGTTCGACCACCAGGCCCGTCGAATCAAATTGCGGCGGAACGCTTTTCACGGGCGCGGAGGCGTTCGTCACGGTGTCGAGCCGCCACAGCGTGGGTGGTTCGAGAAAGGAGGTGACGGTCAGATAGGCCAGCCCGCTGTGATCGTCGGCCGCCGTGGCCGAGATGGTCGCGTTGTCCGGCAGGGCCAGCGGCGTCGCCGCCCACGACCCGTCCGCCCCCGGGTGGTAGACGGTGGCCCGGCCGCGCACATCGTGCAGCGACAGGACCACCACCTGGTCGCGGGTGGTCATCACATCCTCGAGCGCGTCGGCCGGGCCCGGGGTGTACACCGCCGACGGATGCGGGTGGGCGGGGTCGCGGATGAGCGCGTCGGCGTCGAGCGCGACCAGCGTTCCGGCGGGAAAGTTCGTGCCGTCCACGGCCCAATCCTGTTGCAGCGCGACCAGTATCCGCCCGGCGACCATGCCGCGCATTTCGGCCTTGGCGGGCAGCGCGAGCGCCGGGGAGCCGTCGGCGAGCAGCCGGTACTCGTGGTCGAAGAACGACGAACTGCGGTCGAGCAGGGCCACCGTGCGATTCGTGCCGTCGGTCAGCACGAGCGGCCGGGTGCTCACATCCTCCCGGGCACCGCGCCCGACCTCAACGGCGGCGTCCAGCGGACGCCCGCGCTCCCACCGCTTGACCACGTACGCGTAACCGGAACTGGTCAGCTCACCCGGCTGCCACTCCCGCCCCACCAACAGGGTGTTCTCGTCCAGCCACGACACCTCCTGCTTGCCACGCGGCAGCACGAAGCCGTCCGCGACGAATTGCCCGGTCTCGGTGTCGAATTCGCGGGCCGTGACCGCATCCTCCCCACCCTCCGACAGGATCACCAGGCACCGGGTCTGCCGGGCGGGCGCGCAGTCCACGCCCTGCCACACCCAGTTCCGCCCCTCCCCGGCGGCGAGCGCGTCCACATCCAGCACGGTGGACCAATGCGGTTGCGCCGCTTGGTAGTCGGCGACCGAGGTCTTGCGCCAGACGCCGCGCGTATGGTCGGGATCCTGCCAGAAGTTGTAGATCTCACCATGGATCACGGTCGGTGTGGGCAGCCGATCCGGCGAATTCCCGATCTCCTTGGCCGCGGCCAGATTCCCGCCCCACCGCGGATCCTGTTGCAACACCCCGAAGGTCTTGTCATTCTCCGCCCGCACCCACTCCTGCACCCGCGCGCTGTCGTTGTCCTCCAGCCACTGATTCGCATCGGTCGCCGCCGACGCGGAATCCCCACACGCCACAAGCACGATCGCGACCACCGCGACCCCGACAGCCCCGAACCACCGACCACCCATACCAACCTCCCCGAATCGTCCCCCGCCGCCTCACGGTACCGGCGCGGGCGGCCGCGCGGGCGACGACGCGCTCAGCCCGCAGACTGATCCCCACCAGCGGGAGTGACGGCGGATACGGGTGCCGCTGCCGGAACCGATGGCTCATACTTGGCCGTTCGACATCGGGCGCGGCGCACCGCACCGAGGATCGGAGAGAAACGTGGACGACGGCTAGATCGCGATGGATCTCGACGTGGAGATCGATCCGAGGACCCGACCATGGCTGGGGCTGCTGCAGAGGTAGGTGACAACCGAGATGGCTTGCCAAGCGGTGAGCCTGAGAGGATGTCGCAGTGCCCAAGCGCGCCGCGGCGTATCTGTCGCAGGCGCAGGAAATGGCTCTACCCGCTCGTGAAAGAGCTTGTCGCCGAAGGAATTCCCGTGGCGGTGACGTGCCGGGTGCTGCAGCTCGCTCGCCAGCCCTACTACCGGTGGCTGGCCGATCCGGTCACCGCAGGCGAACTCGCCGGGGCGTATCGGGCCAACGCGTTGTTCGACGTCACCGCGACGATCCCGAATTCGGTTACACACCTTGCGGCGGAACTCCTCGGGATAACGCCTGGGCACGAACAAGTCTCCTTCGACGACATCGTGACCGAGCGTCATGCAAACCGACTCCGTCAAACCGGGGGAACATCAGCGGGTTTTCTGGTTCCGGCTGGAACCCGTTGATGGGGTCGGTTGGGAGCTGCTCGACAAGTTCGTACCGTCATGGGTGCGCAGCTTCGGTTCGCCGCCGTCGAGGGCGTCCAGTACGCGGATGGCGAAGGCGGGCACCATCGCGTCGCGAACTTCATCCGCGGTCATCCAGCGGACTTCGCGGGCTTCGTCGGTTGGGTGCGACGCTCCGGCCTCGGAGGTGCAGCGAAAGACGAGGGCGACGATGCCTGCGGCCAGGTTCTTGTAGATGCCGGTGAGCCGGTCGACCCGGACGGTCAAGCCGGTTTCCTCGGCGACTTCGCGGCGGACGCCCTCCTCGAACGCTTCGTCCAGTTCGAGCACGCCGCCGGGGGCTTCCCAGTGGCCGTTGTCGGCACGCCGGATCACGAGCACCCGGTTGTCGGCATCGACGACGATGCCGGAGACGCTGACGGAGTGCTTTGGTAGGTCGACCATTCGGCCCTTCCCTCGCGTTGTTGCGTTGCTCGGCAGTTGTGCCGGTTCAGCCTAAGCTAGTTGTCTAGGTAAGTTTGGGCGCTGAGCGGAGGATGTGATGCTGCGGTTCGGGTCGGTCGATCGTTCCGATCCGCGCGCGCCGTACCGCCAGATCGCCGACCAGTTCCGGGCAGCGATCACCACCGGTGAAATCGCTCCCGGTGAGCGGTTGCCCTCGGAAACGGAGCTGATCGCCTATTTCGGTGTGGCGCGGATGACGGTGCGGCAGGCGCTGCAAGAACTCAAAGCCGAGGGGTTGGTCCACGCGCAGCAGGGCCGCGGCGTGTTCACCCGATCCGCTCCGCCGATTCGGCGGCTGGCGTCGGATCGGTTCGCCCGCAAGCATCGGGCCGATGGCAAGGCCGCGTTCTCGGCGGAGGCGGAGAAGGTCGGGTTTGCGCCGGGGGTGGACCGGATCCGGATCACCCGCGCGGTTGCCGGTCGTGATGTGGCTGAGCGGCTGCGTGTCGAGCCCGCTGCCGAGGTGGTGGTGCGCACGCGTCGGTATCTGGCCGATGGCGTGCCGGTGGAATTGGCGACCTCCTACGTTCCGAGCAGCTTGGCAGCCGGAACGCGGATTGAGGAGCCCGACACCGGGCCCGGCGGGATCTACGCGCGTCTCGAGGAGATGGGCCACACACTGGCGCGGTTCACCGAGGAAGTCGGAGCCCGCATGCCGACGCCGGATGAACGCGCGCAGTTGGAGATTGGCGATAGAGAGCCGGTAATCACCGTCGTGCGAACGGCTTTCGATACGGATGACGTCGCCGTCGAGGTGTGCGACACGGTCAAAGTCGCCAGGGCGTATCTCCTCGAATACGACTTCCCCGCTCGCTGAGCAGCACCAGCGAAGTCCTGTACTTGTCTAGAGGAGTCGGCTACCATCGGTCTTCTACTTGTCTAGAGGAGTGGTTCTGAGCAACAGTGCTGCGCCTACCTGGACGAAGGAGGGGATGGTGGACGAACAGGATGGGGCGTCGCGCCGCCTGGAGACGGACAGCGCGAACAGGGCCAGGAATCGACTGAGCGGCGCCCGGATCGTCGTGACCGGCGGGGCGGGTTTCATCGGAAGTGAGGTCACCGCGAGCCTGCTTCGGGCCGGAGTCGACGTCAAGGTGGTCGACGATTTATCGACGGGGCGAATGTCCCTGCTCGGCAGTGCCTTTCGGTTCGGACTCACCGATCGTGATGTCCGTGTCGTCGATGTGCGCAGCAGCGAATGCGCGGATCTGATCGTGCGCTGGCGGCCTGATGTGGTGGTGCATATGGCGGCTCAGGCGAGTCTGCCTGCCGCGCTTCGAGCGCCGTTGGTGGATGCGGATATCAACATTCGGGGCAGCGTCAATCTGCTGCAGGCGTGCGTGCAGGCCGAGGTGGGGTTGGTCGTGTTCGCGGCCAGCGCTGCGATGTACGGCCAGGTGCCGCCGGAACAGCTGCCGGTCACCGAAGCGCAGCCGCTCACACCGTCGTCGCCGTACGGGCTCAGCAAGGCAACCGTGCTTCACTATCTGGAGCTGTTCCAGCGCCACCACGGCCTCGCCCACGTGGCGCTGGCACTGGCAAATGTCTACGGCCCAAGGCGCTTTGGCTCCGGCGGCGGGGTGATTCCCAAGATTGCTACGGACGTCGTTCATGCTCGGCGACCGCGGATCACGGGTGATGGACACCAGACGCGTGACTTCGTCTACGTCACCGATGTTGCCGAGGCGGTGGCGCTCGCCTGCACCGGCGAAGCATCCGGGCTCATCAACATCGCTTCGGGCAAGGAGACCAACGTGCTGGAGGTCGTCGAAACGGTCGGTCGAGTCGCGGGCGCGGACATCGCCCCGGTGTTCACGCCCGCGGTGCCGGGAGAGGCCCGGCGCATGGTGATGGATATCCGCCGGGCCCGGGAGGTGCTCGGCTGGCAGCCCAAAGTCGATGTGGGAACCGGGATTACGGCGGTCGTTCGGGCTGTGCACGCCGCGCAGCAGGGGGTGGCCGTATGACGCCACGAAGCTATGTCTGTCGCCTCGGGCCGGTATCGGTCGGCCTGATAACGACAGATGCCACCGTGCTGACGTACTTGCGCGAGTTCTACGCCATCGCCGAATCCTCAGTACCGCCAGGCAATTGGACGATCGAGGCGCGGGTGGCACGCCCGGCCGTGACGATGGCGGTCAACCGGTGGGGCGTCGGCCGCGCGGTCGACGCGAACGCGAGGCGGGTGCGGTTGCAGGCGGCGGACGCGCGCTGCGTGGCCATCACGACTCGCAAAACGCTGCGCGAGGTGCTGGTCGACTACTGCGAGCAGCGGCGCTACGTCATGCTGCACGCCTCGGCGGTCGGCGATCACGAGCGGGTGATCGTGATCGTGGGGGACAAGGGCAGCGGCAAGACGACGTTGGCGCTGAAGGCGATGCTCGGGCGCGGCATGCGCTTGCTGTCCAACGACCACCTGATCGTGTACCCCGACTCGGCCGATCAGCCAACGACGGGGCTCATGCTGACGTCGCTGCCCACCATGATCCCGCTGAAAATCGGCACCTACCTCGATCTGGAGGCCGAGCTGCCGTCGCCATGGAGCACCGAGGGGTTGGATCTCGACGTCTACCGCACGGTGGCCCGCCACCAGCTCTATCGACTCGACCGACGGGTGCTCTACACGTATTCGTCTCTGGGACAACCCAATCCGCTCGCCGCAGCCCTGCATGACGCGGGCAGCGGGCCCGACGTCATCGTGGCGCTGGCCCGCTACACGCACGGCCATCCGGCAGTGGTACCGGTCGACGATCCCGTCGAGGCGCTGCTGCCGCACGTGCGTACCGACTGGATGTTCGATCCCGAGCTGAACCAGCGCTATCTGCCGCGGACTGAACGCGCCCGAGCCGACTACCTCACGGACGCCCGGCAGTTGATGGCGGCGCTGGCCGACCGAGCGAGCATCGTCTCCTTCGCTCATGGCGGTGACCCGACGCTGCTGCTGCATGGCACCAACCTGGAACGGAAGATCTCATGACCCCCCTGGTAAGCGTGGTCATCCCGACCTACCACCGGCCCCGGCAGCTGGCGCTCGCGCTCAACAGCGTTGCCGCTCAACGGAATCTACCGGGCCCCGTCGAGGTGATCGTCGTCAATGACGGTGGCATCGATGTCGCCTCCCCGGTCGAGGCCGCCTGCCGCGGCGGTTTGGACGTGCGCCTGATCGACCTGCCGACGAACCGCGGCCTGCCGATCGCGCGTAACACCGGTATCGACGCGGCGCGTGGCGAATTCCTGGCGCTGCTCGACGACGACGATGTGTTCTTGCCGGATCACCTGGCCACGATGCTCAGCGCCATCGAGCACGAGGACGTCGACGCCGCCTACGGTCGCTGTTTCATCAGCAGCACGCGGGTGAATCCGCTTGCCGCACCAGCGTTTCCGCCGATGCCGCCATTCGCGTTCGACGCTGACCTGTTGGCCGTCGCGAACTACATTTCCGTGCACACCGCGGTCCTGCGTATGCCGCCGCCTGGCGCACGCTACGACCCCGCCTTGCCTGCGCTCGAGGACTGGGACATGTGGCTGCGGCTCGTTCGGGAGCACGGCTACCGGTTTCACGCGGTCGGGGAGGTGACGGTCGTCTACCACCGCATCCCCACTGACGACAGCCTGTGCGGTGGCACCGTCACCGAAGCGGCCGCCCTGGCACGATTCGGTCGACTCGTCCAGCAGCTGTGGGCCCGCTGGCCCGCCCCCAGCGAGCGCACCCACCGCTTCCGCCTGTACATCGCCGTCCTCTACTGGAACGCCCTCGCCCAACTCGCCGACGGTGTCCGGCTGGCCGACGACTACTTCCAACGCTGCATCGAGGAAATCGCCACCGTCTGGCACGGTGGCCGCTCCGAATATGACCTGCCCGAACGGATCGTCGAGGCCCTGCAGGAGCGCTGTGTTCACGTTGCCTGAGCCCGCCGCGGCCGCGGCCCGCGCGGCGGGTGTGGAGATCGCCGAGGTTGTGCACCGGACCGACAAGACGCTGTGCGCCGCCGGTAGCCGCGACGGTCGGCGCGTCGTGATCAAGCTGCTGCTCGACCCGGAGCCGTTCTGGATCGCCAAGTGGCAGCATGAAATACGCGTCTATCGGCTCTTCCGCCACACTCCACCACCAGTACGCACACCCGAATTACTGTTCACCGATGACGAGCGGCTGATGGTGCTGAGCTGGCTCGACGGCACACCGCTGGACAGCGAACGCTACCCCCAGCGAACGCTCACCCCTGCCGAGATCGACGCGGTGCTGGCGGGCATCGCCACGTTCACCCATTGGCACCCGCCCGCGGGCGCGCTCGACGTCATGTTCGACTACTCCGACCGGTTCCGTCGCTACCATGCGGCCGGATACCTGAGCGACGCCGACGCTGCAGCGCTCGAACAACTGCTCAACACCCTCGTCGCCGCGGCCGAACCCAACCACGGCGATCTGCTTGCCAGCAACATCCTCATGGACAAGCAGGGCGAGATCGCGTTACTGGATTGGGAATTCACCGGCCTGTTCCTGCCCGGGTTCGATCTGGCCTTGAGCCACACGCTCTTTGGCGCCGCCACGTCCGAGATACGACGCCGTATCGACGACACCGTCACGGCGGCTGGCACCGAGCGCCCGTTCCTGATCAACCTGGCGGCCGTGCTGACACGGGAACTACGAATCCACCACGAACTACCGGAGGGGCCGCAGCGGGCGGCGCGACTGAACACGATCGAAGCGGCCTGGGCGCAGGCCCGCGAACGGATCCATCGCCTTGCGCGTCGGAGCCCATGATGGATATCGCGCTGGTTCATCGGGATCTTCATCAACGCACGCGCGGCGGCATCTGCACCCTCTACCGCGCGCTCGCCCCGCGCCTGACCGCCCGCGGCCACCGCCTCACCTTGATCACGCAGGCCACGCCGCATCCGGTCGTCGTCGATAGCGCGCGGGTCATCAGCCTGCCGCGCACCGACGATCCGAACGCCCACCGCGCGGCTGTCGCCGCAGCACTCCAGCGGCTCAGACCGGACGTTGTCGACTGCTCGACCTGGGAAGCTGAAACCCTGACCTACACGAACATCCCGCGCGGCGATCGGGCACCGGTGCTGGTTCGCGGCGAATTCTCTGCCGCCACACTCGGAGCACCGGAACTGGCGGCAGCCGAACAACAGCTGGTGCAACGCGCCGAATGCGTTATCGCCGTCAGCCACTACGCCGCCCGCGACCTCACCGAGGCATACGGCATCGAACCGCCAGAGGTCGTCTACAACGGCATCGACCACCACCGGTTTCATCCAGCCCGACCGATCCCGCCGAAAAGCGGTGTGCGCGTTTGTGTAACGGGGGACGGGCAGCTGGTCGACGCCCACCCGATTCCGGCACTTCTCGCGGTCGGCGAATCTGTCCCGCCGTTCACCGCCGACCCGTTCGGCCGGGTGCGGCTGGTCTGGGTCGGCAAACTCACGCCGATGAAAGGCTGGGACATCCTCGAACAGCTGGCTTTCCGGCTCCAGCACCTCGCCACGATCACGGCTGTGCTCGGACACTCCGCCGCCTTCAGCCCGATCACGCAGCGGGCAGACGGCCTCACCCTCCTGCACGACCTCGACGACGCCGACATGCCACAGCTCTACCGCAGCGCCGACTGGTTCCTGTCCACCTCCCGCTGGGAAGGCTTCGGCCTGGCCATCACCGAGGCCATCGCCTGCGGCACACCAGCGCTGCTGCCCGAGCGTCTGGCGGTCGCGCCGGAACTGCTCACCACCGGCGCCGGATACACCTACCGGGACGCCGATCACTTGGCCGAGCTGCTCGCCACCCGCACCCCGCCGCCCGCGCTGCCTGCGGCGCAGTTCGACTGGGACCGCAACGCGGCATCCACTCTCCGCCACTACCAACAGCTCATTCAGGTATAGCCATGCGCATCCTGCTCATCGGACCCACCGGCAACGGCGGCAGCCTACCCCCCTACCTCGACATCCTCACGACAGCACTGCGCGGCTGCGGCGCACACGTGGATCGGCTCGGGGCAACCGAAATTCCCTACGACACAAGCCAGTCCGCATTCTGGTCCGCCGAGCGAATCGTGGCCGCCGCCGAGGAGTTGCTCGCCCGCGTCGACCTCAACGACTACGACCTGTTGAGCGTCCACTACGGCAACCTCGAAATCGAGCAGTTGCTCCCGACACTCTGGCCCGCACGCCGGCCGCCTGCGGTGCTGCACGTGCACAGCCTGACACCCACCCTGTTCACCGCCCACGTTCCCGAACCACCACTCGCCGCCGCGGTCGATAACGCCGCCGACATGGTGGACGGGTTCGTCTTCTTCGGCGAATACGGACGCGAACAATGGGTTCGGCACCACCGGAGTTCCGCGCCGTCGACCGTCAGCTGGCTGCCGACAACCATTCCGCAGGGTTGCCAACCCACGAGCGACGGCCCGCTGCACCAGGCACTTTCACAGTGCGACAGCAGCGTCACCGGCAGTCTGTACGGATTCGCGGCACCATGGAAAGATCTCGGCACTCTCCTTGCGGCCAGCCGACGGGCGACACGCATGTGCAGACTGCTTGTGGCGGGACCGTTTTGGGACGATGCGGCGCAGACCGGTGCGGAGGTCATCGTCGTACCCACTTACCTCGACCCGGCCGACCGGGCGCTGCTGATGCGGCACTCCAACTTCGCCGTCTTCCCATACCGGCACCAGCCGACGTTCCAAGGCAGCGGCGCCATTGCCGACTACCTTGTCCATGGAATCCCCGTCATCGCCACAAACGTCGCCAACATGGCTGAGCTGATCGGCGACGCGGGCATCATGACCACACCTGGCGATTCCAATGCCTTCGCAGCGGCAATCGACCGAATCGTGGGTGACAATGCGTACCGAAAAGCATTGAGCCAGAGGGCATCTCGGCGCGCGCACCGGTTCATCCCCAGCCACCACGCTGCCGAATGCCTTCGCTTCTACGCCGGAGTGATCGAATCGAGGGGCACATCATGAAGAACGACACGCCGCCGAGCGAGCTACTCATCGTCCGGCACGGGGAAGCCCACTGCAATCGCGAGGGCATCATCGGCGGGCGAGTCGGCTGCCGCGGCCTCACCGGCCGCGGTCGTCAACAGATTGAACTGCTCGCGCGACGGCTCGCGCAGCGCCAAGGCGAGCACCCGATCCATGCGTTGTACACCTCGCCGCTACGCCGAGCACGGGAGAGCGCGGCGATCATCAGCGAATCTCTTGGGATTTCTGTCCTTGCCGTTGAGGACCTGGCGGAGCAGGACCACGGCAGCGGTGACGGTCGTCCATGGGCTGACGTGGTTGCTGAATTCGGTGACATCCCGGCCCAGCATCCCAACCGGCCGCTGGTGCCCAACGGCGAGACGTGGCTCCAGTACCTCGAACGCTCACGGAGGGCGCTGGAACAGCTTCTTGCCCGTCACCGCAGCCAGCGGGTCCTTCTGGTCGGCCACGGCGAGACCGTCTCGACGGCCTACCACTACTTCTTCGGGTTGCCTGGTACCAGCCAATCGTTCGCAACAGCGGCCGTATACAACGCGAGCATCACTGTGTGGACGCAACAACCAATCTCGTGGACGAGACCCGATGCTGGCAGTCGCTGGGCGCTTGTGGTTCATAACAGCACTCAACTTCTCGAACAATGAAATCGAGTAATGAGAAGATTCTGAGCATGGGACGCTGGAACCACAACTGACAATCGCAGGTCGGCACCGCTACGCCTGGTCTAAACGCCTGCGACACGCCAGGTCTCGGTTGATATGTTGAACCGGCGATGCGCGGTCGGCACGCCACCCCGAACGACGGCGGCAGTATCCGCCACGCGCTTCAAGAAGCTGACCGAAGCAAGAGCAACCATGCGAGACGGTTTAAGCGGCCATCGCCGATGGCTCGAATTCTCCTGCCAAGAGGCCCATCTTGAAAGCGGTCCACTCCTCTGACGTAAAAGCCAGCGTTGTCCCGTCTACCCCTCGGAGGATTACTCCGTTGTCAGACTGTTCGATTTCAGGTTGACCCACTAGCCGATCTGAGCCACGTCCCAGAACGACAGCTTGAAGACTATCCCAAGCGGTTGCGGGCATCTCGATGATGGGCTCGTCCTCAGGGGGATTACCTGGGACTCGCAGGTATTTGCTGTCCCTTATATAGACCGACTTTTCATTGGGTTTCCGACGGATGAGAACGCATTGGCCGCCGCCGTCGCTGGCGGACGACTTGACGTAACCGTCAAGCGGCCGACACCTGGTGACGTTCCTGTTCCTCACTGCTTTCACTGCTCCTTCGCAAGAATTTCTGCGTTCCGGGCGACCAGTTCTCGGCTGTCGTCCGGTGGTAGGGCTATCTCATGCAATCGCCGCCAGAGCCGTTCATGGTTGGAAACCTCGGAATGGTCGCGAAGCAGCACATCCTCGGTCAGAGACTCCACCATCACCAGCGGTGGGTCGCCTGCGCTGAAGTCGTAGATTTCCCAGGGCGAGCGAGGTGCTCGGAGGCCGAGGAGTTCGCCGCCGACCGGCAGGATGCGGAAATCGATCCGGGAATTGGTGTCGATGAGCTTCATCAGATGCTTGAGTTGTTCGATCATCGCTGGCCGCGGAACCATGAGTCGCCGGACGACAGTTTCTTCGACCACGACTTCGATCCGCGGGCCACCTTCGGCGAGCGCTTCTTGTTGGCGGCGTTCGCGTGCGCGAATTTCGACGGGATTATCGGAGGAGTGGTCGTTGGTGACGGATGCGTCGTGTCTCGCACGGACGTACGCCGGAGATTGGAGAAGACCTGGCACCAGTGCGAAGTCGTACCAGCGGATGCGGCTGGCCCCTGCTTCGAGATCGGCAGGGAGGGCTTGGCGACCCGATAGGCCACGGAAGGCGCGTCCTTCCCACCATCCAGTTTGAGCGGCGTCACGGGCGAGGGCGTAGATCTCTTGCCAGAGGGGAGAGTGCTGTTCGACGCCAAGGTGCTCGGCGACCCGCATGCTGACGTCAGCCGCGACACGACGCTGCGCGGTTTCGATCCGCGTTAACAGTGTCCGGTCTATATCGACGTGACCAGCAACCTGTTGAATCGAGAGATTTCGCTCTTGGCGCAGATTGCGGAGCTTCTCGCCGAGGTGGAGCCGCCGACTGTAGGGCGAGATCCGGCCGTCGTTAGCCGAAGTCAAGTTCTGGGGCACCGGTCACACCTCCTCTGGCGCACAGTGACGCACCTGTCACGGGGGCATTCTGTCACAGCCTGGCTCCGGTGGGGACGGCAACATTTCAGACAACAAGAGCCCAGCCGGTTCAGCCGATCGCCTTGCACATTGCTTGTCACTGTGACATTCTGACACAGCGCGCAGCAATGTGACTGGCGCACCTGGTCAACCTCAAGATCAATGCAGGTGGGACTCATGACAACGGATCTCATTGCGACTTCGCTCGCCGACCGTGGCGGCGTAGCTCCAGCTGCGGCGCTGCGCCCGATCATGGGAGGGCCGACAGCCGATCCTGACCTACCCGCTTCCGGCCGCGTACTGGGTGTTCGTGGTCGGCTCGGGGCCAAAAGGCGTTCACGCGAAGAACATTGGATGCGCTCGCGGCGCGCGGCTTGCGGGTGCTCGATGCCGGGCAGCGAATCTGGTTGCCGATGAGTGACTACCCGACCACGTGGCGTTGGGTGTCGCCACCAAGAGAGACACAGCCGTTGTACTCGCGCTCCACCGTGCTGGAGGTCGCCCGTGAGCACCTGGCTCCGCCACAGGCTCGTTGCGGGGGCAGGTGAAGGATGCGTCTCATTTCGCACGGTCCGCAGCCGCACGTGCTGCCCTCGGGAGAGGAGCTGTGCGCGGCCATCCGCGGGCACCATATCGGCGGGCATCCGTTGCTCGAACTCGCCGCCGAGTTGGGCAGCTTGTATCAGACGATGCGAGCCTGTCCGCATCAATGTTGTTGCCCGAGAGTCGAACTGGTGCTTGCCGTCGACACATGGGCGGCGAACCACCTGCCGGTCCCGTGCGGCGGGGCGCGGATGCACACCGAGTCCCTCGGTGCGGTGATCGACCGGCTGGCTCGCCTACAAGTCCACGCCTACCACCTGTTGATGACGGTGGAAGACCTCGGCAAGGACCCGCAGGTGCACGCGGCGTGGTACCGGCTGGCCGAACTGGTCGAGGGCTACACCGATCTCAACACCGAACTCAGCCGCCGATCGTTGCGCCTACCGGCGCTCGGCGACGGTGGCTGACAGCAATCCGCCTGCGCCCCCGATCTTCTCGCTGCCCCCCACACCACCATCCGAACATCCAAGGAGACTCCTATGCCCCCTGAAGGTTCGTCATCCGCGCGCCGCACCCTCGGCGAGAAACTGCGCGCCCTGCGCAAGAGGGCGGAGGTGAGCCAGGCAGCCGCGGCCCGCGTCCTCGGAATCTCCCCCCAAACCATGGGCCGACTCGAGGAAGGACTCTCGGCCCGCTCGGCCAGCGACCTCTACATGAACACCCTGTGCAACCTCTACCACGCCACCGACGACGAGCGCCGCCTGATCCTCGCCCTGGCCTGCGAAACACGCGTCACCGCCCAGCGCGGCGGCGGCTGGTGGCAGTCCCACCTCGACCGCGTGATCAGCGACTTCGACCGCTATACAATGCTGGAACAGCAAGCCATCCGCGTGACGACGTGGGCGGTCATTCTCCTGCCCGTCCTCGTCCGCACTCCCGACTACTGCCGCGCCGTGGCCTGGACCGACACCCCCAACGCCCCCACCGACCAGATCGAAGAACGAGTCCAACGCCAACTGAAACGCCAAGCCCGCCTTGATGATCCGGCCTTCACCACCGAAATCTTCGTCTCGGAGGCCGCGCTGCGCGAGGAATGGGGCGGCCCCGCGGTCATGGCCGACCAACGCGAACACCTCACCGAACTCGCCCACCGCCCCAACGTGTCGATCCGCATCGTCCCCTTCACCACCCGCAACCACATCGGCGCACTCCTCGGCTCCTTCTCCCTCCTGGAGTTCCCGAAGATGCCCAAATCCAAGATGACCCAACCCCCGATAGTCCACATCGAAGAACACGTCGGCGACCTCTATCTCGAACGCGCCCACGAGATTGCCCGCTACAAATCCGCCATCACCGAACTCCGAAACTCGGCGTGACACGTGTCGGCGCGGGTTTCAGCCGAGGGCGGCCAAGGCCATGGCCCGCAGAATCGGCCGAGCCCGATTCGCCTGCGCGGCAGGCGCACTGTGCGGGGTCGAGTTGAGCAGCCCGAACACCGCGTGCGCCTGCACCCGCGCCGACGCCTCGGGCAGGTCCGGCCGCAACTCGCGCAGCACCGCCACCCACACCTCGACATACCGGCGCTGGGTGCGGCGCACTTGGCGACGCGCCGAATCCGGCAGATTCTCCAGATCCCGATCCTGGATGCGGATCAACTCCGGCTCGCCCAGCGCGAAGTCGAGATGGAAATCGACCAACCCCGCGAGCGCCCGCTCCGGCGAATCGGATTGCGCGACAACGGCTTCCCCGCCCGCGAGTAGCCGCCGACTGATCCCCACCAGCAACTCGACCAGCACCGCCTCCTTGTTGGGGAAGTGCCGGTACACCGCCGGTCCGCTGATCCCCGCGGCGGCGCCCAGATCCTCGAGCCGCACACCGGGAAAGCCCCGATCGGCGATGAGCCGCGCACCGGCCCGCAACAGCTGCTCCCGGCGTTGCGCCTTGAGCTGTTCGCGGCGGGTGGGCGCGACGGGATCACTGGTGGTCATCGCGCCTCCTCTCCTCGACCCTCGACATTTCGGTTAATCCACATTATCTTGAATTTCAGTTATTGGCGATTAACCGATCGGGCAGGATGGCGTGATGACGGTTACCCAGGACATCCGGGTCGGCAACCGGGAGGCGCATCGGGCGCTGGTGGCCGAGCTGCGGGACCGGCTCGCGACGGCCGCGCTGGGCGGTCCCGAGCGGGCCCGTGAACGGCATGTGGCGCGTGGCAAGCTGCTGCCCCGCCAGCGCGTGGACCGGTTGCTCGATCCGGGCAGCCCGTTCCTCGAGCTGTCCCCGCTGGCCGCCGACGGCATGTACGGCGGGGATTGTCCGGGCGCGGGCGTGATCGGCGGCATCGGCAGGATCTCGGGGCGCGAATGCGTCGTGGTGGCCAATGACGCCACGGTCAAGGGCGGCACCTACTACCCGATGACGGTCAAGAAGCATCTGCGCGCGCAGGAGATCGCGCTCCAGAACCGGCTGCCCTGCGTCTATCTGGTCGACTCGGGCGGCGCGCACCTGCCGCATCAGGACGAGGTGTTCCCCGACCGCGACCACTTCGGCCGCATCTTCTACAACCAGGCGACCATGAGCGCCCAGGGCATCGCCCAGATCGCCGCCGTGCTCGGTTCGTGCACCGCGGGCGGGGCGTACGTACCCGCGATGAGCGACGAGGCCGTCATCGTGCGCGAGCAGGGCACCATCTTCCTGGGCGGCCCGCCGCTGGTGAAGGCCGCCACCGGCGAGGTGGTCACGGCCGAGGAACTCGGTGGCGGCGAACTGCATTCGCGCGTCTCGGGCGTCACCGATCACTTGGCCGAGGACGACGAGGACGCGTTGCGCATCGTGCGCCGCATCGTCGCCACGCTCGGCCCGAAATCCGCCGCGCCGTGGGAGGTTTCGCCCACCGTCGAGCCGATCGCGCCGCAGGAGGAGCTCTACGACGTCGTCCCGGTCGACGCGCGCACCCCCTACGACGTGCGCGAGGTCATCACCCGGATCGTCGACGGCGGCGAATTCGGCGAGTTCAAGGCCGAATACGGCCGCACCCTGGTCACGGGTTTCGCCCGCATCCACGGCCACCCGGTCGGCATCGTCGCCAACAACGGCGTGCTGTTCGCCGAATCCGCCCTCAAGGGAGCGCATTTCATCGAACTGTGCGACAAGCGCTCGATCCCGCTGATCTTCCTCCAGAACATCACCGGCTTCATGGTCGGGCGCGACTACGAGGCGGGCGGCATCGCCAAACACGGCGCGAAGATGGTGACCGCCGTGGCCTGCGCGCGGGTGCCCAAGCTGACGGTGGTCATCGGCGGCTCCTACGGCGCGGGCAACTACTCCATGTGCGGGCGCGCGTACTCCCCGCGCTTCCTGTGGATGTGGCCCAACGCCCGCATCTCGGTCATGGGCGGCGAGCAGGCCGCCTCGGTGCTGGCGACCGTGCGCGGCGATCAGGTCGGCGACTCCTGGAGCGAGCGGGAACAGGAGGAGTTCAAGGCGCCCATCCGCGAACAGTATGAGCGCCAAGGCAATCCGTACTACTCGACCGCGCGGCTGTGGGACGACGGCGTGATCGATCCGGCCGACACCCGCACGGTGCTGGGCCTGGCCCTGTCGGTGTGCGCGCAGGCGCCACTGGCTCCCGTTTCCTACGGCGTCTTCCGGATGTGATGGCGATGATGATGCGGACCACCCAACCCCTCCCGTTCGACACCGTCCTCGTCGCCAATCGCGGCGAGATCGCGGTGCGCGTCATCCGCACGCTGCGCGCCCTGGGCATCGCCTCGGTCGCGGTCTACAGCGACGCCGACGCCGACGCCCGCCATGTGCGCGAGGCCGATGTCGCGGTGCGGCTCGGCCCGGCCCCGGCGCGGCAGAGCTATCTCGACATCGAGCGCGTGGTGGACGCCGCGCTGCGCACCGGCGCGCAGGCCGTGCACCCGGGTTACGGTTTCCTGTCGGAGAATCCGGCCTTCGCCGCCGCGCTGGCGGCCGCGGGCGTCGTATTCCTCGGGCCGCCCGCGCGGGCCATCGAGATCATGGGCGACAAGATCGCCGCCAAGAACACCGTCGCCGCGTTCGGCGTCCCCGTGGTGCCCGGCATCGCGCGACCCGGCCTCACCGACGCCGAATTGATCGGCGCCGCAACCGAAATCGGCTATCCGGTGCTGGTGAAGCCGTCCGCGGGCGGCGGCGGCAAGGGGATGCGGCTGGTACACGAGCCCGCCGGGCTGCCCGACGCGCTGGTGAGCGCCCGGCGCGAGGCGGCCGCGGCCTTCAGCGACGACACCCTGTTCCTGGAGCGGTTCGTCACCCGGCCCCGGCACATCGAGGTGCAGATCCTCGCCGACCGCTACGGCGGGGTGCTGCATCTGGGCGAGCGCGAATGCAGCCTGCAACGCCGCCATCAGAAGGTCATCGAGGAGGCGCCCTCCCCGCTGTTGGACGCCGAGACCCGGGCGCGGATCGGCGCGGCGGCCTGCGACACCGCCCGCAGCGTCGACTACGTGGGCGCGGGCACGGTCGAATTCATCGTCTCCGCCGACCGCCCCGACGAGTTCTTCTTCATGGAGATGAACACCCGCCTCCAGGTCGAGCATCCGGTCACCGAACTGGTCACCGGCGTCGATCTGGTCGAATGCCAGATCCGGGTGGCCGCCGGGGAGAAGCTCGCCGCCGAACAGGACGACATCCGCCTCACCGGGCACGCCGTCGAGGCCCGCGTCTACGCCGAGGATCCGGGCCGCGACTTCCTGCCCACCGGCGGCACGGTGCTCGCTCTCGCCGAACCGGACGGCGACGGCGTGCGGGTGGATTCGGGTCTGCGCGCGGGCACCGTGGTCGGCAGCGACTACGACCCCATGCTCGCCAAGGTCATCGCGTACGCCCCCGACCGGGACCGGGCCCTCGCGAAACTCGATCGCGCCCTGGCGGATACGGCCGTTCTGGGCGTGCGCACCAATACCGATTTCCTCCGCTTCCTGCTCGCCGACCCCGACGTCCGCGCGGGTCGCCTCGACACGGCCCTGCTGGACCGCCGCGCCGCCGACTTCCACCCCGCCGACCCCGGCGACGGCCATTTCATCGCCGCGGCCGCGCTGCGCTGGCTCGCCCACTGGCCCACCGACCCCGCCACGCCCTGGGACCAGCCCACCGGCTGGCGGCTCGGCGCCCCGGCCCCGACCACCTTCCGCCTCACCGGCGGGGACCGCACCGTGCACGTCTCGCTGACCGGCACCCCGGCCGACGCGCGGGTGTGGCTCGACGAGGGCGACAAGCGTTCTCTCGCCGTGACTTCGGGCCGCGACCTCACCCTGACCCTCGACGGCGTCCGCACCACCTACCTCGTGGCCCACCACGACGATCAGATCTGGGTCGCCGACCGCACCGCCGTCACCCTCGTCCGCGAGGTGGCCGAGGCGAGTCCGCGCGCCACCACCGAACAGGCCGCCGACGCCGAGATCCGCAGTCCCATGCCGGGTTCGGTGATCGCCGTCCCGGCCACCCCGGGCGCGGTGGTCCCCGCGGGCGCCCCGGTGGTCGTCGTGGAGGCCATGAAGATGGAACACACCCTCACCGCCCCCATCGCCGGAACCGTCGAACTGCTGGCCGGACCGGGCGATCAGGTGCGGGTCGACCAGGTCCTCGCCCGCATCGTCCCCGACACCGATCCGAAGGACACCCCCGCATGACCGAATTCCTGTCCACGGGAACGCTTCCCGACCACTACCGCGATCTGGCCCTGACCGTGCGCGACTTCGCCCGCCAGGTGGTCGCCCCGGTCGCGGCGAAACACGACGAGGAGCACAGCTTCCCCTACGAGGTGGTCGCGGGCATGGCCGATATGGGCCTGTTCGGCCTGCCGTTCCCCGAGGAGTACGGCGGGATGGGCGGGGACTACTTCGCCCTGTGCCTGGCCCTCGAGGAACTCGGCAAGGTCGACCAGAGCATGGCCATCACCCTGGAGGCCGGAGTCTCGCTGGGCGCCATGCCGATTCACCGGTTCGGCACCGAGGAGCAGAAGCGGGAGTGGCTGCCGCAGCTGACCAGCGGGCACGCCCTGGCCGCGTTCGGCCTCACCGAACCGGGCGCGGGCAGCGACGCGGGCGGCACCCGCACCACCGCGGTCCTCGACGGCGACGACTGGATCATCAACGGCAACAAGCAGTTCATCACCAACTCCGGCACCGACATCACCCGCCTGGTGACGGTGACCGCGGTGACCGGCCGCTCCGGGGACAAGAAGGAGATCTCCACCATCCTGGTCCCCACCGACACGCCCGGCTTCACCGCCGAACCGGCCTACAGCAAGGTCGGCTGGAACGCCTCCGACACCCACCCGTTGACCTTCACCGATGTCCGTGTGCCGCGGGCGAATCTGCTCGGCGAACGCGGCCGCGGCTACGCCAACTTCCTGCGCATCCTCGACGAGGGCCGGATCGCCATCGCCGCGCTGGCCGTCGGCGCGGCGCAGGGCTGTGTGGACGAGAGCGTGCGCTACGCGGGCGAACGGGAGGCGTTCGGTCAGGTCATCGGCCGCAATCAGGCGGTCGCGTTCAAGATCGCGCGAATGGAGGCGCGCGCCCACGCCGCCCGCGCGGCCTACTACGACGCCGCCGCGCTCATGCTGGCGGGCAAGCCGTTCAAGAAGCAGGCGTCGATCGCCAAACTCGTCGCCAGCGAGGCCGCGATGGACAACGCGCGCGATGCGACGCAGATCTTCGGCGGCTACGGTTTCATGAACGAATACGCTGTGGCACGGCATTATCGGGACAGCAAGATTCTGGAAATCGGTGAGGGCACCACGGAGGTGCAGCTGATGCTGATCGGACGGGAGCTGGGCCTGTGAGCGCACCCCTACGCCGCGAGGTGCAACGCGGCCTGTGGTTCGAGGAGTTCGCCACCGACGTGATCTACGAGCACCGCCCCGGCCGCACCATCACCGAGGCCGACAACGTGCAGTTCACCACGGCCACCATGAACACCCAGGCGCTGCATCTGGACGCGGCGTTCGCCGAGGCGCAGCCGCCGTTCCATCAGCGGCTGGTCAATTCGATGTTCACGCTGTCCACCCTGGTCGGGCTGTCCATCACCCAGCTCACCCAGGGCACGATCGTCGCCAATCTCGGCTTCTCCGAGGTCGCCTTCCCCAAGCCGCTGTTCCACGGCGACACCCTGTACGCGGAGACCGTGGTCACCGACAAGCGGGAGTCGCGCAGCCGCCCGGGGGAGGGGATCGTGACCTTCGCCCACACCGGCCGCAATCAGCACGGCGACGTGGTGGCCACCGCCGTGCGCAAGACGCTCGTCCGGATGAGGCCCGCATGACCTGGGAGATGGCCGGTCCGGCCTGGCTGTTCTGCCCCGCCGACCGCCCCGAACGCTTCGCCAAGGCCGCCGCCGCGGCCGATGTGGTGATCCTCGATCTGGAGGACGGCGTGGCCCCCGCCGACAAGGCCGCCGCCCGGGAGGCGCTGCTGTCCACACCGCTGGACCCGCGGCACACGCTCGTGCGCGTGAACGCCCCCGGCGGGACGGACCACGCGCTCGACCTGGAGACCCTCGCCCGCACCTCCTACGAGCGCGTCATGGTCCCCAAATGCGAGAGCGCCGAACAGCTTTCGGCGCTGCCGTACCAGGCCGTCGCGCTCATCGAATCCCCGCTGGGCGCGCTGGCCGTCGACGCGATCATGCGCTCGGACACCGCCATCGGCGTCATGTGGGGCGCGGAGGATCTGGTCGCCGCGCTCGGCGGCAACGCCAGCCGCCGCGCGGACGGCGAGTACCGCGACGTCGCCCGGCACGTCCGCTCGGCGTCCCTGCTCGCGGCCAAGGCGTACGGCAAGTTCGCCCTCGACTCGGTGTATCTGGACATTCGCGACCTGGACGGGTTGCGGGCCGAGACCGAGGACGCGGTGGCGGTCGGCTTCGACGCCAAGGTGGCCATCCATCCCACCCAGGTGCCGGTCATCCGCGCCGCCTACACCCCCACCGACGACGAATTGTCCTGGGCCCGGCGAATACTCGCCGCGGTGCCGGACAATCGGGGCGTCTTCGCATTCGAGGGCCGCATGGTCGACGGCCCGGTCATCCGCCACGCCGAACGGATCGTCCGGCGCGCGGGCTAGGACAGGAGAGTGATCGCGATGCAGCCGCAGTGGGTGCCGGATCAGCGGGACGTCGCGCGGGCGCGCGTCACCGACTTCGCCCGGTTCGCCGGTGCGCGAACCGGACTCGACTTCCCGGACTACCACGCGCTGTGGCGCTGGTCGGTCGACGACCTGTCCGGCTTCTGGGGTGCGCTGTGGGCGTACTTCGACCTCGGCCCCGCCCCGGAGACGGTGCTGTCCGACGCGAGTATGCCGGGCGCGCAATGGTTTCCGGGCGTGCGCCTGAACTATGTCGATCAGGTGGCGCGGCAGGCGCGCACCGATCGGCCCGCCATCGTGTATCTGAGCGAGGGCGGCGCGGCGACCGAGATCTCCTGGGCCGAGCTGCTGGGCCGCACCGCGACCTTCGCGGCGGTGCTGCGCGCGCGGGGCGTGCAGCCCGGCGATCGGGTCGTCGGCTATCTGCCCAACATCCCCGAGGCCGTGATCGCCTTCCTCGCCACCGCCAGCCTCGGCGCGGTGTGGAGCGCCTGCGGCCAGGACTATTCGGCCAAGGCCGCGCTGGATCGGCTCGGCCAGCTCGAACCGGTCGTGCTGGTGACCGCAGACGGCTACCGCTACGGCGACAAGGCGCACGACAAGACCGCGGAGATCGCCGAGCTGCGTGCGGGCCTGCCGACCCTGCGCGACACCGTCGTGGTCTCCCGGCTCGGCGCGACGGTGCCCAACTCGCAGGACTGGGCCGAGATCACCGCACCCTCCGGGGCCGAGATCGACACGGGCGAGGTCGATTTCGACCACCCGCTGTGGGTGCTGTACTCCTCGGGCACCACCGGCAAACCCAAGGGCATCGTGCACGGCCACGGCGGCGTCGTGCTGGAACATCTCAAAGCCGTTGCGCTGCAAGCCGATATCGGCCGCGACGACGTGTTCTTCTGGTACACCAGCCCGAGCTGGATGATGTGGAACTTCCAGGTGGCGGGCCTGCTGGTCGGCGCGACCATCGTCTGTTACGACGGCAGCCCGGCCTGCCCGACACCGGACGCGTTGTGGGACTTGGCCGCTCGCACCGGAACCACGGTGCTCGGCACCAGCCCCGGCTACGTGCTGTCGTGCGTCAAGGCCGGTGTCGTGCCGAAGCGCGACCACGATCTGTCCGCCTTGCGCACGGTCGGCATCACCGGTTCGGCGCTGCCGCCGTCGTCGTCGCTCTGGTTGAGCGAGAACGTCGGCGAGCGCGTGCAGGTGTCCTCGATCAGTGGCGGCACCGATGTGGTGTCGGCCTTCCTCGGCGGCGTGCCCACGGTCCCGGTGTGGCCCGGCGAACTGTCGGTGCCGTTCCTCGGCGCGGCGGTCGACGCGTGGGACGTCACCGGGCATCCGGTGCGCGGTGAGGTCGGCGAGCTGGTGCTCACGAAACCCATGCCGTCCATGCCGGTGAAGTTCTGGAACGATCCCGACGGATCCCGGTATCGCGCGGCGTATTTCGACATGTTCCCCGGCGTGTGGCGGCACGGCGACTGGATCACCATCACCGACCACGGCAGTTTCGTGGTGCACGGCCGCTCCGACTCCACCCTCAACCGGCACGGCATCCGGATGGGTTCGGCCGATATCTATCAGGCCGTGGAGGCGCTGCCGGAGGTCGCGGAGTCGCTCGTCATCGGCGTCGAGCGGCCGGACGGCGGCTACTGGATGCCGCTGTTCGTGGTGCCCGCCGAGGGGGCCGAACTCACCGACGAACTGGCCGACCGGATCAAGGCCGTGATCCGCGCGGAGGTCTCGCCCCGGCACGTGCCCGACGCGATCATCCCCGCGCCGGGCGTCCCGCACACCCGCACGGGCAAGAAGCTCGAGGTGCCGATCAAACGGCTGTTCCAAGGCGCGGATCCGGCGAAGGTGGTGGAGCGCACCGCCGTCGACGATCCGGCGCTGTTGGACTGGTACGCGGCGGTGACCCCGCCGCGCTGAGCGTCCCGTCGACCATGCGGTAGACCGCGTCCATCCGGTCCAGGTGGTCTACGTCGTGGGTGACCAGCAGGGTCGCGGTGCCGTGGGCGCGCGGGATGTCGAGCAGCAGGTCCAGGACGGCCGCGCCGCGCTCGCGGTCCAGGGCGCTGGTGGGCTCGTCGACCACGAGCAGGTCCGGATCGTGCACGAGGGCGCGGGCGATGTCGACACGCTGGCGTTGTCCGCCGGAGAGTTGCTCGGGGCGTTTGTGCTCGTGCCCGGCCAGGCCGACCGCGGCGAGGAGATCGGTTGCGCGCGAACGGATTCGGCGGCGTTCGCGCGGCGGCACCAGCGGGCGGCCGCCGAGGTGGGCCATGACCTCGAGCTGTTCGAGGGCGGTGAGGGCGGGGAGGAGATTCGGCTGCTGGAAGACGATGCCGATCCGCTCCCGGCGCAGCCGCGCGGCCTCCCGTCGGCCCAGCGCCGTCAATTCGATTGTGCCGGAATCGGTTTCCAGGTCGATGCGGCCGGAGTCCGGGCGGATCAGCGTCGACACGGCGGCGAGCAGGCTCGACTTCCCCGATCCCGAGGGGCCGGTCACGGCGGCGATCTCGCCGCCGCGCACCCGCAGGTTCACCGCGTCCAGCGCGGTGACCCGCCCGGCGCCGTCGGGATAGGTGAGGGTCAGGTCGGTCACGGTCAGTGTGGTCATCGAAACATCCTGTCGCTCAACGGTTCCGGTTCAGGGCGGTCAGCGGATCGGCGGCGGCGAGGAAGCGCACCGCGCCCGCCGCGCCCAGCAGGCCGAGCCCGATCAGCGCGGCCGCGGGGGTGAGCGTCGTGGCGGCGGTCAGCGCGAACGGCACGGCGTCGCCGAGGAATCCGGCTGCCACCGCCGTCACCCCCACCCCGAGCCCGACGCCGAGCACCAGCACCAGCAGCGCCTGACCGAGCGCGTCGCGCACCAGGGATCCGGTGGTGGCGCCCAGGGCCTTCAGCGTCGCGATGTCGGGGGTGCGCTGGATCGTCCACACCACGAAGAACGCCCCGATCACCAACGCGGAGAGCGCGAACAGCAGGACCGTCATGAGGGTCAGGGAGGTGTGCTCGGCCTGGTACGACGAGATCGCCTGCGGCGCATCGGAAACGGGGATCGCGCGGGTGCCGGTGGTCGGAGGGTGCGGGACGCCGGAGACCACGAGGACCGTCGCCGCGCCGCCGCGCGGCAGCACGGTTCGCCAGTCCGCCAGGGTCGTCCAGACCACCGGCGTGTGCGCGTACCAGTCGTCGCCGCCTACCGCCGCCACCGTGAACTCGGCCGGGCCGATCGTGACCCGATCACCGGCCGCGGCCCCCAGCCGGTTCGCCGCGGGCGCGCTCAGCACCACGGTCCCCGGTCTGGTTGCCATTGGTTTGCCGAAGGCGTCACCGTCCACTCCGAACACGGCGATCAGGGTGGGCGCGCCGCCCGCTCGGGTGGCCTGGACCCGGCCCACACCCACCGGATCGACCACGCCGCCGGACTGTTGCCATTCCCGTACCTGTTCCGTGCTCAGCGCCGACGCGTCGAACGACGGCGACGACCCGGTGTCGGCGAAGACCACCGCGTCCCCGCGGATCCGCTGCACCGCGGCGATGTTCTGATGGGCCAGCCCGGCGGTCAACCCGCTCAGGAAGCTCACCAGCAGCGCGACCAGCACGACGACCGAGGTGATGAGCAGGAAGCGGCCGCGGGCGGCCCGCAGATCCCGGAGTGCGACGAACATGCCTCCACCCTGTCGGCGATCGGCGCGCGTGCCATCGGGCGCGGGAACCATTCGCGGCCCATCGCGCGATGGCCGCCGAATCCGACTTTCGATGGATGCCGTCCCGATAACCCCGCATAAGCTGACACGGTGCACCGCTCGCCGCTCGCTCCCGTCTTCGCCGCGTTGCAGGCCGGCCTGCACGCGCTCATGGTGGCGCTGACGGTCGTGGTGGTCGTGCGGGGGTTGCTGCTCGACAGCGGACATCGGTGGGCCGTGGGCGTGCTGGCCGCGGTGTTCCTGCTCACCTACTTCGCGGGCGTCCGGCTGCGCGGGCGGCCCATCGCGGCCCGGGTGTGGCTGGGCGTGCTGACGCTGCTGTGGGTGGGGTTGGTGGCGATCGTGCCGGACGCCGTCTACCTGGTGTTCCCGCTGTACTTCCTGTATCTGCATCTGCTGCCCCGGCTGTGGGGCGTGCTCGCGGTCGCGATCGCCACCGCGGCGGCCGTGCTCGGTTACGAACTGCACAAGGGCTGGAACGTCGGCGGCGTGATCGGCCCGATCGTCGCCGCGCTGGTGGCTATCGCGATCGGCCTCGGCTACCGGGCCCTGTTCCGCGAGGCCGCCGACCGGCAGCGCCTCATCGACGAATTGCTCACCACCCGAGCCACTCTCGCCGAACAGGAACGCACCGCCGGGAAGCTCGCCGAACGCGAACGGCTCGCCCAGGAGATCCACGATACGGTGGCGCAGGGCCTGTCGAGCATCCAGCTGCTGTTGCACGCCGCCGAACGCGCGGCCCCCGATCATCCCGCGCTGCCGCAGATCCGCCTGGCCCGCGACACCGCCGCCGACAGCCTGGTCGAAACCCGCCAGCTCATCGCCGAACTCACGCCCGCGCCGCTGGACGGCCAATCGCTGACCGACGCGCTCGACCGCATCGCCCAGCGCGCGGGCGCGGCCGGGGTGCGGGCGCAGGTGCTGGTCGAGGGCGAACCCGAGCGGCTGCCCATGCCCGTCGAGGCCGCGCTCGTGCGGGTCGCGCAGGGCGCGGTGTCGAATGTGGTCCGGCATGCCCGCGCCGAACGCATGCGCATCACGCTCACCTACGCGGGCGACGCCGTGCATCTGGACGTGGTCGACGACGGTGTCGGGATCGACCCGGAGGTGTTCGGGCGCGGCACATTCGGGCTCAACGCCATGCGCAGCCGCGTCGAACAGCAGGGCGGCGGCATGAGCGTGGAATCCGAACCCGGCCACACCGCGGTCACCGTCTCGTTCCCGCTGGAGGAGCCGTGATCCGGTTGCTGCTCGCCGACGATCACGCCATCGTCCGCGCCGGGCTGAAGGCGCTGCTGGATTCGGGGGAGGACATCCTCGTCGTCGGCGAGGCCGCCACCGCGGAGGAGGCCGTCGCCTTCTGTCGCGCGCATCCCGTGGACCTGGTGTTGATGGATCTGCGCTTCGGCGCGGGCACCTCGGGCGTGGCCGCCACCGCCGCGGTGCGCGGGCTGCCCGGCCCGCCGAACGTCCTCGTGGTCACCAACTACGACACCGACGCCGACATCCTCGGCGCGATCGAGGCGGGCGCGTGCGGCTACATCCTCAAGGACACCCCACCCGCCGAACTCCTCGCCGCCGTGCGCGGCGCCGCGGCCGGGGAGAGCGTGCTGTCCCCGTCGGTCGCCTCCAAACTCATGACCCGCGTCCGCAAACCCGACACCACCCTGAGCCCGCGCGAGATCGAGGTGCTGCGCCTGGTGGCCGACGGCCACTCCAACCGGGAGATCGGCAAACGGTTGTTCCTCAGCGAGACCACGGTGAAATCCCATCTGGTGCACATCTATTCGAAGCTCGGCGTCAAATCGCGCACCTCCGCCGTGGCCCGCGCCCGCGAACGCGGCGCGATCTGACCCCGCCGCGCTTCACCCCCGTTCCCGCCGCCGCCCCGTACGCTCCCCCCATGGCCTCACTCACCGACCCGCAGGTCCGCGACTTCCTCTCCGAGGGCACCCGCACCGCCAAACTCGCGTTCGTGACCACCGACGGCCGCCCCGTCATCAACCCCGTCTGGTTCATCGTCGAAGACGACACCCTGGTCTTCAACACCGGCAAAGCCACCGCCAAGGGCAAGGCGATCCTCCGCGACCCCCGCGTAGCCCTCTGCGTAGACCTGGAGCAACCCCCCTACGGCTACTTCCAAATCCAAGGCACCGCAACGACTTCCGAAGACCCCAGCGAACTTCTCCGTACCGCCACGGCCATCGCCGCCCGGTACATGGGGCCGGAGCGGGCGGAGGAATTCGGCAAACGGAATGGGGTACCGGGGGAATTGGTGGTCCGGGTGCGGCCGACGAAGATCCTGGGCGGTCTGAATATGACGGAATAGCTTCAGTATTCGGCCACGGTCTCCGCCACCACCCAGTCCACGTCCTCGGCCAGCAGGAAACCCTGTGTCACGAGCTGGTCCGCCGCCGCACGCACCGCTTCGGCGTATGCGGCGCGCGTCGGGTAACGCTCCGTGATCGAGGGGCGGTCGGGTGGGAAGGGGAGTTTGCTGCCGAGGCGTTCGTAGAGGACGTTCGGCAAGCCCTCGATCGGGCGGCGGGGATTCCAGCCCGTGTAGACGGCGAGTGGGGCGGCGACGGCCGGGAGGCGGATACCGGCTATCTCGTTGCCGTCCTCGTCGGTGGCGGGGACGAGGCTCGGGTAGGGCTCGCCGCGGACGACCGGCCAGCGGCCGATGCCGTGGTCGGCGTCCGGGCCGAGGTCCAGGTGGTGGATGCGGGGGAGCAGGGCCGGATCCGGGTGGGGGACATGGGCGAACGGGTCGAGCGCCTGTTCGGGCGGGACGGCGGTTCCGTCGGCCACGCGCGGGACCCGGCTGGCCGGTGCGGGCACTCCCTCGTACACCCAGCGTTGTAGTGCGATCATCAGCGCGCGCAGCACGGGTTGGGAATCGAGGTCGTGCGGCGGATTGCTGCCCGCCATAACGCTTTTCAACGGATTCGGCCCGAAATGATCTGTTCCCGCGATCGAGTAGACCCGCACGTCGGGGTCCTCGTCGGCGTCCACCCCTTCCGGCGCGTGCACCAGCGAGCCGTCGCCGCGCCAATACTCCGAGGCGCTGTTGCTCAGCAGCACCTTCGGCACGCCTCCCGATTCTCGTTGCCGCGCAAGCAATCCCGCATTGTCGAACGGTGGCAGACTCCCGAACCCGTCCACCCCCGTCAACGACGGCTGCGCGTATCGATGGTTGAACTCTCCCCGCGCCCCACTCGCAACATGCGCGAACACCCCATCGAATACCTGACGCCCACTCTCGTCGAGATTCATCCCCTCCCAGAGGAACTGCCGCAGAAACCGCCCCGACTGCGAGATCCCGAACCCGAAGGCCCGCTCGATCCCTCCCTCGGACCGCAAATGCGCCACCACATCCCGAACCGCCAGCAACCCACACCCCACGACCGGCGCGAACTCGGTCCGGTAGAACAACTCGTACCAGTGGAACGCCTTGAATCCCCCCTCCAGCTCGACATGCGTCGAATCGGTGAATCGCCAAGCCCCCCGCGGGATCTCGGTCCGCTCCCCGCCCGGCGCGGTCCGCACGGTCAACACCGCCTCCGGATCATCCACATCCACCGTCGGATACGCCGAGAACCGAAAGAACACCCCCATCCCCGGCATGGTGTCACTCACCGAATGCCGCCGCTCATCACTGTCCCCCCGCCACTCCACCCGCATCCACCCCGGCCCCACCGCAACCTCCGGCACGGTCACCCCCAAACTCCCCACCCCTCTCCGCACATCCCACTGCCACCCACACCAGACAACCGTCCACCCCCGCTCCAACAAAAACCCATCCCCCGGATCGACCCGCTCGAGATCCCTGAAATCCACCACAGCCCCCCGACTGAACGGCAACGTCCCCAACCGCCCCCGATTGGGCACCACCAACAACAAATCCCCGTTCCCCCCACCCACCGGCCGCAACACCCGAAGATCGGCATCGAACCGAACCTTGCCGTCGAGATCCCGCTTCACCCGATCCAGATCGACGATCCGTGCGTTAGCCGGGTGCCCGGGATCCACCGCGAACCCGACCGTCCCCGTGACCAATTCGTACCGGTCATCGATGTACGGCGAAACCGATTGCACCCGAACTGCTTCCACTGCCATGGGGTGAGTCTATGGTCGGTAGCGCGCCGGAGGCGAGCAGGGGGATTCCCGGCGTCCTCGCTATCAGTTCCGGACCTACTTCTTCGCGAGCGCGATAGGGGTCACTTCATCGGCGAACTCGACCAATATCTGACATGGGTCTCTCTTGTCGTCCCGGGACGACGTGCCCGTGTCGAACCGCACCGCACCTCCCGGTACATCGACAAGGACCATGCACAATGAAATGCTCGAATCAGTACTCGCTTTGACCACCGCCTTCTGCCCGCTCACCAATCGCGGCTGAACCGTAGATTCGTGATGATAGAAACGGTAGTAATCCGTCGTCATATTGGTTTCTTCGATACTTATCCCGGCCCATGACGACAAATTGTCCCCGCTCTTTCCGTGATAAGTGCAACCTCTCGTCTTCACCTCTTCGGAAGTACTCTCTTCCGAAGACGGGTCGGGCCGAGGGTCGGATGTCAATCCGGAATTCGACAGAATCTCGGTCGGTATGTCACTGCAGGATCGGAAAGCTACCTGAATTCGCGAGGGAATTTCCGGCGCCCTTGCCGCATCGGTCGTCCCGCATCCGCCCGCGAGGGAAGCGGCCACGGCGACGGCCGTCATCAGCACGGGGTGACGTAAAGCATACGTCTTGTTCACTTCGTCCCCTCTGAGCTGTTAGGTGCCTGGGCGCCGCCGGTCGCCAACTGGTCCAGATCGTTGTTGTTGGTCACGAGATTAGCCGCAACTATGTCGTTGTACACGCGCTCATATGTATTCACAATGTCGACTCGTTGCTGAGATGACGGCGGTTGCTCGCTTCGCGCTATCGCTTCGTCAAGATGATCGCCGAATTTGCTATCACCGAACCGCCAAGCCGCTTCCTTGTCTGGATACTGCACTTTGGCAGGGGTCGGATCGGGATTGATACCTTCCATAAACGCGTCGTATAGTGGGTCCTCGGCCAAGCCCTTCACCGTGTTGACTGCCGCACCGCCGGGAACGGGAATATTGTCTACCAAGCCCTTGACTGTGTTGCCGATCTTCTGTCGATCGTCGTGAGCATGCTGTGCTTGCTCGTTCTGCGCAGCAACATCATTGTTGTGCTGGTAGATAATGGCATTGCGGCCCGCATCGTCGATATGGGCGTCCAAGCCTGCTATCTTCTTGATGATATCGTCCGCTGCCGTCGGATCCGAACCTGCCCCGTGCGTCAGCTGGTACAGGGCCGCGTTGTCATAAGTTTGGCGGGCGAGGTCCAGTGTGACGCGCCCTTCATTCGTCTGGCTGGCCAGGAACAACAGCCGCTCCGAGTCCTTGAGTTCGAGCGGAACTGCCGGGGGTGCGGCATGCGCACTGGTAGCGACACCCGAGAAGGCGTCGATATTGGAAGCGGCTACCCGAGCGAGGCTGTTAGCGAGTTCGGGATTCTTGTTGAAAGCGTCGGCGCTCTGCTGGAACACGGTCGTACCACTCTCGGTGGTCAGCAGACGGTCCCCGTTTTTTGGAGCGAACACGTCGGGCAGTGCGCCGATGGTTTTGCGTGCCAAATCTCCTTCCGCGCCTTGGTCGTGCGTATGGTCCGCAGTCCAGTCGAACAGAGTCGCAGGAAGTTTCCCCTGGTCACCCCAGTCGTGCCCGAAGACGAAGTTGGTGAATTTCTTGGCGTCGTAATCACCCGTGGCGGCATACTCATTGCCCTGCGCTCCGAAAGACAGATCATCCGGAATGGCGTTGCCTGTGTACGGGTCTCGCCCGGTCAGTAATTGATAGCTCGCTTCGTGGTTGCGGGTGCCCGCGCTCAAGAGTTTTGCCGAAGCGTCCTTGATCTTGTCGTGGTCGCCGTCGCGGAATCCAGGCGGCATCGCTCCGTTGGAGGTCTTGTCCGCGCCCTCGATGTACTGGGCCATACTCGCGCCTTGGCGTGCTATTTCGGTGCTGAAGGTTCTGCCACCGGACATGTCCGGGTCTGCCTTGGACAACAGGTCCGCGAATCGCGCTCGGTCTTCGAAGCGCTGCCGGAGCGCCTCAGGGCTCGACCCCTTCGACGGATCGTGTTCCTGCTCCCGCCCCGAGACCAACTGTCGAATGTCCGGCGGCAGATTCGTATACGAACCCGCCGACGTGAGCTTCCCATCCGGCCCCCTACCCGTCCCCAGATGCTCATTCGTGATCGCCATCATCCCATCGGCCAACGCCCGCTGCTGCGTGACCGCGGCCGCACTCGTCGGGCTACCACTGGACGCCTGGGCATCGAGGCGATCGTTCAATGCCAGCAGGCCGTCCTTGCCCGCGCCCGCGAAGAACTCCTTGTAGTAGTCCTGAAGCTCAGCGGGCATCGTCGGAACGTCCTGTCCGTTGGACAAGGCTTGGATCTGATCCGGCGTCAGCGCGTAAGTCGGTAGGTGCGAAGCGATCTCGTCGAGTTTGGCAGTGTCGTGGTTGCGGGCGGCGTCCGCGACCGCGCGGCCGTCCTCGGAGCCGATGCGGCCGCCCTGGGACTTCGTGTCGGCGACATCGATGTCGGAACCGAAGAGATCGCCTGCGATGCGGACGAATTCGGCCGCCTCGCTGATCTTGGTGCATGCGGTGGCGACGGCGTCGAAGAACGGCCACAAAGCGCTGTTGATCGCGTCCTGGTGCGATTGCAAGGTACTGGCCGAGACGCCTTCCTTTTCGGCGACCACCCAGTTGTCGGCGACGGTGAGACCGGCCGCCCGAGCCTCGTTCACCTTGCCCAGCAACACGTTTCGGTACGACTCGACGGTCGAGGCGGCGGCGTTCACCTCTGTGACCAAGTCATCCACATACGCCCAGACCTTGGATGCCTGGGTGTGGTCCTCGCCGATCCGGTCGTAGGCGGCGTCGTAAGCCGCTCCCTGCCAACTGTTTCCGGCCTCGGTGAAGAACCTCTTCGTGTTGTCGATGTTGGTACGGAAGGTGTCGTTGTTGGCGGTCGCCAGCGCGGTCGCGAAGTCGGACAGTGCCGATGTCCGCCACTTCTCCACCTTGGAGAGGAGCAGGGTGGTGGTACCGGGGGCGACCATTACTGCTGTCCCGCGTGATGGATGTCGAACTTGCGCATCTCCGCGGCGAAATCGGCGTCGCTGGCCAGATACCACTGCGCTGTGGTCTCGATCTTCCCGCCGACCTGTTCCAACTTGCCCGCCACCCGCTGGTAGGCGCCGTCCACGAACTGGCCCGCTTGGGTGCAGACGCTGTCGAGGCCGCTGCCGGGCATGGCCGCGGCGATGCCGCTGGCGGCTACCGCCGCCTTCACCTGACGAATGGTCGTTGCCGCGGCCGCCAAGGTGCCCGCCAGCTTGTGAAGCTCATCGATGTCGGCCTGTAGCACGCCAACTCCCCGCCTGTTGGTCCTGAATGTCCGGGAAATGACGATAGTCGATCTCCCTGCGACGGGCATCGAACGCTTCCGGACGTCCCCACCCCCACCCCTACACTCACCCCATGACCGTCCACTTCATCGGCGCAGGCCCCGGCGCCGCGGACCTGCTCACCCTCCGCGCAGTCCACCTGATCCAACGGTCACCCGTCTGCCTCTACCCCGGCACCTACCTCGACCCCGACATCCTCACCCACAGCGCGCCGAACGCCGAGCTGATCGACACCCAGCACCTGAACCTCGACCAGATCATCGCCCACTGCCGCCGAGCCCACGCCGAGGGCAAGGATGTGGCCCGGTTGTGTTCCGGGGACCCCTCGACCTATTCGGCCGTGACCGAGCAGGCCCGCCGCCTCGACGCGCATGCCATCCCCTGGGACGTCACGCCCGGCGTGCCCGCGTACGCCGCCGCCGCCGCGGTGCTCGGTGCGGAACTCACCGTGCCCGAGTTGGCGCAGTCGGTCGTGCTCACCCGCGCGCAGGCCCGGTCGACGGCCATGCCCGAGTCGGAGGCGCTGGCCGGGTTCGCTCGCACCCGGGCGACCCTCGTGCTGCATCTGGCCATTACCCGTGTTGCGGAACTCGCCGACGAACTGGCCGAGCACTACGGCACCGACTGTCCGGCGGCCGTCGTGTATCGGGCCAGCCAGCCCGAACAGCTCGTGCTGCGCGGGACCCTCGCGACCATCGCCGACCGGGTTCGGGAGGCGGGGCTGCGGCAGGCGGCGGTGATCCTGGTGGGGCGCGCGCTCGAACCGTCCGTGCACTGTGTCCAATCGCACCTCTACGATCCGGGCCGGAGCAGGTCCGGAGGCGAGTGAGACCGAGCGGTATGTCCGCATCCCGAAATTTTCCGGCGACACCCGGAGGGACCTGGTCCGATGCCCTTCGGCTATGGCGCTTTTTGGCCGCCGGGGGCTCGTAAACGGTAGATTGGTTCGGTGTTCATCAGCGAGGTTCAGTGTGTGACCGATCCGCGGCCGACCGGCATGGTCAGGGCCATGTAACAAGATCGGCCTACGGGGCGTATAGGTCCTATGAACATCTTTGTCTGATTGAGTTTCGAAGTGAGCCCCGACCGCCGGACGCCACAATTGAGTGAGCGTCGGCGTCGGTGTGCCGTCGGGGAGCGCTGTAGGGCGTTTCGGAAGCGAGGTTACGGTTGGACCGGCTGGATTTCGGCGGAAACGGCGAATCGGGGGAGGAACTCTTCCCGCTGTCTCCGGCGCAGCTCGGCATCTGGTATGCCCAGCATCTGGATCCGCAGGTGCCGATCACAATCGCCCAGTACGTCGATCTGCGCGGCGAACTGGACGTCGAGGTGCTCGAGCGGGCCAGTATCGACGCCTCGCACGAGCTGGGTTCGGGTTTCCTGCGCATCGTCGAGCGCGACGGTGAGCCCATGCAGTTCGTCGATCACTCGATCGGCGACTACGACAAGGTCGTCTATGTAGACCTGCGCTCGGCCGAGGACCCCGAGGCCGCCGCGCACGAGTGGATGCGCGCCGAGTACAGCGCCCCGCTGAACCTGGTCACCGACCGCTTGATCAAGATGGCGGCCCTGCGGCTCGCCGACGACCACTGGTTCTGGTACACCCGCGCCCACCACATCGCGCTCGACGGCTTCGGCGCGATGACCAACATGAACCGCATCGCCGAGCTGTACACGGCGTATCTGGCGGGCGCCGAGCCCACCCCCTCCAAGGCCGCCGACCTGCGCACGCTGGTCGAATCCGAGTTCGCCTATCGCGAGAGCACCCGCTTCCAGACCGACAAGCAGTACTGGGCCCAGCGCGTCGAGGGGCTCGAGGAGGGCACCAGCCTCACCGGCCGCAACGCCGCGCCCGCCCCGCTGAACGGCGTGGTGACCGCCGCGCTGTCCGACGAGCTCGGCGCGGTGCTGAACGAGGCCGTGCGACGGCATGATTCGTCGCCCGCGGGTCTGCTGCTGGCCGCGTTCGCCGCGTATCTGGCGCAGTGGACCGGCAGCGAGGATGTCATCCTGAGCCTGCCGGTGACCGCGCGCACCACCGCGGTGATGCGGCGATCCGGCGGCGCGTCGTCGAACATCGTGCCGCTGCGCCTGCACGTCGGCTTCGACGACACCGTCGGCGACCTGCTCAAGGCCGTGCAGGTGGAGGTGTCGGGCGCGCTGCGGCATCAGCGGTACCGGCACGAGGACATCCGCCGCGACAGCGCCGGGGGCGGCGCGGTCACCAAGGAGTTCTTCGGTCCGTGGGTCAACATCATGTTGTTCCACGACGAGCTCGCCCTGGGCGCCGAGGTCGGCAAGCTGCACGTGCTGTCGACGGGCGCCATCGAGGATCTGGGCGTCAACTTCTACCAGTCCGAGGGCGGAGCGCGGTCGCGGATCGACTTCGAGACCAACCCGAACCTGTACTCCGAAACCGAAGCGCGCCAGCATCATTCGCGGTTCCTGGAGTTCTTCGACCGGTTCCTGTCCGCGGGCGCGGACGCCGCGCTGTGGGATCTGCCGATCACCACCGAGGCCGAACTGGATCGGACCCTCGCGGCGTGGAACGACGCCGAGCACGACGTGCCCACGACGACGCTGCCGGAGTTGCTGGACGCCCAGATCGCGCGCACGCCGGACAATGTCGCGCTCGAGTTCGAGGGCGAACATCTGACGTACGGTGAGTTCGGTGCGCGGGTCAACAGACTCGCACGCTACCTGATCGCCGACGGCGTCGGGCCGGAATCGCTTGTGGCGCTGGGTATGCGGCGTTCGCTGGACCTGGTGGTCGGTATGCACGCCGTGCTGAAGGCCGGTGGCGCGTACGTGCCGATCGATCCGGATCACCCGGCCGACCGTACCGCCTACATCCTCGAATCCGCCTCTCCTGTCTGCGTTCTCACCGTCTCCACCGACGGCCTGGAACTCCCGGAGACCGTGCGCCGGGTGGAGATCGACACCCTCGACACGAGCGCGCACTCGCCCGAGCCGGTCACCGACGCCGACCGCCGCGCCCCGCTGCGCGCGGGCAACACCGCCTACGTCATCTACACCTCCGGTTCCACCGGCCGCCCCAAGGGCGTCGCGGTCACCCATCACGCGATCGTCAACCAGCAGCTGTGGATGCTGCACGAATACCGGCTGACCAGCGACGACGTCTACCTCCAGAAGACCGCGACCACCTTCGACGTGTCGCTGTGGGGCTACTTCCTGCCGCTCATGGTCGGCGCGAAACTCGTCGTCGCCACCCCCGACGGGCACCGCGACCCGATCTACGTCGCGGAAACCATTGCCCGCCACAAGGTGACGGTCACCGACTTCGTGCCCTCGATGCTCACGGTGTTCGTCTCGCACGCCACCGCCGCCCAATGCGAAACCCTCCGTGCGGTTTTCGTCATCGGCGAGGCCCTGCCCCCCGAGACCGCCGCCGGATTCCGGCAACTCACCACCGCCGGACTGCACAACCTCTACGGCCCCACCGAGGCCGCCGTCTCGGTGACCTATTGGGAGGCGACCGAGGCCGACACCACCACCGTGCCGATCGGCGTGCCGGAGTGGAATGTCGAAGTCTACGTACTGGATTCGCGGCTGCGACCGGTCGCGATCGGCGCACCGGGTGAGCTGTATCTCGCGGGCCGCCAACTCGCCCGCGGGTACCGGGGCCGACCGGACCTGACCGCGGATCGGTTCGTGGCCAACCCCTTCGGGGGACAAGAGGGCGCCGATGGCGAGATCGTCGGCGAACGCATGTACCGCACCGGCGACCTCGTGCGCTGGCGCGAGTCCGGCGCCCTGGAGTACATCGGCCGCACCGACTTCCAGGTGAAGTTCCGCGGCCAGCGCATCGAACTCGGCGAGATCGAGACCGATCTGCTCGCCCATCCGGCGGTCAGTCAGGCCGCGGTGCTGGTGATGGACACCGCGACCGGTCAGCAGCTGGTCGCGTATGTCGTTCCCGCGCCGGGACTTTCGGTGGATCCGGCGGATCTGACGCGGTTCGTGGCGGAGAAGCTGCCGAGCTACATGGTGCCCGCCGCGATCATGGTGCTCGACGCCTTCCCGCTCAACACCTCCGGCAAGCTGGATCGTAAGGCGTTGCCGGAACCGGTGTTCAGCGCCGACGCGGCCGGGTACCGGGCGCCGCGCACGCAGGCCGAGGAGATCGTGGCCGGTGTGTTCGCCGATGTGCTGAGCCAGGAACGGGTCGGCGTCGACGACAACTTCTTCGACCTGGGCGGTAACTCCCTGGTCGCCACGCAGGTGGTGGCGCGGATCTCCGCGGCGTTCGGCATCCAGCTCGGGGTGCGGGCGCTGTTCGAGACCCCGACCGTCGGCGGGATCGCCGCGCGCGCCGAATCCGCCACGGCCAGTGAGGTTCCCGCCGTGGTGCGGCCGCCGCTGGTGGCGCAGCGGCATCCCGAGCGGGTGCCGTTGTCGCTGGCGCAGCAGCGGATGTGGTTCATCAACCAGTTCGATCCGAGCCAGCCCACCTACAACCTGCCGTTCGTGGTGCGGTTGCGCGGGCGGGTCGATATCGACGCGTTGACCGCGGCGCTGCGCGATGTGATGCAGCGGCAGGAGTCGCTGCGCACGATCTTCCCCGAGTCCGGCGACGGCGGCTACCAGCAGGTGCTGCCCATGGACCGGGTCGATCTGGGTGTCGAGGTGCGGCCCATCTCCGCGGCCGAACTGCCCGGTGAGCTGGCCGCGTTCGCGTCGCAGGGCTTCGACGTGTCGCGGGAGCTGCCGATCCGGGTGCGGATCTACCAGACCGCGGGTTCCAACGGGCACGGGGCCGACTACGCGGTCGCGTTCGTCGTCCACCACATCGCCGCCGACGGCTTCTCGTTCGGGCCGCTGGCCCGCGACGTCACCGCCGCCTATCTCGCGCGCGCGAACGGCGAGGCCCCCGGGTGGGAGCCGTTGCCGGTGCAGTACACCGATTTCAGCCTGTGGCAGCGTCAGGTGCTGGGGTCGGAGGACGATCCGGAGTCGATGGCCGCGGGCGAGATCGCCTACTGGCGTTCGGTATTGGCGGGTCTGCCCGATCAACTGGATCTGCCCGCCGATCGCCCGCGCCCGCCGGTGCAGAGCTTCCACGGCAGCCGGGTCGCGTTCGACATCGACGCCGAGTTGCACGCCCGGCTCGCGGGTTTGGCTCGCGCGCAGGGTGTTTCGCTGTTCATGGTGTTGCATTCGGCGCTGGCGGTGCTGCTGGCCCGGCTGTCGGGCACCAGCGACATCGCCATCGGCACCCCGGTCGCGGGGCGCGGTGAGCAGGCCCTCGACGATCTGATCGGCATGTTCGTCAACACGCTGGTGTTGCGGTCGCAGGTCGACGGCGCGGAGTCGTTCGCCGAATTCCTCACCCGCACACGGGAAACCGATCTGGCGGCGTTCGCGCACGCGGATGTCCCGTTCGAGCGGCTGGTCGAGGTGCTCAACCCGACCCGCTCCCAGGCGCGGCACCCGCTGTTCCAGGTGATGTTGTCGTTCCAGGAGCTCTCGCACGCCACGATGGAAATGGCGGGGCTGTCGGTGTCGGCCGAGGAGCTCGAGGTCGACATCGCCAAATTCGATCTGCAATGGACGCTGACCGAACAGCGCGGCTCGAGCGGCGAGCCGACCGGGGTGTCGGCGGTCGTCTCCTACGCGACCGATCTGTTCGACGCCGAGACCGTCGCCGAGTTCGGCCGCCGCTATCTGCGGGTCCTCGAAGCGGCGGTCACCGACCCGGCGGCGCGGGTGCGCGAGATCGAGATCCTCGACGACACCGAACGCGTCCAGGTCCTCGAGGCGTGGAACCGCACCGCCCGCGACCTGCCCGCGGTGACCACGGTCGCGGACCTGTTCGCCGCGCAGGTCCGGCAGCGTCCGCAGGCGACCGCGCTGATCTTCGACCCGGGCGAACGTTCCGGCGGGGAGTTCGGCCCGCTGGTCGAGTTGTCCTACGCCGAGTTCGCGGCGCGGGTCAACCGGTTGGCCCGCAGACTGGTCGAGGCCGGTGTGGGGCCGGAATCGCTTGTCGCCGTGGGCATCCGGCGATCGCCGGAGATGCTGGTGGCGATCTACGCGACCATGGTCGCGGGCGGCGGCTACGTGCCGATCGATCCGGACTACCCGGCCGAACGCATCCACTACATCCTCGACACGGCCGATCCGGTGGTCGTGCTGAGCACCGCCCGCGACGCCGAGGACCTGGGCACCGACCGCGACGTGCTCACCATCGACACGCTCGACCTGTCCGACTACTCCGACGCACCGGTCACCCCGGCCGAGCGGCGCGGGCCGCTGCGCGGGCACAACGCCGCCTACGTGCTGTTCACCTCCGGCTCCACCGGCCGCCCCAAGGGCGTGGCGATCCCGCACTCCGCGGTGGTCAACCAGATCGCCTGGATCACCGGCGAATACGACATCGACGACACCGATGTGATCCTGCAGAAGACGCCGGTCACCTTCGACGTGTCGGTGTGGGAGCTGTTCGCCACCCTGGCCGTCGGCGCGCGCATGGTCATCGCCGCCCCCGACGGGCACCGCGACCCGATGTACCTGTCGGAGATCATCGGCCGCCACCGGGTCACCATGACCTCGTTCGTGCCGTCGATGCTGTCGGTGTTCGCCACCAGCGCCTCGCCCGCGGAATGCCTGTCGCTGCGCGCGGTCCTCGTCGCCGGTGAGGCCCTGCCTCCCGCGACCGTCACCGCGTTCCGCAAGTTCTCCACCGCCGCGGTCCACAACCTGTACGGCCCAACGGAATTCACCGTCCACGCCACCGCATGGCATCTGGCCGAACCGAATCCGGCCTCGGTGCCGATCGGCCGCCCCGTCGCCAACGCGCAGGCCTACGTGCTCGACGAGGGCCTGCGGCCCGTGCCCGCCGGAGTGCCGGGCGAGCTGTACCTCGCGGGCGCGCAGGTCGCGCGCGGCTACCACGGCCGTCCCGACCTGAGCGCGGAACGATTCATCGCCAACCCCTTCGGGGTACAAGGAGACGCCGCTGGCGGAGCCGCACAAGGGGACGCCGCTGGCGAAATCGCGCAAGGCGGCACCGCGGGCTCCCGCCTGTACCGCACCGGCGACCTCGTGCGCTGGCGCGGGGACGGGGTCATCGAGTACATCGGCCGCACCGACTTCCAGGTGAAGTTCCGCGGCCAGCGCATCGAACTCGGCGAGATCGAAACCGCGCTGCTGGCCCACCCCGCCGTCAGCCAGGCCGTCGTGCTGGTCATCGACACCGTCGCCGGGGATCAGCTGGTCGCCTACCTCGTCACCAGCCCCGGCCCGGTCGACCTCGACCACATCAAGAACACCCTGCACCGCACCCTGCCCGCCTACATGGTGCCCTCGGCGTTCGTGCTGCTGGAAGCGTTGCCGCTCAACGCCTCCGGCAAACTCGACCGCCGCGCCCTGCCCGCCCCCGTGTTCGAGGTCCGCGAATTCCGCGCTCCCACAACCCCGATCGAGGAGATCGTCGCCCAGACCTTCGGCGAGGTACTCGGCGTCGCCCGCGTCGGCGTCGACGACGACTTCTTCGAACTCGGCGGCAACTCGCTGATCGCGACCCAGGTCGCCTCCCGGCTGGGCACCGCGCTCGACACCCGGGTGCCGGTGCGGATGCTGTTCGAGGCCAGCACCGTCGCGGCGTTGGCCGCGCGCATCGAATCGCACGCCGGGGACGGCGCGCGCAAGGCGCTGGTCGCCCGCGAACGGCCCGAGCGGGTGCCGTTGTCGCTGGCCCAGCAGCGCATGTGGTTCCTCAACCGCTTCGACACCGGTTCCGCGGTCAACAACATCCCGGTCGCCATCCGGCTCAGCGGTGAACTGGACGTGGCCGCCTTGCAGGTGGCCGTCATCGACGTCATCGACCGGCACGAATCGCTGCGCACGGTGTTCCCGGAGACCGGCGACGGCCCGGTGCAGGTCGTGCTGGACGCCGCGCAGATCGTCCCGGACCTCACCCCGGTGCCGGTCACCGAGGACAACCTCATCGACCACCTGGTCGAGCTGGCGTCGATGGCCTTCGACGTCACCTCCGAGGTGCCGCTGCACGCCCGGCTGTTCGAGATCAGCGAGACCGAGTACGTGCTCGGCATGGTCGTGCACCACATCTCCGCCGACGGCTGGTCCATGGGTCCGCTGGCCCGCGACGTCATGGTCGCCTACGCCGCGCGCACCTCGTGGGAACAGCCCGCGTGGGCCGAACTGCCCGTGCAGTACGCCGACTACGCGCTGTGGCAGCGCGAGGTGCTCGGCTCGGAGGACGATCCGCACTCGTTGATCTCCAGCCAGATTCGCTACTGGACCGAGCAACTGGCCGATCTGCCCGACGAACTCGTGCTGCCCGCGGACCGGCAACGGCCCGCGGTCGCGAGCTACCGGGGCGGCACCTATCCGTTCGTGATCTCCGCCGAGACCCAGCGGCGGCTGATCGAGCTGGGGCGCAAGCACAACGCGTCGCTGTTCATGGTCATGCACAGCGCGCTCGCGGTGCTGCTGGCCCGCATGTCCGGCACCGGCGACATCGCCATCGGCACCCCGGTCGCCGGTCGCGGCGAGGCCGCGCTCGACGACCTCATCGGCATGTTCGTCAATACGCTCGTGCTGCGCACGGCCGTGGACGGCTCGGCCACCTTCGCCGATCTGCTGGCCCGCTCGCGCGACACCGATCTGCACGCGTTCGCGCACGCGGACGTGCCGTTCGAGCGGCTGGTCGAGGTGCTCAACCCGGCCCGTTCGCAGTCGCGACACCCGCTGTTCCAGGTGATGCTGACCTTCCAGAACACCCGGCAGGCGACCCTGGAACTGCCCGGTCTGCGGGTCAACGGCATCGAGTACGACGCCCGCCTGGCCAAGTTCGATCTCCAGCTGACCTTGCAGGAGGCGCAGGACATCGGCGGCGAGGCCGGGGGCATGTCGGCCGAATTCTCCTATGCCCTGGACCTTTTCGACGAGCCGACCATCGCCGCGTTCGCGCGCCGCCTGGATCGGGTGCTGGCCGTGGTCACCGCCGATCCGGAGGCCGTGATCGGGGACATCGACCTGATGTCCGCCGACGAGCGCGGCCGGGTGCTCACCGCCTGGAACGAGACCGAACACGACGTTCCGGCCGAGACGCTGGTCTCGCTGTTCGAGCGGCAGGCTGCCGCCACCCCCGACGCGATCGCGGTCGTGTTCGAGGACGAGCGGCTCACCTACGGCGAGTTCGCCGGGCGCGTGCACCGGCTCGCGCGGCGGCTCATCGCCGCCGGTGTGGGGCCGGAAACCCTTGTGGCGCTGGCCATCCGGCGTTCGATCGATCTCGTGGTCGCCATGTACGCGGTGCTCGAGGCGGGCGGCGGGTACGTGCCGCTGGATCCCGATCAGCCCGCGGATCGCATCGATTACGTGCTCGATGTCGCCCGCCCGGCGGCCATCCTCACCACCGGCCGCGACGACTTCGTCACCGGCCGCAATGTGACCGTGCTCGAGGTGGATTCGCTGCCGTTGGACGGCTTCGCCGACGGCCCGATCGCCGATGCCGAACGCGTGCGACCGATCCGGTCGCACAACACCGCCTACGTCATCTTCACCTCCGGGTCCACCGGCCGCCCCAAGGGCGTCGCCGTCGCGCACGGCGCGATCGTGAACCGGCTGCTGTGGATGCAGGCCGAGTACGGGCTCGGCCCCGACGACGCGGTCCTCCAGAAGACGCCCGCCACCTTCGACGTGTCGGTGTGGGAGTTCTTCTGGCCCTTGCAGGTCGGGGCCCGCCTGGTGGTCGCCAAGCCCGACGGCCACCGGGACCCGGTGTACCTGGCGCGGATCATCGCCGAGCAGGGCATCACCACGGCCCACTTCGTGCCCTCGATGCTCTCGGTGTTCGTGAGCGCCCTCACCGCCTCCGGCGTCGAGGGACAAGAGAATGCGCGCCTCGAGGGACAAGGGAATGCGCGCGTTGAGGGACAAGCGGTCGCGCGCGTCGAGGGACAGGAAGGTGTGCGCGTCGAGGGCGAGGCCGCTCCCGACACTATGCCCCTGCGGCAGGTGTTCGCGTCCGGGGAGGCGTTGCCCGCGCCGACGGCGCGCAAGCTCATCGAGTTGACCGGGGCACGGCTGCACAATCTGTACGGGCCGACCGAGGCCGCGGTGGACGTCACCTATCACGAGGTGGGCGAGGCCGATGTCGCGGGCGTGCCGATCGGGCGGCCGGTCTGGAACACCCGGGTCTACGTGCTGGATTCGCGGCTGCATCCGGTCGCCCCGGGTATCGCGGGTGAGCTGTATCTGGCGGGCGATCAGCTGGCGCGGGGTTACCTCGGCCGCCCGGATCTGTCCGCGGACCGGTTCGTCGCCGACCCCTTCGGGGAGCTGCGGGGTGAGCCCGGCGCGCGGATGTACCGCACCGGCGACCTGGTCACCTGGACCGCCGACGGGGAACTGAACTACCTGGGCCGCACCGACTTCCAGGTGAAGCTGCGCGGCCTGCGCATCGAACTCGGCGAGATCGAGGCCGCCCTGCTGGCCCAGCCGGGCGTGGCGCAGTCGGTGGTCGTGGTGCGCACCGACGCGCACGCGGGCGATCAGCTGGTCGGCTACCTGGTGCGCCGCCCGGACGCCGCCGTCGACACCGACGCGGTGAAAGCCGCTCTGGCGCAGACGCTTCCGGCGTACATGATCCCGGCCGCGCTGGTCGTGCTGGACGCCTTCCCGCTCAACGCCTCCGGCAAGCTGGACCGCCGCGCGCTGCCCGCCCCGGTGTTCGAGGCCCGGCAGTTCCGCGCGCCGTCCACCCCGATCGAGGAGATCGTGGCGGAGATCTTCGCCGATCTGCTCGGCGCCGAGCGCGTCGGCGTGGACGACGACTTCTTCGAACTGGGCGGCAACTCGCTGGTCGCCACCCAGCTGGTGGCCCGGCTGAGCGCCGCGCTGAGCACCGAGGTCGGCGTGCGTACGGTCTTCGAGGCCCCGACCGTGGAGGCGCTGGCCGCGCGGGTGGAGTCCCGCGCGGGATCGGCCGCGCGCCAACCACTCACGGCGCGCCCGCGCCCGGAGTACCCGCCACTGTCGCTGGCCCAGCAGCGGATGTGGTTCCTCAATCGGTTCGACACCGACTCCGCCGCCAACAACATCCCCGCCGCCGTGCGGCTGACCGGCGCGCTGGACGCCGACGCCCTGCGCGGCGCCGTCGCGGACGTGGTCGCCCGGCACGAGTCGCTGCGCACGATCTACCCCTCGCACGAGGGCATCGCCTACCAGAAGGTGCTGCCGTCCACCCGGGCCCTGCCCGAGGTCGCGATCGTCGACGTCACCGAGACCGAATTGGCAAGCGCCGTGGCCGATTTCGCGGGCCGCGGCTTCGACGTGACCCACGAGACCCCCGCGCGGCTGCGGCTGTACCGGCTGGGCGCCGACGACCACGTCCTCGTCGTGGTCGTGCACCACATCGCGGGCGACGGTTTCTCGATGCGGCCGCTGGTGCGGGATCTGATCACCGCCTACGTGGCCCGCGCCGCCGGAACCGAACCGGGCTGGACGCCGCTGCCGGTGCAGTACGCCGACTACGCGCTGTGGCAGCGCGAGGTGCTCGGCTCCGAGGACGACCGCGGCTCGCTGCTGGCCCAGCAGCTCGGCTACTGGCACGACGCCCTCGCCGGACTGCCCGAGGAACTGCGGCTGTCGACCCGCCCGCGCCCGGCCGTCGCCTCCAATCGCGCCGCGACACACCGTTTCCGGGTGCCCGGCGAGACCATCGAGGCGCTCAACCGGGTCGCGCACGCGCAGGGCACCACGCTGTTCATGGTCGTGCACGGCGCGTTCTCGGCCCTGCTGGCGCGGCTGTCCGGCGGCGACGACATCGCGATCGGCATCCCGGTCGCCGGGCGCGGCGAGCGCGCGCTCGACGATCTGGTCGGCATGTTCGTCAACACGCTGGTGCTGCGCGTCCAGGTGGACGGCGGCGCGCGGTTCACCGATCTGCTGTCCCAGGTGCGCCAGCGCGACCTGGCCGCGTTCGCGCACGCGGACGTGCCGTTCGAGCGGCTGGTGGAGCTGCTCAACCCGGTGCGGTCGCAGGCGCGGCACCCGCTGTTCCAGGTCATGCTGTCGTTCCAGAACCTCGGCCGCACCGAACTGGAACTGCCCGGCCTGACCGTCGCCGAACTCCCCATCGATCAGCAGACCGCGAAATTCGATCTGCAACTGTCGCTGATGGAGAGCGACGCGTCGGCGATGGACGCCGAACTGGTGTTCGCCACCGACCTTTTCGACACGCGCTTCGCCACCGCCTTCGGCCGCCGCTTCCTGCGCGTGCTGGCCGCGATCGGCGCCGACCCGGCCACGCCGGTCGGGGAGCTGCCGCTGCTCGACGACGCCGAACGCGCCCGCGTGCTCGAGCGCTGGAACGAGACCGACTACCCGATCGACGCCGCCCTGCCGACCGTGTCCGAGGACACCGCCGCGACCCTGCCGTCGCTGTTCGAGGCACAGGTGGCCCGCACCCCCGACGCGGGCGCGGTCACCTTCGAGGGGACGAGTCTGTCCTACGCCGAATTCGCTTCCCGCGTACGGCGTTTGGCGCGCTGGCTGGTCGACGCCGGGATCGGACCGGATTCCCTGGTGGCCCTGGGGATGCGGCGCTCGATCGATCTGGTGGTCGGCATGTACGCGGTCAGCGCCGCGGGCGGCGCCTACGTGCCGCTGGATCCCGATCACCCGGCCGACCGCCTCGAGTACATCCTCGACACCGCGCGCCCGGTGTGCGTGCTCACCTCCGGCGACGACCTGGAAACCGGTGCGGCGCACCAGGTTCGGATCGACGAGCTGGATCTGTCCGGCTTCGCTGACACCCCGCTCACCGACGCCGACCGCCGCGCCCCGCTGCGCGCGGACAACACCGCCTACGTGATCTTCACCTCCGGCTCCACCGGCCGCCCCAAGGGCGTGGCCGTGACGCACGGGGCGATCGTCAACCAGCTGGTGTGGATGCACGCCCAGTACGGCCTGGCGGCCTACGACGTGGTGCTCCAGAAGACCCCGGTCACCTTCGACGCGTCGGTGTGGGAGTTCTTCTGGCCCTTGCAGGTCGGCGCGCGGCTGGTGGTCGCCAAGCCCGACGGGCACCGTGACCCGGCCTACCTGGCCCGGCTCATCGCCGCCGAGCACGTCACCGTGGCGCAGTTCGTGCCGTCGCTGTTGCAGCAGTTCGTCGCCGCGCCGCGAGCGGCCGCGGTGGACACGCTGCGCCTGGTGTTCGCGGGCGGCGAGGGCCTGCCCGGGGGGCTGGCCCAGCAGGTGCGCACGAAACTCGGTGCGCGCGTGCACAATCTGTACGGTCCGACCGAGACCGCGGTGCAGGTCGCCGCGCACGAGGTCACCGACGCCGACACCGCGACCGTGCCGATCGGCGCGCCGGTGTTCAACACCCGGGCCTACGTGCTCGACGCGCGACTGCGGCCGGTTCCGGTGGGCGTCGCGGGTGAGCTGTACCTGGCGGGCGCGCAGCTGGCGCGCGGCTATGTGGCGCGGCCGGGGCTGAGCGCGGAACGCTTCGTGGCCAACCCGTTCGGCGACGACACCGCGGCCGCGGGTGCGGGATCGCGCATGTACCGCACCGGCGACCTGGTCATGTGGACCGAGGCCGGGGAGTTGCAGTACCTGGGCCGCACCGACTTCCAGGTGAAGCTGCGCGGCCTGCGCATCGAACTCGGCGAGATCGAGTCGGCGCTGACCGCCCTGCCCGAGGTCGGCCAGGCCGTGGCGGTGGTGCGCGCCGACGAGCGCGTCGGCGATCAGCTGGTGGCCTACCTGGTTCCGGCGGCCGGGGCGTCGGTCGCCGTGGACGCCGTGAAGGCCGCGCTGTCGGAGAGCCTGCCGAGCTACATGGTGCCCGCCGCGTTCGTGGTGCTGGACGCGTTGCCGCTCAACGCCTCCGGCAAGCTGGACCGCCGCGCGCTGCCCGCGCCGACCTTCGCCGCGCGCGCCTTCCGCGCCCCCGCCACCTCGGTCGAACAGGCGGTGGCCGACACCATCGCCGAGGTGCTCGGCGTCGAGCGCGTCGGCCTCGACGACGACTTCTTCGAACTGGGCGGCAACTCGCTGGTCGCCATGCAGGTGACCGCGCGGCTCGGCGAGGCGCTCGACACCGAGGTGCCGGTGCGGCTGCTGTTCGAGAACACCACCGTCGAGTCGCTCGCCGCCCGCCTGGAAAGCCAAGCGGGACAGGGCGTCCGGGTGCCGCTCACGCCGCGCCCGCGGCCCGAGCTGGTGCCGCTGTCGCCCGCGCAGCAGCGGATGTGGTTCCTCAACCGGTTCGACAACCGCACCGCGGTCAACAACATCCCGGTCGCGGTCCGGCTGACCGGTGAGCTCGATCTCGCGGCCTTCACCGCGGCCGTGCACGACGTGATCGCGCGGCACGAGACGCTGCGGACGGTATACCCCGAGGTCGAGGGCGTCGGCTATCAGCGCGTGCTGTCCGCCGCCGACGTCACCGTCGAGCTGACCCCCGAACCGGTCACCGCCGCCCAGCTGCCCGCGCGCATCGCCGCGCTGGCCGGGGTGTTCTTCGACGTCACCCGCGAACTGCCGTTCCGGGCGAACCTGCTCACCCTGGGCGAACGCGATCACGTGCTCGTGCTCGTGCTGCACCACATCAGCGGCGACGGCTTCTCCATGCGCCCGCTGCTGCGCGACGTGGTCGCCGCCTACACCGAGCGCACCCGCGGTGAGGCCCCCGGCTGGGCGCCGCTGCCCGTGCAGTACGCCGACTTCGCCCTGTGGCAGCGCGAGGTGCTCGGCGACGAGGGCGATCCGGAGTCCACCGCGGCCCGCCAGATCGCCTACTGGACCGAGCGATTGCGCGATCTGCCCGATCAGCTCGAGCTGCCCGCCGACCGGCCGCGCCCGGAGATCGCCTCCAATGCCGGTGGCACGCACGCGTTCTCGATCGACGCCGAATTGCATTCCGCGCTCACCGAATTGGCGCGGGCGCGCGGCGTGACGCTGTTCATGCTCATGCACGCCGCGCTGGCGACCTGGGCGGCCCGCCTGTCCGGCGGCAGCGATATCGCCATCGGCACGCCGATCGCGGGCCGCGGCGAGCGCGCGCTCGACGAGCTGGTCGGCATGTTCGTCAATACTCTTGTGCTGCGCACCGAGGTGGCGAGCTCGGCCTCGTTCGCCGAGCTGCTCGACCAGGTGCGCCGCACCGACGTGGCGGCCTTCGCGCACGCGGACGTGCCGTTCGAGCGGCTGGTGGACGTCATCAGCCCGGTGCGTTCGCAGGCGCATCATCCGCTGTTCCAGGTGGCGCTCACCTTCGCCGCCGCCGATCAGCGCGACCTCGGCCGCGTCTCGCTGCCCGGCCTGGATCTCGACGTCGTCGAATTCGACGACAGCACAGCGAAATTCGATATCCAGCTGACCGTCGCCGAGACCCCCGACGGCGGACTGTCGCTGTCGTGGAACTACGCCACCGATCTGTTCGATCCGGAGACCGTCGCGGCGTTCGCCGACCGGCTGGTGCGGATCCTGCGCGGGGTCGCCGACGACCCGGCCGTCGTGGTGGGCGATATCGACCTGCTCGGCGAGGGCGAGCGGCTCGACGTGTCGCAGCGGTGGGTGTCCTCGGGCATCGATGGCGGGCACGGGCTGTTCGGTGATCCGGCCGTCACGCTGTCGGACCTGTTCGACGCCGCCGCGGCCGCGCACGCGGACCGGGTGGCGGTCCGGTTCGGCGACGACAGGCTCACCTACGCCGAACTGGATCAGCGCTCGAATCAGTTGGCGCGCAAGCTGATCGCCGAGGGCGCCGGACCGGAGACGCTGGTCGCGGTCGTGCTGCCGCGCTCGCTGGATCTGGTGGTGGCGCTGCTGGCGGTGATCAAGTCCGGCGCGGGCTACGTGCCGATCGATCCGACCTATCCGGCCGACCGCATCGCCTACGTCCTCGCCGACTCGAAGCCCACCACGGTGATCGTCGACGGCGGCACCGAGGTGGAACTGCCCGCGGGCCTGTCGATCGTGTCGATGGACGGCTTCGGGGTGGAGACCCCCGATCTGGTGGACGCGGGGGAGCGGCCGATCACCGACGCCGACCGTCGTGCCCCGCTCACCGCCGACAGCATCGCCTACGTCATCTACACCTCCGGGTCGACCGGCCGCCCCAAGGGCGTCGCGGTCGCGCACCGGAACGTGGTGCGGCTGTTCGCCAACACCGACCGCGAATTCGGCTTCGGGCCCGACGACGTGTGGACCCTGTTCCACTCCTTCGCCTTCGACTTCTCGGTGTGGGAGCTGTGGGGCCCGCTGCTCTACGGCGGCACCCTGGTCGTGGTCGACTACTACACCTCCCGCTCGCCCGAGCAGTTCCTGGAACTGCTGCGCCGGGAACGGGTCACGGTGCTCAACCAGACCCCGTCGGCCTTCTACCAACTGGCCGAGGCCGACCGCAACGCCGCGCAGGCGCGCGAGCGGCTGAACCTGCGCTACGTGGTGTTCGGCGGCGAGGCGCTGGAGCTGCGCCGCCTGGCCGACTGGGTCGCCCGGCACGGCGACGGCCGCCCCGCCGCCCCGCCCACCGCGGCCGGAACCGTCGCGCCGGTCGGGCCGCGCCTGGTGAACATGTACGGCATCACCGAGACCACGGTGCACGTCTCGCATCGCGTGCTCGACGCCAAAACCATCGCCGCCGCAACGGGTTCGGTCGTGGGCCGGGCCATCGCGGGGCTGCGGGTGTACGTGCTCGACGACCGCCTGCACCCGGTGCCGGTCGGCGTCGCGGGTGAGATGTACGTCGCCGGACCGCAATTGGCGCGCGGCTACCTCGGCCGCCCCGATCTGACCTTCGCGCGGTTCGTCGCCGACCCCTTCGGGGACAGCGGGGGAGCCTCCGGCGGGGGCGGGGGCGGCGGTCGCCTGTACCGCTCGGGCGACGTGGCCCGCTGGAACCGGCACGGCGAGCTGGAGTATCTCGGCCGCGCCGACGATCAGGTGAAGGTGCGCGGCTTCCGCATCGAGCTCGGCGAGATCGAGGCCGCGGTGCTGGCCCAGCCGGGTATCGCGCAGGCGGCGGTCGTCGTGCGCGAGGACCAGCCCGGCGATCAGCGGATCGTGGCGTACGTGGTGGCGACGGGAGCGCCGGACATCGACGCGGTCCGCGAGGGCGCGGCCGACCGGCTGCCGTCCTACATGGTGCCGTCGGCGTTCGTGGTGCTGGATCGAATCCCGTTGACCGTCAACGGCAAACTCGATCGTCGCGCGTTGCCCGCCCCCGCGGCGCGGTCGCGCGCGTTCCGGGCGCCGGAGACCCCCGTGCAGGAGACGGTGGCCGGGGTGTTCGCCGAGGTGCTCGAGCTCGACCGGGTCGGCCTGGACGACGAGTTCTTCGCCCTGGGCGGCAACTCGCTCGTCGCGACCCGCGTGGTCTCGCGGCTGGGCGCCGCGCTCGGCACGACCGTCGCGGTCCGGATGCTGTTCGAGGCCCCGACGGTGGAGGCGCTGGCCGCGCGGCTGGAGTCGCACACCGGCGGTGAGTCGCGCCCGCGCCTGGTCGCGCGCGCCCGCTCCGCCTCGGAGCTGGTGCCGCTGTCGTTCGCGCAGCAGCGCATGTGGTTCCTCAACCAATACGACAAGACCTCCGCGGCCTACAATCTGCCGCTGGCCATCCGGCTGTCCGGCGAACTCGACACGGCCGCACTGGAATTGGCGGTGTTCGACGTGGTGCGGCGGCACGAGTCGCTGCGCACCCGCTACCCCGAGCACGGCGGCACCCCGATGCAGGTGGTGGTCCCGGCCGAACAGATCGCGCTGGACCTGCGCGCCTACCCGGTGCAGGACACCGAACTGCTCACCGCGGTCACCGAATTCGTGGCCACCGGCTTCGACGTCGCCGACCGGGTGCCGTTGCGGGCCCGGCTGTTCCAGGTGCAGGCCGACGAGCACGTGCTGGTCGTGGTCGTGCACCACATCGCCGCCGACGGCTTCTCCATGACCCCGCTGGCCCGCGACGTGATGACCGCCTACACCGCCCGCACCCAGGGCAGCGCCCCCGGCTGGGCGCCGCTGCGGGTGCAGTACGCCGACTTCGCCATCTGGCAGCGCGAGGTGCTCGGCTCGGAGGACGATCCGGAGTCGCTGCTGGCCCGCCAGGTCGGCTACTGGCAGCGCGCGCTGAACGGCGTGCCCGACGAGCTGGCCCTGCCCACCGACCGGCCGCGGCCCGCGGTCGCGTCCCATCGCGGCGCGACCCTGCACCGCACGCTCGCGCCCGAACTCGTGGGCGCGCTGGAAGGCGTTGCGCGCGAACACGGTTCGTCGCTGTTCATGGTCATGCACGGCGCGCTGTCGGTGCTGCTGGGCCGGTTGTCCGGCGGCGACGACATCGCCGTCGGCACCCCGATCGCCGGTCGCGGCGAGGCCGCGCTCGACGACCTGGTCGGCATGTTCGTCAACACGCTGGTGCTGCGCACCGGGCTGGACCCCGCCGAGGAGTTCACCGCGCTGCTGGCCCGCATCCGCGATATCGACCTGGAGGCGTTCGCCAACGCCGACGTGCCGTTCGAACGGCTGGTGGAACTGCTGGCGCCGGAGCGCTCGCAGGCCCGCAATCCGCTGTTCCAGGTGATGCTGGCCTTCCAGAACCTCGACCGCGCCACCCTGGAACTGCCCGGGCTCACGGTGTCGTCGCTGGATCTGGAGGAGAACTTCGCCCGCTTCGATCTCCAGTTCACGCTGTCGGAGATCGCCGCGGAGCAGGGCGGTATGGCGCTGGCGCTGACCTACGCCACCGACCTGTTCGACGAGGCCACCGCCGCGGAGATCGTGCAGCGCTGGGTCTGGGTGCTGGAGGCCATCGCGCGCGACCCGCGCATCGCCGTCGGGGCCGTCGACATCCTCGACGCCGCCGAACGCGCCGATCTGGTCCGCCGCGCCGGCCTGCCCGCCGAACCCGCGCGCACCCTGCCCGAGCTGCTGGCCGAGGCCGCCGCGATCGATCCGGCAGCGCCCGCGGTCGTGTTCGAGGGGCGGAGTCTGTCCTACGCCGAGCTGGACGAGCGCTCGAACCGCTTGGCGCGCTTGTTGATTCGGCGCGGCATCGGCGCCGAGGATCTGGTGGCCGTCGCGATCCCGCGCTCGGAGCTGTCGTATCTGGCCGAATGGGCGGTGTCGAAGTCGGGTGCGGCGTTCGTGCCGATCGACCCGACCTACCCCGCCGACCGCATCGCGCACATGGTCACCGACTCCGGTTCGCCGGTCGGTCTGACCGTGTCGGCGGTGCGCGGCGAACTGCCGGAGTCGGTGGACTGGCTCGTGCTCGACGACCTGGACGACACGGAGTCCAGCGCGGCCGCGATCACCGACGCCGACCGGGTGCGGCCCGTGCGGCCCGAGCATCCGGCCTACGTCATCTACACCTCCGGCTCCACGGGCGTGCCCAAGGGCGTGGTGGTGACCCACGCCGGTCTGGCCAACTTCCGGGCCGAGCAGAACGAGCGCTACCACGTCGACTCCGACACGCGCGCACTGCATTTCGCCTCGCCCAGCTTCGACGCCTCGATGCTGGAGTTCCTGCTCGCCATCGGCGCGGGCGGCACCCTCGTGGTGGTCCCGCCGGGCGTCTACGGCGGCGAGGAGCTGACCGAGCTGATCCGCCGCGAGCGGGCCACCCACACCTTCCTCACCCCGTCGGTGCTGGCCTCGCTGGATCCGGCCGCGCTCGCCGACATGAAGGTGATCGTCGCGGGCGGCGAGGCCGTCCCGGCCGATCTGGTCGCGAAATGGGGTGGCTCCCCGGACGATTCGGGCCGCCGCTTCCACAACGGCTACGGTCCGACCGAGACCACCATCATGACCAATATCAGCGATCCGCTGGCGCCGGGCGATCCGGTGACCATCGGCGGCCCGATCCGCGGGATGCAGTCGCTGATCCTGGACGGCCGCCTGCGGCCGGTGCCGGTGGGCGTCGCGGGTGAGCTGTACCTGTCGGGCGTGCAACTGGCGCGCGGCTACCACGCGCGGCCGGGCCTGACCGCCGAGCGGTTCGTGGCCAACCCCTACGGCGACGAGGCCAGCGGCACCGCCCGCATGTACCGCACCGGCGACGTGGTGCGCTGGACCCAGCACGGCGAGGTCGAATACGTCGGCCGCTCCGACTTCCAGGTGAAGGTGCGCGGTTTCCGCATCGAACTGGGCGAGATCGACGCCGCGCTGGCCGCGCACGAGAGCGTGGACTTCGCGGTCACCGTCGGCCACAAGAGCTCCGCCGGGGCGACCTCGCTGGTGTCGTATGTCGTTGCCGCGCAGGGTCATTCGATCGACGTGGCGGTGCTGACCGAATTCGTCGAACAGCGCCTGCCCGCCTACATGGTGCCGTCGTCGATCATGGTGATCGACCGGATCCCGCTGACCCCGGTCGGCAAGCTGGACCGCCGGGCGCTGCCCGAACCGGTCTTCGCCACCGAGGTCACCTTCCGCGCGCCGCGCACCCCGGTCGAGCACACCATCGCCGAGGTCTTCGCCGAGGTGCTCGGCGTCGAACGGGTCGGCGTGGACGATTCGTTCTTCGCGCTGGGCGGCGACTCGATCGTGTCCATCCAGCTGGTGTCGCGGGCAAAGGCGCGCGGGGTGGTCTTCAGCCCGCGCGACGTGTTCGAACAGCGCACCGTCGCCGGACTGGCCGCCGTCGCCGAATCCGCCGAGGGCCGTGGCGATTCCGCGCCCGCGCTGGTGGAACTGCCCGGCGGCGGCGTGGGCCCCATGCCGCTCACCCCGGTGGTGCGGTTCATGGTGGAGCGGCCCGGCTCGTTCCGGCGCTTCAATCAGCTGCTCGCCCTGGAACTTCCGCTCGGCATCGACCGGGCCGGGATCGCGGCCACGGTCGGCGCGGTCGTCGACCGGCACGACATGCTGCGGGCGCGGCTGCGCCGCCACGCGGGCGCGGAGTGGATCGTCGAGACCGCCGCCCCGGGCACCGTCGACATCGACGCGCTCATCGAGCGGACCGAGTTCGACGCCGCAGCCGACGACGCCGCACTGCTCGAGATCGCCTCCGCCGCCGTGGATTCCGCGCTGGACCGGCTCGATCCCGAGGCGGGCGTGGTGGTCCGGTTCGTGTGGCTGGAACCCTCGGACCCCGCCCGCGCGGGCCGGTTGGTCGTCGTCGCGCACCACCTGGTGGTGGACGGCGTGTCCTGGCGCATCCTGGTGCCCGACTTCGTCGCGGTCTGGGGACAGCTCTCGGCCGGGCAGACCCCCGAACTGGTCGCCCCCGCCACGAGCATGCGCACCTGGGCGCACGCGCTGGAGCGGGCCGCCGCCGAACGCGGCCACGAACTGGACTGGTGGCGCGCGGTGGTCGAGGGACCGGACGCGCCGCTGACCGAGCGGCCGTTCGATCCGGCCGTGGACGTCACCGGGGTGATCGACAAGCATCGGGTGGAGGTCTCGCCCGAGGTCACCCGCTCGCTGCTGACCACCGTCCCGGCGCTGTTCCACGGCGGCGTGAACGACGGCCTGGTCACCGCGCTGGTGCTGGCCGTCGCGAAATGGCGTGCCCGCGAGGCGGATTCGCTGCTCATCCGGATGGAGGGCCACGGCCGCGAGGAGGAACTGGTGCCGGGCGCGGATCTGTCGCGCACGGTCGGCTGGTTCACCGCGATCTTCCCGGTGCGGTTCGATCTGTCCGGCATCGACATCGACGCCGCGCTGGCCGGCGGGGCCGCCATGGGCCGCGCGGTCAAGGCGGTCAAGGAGCAGTTGCTCGCCGTGCCGGACAAGGGCCTGGGTTACGGCCTGCTGCGCTACCTGAACCCGGAGACCGCGCCGCTGCTGCCGGAGCGGCTGCCCGGCCAGGTGAGCTTCAACTACCTGGGCCGCGTCTCCGACTCCAGCGTGCCCGAGGCGTTGCGCGGCTTCGGCTGGGTGCCCGCCCCCGAACTGGGTGAGCTGGGCGGCGCCTACGACGCCGATATGCCCGCCATGGCCCCGCTGGACATCAACGCCATCGTGGCCGGGGACCGGCTCAGCGCGCAGATCGGCTACCCGACCACGCTGCTCGCCGCCGACGAGGTCGCCGAATTCGCCGCGCTGTGGGTGCGGGCGCTGGAAGCCGTTGCCCGCCACGCCGATTCGGCCGACGCGGGCGGGCACACACCGTCCGACTTCCCGCTGGTGCGGGTCGCGCAGACCGATATCGACAGCTGGGAGCGGCGCTTCCCGCAGCTGACCGACGTGTGGTCGCTGTCCGCGCTCCAGGGTGGCCTGCTGTTCCACGCCCAGCTCGCCGCCGAATCGGTGGACGTCTACACCGCGCAGGCCGTGCTGACCCTCACCGGCCGCGTGGACGCGGCGCGGCTGCGGGCCGCCGCGCAGGCGCTGGTGGACCGCTACGAGAATCTGCGCACCGCGTTCGTGACCGACGCGCACGGCAATCCGGTGCAGGTCGTGCTCGACGGCGTGCCGGTGACCTGGGCCGAACACGATCGCCGCCGCGGCGGCGACGCGACCGATCTCATCGAGGCCGACCGGATGCGCCGGTTCGACCTCGCCGAACCGCCGCTGATCCGGTTCACCCTGATCCGGGTGGCCGAGCAGCGCTGGTCGCTGGTCGTGTCCAACCACCACATCCTGCTCGACGGCTGGTCCATGCCGCTGCTCATGCGGGATCTGCTGGTGCTGTACGCCACCCACGGCGACACCGCCGCGCTGCCCGCCGTGCGGTCCTACCGCCACTTCCTGGAATGGGTTGCGCGCCAGGATCATTCGGCCTCGCTGGCGGCGTGGACGACCGCCCTGGCCGGGGTGTCGGAGCCGACGCTGCTGACCCGGCCCGATTCGGCGCACGAGATCACCAGCCTGTCCGGCGAGTACTTCTTCGAACTCGACGAGACCACCACCGGGCGGCTCACCGAGCTGGCCGCGCGCCTGGGCGTCACCCCGAACACCGTGCTCCAGACGGCGTGGGGAATCCTGTTGGGCCGCATGACCGGTCGCGAGGACGTGCTGTTCGGCACCACCGTCTCCGGTCGCCCGCCGCAGCTGGCGGGCGTGGAGTCGATGGTGGGCCTGTTCATCAACACCGTCCCGGTGCGGGTGCGGTTCGATCCGGCCGAGCCCGCGCGGGCGCTGCTCACCCGGACCCAGGGCGAGCAGGCCGATCTGCTCGACCACCACTACATCGGGCTGGCCGACATCCAGTCCGCGGCCGGGATCGGCGGGCTGTTCGACACCCTCGTGGTGTTCGAGTCCTACCCGGTCGACGCCGAGGGCCTGCAACGCCAGGCCGCCGATATCGACGGCATGAGCGTGACGGGCCTGGACGCCGCCGACGCCACGCACTACCCGCTGACCCTCATCGCGCAGCTGGACTCCCGCCTGCGCGTGCGGGCGGGCTATCTGCGGGACCTGTTCGACGAGAACACCGTTCGACGCGTCGCCGACCGGCTGGTGCGGGTGCTGACCGCGATCACCGCCGACCCCGAGGCGCCGGTGGGCGAGATCGATCTGCTCGACGCCGCGGAGCGCGAGACGGTGGTCGAGCGGTGGAACGCCACCGACTTCGACCTCGACACCACCGCGACCCTGGTGTCGCGGTTTCAGGACCAGGTCGCCCGCACCCCCGACGCGACCGCGGTCGGCTTCGAGGGGACGAGTCTGTCCTATGCCGAGTTCGCCGACCGGGTGAACCGGCTCGCGCGCTGGCTCATCGAACGCGGCGTCGGCGCGGAATCCTTTGTGGCGCTGGGTATGCGGCGCTCGATCGATCTGGTCGTCGGCATGTACGCGGTGACCGTCGCGGGCGGCGCGTACGTGCCGCTGGATCCGGATCATCCGGCCGAGCGCACCGAGTACATCCTGGCCACCGCCGATCCGGTGTGCGTGCTGACCTCCGGCGAGGATCTGCCGATCGATACCGCGCAGGTGCGCATCGATCTGCTGGATCTGGCGAACCACTCCGGCGAGCCCGTCACCGACGCCGACCGGCGTCATCCGCTGCGGCCGTCGGACACCGCGTACGTCATCTTCACCTCCGGGTCGACCGGTCGGCCCAAGGGTGTGGCGGTGCCGCATTCGGCGATCGTCAACCGCCTGGTGTGGATGCAGTCCGCGTACCGGCTCACCGCCGACGACGTGGTGTTGCAGAAGACCCCGGCGACCTTCGACGTGTCGGTGTGGGAGTTCTTCTGGCCCTTGCAGATCGGCGCGCGGCTGGTCGTCGCCAAGCCGGACGGGCATCGCGATCCGGTCTACCTGGCCGAGCTGATCGCCGCCGAGGGCGTGACGGTCACCCACTTCGTGCCGTCCATGCTGGCGGTGTTCGTCGCGGAAGAGGCTGCCGCGCAATGCGGTTCGCTGCGGATGGTGTTCGCCTCCGGTGAGGCGTTGTCGCCCAAGCCCGCTCATCGGCTGCGCGAGCTGACCGGGGCGGAGCTGCACAACCTGTACGGCCCGACCGAGGCCGCGGTCGACGTCACCTATCACCGGGTGGTCGACGCCGACACCGAGTCGGTGCCGATCGGGCGGCCGGTGTTCAACACCCAGGTCTATGTGCTGGACGGCCGCCTGCGGCCGGTTCCGGTGGGTGTCGCGGGTGAGCTGTATCTCGCGGGCGTCCAGCTGGCGCACGGGTACGTGGCCCGGCCGGACCTCAGCGCGGACCGGTTCGTCGCAAGTCCGTTCGGGGACAGCGGTTCTCGCATGTACCGCACCGGTGACCTGGTGCAGTGGACCGAGGACGGCGAACTCGAGTACCTGGGCCGCACCGACTTCCAGGTGAAGCTGCGCGGCCTGCGCATCGAACTCGGCGAGATCGAATCGGCGCTGACCGCGCTGGACGAGATCGCCCAGTCGGTGGTGCTGGTCCGCGGCGACGCGCACACCGGCGATCAGCTCGTCGCGTATGTGATTCCCGCACAAGGGCTTTCGGTGGACGTCGACGATGTCCGCGAACAGCTGGCCGAACGCCTGCCCGCCTACATGGTGCCGTCGGTGTTCCTGGTGCTCGACGAGTTCCCGCTGAACGCCTCGGGCAAGCTGGACCGCAAGGCGCTGCCCGCGCCGGTGTTCGAGGCCGCGGTGTTCCGGGCCCCGACCACACCGGTCGAGGAGATCGTGGCCGGGGTGTTCGCCGAGGTGCTCGGCGTGCAGCGGGTCGGCCTGGACGACGACTTCTTCGCGCTCGGCGGCAACTCGCTCATCGCCACCCAGGTCGCCGCGCGGCTGTCGGCCGCGCTGGACATGCGCCTGGGCGTGCGCGAGATCTTCGAGGGCTCCACCGTCGCCGCGCTCGCGGCCCGCGCCGAATCCGGTTCGGGCGCGGGCGGACGCGCCGCGCTGACGCCGCAGCCGCGCCCGGATCGGGTGCCGCTGTCGCTGGCCCAGCAGCGCATGTGGTTCCTGAACCGCTTCGATCCCGAATCGGCCGTGGACAACATCCCGGCGGCGGTGCGGCTCTCGGGCCTGCTCGACCGGCAGGCGTTGCAGATCGCCGTCGCCGACGTGCTCGCGCGGCACGAGTCGCTGCGCAGCTACTACCCGGAGGCCGACGGCACGGCCTACCAGGAGGTCGTGCCGACCGCCCGGGTCATCCCCGACCTGACCCCGGTCGAGGTCACCGAGGCCGAACTGCCGCACGCGCTTTCGGCGCTGTTCCTGACCGGCTTCGACGTCACCGCCGAGGTGCCGTTCCGGGCCCGGCTGTTCGAGGTCAGCCCCACCGAGCACGTGCTCGCGCTGGTGGTGCACCACATCTCGGCCGACGGTTTCTCCATGGGACCGCTGACCCGCGACGTGATGACCGCCTACGGCGCCCGCGTCGACGGCGGCGAACCGGCCTGGCAGCCGCTGCCGGTGCAGTACGCCGACTTCGCGCTGTGGCAGCGGGCGGTGCTGGGCCGCGAGGAGGACCCGGAATCGGTTATCGCCCAGCAGATCTCGTACTGGCGCGACCGGTTGCGCGGGCTGCCCGAGCAGTTGGACCTGCCCGCGGACCGGCCGCGTCCGGCCGTGGCCTCCGGCCGCGGCGCGACCTACTCGTTCCGCATCGACGCCGACATCCAGGCGCGGCTCGCCGAGCTGGCCCGCGCGCGCGGCGCGACGCTGTTCATGGTCACCCACGCCGCGCTGGCCGTGCTGCTGTCGCGGCTGTCGGGCGAGCGCGACATCGCCATCGGCACGCCGGTGGCGGGCCGCGGGGAGCGGGCGCTCGACGATCTGATCGGCATGTTCGTCAACACGCTGGTGCTGCGGACCGAGATCGAGCCGGGCGCCTCGTTCACCGATCTGCTCCAGGACGTGCGGACCGGCGACATCGCCGCCTTCGGGCACGCCGATCTGCCGTTCGAGCGGCTGGTGGAGATCCTGAATCCGGCGCGGTCGCAGGCGCGGCATCCGCTGTTCCAGGTGATGCTGGCGTTCCAGAACCTCGGCCAGAGTTCGCTCGAGCTGCCGGGGCTGACCGTCAGCGGCGTCGACCTGCCCATCGACACCGCCAAATTCGATCTGCAACTCGTGCTCACCGAGGAGCCGGGCGCGGGCATCGACGCCCAATTCATCTACGCCACCGACCTTTTCGACGCCGATACGGTGGCGCAGTTCGCGCGGCGGTTCACCCGCCTGCTCAAGTCGCTGGCCGCGACGCCGGACCGGCCGGTCGGCGACATCCCGCTGCTGGACGCGCGGGAGGCGCTGCACGAACTGCGCGGCTGGAACGCGACCGGGCACGAGCTCGGCGCGGGCGCCACGCTGGTGGAGCTGTTCGCGGCGCAGGCCGCGGCCACGCCGGACGCCGTCGCCGTCGTGGACCGCGAGGCCGGGCGGACCCTGACCTACGCCGAGTTCGGCGAGCGGGTGCACCGGCTCGCGCGGCGGTTGGTCGCGGCCGGGGTCGGGCCGGAAACCCTGGTGGCCCTGGGGCTTCGGCGCTCGCTGGACTTCGTGGTGGCCGCGTACGCGGTGCTCGAGGCGGGCGGCGGTTACGTGCCGCTGGATCTGGATCAGCCCGCCGAGCGGATCGGGTACGTGCTCGACACCGCGGGACCGGTCTGTGTGCTGACCAACGCCGCCGACGACTTCACCGCGGGCGAGCTGCCCGTGGTGCGGGTCGATGCCGAGGACGGCGAGGGGTCGGCCGCGCCGCTGACGGACGCGGAACGGATTGCGCCGCTGCGGGATTCGAATCCGGCGTACGTGATCTTCACCTCCGGGTCGACCGGCCGCCCGAAGGGTGTGGCCGTGCCGCATTCGGCGGTGGTCAACCAGATCCGCTGGATCACGGGCGAATACGGCATCGACGCCGACGACGTGGTGCTGTTCAAGACGCCCGCCACCTTCGACGTGTCGGTGTGGGAACTGTTCGGGCCCTTGGCCGTCGGCGGCCGGATGGTCGTGGCGAGCCCCGACGGGCACCGCGATCCGCGGTATCTGGCCGAGGTGATCGCCGCCGAGCGGGTCACCATGACCTCCTTCGTGCCGTCCATGCTGACCGTGTTCGCCGCGGCGGTGACCCCCGAGGCGGTGGCGTCGCTGCGCGCGCTGCTGATCGCCGGTGAGGCGTTCACCTCCGACGCGGTGCGGAAGTTCCGGGCGCTGAGTTCCGGGATCGAGCTGTACAACCTGTACGGCCCCACCGAGTTCACCGTGCACGCCACGCACGCGCCCGTCGCCGACGACGTGCAGGGCGCGGTGCCGATCGGCCTGCCGGTGTGGAACGCGCAGGCGTACGTGCTCGACGGCCGCCTGCATCCGGTGCCGCCGGGTGTCGCGGGCGAGCTGTACCTCGCGGGTGATCAGCTGGCGCGCGGCTACTTCGGCCGCCCCGACCTCACCGCGGATCGCTTCGTCGCCAACCCCTTCGGGGACGGGGACGGCAGTTCCCGCATGTACCGCACCGGTGACCTCGTGCGCCGGGCCGCCGACGGCCAGATCGTCTACCTGGGCCGCACCGACTTCCAGGTGAAGCTGCGCGGCCTGCGCATCGAACTCGGCGAGATCGAGGCCGCGCTCACCGAACACGATTCGGTGTCGCAGGCCGTCGCGCTGGTCCGCTCCGACGCGCGCACCGGCGATCGGCTGGTCGGCTACGTCGTGCCCGCGGGCACCGACATCGATGTCGCCGCGCTGCGCGCGCACCTGGCCGGGCGGCTGCCGTCCTACATGGTGCCCGCCGCGCTCGTGGTGCTCGACGCCATGCCGCTCAACCCGAACGGCAAACTCGATCGCCGCGCCCTGCCCGAACCGGTCTTCGAGGCCCGCGAATTCCGCGCGCCCACAACGCCGGTCGAGGAGATCGTGGCCGACACCTTCGCCGAGGTGCTGGGCCTGGGCGAGCCGGTCGGCCTGGACGACGACTTCTTCGAACTGGGCGGCAACTCGCTGATCGCCACCCAGGTGACCGCCCGCCTCGGCGCGGCCCTGGACGCCCGCGTCCCGGTGCGGGTGCTGTTCGAGGCCCCGACGGTCGGCGCGCTGGCCGCCCGGGTGGAGAGCCACGCGGGTTCGGGCCGCCGCCGCGAACTCACCGCGGGACCGCGACCGGAGGAGATCCCGCTGTCGCTGGCGCAGCAGCGCATGTGGTTCCTCAACCGGTTCGACACCGCCAGCGCGGTCAACAACATCCCGCTGGCCGTCCGGCTGACCGGAACGCTGGATGTGGACGCGCTGCGGGCCGCCGTGCGCGATGTGGTCGACCGCCACGAGGTGCTGCGCACGGTGTACCCGGCCGACGCCGAGGGCCAGGGCGTGCAGGTGATCCTGCCGGTCGGCACGAATATCGCGGAGCTGGAACCGATTCCGGCGACCGAGGCCGAGATCGCCGATCGCGTCGGCGAGGTCGTGCTCACCGGATTCGACGTCACCGCCGAGGTTCCGGTGCGCGCCCGGCTGTTCCGCGTCACCGACGCCGAACGGCCCACGCACGTCCTGGTTTTCGTGGTGCACCACATCTCCGGCGACGGCTGGTCGGTGCGGCCGCTGGCCCGCGACGTGATGATCGCCTACGCGGCCCGCTCGCGCGGCGAGGAGCCCGGCTGGGCGCCGCTGCCGGTGCAGTACGCCGACTTCGCGCTGTGGCAGCGCGAGACCCTCGGTTCGGAGGACGATCCGGCCTCGCTCATCACCCAGCAGGTCGCCTACTGGTCGCGCACGCTGGCCGGGCTGCCCGACCAGCTGGACCTGCCCTCGGACCGGCCGCGTCCGGCGGTCGCGTCGGGTCGCGGTGACGTGCACGAGTTCTCGATCGACGCCGACCTGGTGCGCGGGCTCAACGCCCTCGCCCGCGACCACGGCGCGAGCCTGTTCATGGTCGTGCACGCGGTGTTCGCGGCGCTGCTGGCCCGGTTGTCGGGCGGCGACGACATCGCCGTCGGCACCGCGGTCGCGGGCCGCGGCGAGGCCGCGCTCGACGACGCCATCGGCATGTTCGTCAACACGCTGGTGCTGCGCACGGCCGTCGACTCGGGCGAGCCGTTCACCGAGCTGCTGGCCCGCACCAAGGACGCGGACCTCACGGCCTTCGGGCAGGCGGATCTGCCGTTCGAGCGGCTGGTGGAGATCCTCAACCCGGCCCGGTCGCAGGCGCGGCATCCGCTGTTCCAGGTGATGCTGTCGTTCCAGAACACCGGCCAGGCGTCGTTCGAACTGCCCGACCTCGAGGTGGCCGGGGTGCCGCTGGACGTGGTCACCGCCAAGTTCGATCTGCACCTGAACCTGACCGAACGCTTCGACGCGCACGGCGCGGCCGAGGGCATGAGCGCCGAATTCGCCTATGCCACCGACATGTTCGACCCGGCCACGGTCGCGGCGTTCGCGCGGCGGCTGGTGCGGATGCTGGCGGCGGTGGCCGCCGATCCGACCGTGGTCGTCGGCGACGTCGAACTGCTCGACGACGCCGAACGCCGCAAGGTCCTCGACAACTGGAACGCCACCGCCTACGACATCGACCGCGTGGTGCTGGGCAAGGCCGCGGGCAGCACGCCGCTGACCCTGGCGACGATGTTCCAGCGGCAGGTCGAGCGGACCCCGGACGCGCCCGCGCTGACCTTCGAGGGCGAGACGCTCACCTACGCGGAGTTCGCCGCTCGCGTGAATCGTCTTGCGCGCGAACTCATCTCGCGGGGCGTCGGCCCGGATTCGATGGTGGCGCTGGGGATGCGGCGCTCGATCGAACTGGTCGTGGGCATGTACGCGGTGACCGTCGCGGGCGGCGCGTACGTACCGCTGGATCCGGACAACCCGGCCGAGCGCAACCAGTACGTGCTCGAGACCGCGCGCCCGGTGTGCGTATTGACCACGGCGCGAGACGCGTTCGCCGCCGGAATCGAGATCGACACGCTCGAGATCGACACCCTGGACGTGTCCGCGCGCGCGGACGATCCGGTGACCGACGCCGAGCGCGTCGCGCCGCTGCGCCCGTCGAACACCGCGTACGTCATCTTCACCTCCGGTTCGACCGGCCGTCCCAAGGGCGTGGCCGTCAGCCACGAGGCGATCGTCAACCGCCTGGTGTGGATGCAGGACGAGTACGACCTCTACGAGGACGACGTGGTCCTCCAGAAGACGCCCGCCACGTTCGACGTGTCGGTGTGGGAGTTCTTCTGGCCCTTGCAGGTCGGTGCGCGCCTGGTCGTCGCCAAGCCCGACGGCCACCGCGATCCGGCGTACCTGGCCGACCTCATCACGGCCGAGGGCGTGACCACCACGCACTTCGTCCCGTCCATGCTGTCGGTGTTCGTCGCGGAGCCGAAGGCCGCGGAGTGCACGACGCTCGCCAACGTCTTCGCCTCCGGTGAGGCGCTGCCCGCGACGACCGCGCAGCAGCTCATCGAGCTGACGGGCGCGCGGCTGCACAATCTGTACGGCCCGACCGAGGCCGCGGTGGACGTCACCTATCACGAGGTGACCGCGGCGGATCAGGCGTCGGTGCCGATCGGCCGCCCGGTGTTCAACACCGGTGTCTACGTGCTGGATTCGCGCCTGCACCCGGTCGCGCCGGGGGTCGCGGGTGAGTTGTATCTGGCGGGCGCGCAGCTGGCCCGCGGCTACGTCGCGCGGCCGGATCTGACCGCCGACCGGTTCGTGGCGAACCCCTTCGGAGACCGGGAGGGGCGGTCCGGTTCCCGCATGTATCGCACCGGCGACCTGGTGCGCTGGACCGCGGCCGGGGAGATCGAATACCTGGGCCGCACCGACTTCCAGGTGAAGCTGCGCGGCCTGCGCATCGAACTCGGCGAGATCGAGGCCGCGCTCACCGCGCTGCCCGCGGTCGCGCAGGCCGTCGTGGTGGTGCGCTCGGACGACCGGCTCGGCGATCAGCTCGTCGGCTATCTGGTGCCCGACGCGGGCGCGATCGACCTCGACGCCGTGCGCGCGGCGCTGGCCGAGGAACTGCCCGCGTACATGGTGCCGTCGGCGTTCGTGGTGCTGGACGCCTTCCCGCTCAACGCCTCCGGCAAGCTGGACCGCCGGGCGCTGCCCGCGCCGGTGTTCGAGGCCAAGGTCTTCCGCGCCCCGTCCACCCCGATCGAGGAGATCGTGGCGGGCACCTTCGAGGACGTGCTCGGCCTGGCCCGGGTGGGCGTGGACGACGACTTCTTCGAACTGGGCGGCAACTCGCTGATCGCCACCCAGGTGACCGCGCGGCTCGGCGCGGCCCTGGACACCCAGCTCGCGGTGCGCGATCTGTTCGAGGCCAGCACGGTCGCGGCGCTCGCGATCCGGCTCGAGCAGGGCGCGGGCACCGGCCGCCATCGGCCGCGGCTGGTGGCGGGCGAACGGCCGGAACGGATTCCGCTGTCCCCGGCCCAGCAGCGCTACTGGTTCCTCAACCAGTTCGACACCGCCACCTCGGCCGTCGACAACATCCCGCTGGCCGTGCGGCTGTCGGGCACGCTCGACGTGGCCGCGCTGGAGCAGGCCATCGGCGATGTGTTCGCCCGGCACGAGGTGCTGCGCACGACCTACCCGAGTTCGCCCGAGGGGCCGCGGCAGGTCATCCTGCCCGCGTCCGAGACCGCGCCGTCGCTGACGCCGGAGCCGGTCGACGAGGCCGAGATCATCGGCCGCATCATCGAATTCGCGCTCACCACCTTCGACGTGACCGCCGAGGTGCCGCTGAAGGTGGCGCTGTTCCAGGTCACCGGGACCGACGAGCACGTGCTCGCCTTCACCGTGCACCACGTCGCGGCCGACGGCTCCTCGATGGGCCCGCTGGCGCGCGACGTCATGGCCGCCTACATGGCCCGGGTGCGGGGCGAGGCGCCGCAGTGGACGCCGCTGCCGGTGCAGTACGCCGACTACGCGCTGTGGCAGCGCGCCGTGCTCGGTTCCGAGGACGATCCGGATTCGCTTGCCGCGCAACAGGTCTCGTACTGGACCCGGACGCTGGACGGACTGCCCGACCAGCTGGAGCTGCCCACCGACCGGCCGCGCCCGCCCGCGCAGTCGTTCCAGGGCAAGGCGATCCGCTTCGAGATCGACGCCGACCGGCACGTCCGGTTGCAGGAGCTGGCGCGCGCCAACAACGCGTCGCTGTTCATGGTCGTGCACGCCGCGCTGGCCGTGCTGCTGGCCCGGCTCTCGGGCACCGACGACATCGCGGTCGGCACCCCGATCGCGGGCCGCGGCGAACGCGAACTCGACGATCTGATCGGCATGTTCGTCAACACGCTGGTGTTCCGCACTCGGGTCGACGGCGGCGCGGGCTTCGACGCGCTGCTCGCCGAGGTGCGCGAGCGCGACCTCGAGGCGTTCGCCAACGCCGACGTCCCGTTCGAGCGGCTGGTCGAGGTCATCAACCCGGTGCGCTCGACCGCGCGCAACCCGCTGTTCCAGGTGGGTCTGTCGTTCCAGAACCTGGCCGAGACCGCCTTCGAGCTGCCCGGCCTGTCGGTGAGCGCGGTCGACTTCGATTCGCAGCTGGCCAAGACGGATCTGCACGTCACGCTCTACGACCGGTACCACGAGGACGGCACCCCGGCCGAGATCGTCACCGAATTCGGTTACGCCGTGGACCTGTTCGACGAGTCGACGGTGCAGGGCTTCGCCGACCGCTTCGTGCGGGTGCTGGACGCGATCATCGCCGACACCGCGGTGCCGGTGGGCGATATCGATCTGCTCGACGCCGACGAGAGCGCCCGCATCCTGCGCGCCTGGAACGAGACGACCCGGGACCTCCCCTCCGGCACGCTCGCCGGACTGCTGGACGCCTCGGTCGCCGCGCAGCCCGACGCCGTGGCGCTGGTCGCCGACGAGACGGGTTCCGGTGCGCCGCAACAGGTCCTGACCTACCGCGAACTCGACGCCCGGGTGAACCGGCTGGCGCGGCACCTCGTCGAGCGCGGGGTGGGCGCGGAGGATCGGGTGGCGCTGGCCATCCGGCGTTCGGTGGATCTGGTCGTCGCCATGTACGCGGTCACCCGCACCGGCGCGGCCTACGTCCCGATCGATCCCGCCCTGCCCGCCGAGCGCGTCGACTACATCCTCGAGACCGCCGCCCCGGCGTGCGTGCTGACCACCTCGGCGGAGGAGTTCGACGCGCCCGGCGCGGTCCGGCTCGACGAACTGGATCTCGCGGAATACGCCGACACCCCGCTCACCTCCGACGAGCTGGTGCGCGGCTTCGGCCCGGACAACACCGCCTACGTCATCTTCACCTCCGGTTCGACCGGTCGGCCGAAGGGCGTGGCGGTGCCGCACGGCGCGATCGTCAACCAGTTGCGCTGGGAGACGGCCGAATTCGATCTGGGTCCGGCCGACGCGATCCTGCTCAAGACGGCCGCCACCTTCGACCTGTCGGTGTGGGAGTTCTGGACCGCCGCGGTGTGCGGCGGGCGGCTGGTCATCGCCGCGCCCGAGGGGCATCGCGATCCGGCGTACCTGAACGAGCTCATGCTCACCACCTCGGTGACCACGCTGCACGTCGTGCCGTCCATGCTGGACGCGCTGCTCACCGATGCCGGTGGGACGCTGAGCGATTCGCTGCGCCGGGTGCTGGCCATCGGCGAGGCGCTGCCCGCGGCGACCGCGCGGCGGTTCCGCCGCGCCAACGCCGCCGAGCTGTTCAACCTGTACGGCCCGACCGAGGCGGCGGTGTCGATCACCAGCCACCGGGTCACCGACGCCGACGAGGTGTCGGTGTCGATCGGCGCGCCGGAGTGGAACAGCCGGGTCTACGTGCTCGACGCGCGGCTGCGGCCGGTGCCGGTGGGCGTGCCGGGTGAGCTGTACCTGGCCGGCGCCCAGTTGGCGCGCGGCTACTTCGGGCGGCCGGACCTCACCGCGGACCGGTTCGTGGCGTGCCCCTTCGGGGACGGCGCGGGCGCCCGCATGTACCGCACCGGCGACCTGGTGGCCTGGACCGCCGGCGGCGAACTGGAGTACCTGGGCCGCACCGACTTCCAGGTGAAGATCCGCGGCTTCCGCATCGAACTCGGCGAGATCGAGGCGGCCCTGCTGCGGCAGGACGCCGTCTCGGCGGCGGCGGTGCTCGCGCACAGCGATCCGCACACCGGCGACCGGCTGGTGGCGTACGTGGTGGCGAGCGGGCCCGGCGAACTCGACAAGCAGGCGCTGCAATCGGCGCTCGCGGCCGAACTGCCGTCCTACATGGTGCCGTCGCTGTTCATGCGGCTGGACGCCCTGCCGCTCAACGCCAACGGCAAGCTGGATCGCCGGGCGCTGCCCGAGCCGGTGTTCGAGAAGGCGGTGTTCCGGGCCCCGGTGACGCCGATCGAGCAGATCGTGGCGAACGTCTTCGCCGAGGTGCTGCGGATCGAGCACGGCGGCGTGGGACGCGACGACGACTTCTTCGCCTTCGGCGGCAACTCGCTGCTGGCCACCCAGGTCGCCGCCCGGCTGGGCGAGGCGCTCAACACCCGAGTGCCGGTGCGCATGCTGTTCGAGGCGTCCACGGTCGCCGCGCTGGCGGTGCGGGTCGAGCAGCACGCGGGCGCGGGCGGGCGCAAGGCGCTCACCGCGGGCCCGCGGCCGGAGCGGATCCCGCTGTCGCTGGCGCAGCAGCGGATGTGGTTCCTCAACCGCTTCGACACCCAGTCCGCGGCCTACAACGTGCCGATCGCGGTGCGGCTGTCCGGCGAACTGGACGTGGCCGCCCTGCGCGCGGCGATCGCGGATCTGGTCGCCCGCCACGAGATCCTGCGCACGGTGTACCCGCAGACCGGCGACGGCCCGGTGCAGGTGATTCTGCCCGCCGCGCAAGCGGTTCCGGAGCTGGAGGTGCGCACGGTCGCGCTCGACGGCGTCGAGGAGGCCGTGGTCGCGCTGACCAACACGGTCTTCGACGTCACCGCCCGGGTGCCGGTCCGGATCGCGCTGTTCGAACTCGACGGCGCCGCACACGAATACGTGCTGGCGATGGTGGTCCACCACATCTCCGGCGACGGTTCCTCGGTCGGCCCGCTGACCCGGGACCTGATGATCGCCTACGCGGCCCGCTCGATCGGGGAGGCCCCGAACTGGGCGCCGCTCGCGGTGCAGTACGCCGACTACTCGATCTGGCAGCGCGAGCTGCTGGGCAGCGACGACGATCCGGAATCGTTGGCGGCCAAGCAGGTCGAGTACTGGAAGACGGCGCTGGCCGGGCTGCCGGATCAGCTGGATCTGCCCTCGGATCGCCCGCGTCCGCCGGTGCAGTCCTTCGCCGGTGGCAAGGTCGACGTCCGCATCGACGCCGAAACCCACCGGGCGCTCATCGAATTGGCCCGCACCGAGGGCGCGACCCTGTTCATGGTCGTGCACACGGCGTTGGCGGTGCTGCTGGCCCGGCTGTCGGGCACCGACGACATCGCCATCGGCACCCCGATGGCCGGGCGCGGCGAGGCGGTGCTCGACGATCTGATCGGCATGTTCGTCAACACCCTGGTGTTCCGCACCCGGATGACGGCCGACGAGCCGTTCACCGAACTGCTGGCCCGCCAGCGCGAGGTGGACATCCAGGCGTTCGCCAACGCGGACGTGCCGTTCGAGCGGCTGGTCGAGGTGCTCAACCCGGTCCGCTCGACCGCGCGGCACCCGCTGTTCCAGGTCGGCCTGTCGTTCCAGAACCTGGCCCAGTCCAGCCTGGAACTGCCCGGCCTGCGGGTCGCGGGACTGGACTTCGACACCCAGATCTCGCAGTTCGATCTGCACCTGATCGCCACCGACCGCTACGGCGAGACCGGTGAGCCGGAGGGCATCACCGGGTTCTTCACCTACGCCACCGACATGTTCGAGCGGGACACGGTGCAGGGCTTCGTGGATCGGTTCACGCGGCTGCTCGGCACGATCATCGCCGCCCCGCGCACGCCCGTCGGCGATATCGAGCTGCTCGCCCCGGCCGAGCGCGCCGAGGTGGTCGAGGCCCGCAACGCGACCGGGCACGGCCTGCGGCCCCCTCATGGTCCCGCCGAAGGCGGGGACGCGACCCTGGCGTCGCTCCTGACCGCCACCGCGGCGACCAACCCGACGGCGGTCGCGCTCATCGGTCCCGACGGCGCGGTACTCACCTACGCTGAACTGTCGCGCCGCGTGAATCGCCTTGCGCGCCATCTGATCTCGCTGGGCGTGGGCCCGGAGTCGCGGGTGGCGCTGGCGTTCCGCCGCTCGACGGATCTGGTCGTGTCCATGTACGCGGTGTCGGTCGCGGGCGGCGCGTACGTGCCCGTCGATCCGGATCAGCCCGCCGAGCGCACCGGCTACATCCTGGAGACCTCGGCCCCGGTCTGCGTGCTGACCGACGCGGCCGTCGGCTTCGAGACCGACATCGCGCCCGTGGTGTGGCTCGAGGATCTGACCGCCCGCGAACTCGCGGACACCCCGGTCACCGACGCCGAGCGGGTGCGTCCGCTGCGGCCGGAGCACACCGCGTACGTCATCTTCACCTCCGGTTCGACCGGGCGGCCGAAGGGTGTGGCGGTGCCGCACGCGGCCGTGGTCAACCAATTGCTGTGGAAGACGGCCGAATTCGGGCTGGGCGTGGACGACGCGGTGCTGTTGAAGACCGCGGCGACCTTCGACCTGTCGGTGTGGGAGTTCTGGTCGGCGGCGGTGTCGGGCGGGCGGCTCGTGATCGCCACGGCCGACGGCCACCGCGATCCGGCCTACCTGAACGACCTGATGGTCCGGGAGAACGTGACCACGCTGCACGTCGTGCCCTCCATGCTCGACGCGCTGCTGGTGGAATCCGGTGGGACCCTGGCGCGTTCGCTGCGCCGCGTCCTCGCCATCGGCGAGGCGCTGCCCCCGGCGACCGCGCGGCGGTTGCGGTCCGCCAACCCGCACATCGCGCTGTTCAACCTGTACGGACCCACCGAGGCCGCGGTCTCCATCACCACGCACGAGGTGACCGACGCCGACACGCTCTCGGTGTCGATCGGCGCGCCGGAGTGGAACAGCCAGGTGTACGTGCTGGATTCGCGGCTGCACCCCGTGCCCGACGGGGTCGCCGGAGAGCTGTACCTGGCCGGTGCGCAGCTGGCGCGCGGGTACTTCGCGCGGCCCGACCTCACCTCGGATCGGTTCGTGGCCAACCCCTTCGGCGCGCCGGGCAGCCGCATGTACCGCACCGGTGACCTGGTGGCCTGGCACGAGGGCGAACTCGAGTACCGGGGCCGCACCGACTTCCAGGTGAAGATCCGCGGCTTCCGCATCGAACTCGGTGAGATCGAGGCGGCGCTGCTGGCGTTGCCCGAGATCGCTCAGGTGGCCGTGCTGGCCAAATCCGATGAGCGGACCGGTGATCGGCTGGTCGCGTATCTGGTGCCTTCCGGCACGGATCTCGATGTGCCGCAGGTGAAGTCGGCCCTGTCGACGGCGTTGCCGTCGTACATGGTGCCGTCGGCGTTCGTGGTGTTGGATGCGTTGCCGTTGAACGTGAACGGCAAGCTCGATCGGAAAGCGTTGCCGGAGCCGGAGTTCGAGAGCACGGTGTTCCGTGCGCCGTCGACGCCGATCGAGGAGGTCGTGGCGTCGGTGTTCGCCGAGGTGCTCGGGGTGGAGCGGGTCGGCGCGGACGACGATTTCTTCGCCCTCGGCGGCAACTCACTGCTGGCCACCCAGGTCGCCGCCCGCCTCGGCACGGCCCTGAACACCCGCGTCCCCGTGCGCTCCCTGTTCGAGGCCGCCACCGTCGCGGGCCTGGCCGCCAAGGTCGAACAGCAGGCCGGAGCGGGCGGCCGCCCGCCGCTGGTCGCCGGGCCGCGCCCCGACCGGGTGCCGCTGTCGCTGGCCCAGCACCGGATGTGGTTCCTCAACCAGTTCGACACCTCGTCGTCGGTGGAGAACATCCCGGTCGCCATCCGGCTGTCCGGCGACCTCGACGTGGCCGCGCTGCGGCAGGCCGCCGCGGATCTGGTCGTGCGGCACGAGGTGCTGCGCACGATCTACCCCGAAACGCCGGAAGGCCCGGTGCAGCAGGTGCTCTCGCCCGCCGAGGCGCCGCTGGACCTGACCCCCGTGCGGGTGTCCGAGGACCGCGTCCTCGCCGAGGTGGCCAAGCTGGTCTCCGGCGGATTCGACGTCACCACCGAGATCCCGTTCCACATCCGGCTGTTCCGGGTCACCGACACCGAGCACGTCCTGGTGTTCGTGGCCCACCACATCGCCGCGGACGGCTGGTCCATGGGACCGCTGACCCGGGACCTGATGGTGGCCTACGTGTCCCGCTCGACCGGCGAGGCGCCCGCCTGGGCCCCGCTGCCGGTCCAGTACGCCGACTACTCGGTGTGGCAGCGCGATCTGCTCGGCCCGATCGACGACCCGGACAGCCTGCTGGCGCAGCAGGCCGACTACTGGCGTCAGGCGCTGGCCGGGGTGCCCGACGAGCTGAACCTGCCGACCGATCGGGCGCGCCCGACCGTGCAGTCCTTCGCGGGCGGCCGCGTCGTGTTCCCCGTCCGCCGCGAGCTGCACCAGGGCCTGCAACGCGTCGCCCGCGAGCAGAACGCGACGCTGTTCATGGTCGTGCACAGCGCGCTGGCGGTGTTCCTGGCGCGCATGTCCGGCACCGACGACATCGCGATCGGCACCCCGATCGCGGGCCGTGGCGAGGCCGAACTCGACGATCTGATCGGCATGTTCGTCAATACGCTGGTGCTGCGCACCCACGTACGGGGCGAGCTGACCTTCGGTGAACTGCTGGCGCACGCCCGGGAGGCGGACCTGGCGGCCTTCGCCCACGCCGACATCCCGTTCGAACGGCTGGTGGATCTGCTCGAACCCGAGCGCTCCACCGCGCGGCATCCGCTGTTCCAGGTGGCGCTGTCGTTCGAGAACCTGCCGGAGAGCTCGTTCGAACTGCCCGGCCTGCACGTGCGGGCGGTCGACTTCGACGTCGACATCGCCAAGTTCGACCTGTCGCTGACCATGCGGGAATCCGACGACGAGACCAACGGCATGTACGCCGAATTCTCGTTCGCCCGTGACCTTTTCGACGACGCGACGGTCGAGGTGTTCGCGCAGCGGTTCAGCCGCCTGCTCGAGGCGATCGTGGCGCGGCCGGACACCCCGGTCGGCGACCTGCCGCTGCTGGCGGCGAGCGAATACGAACTGCTCACCCAGGTGCACGGCGACGAGGTCATGGCGACCGGGCTGCTGCCGGACCTGATGACCAACGGGCTGCGGCTGGGCCGCGACCGGATCGCGGTGCGCTACAACGGGCGTTCCATCACCTACGGTGAGATCGACGAACAGTCCTCGCGGCTGGCTCGGGTGCTCATCGGCCGCGGAGTCGGGCCGGAACGTCTTGTGGCCGTGTCGTTCCCGCGTTCCTACGAGATGGTGCTGGCGGTCCTGGCGATCACCAAGGCCGGCGGCGCGCACGTGCCGGTGGACCCGAACTACCCCGAGGACCGGGTGCGGCACATGCTCACCGACTCGGCGGCGGTGCTCGGCATCACCGGGTCGGCGCACGTCGACGGGCTGCCCGACGACGTGGACTGGCTGCTGCTCGACGATCCGGCCACCGACGCCCTGTGCGCGGCCGAATCGGCGGACCCGATCACCGACGCCGACCGGCTCGCGCCGCTGCGCATGTCGCATCCGGCGTACGTGATCTACACCTCGGGTTCGACCGGAAAACCCAAGGGCGTCACCGTGACCCACGCGGGCTTGGGCGGACTGGCCGACGTGGCGACCGGACTGTACGAGCTGGAACCGCAACACCGGTTCCTGCACATCTGCTCGCCGAGCTTCGACCCGTCGGTGCTGGAGTGGGTGTGCGCCTTCTACATCGGCGCCACGCTGGTCATCGTGCCCGGCACGATCATCGGCGGACCCGATCTGGCCGAACTGCTGCGGACCGAGGGGGTCACCCACACCATCATCACCCCGGCGGTGCTGGGCACGATGGATCCGGCCGGGCAGGAACAGCTGCTGGTCACCTCCGTCGGCGGTGACGTCACCACGCCGGAACTGCTGGCCAAGTGGCAGCCGGGGCGCAAGTACTTCAACGCCTACGGCCCCACCGAGACCACGATCATCTCCTCCTACGCGCGGTTGTTCCCGGGTCGCCACATCACCATCGGCACGCCGGTGCACGGCATGTCGGCGCTGGTGCTGGACGCGCGGATGAATCCGGTGCCGCCGGGCGTGGCGGGCGAGCTGTACCTGGCGGGCGGCGCGGTGGCGCGCGGCTACCAGAACCGGGCCGGGCTGAGCGCGGAGCGGTTCGTCGCCAATCCGTGGGGTGCGCCGGGCAGCCGGATGTACCGCACCGGTGACGTGGTGCGCTGGTTCGCCGAACCCGATGAGCGGCACGGCAATCTGGCCTCGCCGCGGGTGCACTGGGAACTCGACTACGTGGGCCGCTCGGACTTCCAGGTGAAGATCCGCGGCTTCCGCATCGAACTCGGCGAGATCGACGCGGTGCTGGGCCGCCATCCCGACGTCGAGTTCGCGTTCACCATGGGCCGCGAAACCGCCGCGGGCGCAACGATTCTGGTGTCCTACGTGCTCGGCGCGCCGGACCGCGCGGTGGATCCGGCCCGGTTGACCGAGTTCGTGGCGCGCACGCTGCCGCCGCACATGGTGCCCTCGGCGATCGTGGTGCTCGACGAGATCCCGCTCACCCCGGTCGGCAAGCTGGATCGGCGGGCGCTGCCGGAACCGGAACTCGCCCCGCGCGAATTCCGCGCCCCCGCCAGCGAGATCGAGGCGGTCATCGCCGCCGTCTTCGCCGAGGTGCTCGGCGTGGAGCAGGTGGGCCTGGACGATTCGTTCTTCGCCCTCGGCGGCGACTCGATCCTGTCCATCCAGCTGGTGTCGCGGGCCAAGGCGCGCGGTGTGCAGTTCACCCCGCGCGACGTGTTCGAGCGGCGCAGCGTCGCCGCCCTGGCCGAGATCGCCACCTTCGGCGCGGAGACCGAGCAGCAGCGCCTGCCGGAACTGCCCGGCGGCGGCGTGGGCGAGATCCCGCTGACGCCGATCATGAGCTCGATCCTGTCGAGCGGGTCGTCCTACCAACGCTTCTCGCAGTCGATGGAGCTGCGGTTGCCCGACGGCATCGACCGGCCGACCCTGGTCGCGACCATCGCGGCCGTGTTCGAGCACCACGATGTGCTGCGAACCCGCTTGCGGCGCACCGAGAATCGGTGGGTCTTCGAGGCGCTGGACCGGCACGCGGTCGACGTCGAGGCGCTGGTGCGCCGGGTCGACCTGCCGGGCGACATCTCCGATGCGGAGCTGACGCGGCGGGCGAGCGTCGAATACGACGCGGCGCTGGGCCGATTGGATCCGGCGAACGCGGCCATGGCGCAGTTCGTGTGGTTCGCGTTCGAGGGCGCCGGGCGGCGGGACGTCCTCCTGGTCGTGGCGCACCACTTCGTGGTCGACGGCGTGTCCTGGCGCATCCTCATCCCGGATCTGGCCGTGGCGTGGTCGCAGCTGGCCGCGGGGCAGCCGGTGGCCCTGCCCGCCAACGGGACCTCGATGCGGCGGTGGGCGCACGCCCTCGCCGACGCGGCCACCGATGCCGATCGGGTCGCGGAACTGCCGTTCTGGCAACGGGTTTCGGCCACGCCGGATCCGCTGCTGGGCGACCGCGCGTTCGATCCCGTCGTCGACACCTTCGCGACCGTGGACCGGGTCGAGGTCAGCCTGCCGGAGGACGTCACCGACGCGGTGCTGACCGCCATCCCGGGCCTGTACCGAGGCGGCGTCAACGACGGACTGCTGTCGGCGCTGGCGCTGGCGGTGTCGCGCTGGCGCGGCGCGGACCACGGCGACGCGACGCTGGTCAAGCTCGAGGGTCACGGGCGCGAGGAGGACGTGGTCCCGGGCGCGGATCTGTCCCGCACGGTCGGCTGGTTCACCAGCGCGTACCCGGTGCGGCTGGATCTGGCGGGCGCGGACCTCGACGACGCGTTCGCCGGGGGCGCGGCCCTGGGCGAGGTCGTGAAGTCGATCAAGGAGCAGCTGCTGGCGGTGCCCGACAAGGGGCTCGGCTACGGCCTGCTGCGCTACCTCAATCCGGAGACCGCCGATCAGCTCGGCGGCGCGGGCCAGATCAGCTTCAACTACCTGGGCCGCGTCGCGGGCGCGGACGGCGACGCGGTGTCGCGGTTCGCGGAGCTGGGCTGGGTGCCGACCGCCGACCTGGGTCGTCTCGACGCCGAGATGGACACCGACATGCCCGCCAACGCGACGATCGATATCAACGCGATCGTCACCGACGGCGCGGCCGGCCCGCGCCTGGGCGCCTCGTTCGCCTTCCCGACGGGTCTGCTGACCCGCGAGCGGGTGGCCGAATTCGCCGACCTGTGGGTCGCGGCGCTGACCGCGCTGGCGCGGCACGCGCAACGGCCGGACGCCGGGGGTCTCACCCCGTCGGATCTGCCGCTGGTGACGGTCGAGCAGTCGGATATCGAAGTGTGGGAACGGGATTACCCCGCGCTCGACGATGTCTGGCCGCTGTCGCCGTTGCAGTCGGGTCTGCTGTTCCACGCGCTGATGACGCAGGCGACGGTCGACGTGTACACCATGCAGGCGGTCGTCGACCTCGGCGGCACGCTGGACGTGGCCCGGTTGCGGGCGGCGGCGCAGGCGATCCTGGACCGCTACCCGAACCTGCGCACCGCCTTCGTCACCGACTCCGACGGGCATGCCGTGCAGGTCGTGCTCGATCGGGTGGAGGCGCCGTGGCGGGAGGTGGATCTCACGCATCTGCCCGAGCCGCAACGACTTCCGGAGTTGCAGCGGTTGGTCGAGGTGGATCGCCGGACGCACTTCGACATGGCCGTCGCGCCGCTCATGCGGTTCACGCTGTACCGGACGGGCGCGGATCGGTGGAGTTTGGGCATCACGACCCACCACATCCTGCTCGACGGCTGGTCGATGCCGCTGCTCATGCGCGACATGCTGGTGCTGTACGCGGTGCGCGGCGATCAGACCGCGCTGCCGCGGGTGACGTCCTACCGCAGCTTCCTGGCCTGGCTCGCCGCGCGCGATCGCGACGCGTCGCTGCGGACCTGGGCCAAGGCACTGTCGGGGGTGGACGAGCCGACCGCGCTCGCGCCGCAGCCGCGCGCGTCCGAGGACTACGAGATCGGCAAGCTGATCACCGAGATCGACGCCGACCGCACCCGCCGCATCACCAAGCACGCCGCCGAACTCGGCGTCACGGTGAACACGCTGGTGCAGGCGGCGTGGGGCATCCTGCTCGGGCGGCTGCTCGGACGCGGCGACGTCGTGTTCGGCGCGACCGTGTCGGGTCGGCCGCCGGAACTGCCCGGCGTCGAGTCGATGGTGGGTCTGTTCATCAACACGCTGCCGGTGCGGGTGCGGGTGGACGACCGGCTCACCGTCGAGGAACTGCTGGGCCGGTTGCAGCGCGATCAGGCGGATCTGCTCGAGCACCACTACGTCGGGCTGACCGATATCCAGCGAATCTCCGGCGCCGGAGCGCAATTCGACACGCTGCTGGTGTTCGAGTCGTATCCGATGGACAAGGAGGCGATCGCCGCCGCCAGCTCCATCGACGGCATGTCGGTCACCGGTGTGGGCGTCAACGACGCCACGCACTACCCGCTGACCCTACTGGTGACCGCGGAGTCGACGATCGAGCTGACCTGGAAGTACCTGGGCAGCCGGTTCACCGCCGACGAGGTGGCCACGCTGTCCGGACGCATGCTGCGGGTGCTCGAGGCGCTGCTCGGCGACACCGACGCGCTCGTCGGCGACATCGACATCCTCGACGAGGACGAACGCGCCCGCATCCTCGCGGGCTCGGGCGATCCCGCCGCGACGGGCGCGGACCGGCCCGCCCGGGTCGGCGCCCGCACGGTCGCCAAGGCCCTCGGCGAGGTGGTCGAGGAGGATCCGCAGGCTCCCGCCCTGCTCGTCGACGGCGCGGAAGTGCCGTACCACGTGGTGGATTCGCGCTCCTCGCAGCTCGCGCGGGTGCTGATCAACCGCGGCGTCGGCCCCGGCGACATCGTGGCGATCGCGCTGCCCCGCTCCCTGGACGCGGCGGTCGCGGTCTGGGCCGTCCACAAGGCGGGCGCCGCGGTACTGTTCGCCGACGGCCTGTCCTTCGGCGAAATCGTCTCCGCCGGAGCCGGTTTCGGCATCGCCCTCGAACCGGCCGCCAAGTCGGTCCGCTGGCTGGTCCCCACCAACCCGAAGGTCCGAGCCGACATCACCGCCGCCCCCGCCCACCCGGTCTCCTACGCCGACCGAGTCCGCCCCCTCCACGAGGACCACCCGGCCTTCATCACCCGCGCCTCCGACGGCACCTGGGTCCGACTGACCCAGGACCAGGCCCTCGACCGAGCCGAATCCCTGCGCGAGACCCACGAAGTCGACTACGAGTCGACGACGTACACCCGCTCCGCCGCCGGCCCCGCGCTCCTGGCCGAGTTCCTGGCGAGCGCCACCGCCGGTGCCCTGTCGGTGCTGCCGAGTGGGGACGCGGACGCGGATGTGACGGACGGGGAGGTCACGCACTGGTTCGTGGACGCGGGGGAGTCGGTGGAGGCCGAGGATGAGGTTCGGGTGATCGTGGTGGAGTGAGGGTTTCGTCTCCGGCCGTCGTGGGGCGTCCGGAGGTGGGCTCGGAGGTAAGCTCCGTTCTTCGTTCAGGAGCGGGGATTTGCTGGCCGAGGATAGGGGAGCCGATGTTCATGCCCGAGATGGCAGCCGTATTTCCGCCCGTCCTGGGCAGATGGACGGCCGCGGATCTCGACCGCATTCCCGAGAACGGTCTCAGGTACGAGGTCCTGAACGGCCAGCTGGTCGTCAGTCCCGCCCCGACGCCGTTGCACCAGAAGCTCTTGACCGGGCTGTTCGCTGTCCTGGAAACGGCTGCGCCGCAGTCCTTTTGGGTGCTCCCCGGCGTCGGTGTACTCAGCGGCGAGGACGAACCCATCCCCGACCTGATCGTCGGTCGAGGGCGAGTGGACATGGACGCGACGGGAATTCCCGCCGACCAGGTACTGCTCGCCGTCGAGATCGTGTCACCACCCACGAGCTTGCAGGATCGTCTGGTCAAACCCCTGCTGTATGCCCAGGCCCGCATCGCGAACTACTGGCGTATCGAAACCGGCCCCTTCGAAGGTCATCGGCCCGGCGAGCAACCTCCGGTGCTGTTCGCGCACGCGCTGGCCCGCGGCCGATACGAGCTGACGCACCGCGTCGCCGCCGGGCGGCCGGTGACGCTGGGTTCACCCTTCGCGGTCACCCTCGATCCCGCGACGCTCCTGAGGTAGGCGGGCGCGTCCGTCCGTTCGCCAGAGCCGGTCGATGTCGCGGGCTCGGATGGCCGTGGCGAGCGCTGATCGAAGGGCCGCGTCGATTGTCTCGGGGATTCCGGTCGTGCCCAGGTCGTGTCGGGCGGTTTCCAGTAGTTCGTCGTCGAGGTCGATGAGGTGTTTTCCCATGGTGCCTTCGTCTTGTCGGGGTACTGTGGATGTTTATCGCCGGGTTTGTCCGGTGTGGGGGTGGGGGCTCTCGACACGCGGGGATTAACAGAACGGGGTGGGGATGGCGATTCCGTAGGGTGGGTCGACTGTTCTGGCTTGGGTTGGAGGAGGGGAGCTTTGGAAACGGATAATTCGCCTGCTTTGCGATTGAGTGGGTTGTACAAGGGATTCGGTGGGCCCTGGGTGGTGGACGGGGTCGCGCTCGAGGTGCCTGCCGGGTCGTTCTTCGGGCTGGTCGGGCCGAACGGGGCCGGGAAGACGACGACGCTGTCGATGGCCGTGGGACTGCTGCGGCCGGACGCGGGGCGGTCGGAGATCTTCGGGTTCGACGTGTGGTCGGATCCGGTGCACGCCAAGACGATCGTGGGCGTGCTGCCCGACGGGCTGGCGTTGCCGGAGCGGCTCACCGGACGCGAATTGCTCACCTACACAGGGCTTTTGCGCGGGATGGCGCCGGGCACGGTGGCCGAGCGCGCCCAGGAACTGCTGAGCGTGCTCGAACTCGACGGCGCCGAGAACACCCTCGTGGTCGACTACTCCGCGGGTATGCGCAAGAAGATCGGCCTGGCGACCGCGCTGCTGCACGCGCCGCGCCTGCTGGTGCTCGACGAACCGCTCGAGGCCGTGGATCCGGTGTCCGCCAGGACGATTCGCACCATCCTGCAACGCTTCGTGGCCTCCGGCGGCTCGGTGGTGCTGTCGAGCCACGTGATGGCGCTGGTGGAGAACCTGTGCGATCGGCTCGCGGTGATCAATCGCGGCCGGGTCGTCGCGGCGGGCACGGTGGACGAGGTGCGCGGCGCGGGCACGCTGGAGGAGGCGTTCGTGCGGCTGGTCGGCGGGCGCGTCGCGGGCGACGAGGGGCTGGCGTGGTTGGCGTCCTGATCCGCATGCGGTGGCGGCTCACCACGCGGGCGATGAGCGGCGGCCGGGCAGCGGTGGGCTTCTGGATCGGGCTGGCGGTCGGCGTCGTCGCGGCCGTCGCCACGGCGGGTCTGCTGGCGGGCGTCGGCTACGCATGGGACGTGCGCGCCGCCACGAACGCCGCCGCCGCGCTGTACGCCGTGTGGACGCTGGGCTGGATCTGCGGCCCCGTGCTCACCGGCAGCAGCGACGAGACATTGCAGCCCGAGCATTTCCGGCTGTTGCCGATCAGCTATCGGCAGCTCGCGGTGGGTCTGCTGGCCGCGGCCTTCACCGGTCCCGCCGCGCTGGTGAATCTCGTGGCGTTCGGCGGGCTGGTCCTGCTCGGCGCCCAATTCGGTGTGCTCCCAGCACTTTTCGCGGTCGTCGGGGCGATCGCGCAGCTCGTGTTCGTGGTCGTGCTGTCGCGGGTGCTGCTGGCGTGGATCGGCGCGGCGATGCGATCGCGGCGCGGCAAGGATCTCGGCGTCGTGCTGGCCGCCATGAGCGGTCTCGCGTACTACCCGATCCAGCTGCTGATCAGCTATGTCGGCCCCCGGCTCGAGCACGCCTCGCCGCCGGTGGCCCTGGCGCTGCGGATCTCCCCGTCGGGCTGGGCGCCGTACGCGGTGGAGGCGGCGGCGCGTGGACAGTGGTGGTTCGGTACGGCCGCGGTGGGTGGTTCGGTACTGCTCTCGCTGCTGCTGTGGCAGGCGTGGGCGGTGCTGCTGCGTCGTCGGCTCACCACCCCCGAGGCCGCGGCCGGTCGGGTGCGCGCGAATTCCGGTGTGGGAGTGCTGGATCGGCTGCTGCCGGCCGATCCGCTGGGCGCGGTGGTGGCCAAGGAGTTGCGCACCTGGTGGCGGGACAGTCGCCGCCGGGCGGCGCTGCTGCCGCTCATGCTGATCGGCATCGTGGTGCCGATCTTCCTGGCGCTGCAACACAATCAGGGCGCCCTGCCGTTCGCGGGCGCGTTCGTGGTGTGGATGGCGGCCATGGCCAGCGCCAACATGTACGGCTTCGACGGCACGGCCATCTGGCAGACCCTGGTGGTCCCCGGCGCCGCCCGCGCCGACGTCCGCGGCCGCATGCTGGCCTGGGTGCTCATCGTCGCCCCGTTCGGCCTGCTCCTCACCCTCGTCCTGCCCCCCGTGGTCGGGCTCGCCAAGCTGTACCCGTGGGGCTTCGCCACCCTGCCGGTACTGCTCGGGGTCGGAATAGGTACGGCCATGTACCTGTCCGTGTACGCCGCGTATCCCGTGCCACAACAACGAGGCAACCCCTTCGCGGGCGGCGGCGCCAACCCCGGCTGCGCCCGCGCCCTCCTCCAGATCACCGTGGGCACCGGCCAGATCATCTTCTGCGCGCCGGTCATCGCGATCCTGACCACGGGGGCCTTGCTGAAAAGCTGGCTGCTCCAATGGGTTGCGGTCCCGGTCGGGATAGCCATCGGTCTCGGGGTGGCGTTGTTCGCGGCTCGGTTGGCCGAGCGGCGGCTACTGGAGCGGGGGCCGGAGCTGTTGGCGGAGGTCAAGCCCCGGTAGGGGGGCTACCCGGTGGCCGTGGGTTTCCCCTTGTCCCTGCTGTTCGGGGGTGGGCTCCCCACGTCCCTGCTGTCCGGGTGGGCTCCCCACCTGCCTGCCGTTCGGGCGTGGGCTTCCCATGTGCCTGCCGTTCGGGCGTGGGCTTCCCATGTGCCTGCCGTTCGGGCGTCGGCTCCCCCATGTCCCTGCCGTCCGCCCGTGGGCTTCCGTTACCCCTCCTCCCGGGCCGTGGGCCTCCCCTTTGTCCCTGCCGTCCGGCCCCCAGGGCCGGACGGCAGGGCTTACCGCACCAGCGGAAAATCCATGGCGGCGGCCATGATTCGCGCTCCCTCGTCGTTCAGATGCAGCCCGTCGCCGCTGTCCAGATCCGGGCGGATGAGGTCCGGATCGTCGGGCGACGCCACGGCCGCGGCGACATCGAAGACGCGATCGAAGACCGTTGTGCCACGCAGCCATTCGTTGATCTCGTGCCGAGCGGGAATGCCGGTGTCGACGCTGAGCCCCGGATAGACGACACCGGCGAACGGCCCCACCGTATTGGCGTAGATCGGCAGCCCCGCGGCGTGCGCGCGGCGAGCGAGTTCGGTGTAGCCGTCGATCAGATCCCTGATCGACGCCGTGCCGTCGAGGATCAGATCATTGATGCCGAAGTTGGCGAGCACGTGGGTGACACCCGGCACCGCCAGCACGTCACGCTCGAAACGGGCCAGCCCGTGCGCGCCCACTTCGTCGGTGAGCAACCGGTTTCCACCGATGCCCTGATTGACGATCCACCCCTCGCGCAGGCGGGCGTTCAGGAAATCGACCGAGCGGTGATTCGCCCCGACGGTGGTCCCCGCCCCCTCGAACCACGAATCCCCGAAGGCCACCACGACCGGTGCGGCCGCGGGCGCGAGGACGTCCACCCCGGTGACGAAGAATCGCGACGTCGACTCCTCGGCCTCGGCGAGATCCGGCGCGGCGACCCGATCGCCCGGCGCGATATAGGCCCTCTCGAACGCGCTGTGCGTGAAGGTGGCGAGCCCGGTCGCCTCGGGCAGGTACAGGCTCAGCACCAGGTCGTCGCCCGCTTCGACGGCCAGATCGATTGCGTCGCTGACGATTTCGTCCCCCGCCTGGATCGTGACCTGATCCGCTCCGTCGAACCGCACGACCCGCTCGGTCTCGCCCACGATCTCCGCACCCGCCTTGCGCAGGGCCACCCGCGCGGCCGCGACCACGAGCGGCTCGGTCCCGTACCGATTACTGAGCCGAACCCGTACCCGCGCACCGCCACCCACCAGGCGCAGCACCTGCCGCACCGTCTCGTCGGCGAAGCCGCGCGACGCTTGCAGCTGAATCCGCTCGTAGGGGCTGATCACCGCGGACCGGAAACCCGCCAGCCAGGTGGACGACATCACGACCTCCAAGTAGTTGCGTCGAGGAATATCCTCGCCGCAACGGTAGGTTCGATTTGTTACGCGTGTCAACTATCCGCGCGGCAAGTTTTTGTTAGAGTGGCGGATATGGACCACACCGACCTCTTCGACGATCCGCGGCTCACCGAGGTGGGCCTGTTGTTCGAGGCCGGGCGGGGTCTACGCATGAAACTGGAGGAGACGTGGTCGGCCAACGGCCTGTCGCTGCTGGACTTCATCGCGCTCATGCGGCTGAGCCGTTCGCCCGGCTCCCGGCTGCGCATGACGGTCCTCGCCGCGCAGACCCAGCTGTCCACCAGCGGCGTGACCAGGCTCGTCGACCGTCTCGAACGCAACGGCCTCGCCCGCCGCGAGGCCGACCCGACCGACCGCCGCAGCTCCTACGCGGTCCTCACGCACGCGGGCGCGGCCCGCCTGGCCAAGGTCCTGCCCGAGTACATCGAGGTCGTCGACCGCTGGTTCTTCACCCCCCTCACCCCCGACCAACGCGAGGCCCTCGTCACCAGCCTGCGCATCATCCGCGACGCCACCTTCCCCGAGGCAACCCAGGTCTCCGACTGACCGAACCCGTCACCCCCCGCCGCTAAGGTGCGCCCATGACGACCGTCACCCACATCAATCCCCCCGACATGCACAGCAACCCGGCCTACAGCCAAGCGGTTCGCATCCCCGCGGGCTACGACACCCTCCACATCGGCGGCCAGAACGGCACGGACGCCACCGGCAGCCTCGTCGGCCCCGACCTGAAATCCCAGTCCCGCCAAGCCCTTCTGAACATCCAGAGCTGTGTCCGAGCCGCGGGCGGCGATCTGGAGAACATCGTCAAGTGGACGATTTTCATCAAAGCGGGCGAGCCCCTTCAGGAAGGCTTCGCCGCCTTCCAGGAAATTTGGGGTCGACGACCCAACCCGCCCGCTATCACGGGAGTCTTCGTCTCCGGCCTGGCGGTCCCGGGGGCATTGGTCGAGATCGAGGCCATCGCCGCCCTTCCGCCCGAGTAGTTCACCTCGCGACATTCTCTTCGCTGGGTCGATGATGGCAACTTCTCGTGAGTAGGGGCACTTGGAATCCGGTTCGGCCCCTACTCTTCGTTTGCGTTATCGCCTTGCTCGCGGTCTCGCCGCTGTCGTTGTTTCTCGTTCACTTCTCCGGCGAACTCTGTACCATCGAAATCCCATCCGCCGAACTTGTCGGACAGATGAAACCGCTCTTCCGGTGGCACGGCATCCTTCTTCCGCTGCCACTCGGCGGCAGAGGCCAACATGCGAGCGACATGTTCCTCGGACGGTGGGTTGGGGTTTTTCCTGAAGGTCTTTCCCCCGATTTCCTTCGACACGGCTATCCCCCTACATTTCATTGCCTGCGACCGGGATGGATTCCGGCGATGATTGCTCGGATTCGGCAATGACCCATCCCCGATGTGCGGGCGTGGGTCCAGCGACATCGTACATGTCCACCGCATTGGGGACAGGATTCTAGGTCGTTGCCCCCGCCGCCAGGGCCGCGCGCCAGCTGCCGTACTCGCTGATGTCCTTGCCCGCCGCAGCCGCGGCGCCATCGCAACCGAAAGCCGTTGTCCAGCAACCATTGTCGAGTTCCACCTTGCCCAGCTGCATCGGGGCCGGGAGGGCGGCGAGGAAGTGACCGAGGGCGGCGGGGGAGAGGAGCCAGCGTTCGCCTGCTATCGAGACGCCGGATTCCTCTGGGGGGCAGCGGGTTACGGCTGGTTTGGGTGGGGTGGTGTCGAGGGCGGCCAGGCGGTAGTGGGGGGACGTACGGACCTCGCCCGCCCAGCGGGCGCCGAGGTCGGTCAGTTGGTGGGCGAGGGGTTGGTCGCGGAGGTGGGCGCCGAAGACGACCAGGTCGTGGGTGGGGGCGATGCGGGTGGGCCAGGGGTGGGTGAGGGGGTGGCCGGTGATGAGGGCGGCGATGTCGAGGGCGATCGCGTCGTCGAAGGCGCGGGCCAGGACGGTCACGCCGAAGCCGGGGGCGCCCGCGGGGACGGATACCGCGCACAGGTCGAAGAGGTTGCAGAAGTTGGTGTAGGTGCCGACTCGGGCGTTCACGCCGATCGGGTCGGCGGTGACGGCCGCGATGGTCGGCTGGATCGGCGCGGTGGGGGTGAGCAGGGCGTCGGCCCCGGCGAGGCTCGCCATGGCGATCGTGCGCAGGCGCTCGACCTCGGCGCGGTCGGTGACGAGGCGATGGGCGGGGATGTCGCGCGCGCCGCGGATGATCGCGCCCACGGTCGGATCGAGGTGTTCGGGGGCGGTGTCCACGAAATCGCCTACGGCCGAGTATCTTTCGGCGACCAGCCCGCCCTCGTACAGCAGTCGCGCGGCGGCCAGGAACGGTTCGGGATCCACCGCGACGAGCCGCGCCCCGCGTTCCCGCAACACGGCCAGCGTCCGCTCGTAGTCGGCGACCCAGTCCGGATCCAGATCCGGCAGCGGATCGAACACCGCCACAACGGGTTCCGGCGGCGCGGCCAGCCGGGTATCACTCGGCCACGCCCGGCCCGGCGCACCCGCGGCCAGCACGCCCATGGCGCGGTCGGCGAGGGCGAGGTCCGCCGCGAGGATCGTCACGCAGTCGTACGAGCGGCAGGCGGGCACGACGCCCGCGGTGGAGATCACCCCGACCGTCGGCTTGATTCCCACGATGCCCTGGAACGCGGCGGGTACGCGTCCCGAACCGGCCGTATCCGTGCCGAGGGCGATATCCGCCTCGCCCCGCGCGACCGCGACCGCTGAACCGGAACTCGAACCGCCCGAGACGAATTCGGGCCGCCGGACGTCGGGTACGACACCGTAGGGGGAGCGCGTGCCGACCAGCCCGGTCGCGAACTGGTCGAGGTTGGTCTTGCCGACCACGACCGCCCCGGCCGATCGCAGCGCGGTGACGGCGTCCGCGTCACGCTCGGGCGAATACGCGTACTCCGGGCATCCGGCCGTGGTGGGCAGCCCGGCCACGTCGATATTGTCCTTGACCGCCAGGCGTAGACCAGCCAATTCCCCTGTGGTCGAGGAGGTTTCGGCGTCGATCTCGCTGTCGGTGCGGCGGCTGATCCAGGTGGTCATGCCTAGCGGGTTCCCTTCGTCTCGGCCAGTTCGCCCGCGGCCCGCCAGGAGTTGCGTTCGGCGGTGAAGGCGGCGGCCTGGCGGGTGCGGAAGTCGGCGATGGAATCGGCGTTGGCCGTGAGGAATTCGCGATAGTCGGCGAGCCGGAACTCACCGTCCTCGGTCCGCAACCGGCAGTCGCCCGCCGCGAAATCGGCTCGCAGATCGAGCAATTCCTCCGCCGACACCGGATACCAGCGAATGCGATCGAAATAGTCCAGCAGCCACGGCCTTTCGGCGTCGCCCGGCGCCCAGCGGTGATTCCACACCTGAGTGGTGCGGCCGACGAACTGGTAGCCGCCCGGCCCCTCCATCCCGTAGACGCACAGGTACGCGCCGCCGATGCCGACCGCGTTCTCCGGCGTCCACGTCCGCGCCGGATTGTATTTGGTGGTGACCAGCCGATGCCGCGGATCGGTGGGCGTGGCCACGGGCGCGCCCAGATAGACGTCGCCGAGGCCGAGCACCAGGTATTCGGCCGCGAAAACGGTGTCGAAGACCTCCGACACATCGGCCAAACCGTTCATGCGCCGGATGAATTCGATATTCCACGGACACCACGGCGCGTCGGCGCGCACCCCGTGCATGTAGCGGATGATGGCCTCGCGGGTGGCCGGATCGTCCCAGGACAGCGGCAGATGCACCGTGCGGCTGGGCACCACGAGTTCCGTCACCGACGGGAGCAGCGCCTCCGCCTCGCGCAGCAGTCGCAGCAGTTTCGGGGTGGCGAGCCGGTCGGGATCGAAGCGGACCTGGAGCGAGCGGACGCCCGGCGTCAATTCGGTGATGCCCGGTTCGCCGCGTTCGAGGAGATGCCGGTGCAGCGCGTGCACCCGGGCGCGCAATCCGAGATCCAGGGTCATATCCCCGTATTCGACCAGTACACCGTCGTTTCCGGCGCGACGATAGGTCACCGACGTGGTGTCGTCGGCGTCGTCGCGGGCCAGCACGCCGTCATCGGCGTCGCCGCCGGAGGACAGTACGAACGGCCACTGCGCGCGTCGGGCGGGACCGGTCTCGCGCAGCGACGCCGCCCGCTCCGCGCGGACCGGGACGAACCGGACCTTGTCGCCCGGCGCGAGCTGGCCGAGCTTCCACCGATCGGCGGCCACCACCGTGACCGGGCAGACGAATCCGCCCAGGCTCGGGCCGTCCGGGCCGAGCAGGATCGGAGTGTCGCCCGTGAAGTCCAGCGCGCCCACGGAGTACGCGGTGTCGTGGATGTTGGACGGGTGCAGGCCCGCCTCACCGCCGTCGGTACGGGCCCACTGCGGGCGAGGTCCGGTGAGGCGCACGCCGGTGCGATCGGAGTTGAAGTGCACCTCGTAGTCGGTCCCGAGAATGGTGTCGAAGTCGGCGCGGGTGAAGAACTCCGGCGCGCCGTGCGGCCCCTCGGTGACGGCCAGCTCCCAGCGTGAGGAGATGACCGGGCGCTCGTCGCCGGGCACCGCGGCGGCGGTCGGGCCGTATTCCGTTCCGAGAGTGAGGCGGTCGTCCACCCGCAGCGCCGCACCCGTCGCGCCGCCGAACCGTCCCAGCGTGAAAGTCGCCGCGCTGCCGAGGTATTCGGGAATCTCGAGTCCGCCCGCGAACAGGATGTAGCAGCGCATTCCCGGTCCGCCGACCGCCCCGACCTCGAGCACCCCGCCCGCCGGGACGGGCACCGAACGCCATTGCGCCACAGGGCTTCCGTTCACGGTCACCGCTGTGGGCGCGCCTGTCACGCACACCGTGGTCGCCGCGGTGAAGCGCAGCACCGGCCCGCTCAGCGTGCACTCCAAACCCGCTGCACCCTCGGAGTTCCCGAGCACCCGATTGCCGAGCCGGAACGACAGATCGTCCATCGGCCCCGACGGCGGCACCCCGACATGCCAGTACCCGACCCGGCCGGGCCAGTCCTGCACGGTGGTCAGCATCCCCGGTCGTAGCACCTCGACATGGCGCGCGGCGGTCACTCGGCTGCGATCCGTCGGCTCCGGACTCCGAGGTCGAGGTTCTTGTTCGGTGATCGCGTGGCCGCCGTCCGTTGTCCCCGGACTCCGGACCTCGGGCTCGCGCGCGGTCATAGCGTCACCACCATCCGTACCGGAGTGGGGTCGAAACCGTTGCAAGGGTTGTTGATCTGGGGGCAGTTGGAGATCAGGACGAGGGTGTCGGTGTCGGCGCGGAGGGTGACCTTCTTGCCGGGGGCGGAGCGGCCGTCGACGATGCCGAGGGTGCCGTCCGGCTCGACGGGGACGTTCATGAACCAGTTGATGTTCGACACCAGATCGCGTTTGCCCAGACCCCACTTCAGGCCCTCGGCGAGGAAGTTCTCCACGCAGGCGTGCTGGTGGCGGGTGTGGTGGCCGTAGCGCAGGGTGTTCGACTCCTGGGAGCAGGCGCCCGCGACGGTGTCGTGATTGCCGACCTCGTCGGCGACGACGGTCATCAGGGCCGTGCCGTTCTCGGTGTAGAGGACGCTGCCGGTAGTAAGAAAGATATTGCGCTGCGCGGTGATCGTGGCCTGCGCGCTGTACCGGTCGGTGGTGTCGGCGGCGGCGTAGAGCAGGCAGTCGACGGCCTGGTTGCCGTGCAGATCGATGATCTCCAGCCGCTCACCCGCGCGGACCACGGTCGACCACGGGGAACGGGCGGGGACGGTCTCGTCGAGAACGATCGTGCTCATGCCGGTACCTCCTGCGGATGCGCTGCGCGCCAAGCGGTTTCGGTGTTCTCGACGGCGCGGCGGTATTCGGGTTCGGTGTTGTACTCGCGGGTGAGATCGCCGGGCGCGGACCAGGCGACCAGATCGAGGTCGGTCGGCGGGGCAGGGTCCAGGGGATGTTCGGCATTGACGACCAGCAGGGTGACCGGCAGATGGATGAGCAGATCGACCGAGGTCCCCGCGCCCGCGCTTCCGGTCGGGACGAGCGCGCCGTCCGACGCCACGCGCACGCCGCGGAACAGGGAGACGGTGGGGCCGATGTCCCGGGGCTCGAGACCGTGTTTCGTACCGGCCAGCCGGAGGATTCGCCGGGCGGCCTGGCCGGGGCCGCAGAGGGCGTCGTGATGGGTGGAGGTGTCGGCCACGATGGTCGCCAGGACGCGGCCCTGATCCGAGAGCAGCGGATGCCCGGGACCGAGGTACGCCTGCCAGGGGACCTTCACCGTATCGGCGACATTCAGCCGCTCCCAAGGGGATTCGGCGCGCAACAGCAGGAGATGGGCGCAGGCCGCGCCGGCGGGATCGCTCAACCGGACCCGAGTTCCCCGGGCCAGGACGATATTCGCGTAGCCGTGCGCCGGGATGCGTTGGGCGACAAGAACTTTGTCGCTGTCTACCTCGTCGGGGAGAGTAGGGGCGGTGATCGTCGCGCTCGCCGCTTGGGCGCGGGCGTGCTCGCGTGCGCCGGTCGTGGACGCGGTGGTCATGGTCTTCCTCTCGTCGGGCCCCGGCCGTCGGGTGCCGCCTTCGGCCGGGGCTTTCGGGTGGGGCGTGCGGCTCAGGCAGGTTGCGGTACGGGTGCGGCCGCGGCGGCGGGCCGGGCGACCACGACGCGGTGCACCACGATGCCGACCAGGATCGTGAGGGCGACGAAAAGCGGTGCGGCCCAGAGCATCCACCAGCCGCCGCCGTTGGGTGTGTAGACCTCCGCGCGCGGCCAGGCGAGGTTCACCGCCATGGCGATGCCCCAGACCACGGCCGCGGCGTTCACGGGGATGCCCCAGCGGCCGAGCGCGAAAAGCCTTTCGCCGGAGTCGGTTTCGGCGGCGGGCCAGCCGGAGATCCGCCGGACGAGCAGGGGCACGGTCACCAGGAGGTAGGCGAGGTACAGGGTGACGATGCAGACGCTCGCGAGGGTGGCGAACAGGGCCGCGTTGCCGAGATTCACCACCAGCAGGGCGATGCCGAGCACACCGATCACCACGGCGGGCAGGACGGGCGTGCCGAAGCGGGGGTGCACGGCCGCGAGCCGACGGGCGAAGGGCAGTTTGCCGTCGCGGGCCATGGAGAACATCAGCCGCGAACCCGCCGTCTGAATCGCCAAGGTGCACACCGTGATAGCGACCGCCACGCAGGCCAGCAACACCTTCCCGGCGGGGCTGTCCAGCTTCGAGGAGATCACGTACGCCAGCCCCTCGGTGCCCAGCTTGCCGTCGTCGAGGCTGGGGGCGGCCATGAGCGCGCCCAGCAGCATCAGGCCGCCGCCGATCCCGGAGACCGTCAGCGCCGTGAGGATGGTGCGCGGGGCGACCCGGCGCGGATTCTTCGTCTCCTCGGAAAGCTCACCGGCGGAATCGAATCCGACCATCACGTAGGCGGCCATGAGACCCGACACCAGGAACGCCGCCCAGTACGGGCCGGGCGCGGCGGTCGAGGTGTCGAACACGACGCCCGGACCGCGATCGGTGTGGGTGAAGAACAGCGCCACCGTGGCGAGCACGCCGACGATCTCGATCGTCACCCCGATCGTGTTGATCCGCGACATGAGTTCGATGCCCACGACATTGACGACCGTCGTCACCACCAGCAGCGCGCTGCCCAGCAGGACCGCGTTCGTCGCGCCCGAGGGGGAGGTCAGCGCGGTGTCGGTGCCGACGAGCTGGAAGCCGCTCCAGATCGAGGGCAGCACCACCTGGAGGGCGATCGCGGCGGCCGCGGCGGTCACGATCTGGGCGATGATCATCATCCAGCCCGCGAACCAGCCGACCAGCTCCCCGGCCAGTCGGCGCGACCACTGATAGATGCAGCCCGAGATGGGGTAGCGCGCGGCCAGTTCCGCGAAGTTCAGGGCCACCAGGAACTGCCCGGCGAAGACGATCGGCCAGGTCCAGAAGAACCCGCCGCCGCCGAAGCCGTAACCGAAGCCGAAGAACTGGAAGATCGTGGTCAGAATCGAGACGAAGGAGAACCCGGCCGCGAACGAGGCGTAGCGGCCGAGCTTGCGATGCAGCACCGGGCGATAGCCGAACCTTTCCAGGTCGGCGTTGTCGGTGAGTTCGGGGGTGAGGGTGGTGGCCATGGGCGGAATCCTTCGGCGTGGTCGCCAATATCTATCGCTCGAAAGTTTTCCAAGCCCGAGGTCACCGATGGTGACGCCGATGTATCCGGCTCGTCTCCGGCCGTAACTTCTGGGTTACCGGAGTTTCTGTCGGATGACAGAAATCTCTCGGCGCAGGTCGGGGCGGGGTTCGTACGGCGGTGGGACAGAATGGGTGTCGTGACGCAACTCGGACCCGGCCGCCCCCGCCTCGGACCGCGGCGTCGTCAGGGCCAGACCCCGCGCGCCGAAATCCTCGACGCCGCCGCGGAATTGTTCACCACCAAGGGGTATGCCAGCACCTCGACCCGCGGCATCGCCGACGCCGTCGGCATCCGTCAGGCGTCGCTGTATCACCACTTCGCCGCCAAGGACGACATCCTCGACGCCCTGCTCGACGAAACCATCACGGGCCCACTGGAACTCGCCCGCGCCCTGCGCGCCGATCCCGCGCCCCCCGAGGTCGCCCTCTACGCCCTCGCCCTCTTCGACGTCCGCCAATTGTGCGCCGCCCGTTGGAATCTCGGCGCCCTCTACCTCCTCCCCGAACTCCGCGCCCCGCGCTTCGAATCGTTCCGCCACCGGCGCGACGAACTCCGGGGCCACTACGAGGAACTGTCCGGCCGGATCGAGGCCGCCACCGTCCCGCCGACCGCCCACGTCCTGCCGTTCCGCCTGGTGGAGTCGGTCATCAACATCCGCTCCGATGAAGGCGCCGCCCCGAGCCGCGCCCACCAGCTCATTCCGGACGCGATTTTGCACATGCTCGGGTGGCACGGGGATGTGGAGGGTGTCCGGGTCGCTGCTGAGGATGTTTTGTCGCGGTTGTCCCTGCCCGCTCGCTAGCGCTCGCGGGCAGGGAACAGGGGGGATCCGGGCAGAGGGGGATCCGAACGGGTCCGGGTAAGAGGGGCACGGGTCGTCGCGGGCCGGGAGGAGACGGGAGGCCGCGGGGCGCAAGAGGGGACCGGGAGGCCGCTGGGCAGGAGGGAACACCGGGAGGCCGCTGGGAGGCCGCGGGACAGGAATGGGCACCAGAGGGCGCGCGGCACGGGAGGGAATCGGGAGGGTGTGGACAGGGGAGGGGATGCGGGGGCAGGGGAGAAGGGCGGTTTCAAGTCATAGCGGATGTGTATACCTCAGGGGAGGTGGGTCGGCGAACTGGTCGTTAACTCGGTGGGCTGGGGTCTATGACGGGAGTGGGCGCATGAGTCATGTGGAGGCCGAGGTGGGGGTGGGGTGGCGGCGGTGGGGGGCGTTGGGGGTTTTGGCGTTGGGGTTGGCGATGGTGGTGTTGGACGGGACGATTGTGAATGTCTCGTTGCCGGTGATCATCGGGGATCTGGGGTTGGGGTTCACGCAGGCGCAGTGGGTGAACAGTGTTTATGCGGTGGTGTTCGCGGCGTTGTTGATCACGGCGGGGCGGGTGGGGGATCGGTGGGGGCGGCGGAAGGTGTTCGCGGTGGGGGTGGTGGTGTTCGTGGTCGGGAGTCTGATCGCGGCGGGGGCGGACGCGCCGGGGACCTTGATCTGGGGGCGGATCGTGCAGGGGGTGGGCGGGGCGGCGGTGCTGCCGGGGACGTTGTCGACGGTGAACGCGATGTTCCGGGATCGGGATCGGGTGATCGCGTTCGCGGTGTGGGGGTCGGTCATGTCGGGGATGGCGGCGATCGGGCCGCTGCTGGGTGGCTGGTTGACGACCTCGTTCACCTGGCCCTGGATCTTCCTGGTGAATCTGCCGATCGGGGTGGTCGTGCTGGCGGGCATCGTCACCCTCGTGCCCGAGACCCGCGAGACCGAACACGCGCGCGGGGTGGACGTCGACGGATTCCTGCTCAGCGCGGCCGGATTCGCGCTGGTCGTCTTCGCGCTCATCGAGGGGCAGACCTACGGCTGGTGGCGGCCGTTGCGGGACTTCCATCTGCTCGGCATCACCTGGTCGAAGAACTTCGTCCTGTCCGCGATCCCGATCCTGCTCGTGGTGGGCCTGGTGCTGCTGGCGCTGTTCCTGCGCTGGGAGCGGCACCGCGAGCAGGTGAATCGCTCTGCGCTGCTGGACCTTTCGCTGTTCGAGCGGCCCGCGTTCCGGTGGGGCAACACCGCCGCGTTCGTGATCGCCCTCGGCGAATTCGGCCTGCTGTTCGTGCTGCCGCTGTTCCTGGTCGACGTGCTGGGACTGTCACCGCTGCGCGCCGGTCTCGTCCTGGCGGCGATGGCCCTGGGCGCGTTCGTCGCCGGTGGCCTGACCGAGGCGCTGGGCCGTCGCCTCGGACCCGTGCGGATCGTGCGCCTCGGCGTGGCGATCGAGGCGGTGGCGATCGCGATTACCGCCCTGTGCGTGTCCGCGCACATCTCGCCGTGGCTGCTGGCGCTGCTGCTGGCCTGCTACGGGGTGGGATTGGGATTCGCCTCGGCGCAGTTGGCCGGAACCGTGCTGGCGGGCGTCCCGCCCGAAGCCTCGGGTCAGGGGTCGGCGACGCAGTCCACGGTCCGCCAGCTCGGGTCGGCCCTGGGCGCGGCCGTGCTCGGCGGCGTCCTGTCGATCGGGCTCGGGCGCTTCCTCGCCGACCGGCTCGGCGATGTGCCCGGCCTCCCCGCGAACGCCGCGGACGAGGTCGCCGAGGCCACCCGCAGTTCGGCGGGCGGCGCGATCACCGGACTGCGCGACCAGCAGGGCACCGGCGCCGTCGTCGACGCCCTGTCGCGCGGTTTCGCCGACGCCACTCGGCTCACCATGCTCGTGGCCGCGGTGTTCCTGCTGCTCGGCTTCCTCGCCGCGACGCGAATCCCGTTGGGCGCGGGCGAGATTCCCGAGACCGAGGACACGCCCGCCGACTGACTCACCAGTCGATCAGATCGAGTTCGCGCAACCGCCGGAACACCAGCATCGAACCCGGCGCGACATGCGGCATCGCCGCGTACTCGCCCCCGGTGAAGTAGCGCAGCTCGGCCACCTCGCTCGTCGGCCGCGGGTCACCGGTCAGATCGGCGGTGAAACAGGTCATGTGCAACCGCACCCCCGGCGCCTCCCCGAACGCCTGACACTCGAACACCCCGAGTTCGCGATGCCCGGCCACCTCCACCCCGAGCTCCTCGCGCACCTCCCGATACAACGCCTCGAGGGGCGTCTCCCCGGGGTCGAGCTTGCCGCCCGCCATGTAGAAGACGTCCTTGTGCGCCGACCGCGCCTGCAACAGCCGCCGATCGCGAACATGGGCCAGCGCGGCCGTGCGAATCATCGGTCCCCTCGGTCAGTGCACCGGCGGTGCGAGCTTCCAATGGTCGTGCAGCGCCTGCGCGATCTCCGGCAGGATAACCACCGGAATCCGCTTCTGCCGCAACATGTTCCGGATCTGAACCACCTGTTCGCGCTTGCGGTGCTCGTAGGCGTTGGAGATCGGGCGCAACACCGGCGGAATGTTGAGCAGCACGATTTCGCCGTGCTTCTCCTCGCCCCCGGCCAGATCCAGCGCCAGCGACCAGCGGGCGCGTTCGTCGAGCGCGAACCGCCCGGCCACCACCCGCTCCCAGTCGATGCTCGTCTCCGAGATCGGCGTGCGCCGATAGATCGCCTGCTCGGTGAGGATCACCACGTCCCGCCCGAACAACGCCGCCAGCAGCGCGATCGCCGCGACCAGCCCGACGAACAACCCGGTGACCACGCGGTTGATCCCGAAGGCCAGGACGAATCCGCCGCAGCAGAGCGCGAGGATCAGCACCGCGAGCGATCCGTACACCGCCGCTCGCCGCCCGGGCACCACACCCGCCCGCACCATACTCATCTCGACCTCCTGGCTACCGCGTCCCCACCGTACCGGGCGGCCGGTCGCGGCTCCCGCCCGATTACGACCGCAACGCGACCGCGGCCTCGGCGGTGTACACCAGGAACGTCAGGCTCTGCTGGAAGTACAGCCGCACCGTATCCGCGTCGTGCGACAGGTAGCCGATCGAAAGGTCTTGTCCCAGTTGCAGATCGAAGTCGCCGCCGCGGGTGGTGAGCACGAAGGCGCCGTCGATGGCGGGCGCCCAGATGATCTCGCCGTTGGGGATCAGCCGCTCGATGTGGGTGCGGATCGGGTGGCCGTGGTCGGAGGTCTCGCTGACCTCGGTGTACAGGTCGGCGCTGAGCAGCACCGAGTACGGGCCGTCCACGCCCGCGAGCCGCAGCGCGGTCAGCGACTGCGCGACCGCCTCGGGCACCAGGCGCGGATCGCCGGGCAGGGTGATCGGCTCGTTGGACGAACTCGCCCGGATGCCCTCGATGGCCGCGGCCGGGTAGCCCTCGAAGATGGCCCGGTCCTCGGCGAAGGCGATCTTCTTCGCGGCGTCCTTGACCGGATCGAGGTCGGCGTCCTGCGCGCCGCGTTCGACGTTGTCGAGTTCCTCGCGAGACAGCGTGAACGGCACCCGCAGCTCGACCAGCGGGGCGACCAGTCGCTGCCGGGCCTGCACGCCCTCGTCGGGCGCGGTGATCGGCGTGGTGCGGCCCAGCCCGGCCGCGGAGTAGGCGGTGCCGTGCGGGCCGGACAGGTCGACGACGCGACGACCGGCGATGTGCCGCTTGAAGGTTCGGGTCGCCTCCTCCTCGATCGCCGACCACGCCTCGGAGGTGATCGGCGCCAGCTCCCGGTGCAGGTTGTTCATGCGTTGCTCCTTTTCAGCGTGCCGATGCCGAGCGAACCGTCCCCGGCGGGTGCGGCGGCGGGCGCCTCCGGCGCGGCCGGGGCGGGTGGGTCGGGCAGATCGTCGAAGAACTCCAGCGGCGGAACGAAGAACAGCGTGCCCGTGACGGCGGTGGAGAAATCGAGGATGCGGTCGTAGGCGGCCTCGTCGCTGCCGAGGAACATGCGCACGAGCATCCGCTCGGTGACGCTCGGGGTGGCCGCGTAGGCGACGTAGTAGGTGCCGAACACGCCCTCGCGCACGCTGCCGAACGGCATATTGGCGCGAATGATCTTGCGCTCGGTGCCGTCCGGGTCGACGAGGGTGTTGACCGCGACGTGCGAGTCGGCGGGCTTGTCCTCGTCGGACAGTTCGAAATCGTCGAGTTTGGTGCGGCCGATGACGCGTTCCTGTTCGCCGACCGACAGCGCGTTCCAGGCGTCGAGGTCGTGCAGGTACTTCTGCACGATCACGTAACTGCCCCCGGCGAATTCGGGGTCCTCGTCGCCGATCAGCCCCGCCGCGACCGCGGTGCGGCCCTCCGGATTCTCGGTGCCGTCGACGAAGCCGAGCAGATCGCGCTGCTCGAAGTAGCGGAAGCCGACCGTCTCGTCGATGATCGTGGCCGCGCCGCGCAGGCGGCCCGCGATCGTCATCGCCAATTCGAAACAGGCGTCCTGGGATTCGGCACGGATGTGGAACAGCAGATCGCCCGGCGTGGCGGGCGCCTGGTGCCGCGGCCCGGCGTAACCCGGAAACTCGTGCAGCTCAGCGGGTTTGGGGCCGGAGAACAACCGGTCCCAGGCGGCGGCGCCGATGCCCGCGATGACGCCGAGATGGGTGCCGGGCAGCCGGAAGCCGACCGAACGACGCAGACCCTGCAGGTCCGCGAGCAGGTCGCGCACGACCTGCTCGCCACCCTCGTCGATGGTGGCGACCAGAAAGATCGCGGCCCGCGTGAGCGGGTCGAGGATCGGTTGCGGCTCACCCATGATCGACAGCCTAGAGGGCCGCACCGACAGATCGACTACTTGGCCACCGTGAGCAGGAACGCCACGTCGTCGATCGCCATCACGCTGTGCCGGGCGTCGGGGAGCACCAGCAGGTCGCCGGGCGAGCCCTTCCATTCGTTGGAGCCGCTGATCAGGGTGAGGGTGCCGGTGAGCACCTGCAGCGTGGCCTCGCCGGGGCTGTCGTGCTCGGACAGGCTCTTGCCCGCGGTCAGCGCGATCACGGTCTGCCGCAGGCTGTGGGTGTGACCGCCGCAGAGCGTCTGGGAACTGCGTCCGCTCGGGGCGGTCGCTGCCAGTTTGAGTTGCTGTCGAGCCACCGCGGTCAGCGATTTCTTGTCCACAAAGGTGAGTATGCCGGACGGATACCCACCGGCCCCGCGAATTCGCCGTTGCGATTTCGCGTCGGTGTCAGCGCAGGTAGCGCAGGATGCGATAGCGGGGTCCGGCGCTCGATTCGCGCCAACCGGTGTCGGAATCCACCGACCATTCCGGGCCGATCTGCGGGGCGTGGGCGTCGCCGGACACCTCGAGATCGACCTCGGTGACCATCAGTTCGGTGGCGTGATCCATTGCGGCGCAATAGATCTCACCGCCACCCATCACCCAGGCCGAGGCGTCGGCCAGGCGCAGCGCCGCCTCGACCGACCCGGCTCGCTCCGCGCCCTCGGCGGACCAGTCCGGTTGCCGGGTCACCACGATGTTGCGCCTGCCGGGCAGCGGGCGGAATCGCGCGGGCAGCGAGTCCCAGGTCTTGCGGCCCATGATCACGGGGAAGCCGCGGGTGACCTTCTTGAAGTGCGCGGAGTCCTCGGGCACCCGCCACGGAATGGTGTTGTCGACGCCGATGACGCCCTGCGGGGTCTGCGCCCAGATCAGCCCGATCACACCGCCACCGGGGCCTTGATCGCGGGATGGTGGCGGTAGTTCTCGATCTCGACGTCCTCGTAGCGGTAGTCGAACAGGCTCGGCGCGGGATGCAGCCGCAGGTGCGGGAACGGGTACGGTTCGCGGCTCAGTTGCTCGCGCACCTGGTCGACGTGGTTGTCGTAGATGTGGCAGTCGCCGCCGGTCCAGATGAAATCGCCGGGCAGCAGCTCGACCTGCTGGGCCATCATGTGGGTGAGCAGGGCGTAGCTCGCGATGTTGAACGGCACCCCGAGGAACAGGTCCGCGCTGCGCTGATACAGCTGGCAGGACAGTTTGCCGTCGGCGACGTGGAATTGGAAGAAGGCGTGGCAGGGGGCCAACGCCATCTTGTCCAGGTCGGCGACGTTCCAGGCGGAGACGAGGATGCGGCGCGAGTCCGGATTCGTGCGCAGCGTCTGCAACGCCTGCGCGAGCTGATCGATGTGGGTGCCGTCGGGCGTGGGCCACGAGCGCCACTGCACGCCGTAGACCGGGCCCAATTCGCCGTCGGCGTCGGCCCATTCGTCCCAGATGGTGACGCCGTGCTCGCGCAGCCAGCGCACATTGGAGTCGCCGCGCAGGAACCACAGCAACTCGTAGACGATCGATTTCAGATGCACCCGCTTGGTGGTGACGAGCGGGAAACCCGCCGACAGGTCGTAGCGGAGCTGGTGTCCGAAGATGCTGCGGGTGCCGGTTCCGGTGCGATCGGACTTCGGCGTCCCGTTCGCCAGCACGTGTCGCAGCAGGTCCTCGTACTGGGTATCGGTGCCCATGCCTGGCAAGCTTACGCATCGTGCAGAAGCTGTTCGTCGTGGGAATCGGGGCCGGGGACCCGCAGCAGGTGACGATGCAGGCCGCCGCGGCGCTGCGGCGGGCCGACGTGTTCTTCGTCATCGGCAAGGGCGAGCGCAAGCGGGAACTGGTCGACGTGCGGGCGGCGGTGCTGGCCGCGCACGCGCGACAGCCCTACGAGATCGTGACGATCGCCGATCCGCCGCGGGAGCGAATCGTGCCGTCGGCGGCGGACTATCGCGAGGTCGTCGAGGACTGGCACGAGCGGCGGGCGGCGTTGCTCGCCGAGGCGTTCGGCCGGGTCGAGGGGGTGGGCGCGATTCTGGTGTGGGGCGACCCGTCGCTCTACGACAGCACATTGCGGATGGTCGAGCGGGTGGCCGCGCGGGAGACGTTGGACTACGAGGTGATTCCGGGCATCACGAGCGCGCAGGCGCTGGCGGCGCGGCATCGGATCGTGCTGCACGACATCGGCGAACCGGTGCACATCACCACCGGGCGGCGGCTGCGCGAGGAGGGGGTGGCGGCGGTGGGATCGACGCTGGTGATGCTGGACGGGGAATGCTCGTTCGCCGAGATCGCCGGGGACGATGTGCACATCTGGTGGGGAGCGTATCTGGGGATGCCGGACGAGACGTTGATCGAGGGGCCGCTGTCGGCGGTGCGGGATCGAATCATCAAGTGCCGCAACGAACTTCGGGAGCGCAAGGGTTGGATCATGGACATCTACCTGCTGCGCCGCACGCAGAGTTAGCCAGGTAGTTGCGAATCGGTCGTTTCGCTGCCAGGCTGGTAGCTCCGGAGCGGTTGTCCCACGACCGAGGAGTGCGCACGTGCTGCATACCGATGTTCCGACCCGTCGCGAAATCGAGGAACTGGCCGCCGCCACCGGCGCGCCGAGCGTGTCGATCTACACCCCGACCGAACCCGCCACCGACGACCCGGACAAGGCCCGGATCGAATTCTCCAATCAGGTGCGCGAGGCGCTCGGGCACGTCGACGGGCGGGACGGGCGGACGGCCCTGGAAGAGGAATTCGACGACCTCATCGAGGACGACGACTTCTGGCGGTACCAGTCGCGGACGCTGGTCGTGCACGCCACGCCGGAGCGGCTGCGCACCTATCGGGTGCCGAATCGGTTGCGGGCGAGTGTGACCGTGGGGGATCGGTTCCTGGTCAAGCCGTTGCTGCGGGCGACGTCGTTTCCGCAGGCGGCGTTCGTGCTGGCGTTGTCCGAGGGCGCGGTGCGTCTGGTCGAGATCAATGCCGACCGGCCCGCGGAACAGGTGCGGCTGCCCGAAATGCCCACCAGCGCAGCCGATCACGCGCGCAAGGCGTCGCTGAGCGGGCGCGCGCCGAAACGGCGGTTGCAGGGCACGGAGGGACGCAAGGTGCTGGTCCGGCAGTACGCGCGGGCCATCGATCACGAGTTGCGGGCGGTGCTGGCCGGGCGGGATCTGCCGTTGATCCTCGCCGCGACCGAGCCGATCGACTCGCTGTACCGCTCGGTGAACAGCTATCCCGGGCTGCTCGCGGAGTCGATCCCGGGCAATCCCGAGGAACTGGCCGACGAGGAGCTCGCGGCGTTGGCGCGGCCGTTGCTGGATCGTTACTACGCCGAGCGGGTGGCGGACGTGCGGGAGCGGTTCGAGCAGGGGCGTTCCGACGGGCGGGCGCTCAGCGACGTGTCCGATGTCGCGCGGGCGGCGACGTTCGGGTCGGTGGACACGCTGCTGGTGGACATCGACGCGATCGTGCCCGGATCGGTGGATCCGGCGAGCGGGGAGGTGACCTTCGCCGACGAGGACGAGGTGGAGGCGCCCGGGGTGACCGACGAGATCGCGCGGCGGGTGCTCGCGAATTCGGGAACCGTGCTGGCCGTGCGCGCGGACGATCTGCCCGACGGCGGGCCGGTGGCGGCGATTCTGCGGTACGTGGTGTAGCTCGTGGTCCGGCGCGGTGTCGGTGGCGGCCGGTAGGCTGCGAACGTGCCCGAGTTACCCGAAATCGTGGCGCTCGAGCGGTTCCTCGCCGAGCATGCGGTGGGCGCGGTCGTCGGGCGGGTCGATGTCGCGGCGCTGAGCGTGCTGAAGACCTTCGATCCGCCGGTGACCGCGCTGTCCGGTCGTGACGTCACGGGCGCGGGGCATTGGGGCAAGCATCTGGGGATGAACTGCGACGGGCTGTGGTTGATCACGCATCTGTCGCGGGGCGGGTGGCTGCGCTGGCTGGACGAGCCGAGCGCGTCGCCGCCGAAGCCGGGCAAGGGGCCGTTGGCCCTGCGGGTGCACTTCTTCACGCCCGAGGGGGCGACGCCCGCGTTCGATCTGACCGAGGCCGGGACCAAGAAGCGGCTCGCGGTGTGGGTGGTCGAGGACCCGATGGCGGTGCCGGGGATCGCGCGTCTCGGTCCCGACGCCCTGGAGATCGACGAGCGACGCTTCGCCGAACTGTTGCGCGGCACCTCGCAGCGCCTCAAGACCGCCCTCACCGACCAGGCCCTGATCGCGGGCATCGGCAACGCCTACTCCGACGAGATCCTGCACACCGCCAAGCTCTCCCCCTTCGCCACCGCGGGCACCCTCGACGAGCCCAGGGTCGCCCAGCTCTACGCCGCCATGCGCGCGGTCCTCACCGACGCGGTCACCCGCTCGGTCGGCCAGGACGCCGCCCGCCTCAAGGGCGAGAAACGCTCCGGCCTCCGGGTCCACGCCCGCACCGGCCTCCCCTGCCCCGTCTGCGGCGACACCGTCCGCGAGGTCGCCTACGCCGACAAGTCCTTCCAGTACTGCCCCACCTGCCAGACCAACGGCAAAATCCTCGCCGACCGCCGCATGTCCCGCCTACTGAAGTGAGGTTTGTGGCGGGGTAGGCCGGGGTGTGGAGGCCGGGACCCAAGTGCACCCGCGTCGGGTCGCGGCTTCGCGACGACCACTTGGGGCCCGGCTTCCGGTGGGGGTGGTCAGGTGAGGGCGGGGACGCGGATGCCTTGCCAGGCGAGGCGTTTGGGGCGGTCGGGGTCGACTTCCAGGCGGGTGGGGTGGGTGATGATCTTGGTGATGCGGTGGGATTCGGTGTAGGGGGGCCAGGAGTCGAGGGGGCGGGCGGTGCGGGCGAAAGCGAGCCAGTTGCTTTGGAATTCGCGTTGGACGGCGAGGAAGCCGCGGTAGCCGCCCGCGACGGTGAGGGAGCGGCCGATGGGGGAGTCGACGCCGCCGAAGACCGGGATGAGGTCGAGGGCGTGGGTCGCGCCGAAGCCCGCCAGGCGGATCGCGCGGGGCGCGTAGTCGAAGCGGTAGACGTAGGTGGGCGCGTGGCGGCTGTGGCCCTCGGCGACGGCGAGGGTCGGCCGCCAGAAGACGAAGTCGCCGCCCATCCGGACGGCCACCTTCGGCGCCGGATAGCCGGGATAGGCCGCCACGATGCGGGATTCGACGTCCTCGCCGCAGCGGCTCAGCGCCTTGCGCAACTGGTCCGGCGTGGTCGGCAGGGTCCGGTCGAAGCGCGAGAACAGCGTCCCCTCATCGCGATTCGTGCCGATGATCAACGGCACCGCGTGCGCCTTGCCCGCGGCGATGGCGTCGATCGGGGCCTGCGGCAGATAGTCGCCGTCCACCACGGGCGCGGCCGGGAACGACCCGGGCTGCTCCCACAGCACATCGCCGATCGCCTTGTCCACGGCCTTGCGAATGTCGTTGGCGGCGGCGGTGGTCAGCGCCCGCGCGGCGTCCTCCGGTGTGGCGCCGAGCCGTTCCACGCACATGCGCGCGAACAGCCGGGCCTCGTCGGCCCCGACGGCCCAGTCCGCGGGCGCGCTCTCGGCGATGGCCCGATGGAACAGCCCGGCCGCCGCGGGCGTGGCCAGCAGCGACACCACCGCGTGCGCCCCCGCCGACTCCCCGAAGATCGTCACGTTCTCCGGATCCCCGCCGAACGCCGCGATATTGCGCCGCACCCACTCCAGCGCCGCGACCTGATCGCGCAGCCCCAGATTCGAGTCGAAAGGCCGTGCGGCGGTGGAGAATTCGCCGAAATCGACATACCCGAACCCGCCGAGCCGGTAGTTCATCGACACCACGACCACATCCCCGCGCACCGCCAGCCGCGCCCCCGAGTACAGCGACAGCGCCGAGGTGCCGAGCACATACCCGCCCCCGTGGATGAACACCATCACCGGCCGCGGTTTCGCCGCGGGCGTGGCGGGGGCCGTGACGTTCAACGTCAGGCAGTCCTCGTCGGTCGGCTGGGCGTTGCGCAGGCCGATCCGCGCCCCGTTGCGGTGCTGCATGGCGGCGTTCCCGAAGCGGGTGGCGTCGCGCACACCCGTCCAGGGCTCGACCGGTTGCGGTGCGCGGAATCGCAGGTCACCGACGGGCGGAGCGGCGTAGGGAATGGACCGCCACCGCAGGGTCCGCCGCCCCGCGTGACCGCGGACGACGCCTTCGGTGGTCGCTACTTCTACCATTTTCGAATGGTAAACCTCACTGCAGATAACCCTCGACCTGCTTGGCCGAATTGACCTGGGCCTCATTCGGATCCGCGCCCTGGTCCATGCGGGCCCGCCGCTGCCGCAGCAGATCCCAGCACTGATCCAGCATCACCTCGAGTTCGGCCAGCTGCCGCCGCTCGGACTCGGGGTCGAGTTCCTTGCCCACGGCCTTGGACCGCAGCTGATGTTCCTGGTCGACAAGGTCCTTGATGCGCGCCAGAATGTCCTGTTCGGTCATGGGACCATGCTACGGCCGATCGCGCGAAGACAATCGGCAACCACATCCAGCGCGTACGGCAGGTCGGCGCGCCCGATCGCGGCGTAGCCGAGCGCGATGCCGAAGGTGTGCCGCGGCCCGAGGTGATGGCGGCCCAGCCCCTCGAGCAGCACGCCCCCGCGCGCGGCGGCCGCGACCACGCGCACCTCCTCGGCCGCGGACGCCAGCGCCACCACGACGTGACTGCCCGCGTCGTCGCCGCGCACGTCGAAGCCGCGCAGCCGCTCGGTCACCAGCGCCCGCCGCGGCGGCATCTCGCGCCGCAGCCGCCGCAGATGCCGGGCCAGATCGCCGTGCCGGGCCAGTTCGGCGACCACGTGCTGGCCCGCCACCGCCGGTCCGGTGCCGGTCGCCTCGCGATGGGCCAGGACGGCCTCGGTCACCCGGGGCGGGCCGACGAGCCAGCCGATGCCCAGCACGGGCGAGAGGATCTTCGAGGTGGTTCCGACGTGGACGACCACATCGGGTCCGAGGGTGGCCAGCAAGGGCAACGGGGCCGTGTCGTACCGCAGCTCGCCGTCGTAGTCGTCCTCGATCACGAGAGTGCCTGTGCGACAGGCGAATTCGACGAGTTCGACCCGCCGCGCGGCGGGCATCCGCGCGCCGAGCGGAAACTGGTGCGCGGGCGTGCAGTACACCGCCGCGACGCCGCGCGGAATCTCGGCGACCCGCAGTCCCGCCGCGTCCACGGGCACCGGCAGCACCCGCACGCCCGCCGCCCGGAACGCCCCGGCCGCGCGCTGATACCCGGGATCCTCCATCGCGACGGTGTCGCCGGGGCGCAGCAGGGCGGCGGCCAGTTCGCCGACGGCCGCGCTCGCCCCGGCCGTCGCGAGCATCCGGGTGTCGCTGCCCGCGCCGAGCCCGCGGTGGCGCAGCAGATGTTCGGCGATCGCCGCGCGGTATTCCGGATCGCCCGCTCTGTCCTTGCGGGTCAACGGGATTCGATCCCCGGCCGCCCGCCACGCCCGCCGCCACGCGGCCCGGTCGATCGCCTCCACGCACGGCGCGCCCGCGGCCAGATCCAGCAGCGCGGACGCCGGACGCGAGGGTGGCGCCGACGCGAGGGGGCGCGGCCCGCGCGCGGGCGAGGCGGTGAGATAGGTGCCCGAACCGCGCCGACCCGACAGCCAGCCCTCGGCGTGCAGTTGGTCGTAGGCGGCGGTGATCACGGTGCGGCTCACGCCGAGCCGGGTCGCCAGCGCGCGGGAGGAGGGCAGCCGATCCCCGCCGCGCAGTCGGCCCGCGGTCGCGGCGGCCCGCAGACCGGTGGCGACCTGCACGGACAGCGGGGTCGGGGCGGCGCGATCGATCGCGAGCGGCAGTTCGTCCAGGGCGTCGGGCATGGAATTGGTCTTCCGATATTTCGTGGAATTGGCCATTCAAGAATGCCATTCGCTCCGCAAACCTGGTTGACATGACCCGCACTCCACTCTCCCCGACCCCGCGCAGCACCCCGACCCGCCTGCGCGACCGCGCCGCCACCGATCGGGCCGCCCTGGACGCGGTGCTCGACGCGGGCCTGATCTGTCATGTGGGCGTGCTCCTGCACGGCGCGCCCGTGGTGCTGCCGACGACCTACGGCCGCATCGACGACACCCTCTATCTGCACGGCTCCACCGGGTCGGGCAACCTGCGCGCCGCGCTGACCGGTGACCTGTCGGTGTCGGTGACGCTGGTGGACGGGATCGTGTACGCCCGCTCGGCCATGCACTTCTCGATGAACTACCGTTCGGCCGTCGTGCACGGCCGCCCGGTCGAGGTCACCGGCGAGGCGGACCGGCTGCGGGCGCTGCGCGCGATCATCGAGCACAACGCGCCCGGGGCCTGGGACGCGGTCCGGCCGCCGAACAAGAAGGAACTCGCCGCGACCCTCGTGCTGGCCCTGGACCTCACGGAGGCGTCGGTGAAGATCCGATCCGGCGACGCGAGCGACGACGCCGAGGACCTGGCCGGCGACGCGTGGGCGGGAGTCCTTCCGCTGCAACGGGTTTTCGGCGCGCCCGTTCCCAATGCCGATCTGCGCGCGGGCATCGAGACGCCCACCCACGTGCTCGACCGGACCGCGACGCGAATCCCGATGTAGACGAACGGGTCTCGTTCACCGTCCGGGGTATCTGCCGTTCACCTTCGGGAAACAAGTGATTTCCCCACGGCTGTCATCGTGCGTGAGTACACCGTGGAGGGGATGACTATGACCGTTGAGTTCGACCCGGCCAAGTTCCGGACGGCCGCGGGCAAGACGCTGGACGTCCGCGACAAGATCAAGGCCGTCATGGACAACCTCACGGCGTCGCTGGACACCGGATCCCCGTGGGGCCGCGACAAGATCGGCTCCCAGTTCTACGACGGCGAGAACGGGTACGGCGCGTCGCACAAGAACCTCTACCAGAACGCGGGCAACTTCCAGACCACGTTCCAGAGCTTCCACGACGGGCAGATCGATTCCGCGCGGCTCATCGAGGGGCAGGACCACGCCACCGGTGACGGTATGCGCTGAGGCACGGGTAGATCTGGATGGCTGAGCTACCCGGTTGGCTCAGTTGGCTCGAATGGGTCGCGGGCTCGGAATGGCCGGACGGTGACCCCGACCGGATGCGCGACGGTGTCGCCACGCCGTGGCGCACCGCCGCGGGCGATCTGCGCAAACTGCTCACCGACATCGAGGAAGCCAAATCGGCGTCGCTCGCGGCCTATCCACAGGGCGTGGGCACCGAGGAGATCAGCAAGGCGTTCGACTCGCTGCTGCACGGGGAGCAGTCGCTCGAGCAGCTGGCGAAGAACTTCGATCTGGTAGCGGAGTCGGCCGACCAGGCGGGCACCGAGATCGAATACACCCAGCTGATGTTCATCACGTCGCTGGGGATGTTGGCCGGTGAGATCATCGCGGCGTGGGCGTTCCCGCCGACCGCGCCCGCGGTGGAGGCGGCGGCGGTCGCGGCGACGCGGGTCGGGCTGCGCATCCTCAGCGAACAGTTGCTGAACGCGGTGCGCCGCATCGTCACCAAGATGATCTCCTCGGCGACGCTGAAGTTCCTCGCCAAGCATGTGGCGATCGATACCGCCCTCGGCACCATTCAAGAGGTGGGCATCGAGGCCTATCAGGTGGCCGAGGGGCATCGGAAGGGGATCAGCTGGGACCAGGTGTTGATCACCGCGGTCAGCTCCGCGGCCGGTGGCGCTGCGGCGGGTCCTCTGGGGGAGAAGCTCGGAGACGCGCTGGGCCGCAAGCTCGGTCAGTCGCTGGGCGGGAAGATCCTCAACGGGGCGATCACCGGCACCACCGCGGGCCTGGTCGGCGCGGGCGCGGGATACGTCGGCGCGACCGCCACTCAACTGGGTCTCGCCGCCCTGGACGGCAAGTTCGGCGAGGCGTGGAAGAACGTCAAGGACGCGGGCATCGATCCGCGCATGTTCACCGCGGGCGCGACCAATGGCGCGATGAGCGGCGCGAACAAGGCCGGGGCGAACCACTTCTGGGAGAAGCACCCGACCGAGGCGATGAATCGGCCGGGGTTCAGCACCCGGATGAACGACCTGTTCAATACCGGGCAGGACGGGCCGAACGGCGCGACGCCACCGCCCGTCGGCGGCGACGGCAGCGCCCCGCCGTCCGGGAACCATCGCGCCGGGGCCGCGCCCGAGGACGGAAACACCAACGGCCAGTCCGGGGTTCAGGCGTCAGGTGGTGGGGGCTCGCACTCCGAGGGGTCGGGCGAGTCGGAGAAGCCGACCCACCCGACGGGATCGCCCGGCTCGCAGGGGGAGTCGGGCTCGCAGGGTGCGGGTGAATCCGGCACACGGGGTTCGGGTCAGCACGACGACTCGGGACAGGCTGGAACGCAGGGCGATTCCGGGAGCGCCGGGGACCACGGCGATACGCACGGTTCGGGTGAGTCGGAAAGTGCTGGGAAGCACGGTGATTCGCATGGTCCCGGTGGGCAGGAGGGCGCTGGGGAGCACGGTGATTCGCACGGCGCGGGGAAGCAGGAGGGTACCGGCGAGCACGGCGCGAGCGGATCGGAAGGCACCGGGAAGCACGGCGATACGCAGGGCGGGGGTACGCAGCAGGGTACCGGCGAGCACGGCGCCAGTGAGTCGAAAGGTGCTGGGGAGCAGGGCGATTCACAGCACGGGGACTCGCGGGGTTCGGATCAGACCGGGAATGCGCCGGTATCGGGGGCGGGCGAGCGTTCGAATGACTCCGGCCAGCAGGGCGCCGGAGCGTCCGACGGTACGCCCGCGGTCCGGCCGACCGGCGCGTCCGGGTCGAGCACCGACGAGGCTGCGGGGCACACCGGGACGAACGAAACCCATGCGCCGCAACAGGATTCCGGAACCAAGACCGCCGAGGCGGCACCGCCGGGCGCCGGGCGCACCGGGGAGACCGACACCAAGCCCGCCACCCCGGCGGAGCACACCGGGGAGCCGGTCAAGGCCGCCGACGCCAACGGCCAACCGCATCCCCCGGGCACGGACGCGCGCGAACCGGGCGTCACCGGTGAGACGCCGAAAAACGAACAGCATCAACAGGTTCCGCCGAACAATGGCGTCGTCGCGGGCGCGCCGCCGGCGAACGGCACCGGATCCACCCCCGGCGCACCGCGCACCGGCGCGCCGACGACCGCCGAGAACCTCGGCGGCACCTCGTCCTCGGCGACACCGCGCGCCAGCGAGCTTCGGGGCGCGAGCGAGGTCCGCACGCCCGGCGAGTCCGGCCCCCGCGACACCGCCACGCCCCGCGCCGGTACCGCCGACCAGACCCGACCTGGCGGCGAAAACCGCACCGAGACAACGACACCCGCCGACCGCCGAGCGGGCGCGGCGACCGGACGCCAGCCGAACGGCGAGACCAGGGCCGGTGTGCAGGCCGCCAGCGGCCAGGAAGCCACCCCCGCGAAGAACGGCCGCCAGCAGACCGACGGCACGAACGGCAAGCGCCCGGGCGAGGAGCAGACCGGACCGCTGGTCGCGCCGATCGCGGTCCCGGTCGACGAGAGCGCGCCGCGCCCACAACCGGCTCGCGCGGGCGGTGGCGGCGGTAAGGAACCACCGTCGCGCCCACCACGCACCGGCGGCCCGCCCGACGAGCCGGGCGACGAATCGCGCCGCGGCGGCAACGAACCCAAGAGCGGAACGCCCAAGAGCGCGGAACCGAAGGGCGACAACCCCTTCCAGCTCGAATCGACCCTCCTCGAGCCCACCGCGTTGGAGCCCTCCGGGCGGGTGCGCGAGATCGTCGTGGAGATCGACGGCGAACAGGTGACGGTCCGGGTGGTCCCCGACGGCGAGGGCGGCTGGAAGCCCGCGCCGCCGGAGCACGCGACCACCGCCCCGGACCGCGGGACCAGCCCCGAGGAGCAGTCCAGGCTGCGCCGCGCCTGGCAGCGCGTCCGGGAGTTCCTGAGCCCCAGGGGTTTCGAGGGCAAGTCCTACAAGTACCCGTCCGGATCGGGCAACGACTCGAAGGGGCAGACCGCCGTCAAGGACGGCATCAAGCACGCCCCCGAACTGTTCGAGAACCACCCCGCCCCGCATCCGGCCCCGCATCCGCAACCGCACGGCCCGGTCGCGAGCCCCGCCTCCGAGCACGGCGAACACGGCAGCGACCCGGTGGCGCGCATTCTCAAGGAGGGCGCGACCGCTTGGAAGAACCGCGAGCATCTGCCGTTGCTGGGTCGCCTGTCCGCGCGCATGGCGATCGAGGCGGGGGAGTACACCCCGGTGCACGATGCCGACGGCGCGGAGTACAAGCCGTGGCTGACCGACGTCGATCCGGTCGAGGCGCACCGCAATATCTCCGACGCGCTCGAGGGCGGCTACATCGACCGCGACACGGCCGCACAGGATCTGCGCGATCTGCTGTCGGTGGTCGACGACCCCGCGCTGCGGCACGAGATCCTGCTCGATCTGGCCCGGCACGACCTGGTGCCGCGCGCGGAGGGTCTCGCCGCGCTGGTGGAGAACTTCCGCGCGGTCACCGATCCGGAACTGCGCGACCGCATCATCAACGATCTGGCGTTCCACGATCTGATCGGGATCGACCGGATCATCGATCTCGAGAACGAGCCGATCCCCGATCCACCCGACCACCCCGCGCCCGACGCCCAGCACCACCACGACGACGGGCCGCCGCCCGCGGACGAAACGCTCACCGAACTGGCGGAGCGCCTGGGCTTCCGGCTGCCGGACGAATCACCCGAGACCATCCGGCGCGTCCTCGCCGAACAGGAATACCGCACGCTGCGCACGACCGCGGCGATCGAGGGACTCGCCGACGCGGCCCGCCGCTACCACGAGGAGGTCACCCGCCCCTACGGCTGGCGCGACGCCGACGGACAGGCCCGGCCCGATGTCGCGGGCGAATTGCCGCGCGGCCCCGAGGGTCCCGCCGTCCCCGTGCCCAAGGGCGAGGTGCCGCGCAGCTTCTTCGACGACAACCCGGTCGGGCACTTCCTGAGCGAACTCATCGCCGCGCGCGGCGACAACCTCGGCCTGCGCGATATGACGCCGATCGGCAACGGCGCCGACCCGCTGCCGGAGTGGGGGCATGTCGGCGACAATCCGGAGGTCGGCCGCGACGACGGTCTGCTCGCGTTCTTCGAACACGCCCTGCGGCGCGACCAGCTGCGCGAGGAATTGTCCACGTGGGCACAGATGTTCGGCCTCGGCTTCGACGAGGTGATCGGCAACCATCCGGACGGCACCCCGGTTCTGGACGAGACCCTGAACCGGCTGCGCGATCAGAACGCCGCGCGCGCCGACCGGCTCGCCGAACTGCGCGACGCGGCCGAGGCGGTGCTCCCGCCCGAGGAGACGCCCGTCGGCGAGCGGCACGGCGACCAGGCCGCGCGGGTGCCGATCGGCGACGGCCAGCCCGACCGCCTGGTCGTGGTCGACGGGGAGCGCCCCCGCGACGAGGTGCTGGCGAATCTGCTTGCGGCGCACCCGGATCTGGCCGAGGCGGTGAACAAGGGGGAGGTCGTCGTCGACTACCGCAAGGTGCGGTTGGACGAGGCCGGGGATGTGCACCTCGATCCGATCGACACCCCCGAGGTGCGCCACCACCGCGGCACCCTCGACGGCGGGGACGTCGTCGTCACGATGGTGCGCGACGGCGACGGCGAATGGCGGGCGGTCCCGCACGATACCGATCCGGCCGCGGGCACGCCGTCGGCGGACATGGCCCCGCCCCGGTCGCCGCGGGAGTTGCTGGGCGATCTCGTGGATGTGGCGCGCGAGCTGGGCCTCGGGCCGCAGGACGTGGCGCGACTGCTCACCGATCCCGAACATCTCGCCCGCACGATCGCGGATATGAAGCTGCTCAACGCGGTACGCGCCGGGCAGGTCGAGGCGTTGAGCGATTACGCCCGCGCGATGAACGACATGCAGACCTACCACATGTTGCAGTCGAGCGACGGCAAGGGCCGCGCCCCGCTCGCGCAGCTGCTCCGTCTGGGTGAGTCGGAGCTGACGGCCGACGCCATGGCGCATCGGCTCGCCGACTCGGATCAGCGAAATGCGTTGCGCCGCCAGCAGATCAAGGCGTTGATCGATTACGCGAAGCTGGTGCGCGGCGTGGACGCCGACGCCGTGAACGCCGCGCGCGATCGGCTGGTGCGGCGGTTGCTCGGCGACGACGCCGGTCTCACCGAGTTGTCCCCGCTCAAGCCGAAGGTCTCCGACAAAGGACCCGTGGACTGGGTGGCCGATCCCACCGGCCTGGACCCGAAGAAGCTGTTCAAGGCGATCCGGGCGCTGGAGCGGCAGGGCGACGCGGGACATCAGCGGGTGCGCGACGCGCTCGAGGAGTACACCCGGGCGCTGCTCGACGCCGATCCGTATTCGCACGGCGCCGACGGTGACCGCCCGCCCGCCGATCCGCGGGTGGGCGATGCCGAGGCGCCGGTGCACGACACCGACGCCCTGCCGGGCCTGCGCGACATCATCGCCGACGCGATGGGCGCCGCCGATCCGCGCGAATTCGGCCGCGCCGTCGCCGATGCCGCCGCCCGGGCCGCGGAAAACGCGCCGCCGTACGATGATTCGGATCCGCGACCCGAGCCCGCCGACGACTGGGCCCGCCTGCTCGGCGTCGATCTCGCCGACGCCGATCCCGAGACGTTCATCAAGGTCTACGAGGCGTTCCGCGACGGCCGCATCGACAAACACGAGGGCCCGCAGGATCTGCCCGCCGCCACCCAGGCCCTGCGCGACGAGGTCCGGCAGCGTCAGGACCAGATCAACCGGCTCGCCGACCTCGCCGAGCGGCTCCAGCAGGCCGATCGCGGCCTGGGAGAAGGCGAGCGCCCCGCGGCCGAGGGCAGCCCGGAACACCGTGCGTCGCAATCGAATTCGGAGGGCGACCGGCCTCGTCCGTCCGAGGCCGTGCGGCGGGAGCTCGACAAGTACGACGAATCGGCGCGCAGGCGCACCGAGGAGGCCGAGCGGCTGCACCGCGAGATCATGGAGCGGATCGAGCGGCTGCGCCGCGAGCTGGACGCCCCACTCGACCTGCCGGAGGTGGAACCGGCCGCGCCGCACCGGGATTCGGAACCGTCGGAGGCGGTACGACGCGAGCTGGCCGAGTTCGACGAGTCGGCGCGGCACCGGGCCGAGGAGGCCGAGCGGCAGCACCGCGAACTGATGGACCGGATCGAACGGCTGCGCCGCGAACTGGCCGGTGAACCGGAACCGGTTGCCCCCCACTACGATTCCGACGACGCGCTGCGCCGCGAACTCGCCAAGCTGGACGAGACGTTCCGGCGCAATGCCGAGGAGGCCGAGCGGCAGCACCGCGAGGTGATGGACCGGGTCGAGCGCCTGCGGCGCGAGCTGGCGGGGGAGGACCCGGCCGCCGATCCGGAGGTCGCCCGGCACGTGGGCGCGGGCGCCGACGAATACCGCCGTCTCCTGGACGATCTCGATCGCGGCGGCGCCGAAGACCCCGCGCATCCCATCGAACCGGCCGCGCCCTCTCGGCCCGATGACGCGCTGCGCCGCGAACTCGCCAAGCTGGACGAGACGTTCCGGCGCAATGCCGAGGAGGCCGAGGAGCAGCACCGCGAGGTGATGGACCGGATCGAGCGGCTGCGGCGGGAACTAACCGATGCCGCGGCCGAGCGCGATGTCCTCGCCGCGGGCGAAACCGATGTCCCGCCACCGCATCTCGGTGACGAACATCCGATCGACGCCGCCCGACGCCGCCAGGCCGAACTGCTCGAGGCCGAGTTCCGCCGCCGCGAGGAGGCCGCCGAACGCGAGTTCCAGGCCCTCATGGACCACGTCGAACGGGTCCGCCGGGAACTGTTCGGCGAATCCGACGGCGACGATCCCGACGCCCCACCCCAGGGCGCGCCGCGCCCCGAACCCGACCGCCCCGGCGACGGCGGCGGGGCGCACCGGCTGCCCGACGAGGACGCCGCCCATGGCGACATCCCGGCCGACGGCTCCGACTCCGACCACGGCCCCCATATCGACGACGACTGGTCCGGCCTGGACGCCGACGGCGTCGCGAACCGGCTGCGCGACGAATTCGGCGTGGAGGCAATCGGTTTCGAGGACGCGCACCCCGTCGTCGCCCAGGAGATCGGCCGCGCCGTCGAGGAGGTGCTCACCCGCTTCCCGCGGTCGGAGTTCCCGCAGCTGGATCTGCGGCGCATCCGGATCGACACGCTCGCCGACGGGCAGTTCGCCAAGACCGTCGGCATCGCGCGCACCCACGACCGCGATCAGGTGTTCTCCGAGATCGTCGTGAACCGGGTCATCGCCACGGATCTGGGCCGGTTCAACCGCTCGGTCGACCTGAACATCGCGGATCGCCGGTTCCACCCGAGCTTCCACGACCGCCCGGTGTACAGCATCGCCATCCACGAACTCGGGCACGTCCTCGACAAGGCCGGCTCACCGCTCACCCGCAGGCGGCTCGAGGGCGACGTCCCGATGGATCTGCTGCGGGCCTACGTGCGCGCCCACCCGGACGGCAATATGCACGACTTCGGGGAATGGCTGAAGCAGTTGAGCGGCTACAGCTTCAACGATCCGGCGAAGTCGGACCTCAATCCGGGCGAGGCGCTGGCGGAGGGCTTCGCCGAGGTGATGCTGCGCGGCGAGCACGCCTCCCCGCCCGCGCGGGCGCTGCACGACCTGCTGGTCGACGCCGCGCGGCAGGCCCCGCCGGTCGGGCCGGAGGACCGGGCCGAACAGCCCGATCACGCGCGGGGCCGGTTCGACGACGAGTGGACCGCTCGCACGCCGGACGAGATCGCCCGAATCCTCGGGGAACGGCACAGGCTCGAGGTCTTCGGGTTCGATCTGCCCGGGGTGCATCCGGACGTGGTGCGGGACATCGCGCGGGCCGCGGACACGATGTTGCGCAGGCATCCCCAGATCGATCTGCGCTCGATCGGGATCGCGGACATCAATCCGATCGCCAACGCGTCCTACCGCTGCGATCCCGACACCGGGCAGGTGGTCACCGAGGCCATCCGGCTCAACCGGAAGTACGCCGACGATCCCGCGGACCTGCGCCGGGTCTTCGATCAGGCGTTGCGGCACAAGTGGTTCAGGCCGGGCGGCGAGTCGGATCCGGTGTACACGACGATCGTGCACGAACTCGGGCACGCCCTCGACAACGCGGGCGGCCGGGCGCTGCACGACACGCTCGAACACGACCTCATGCGCCATTTCGCGCGGCGGCATCCCGGCGGGTCGATCGACGACTACCACGCGTGGCTGCATCAACTCAGCGGGCGCAGTTTCGAATCCACCGTCGGGCCGGACGGCAAGTCGGTGGTGTACTCCGACACCGTGCAGGTGAACGAGGCCATCGCCGAGGCGTTCGTGGATGTGGAGATCAACGGCGAAAACGCCAGCGAGCCGGCGCGTTTCATCTACGACCGGCTGGTGGAGACGGCGGGTGGCGACCCCGCCGCACTGCATCACCCCGGCACCGACGATATGGCCGCTCCCGAACCGCCTTTCGGCGAGAACGACGGCGACGTCCTGCACGAGGGCAATCTCCCCGAGGGCGGCACGCCGTTGTACCGGGGCGTTCCGCGCCTGCTCGACGACGGTTCCATCAATCCCGCCTACGAGCTGGCCCGCCGAGGCATCGCGCAACCGCGCGGGGATCAGGACGTCTCGGCCGAGGACCACATCTGGAACCGGAGCGCGGTGAGCGATTCGACCTCCTGGACCCGGGATCTGTCGACCGCCAAGATCTTCGCCCACCACGACGGCGTCATCCTCGAATGGCGGACCGGCCTGCCCCCGGAGGGCGCGACCTGGAAGTTCAAGCCGATCCTGGACGCCGACCCGATCTACGCGCAGGTGCTCATCCAGGGCACCGTCACCGATGTGCGCGCGGTGCGGCACGTGATCGACACCGATGTCTCCGGCGTCGACGGCATGGCCGGGCCGCCCGAGCCGCCGCACGCGGAGACCGCGCGGGCGGCGTTCGGGGAGAATCGGCCCGACGGCTGGGTCGCCCACGTCCCCGACGAGGCGACCGTCCGCACCTGGAATGTCCTGGGCCACACGGAGATCGGACGCGAGGCGCTGGGCGCGCTGCGTGCCGCCGGGGCGGAGGTGCGGTTCGGCGACACGGCCGACGGCTTCGACGGCCGGACCATGGACGTCGTCGTGGATACCGTTGGGCGGCACGGGCTTTCGCAGGCCGCCGCCGTGGTGCGGGCGGGAGCGCTGGCCGAGTCCGTGCGGTCCGGCGATGTCGAGGTGGATCCGGCGCGCATGCGCGCCATGGACCGAACCGAGTTCGTCGACGCGTGGGTGCGGGCGGACGCCACGGCGTTCGGGCGCGAGGCGGAGTTCCTGCGCGAGCTGTCCGACGCGGGATACGACATCTCCCGGGCATCGTCGCGAGATCGGGACGGCGCCGGATACGAGCTGGTGGACCGGGCCTACGACGAGGCGCTGCGCGCGGTGTACCTCGACGCGCACGACGCCGCCGTGGCCGCCGCGCGCCGGACCGGTGTCCCGGAGTCGCTGCTGCGCGGTGTGGGCCGGGACGCCGGGGTGGCGGCCCTGCTGGCGGACGGGCGATTCGACGCGCCCAACCATCCGGACGCGGGCGGCGGCTACCGCGAGATCCACGGCCGGGACTGGGATGCCGCCCAGCACACCGGCATTCGCGACGGCTCCGGCGAACACGTCCCGCCCTCGGCGGAGTCCGCGCAGCGGCTGCGGGAGTTGGTTCGCGAGTACGCGGCGGCCCGGCGGGAGGTGCGGGGGCTCGAGGCGGATCTCTCGCGCGCGCTGGCGCACGTCTGGCCCGACCGACCCGCCGACGCGGGCGTCCCCGATACCGCCGAGGGCGTCCTGGACCTGATCTATGAGCGCGGCATCGGCTATCCGTCCGATCCGCGCGGGGCCGTGGCGCTCGACCTGGCTCGCCGCCTGCTCGACGCGCACACTGCGCTCGATCGAGCGCACGCGGCGGTCGGCGAGCACGTGGGCCGCGACCTGACCGACACCGACAAGACGCGAGCCCGCGTGGTGATCGACGAATCCGGTGTCGTACGAGTCGATTCCGCGAACCACCACCCCGAGCCCGCCCCGGACCCGAACCGGCCGATCTACCGCGAGGGCGCGGGGCCCGAGCCGTACTTCGACAAGATCCACGCCAAGGCCGAGCAGGCCCTCACCGATCTCGCGCCGCGGGCGGTCGAGCTGTTGCGGCGGGCCGCCGACGACAGCGGCCGGGGCTCGGATTCGGTGGTCGCGTGGGCCGCCGACGTGCTCGAGCGGCACGACGTCGACATCCGGGTCAGCCCCTTGCCGGACGAGTCGGGGCGGTCGCTCGCGGGTTATGACCCGGCGACCAACACCCTCGTCCTCGCCAGCGGTCCGCACGACCAGCACGGGATCGCCGAACTGGTACGGGCGGCCGCGCTGGCGGATAGGGCGTTCGGGGACGGCGGTGGACTGGACGTCTTCTCGCGGCCGCGCACCGAATACGTCCGGACCATGCTGGACCGGCACGCGGACGCCTTCGCCTTGGCCGCCCGCGATCGGATGCAGCGCGGCGTGGGCTCCGGCGACGCGAGCCGCACCACGCCGGACCACCACGCGATGGACCGGGCCGAGGCGCGCTACCGCGAGGCGTATCGGGACGCTCTCGATCGGTCCTGGAAGACCTTCTCCCGAGACGCCGTGGACATCGCGCACCGGGAGGCCGCCGCGCACCGCGCGGGTGTGCGGGCGGTGCGCGACCAGCTGATCGGTCCCGGCGGGCCGCGCCTGGGCGACCGGTCCTACGCCGACCACTTCGCGGCGGAATGGGATCGGGCACACGGCTTCTCGCCCGAACCGGCACCGGTGATGTCCCATCGCGACGAACCTCGCTCGCACGCGACGAGCTACGTCGTCGAACTCGAGATGATCCGGATGATGCGCGACGCGGGCACCGCGCTGCCGGTCGGACCCACCGAGCGGGTGTACGCCGACGCCTACGACAAGGCGTACCGGAAGGCGGAGCGGGCCGTCCAGCGTGGCCGGGACGCCCTGCCCCCGGAGCGCGCCGGGTACGAGGCCGGGTTGAAGGCGGTCCGGCGTCGGCTGGACAAGGTCGGGCTCGACGCCGCGGAGGCGGAGTTCGACGTGGTCCGCTCGTTCGGCAAGGACGACGATCCGCGCTGGGGCAGTCCGCGAGGAACCGGCCCCGATTCACCATCGGTTGTCGAAACCCATTCCGAGACAGCGCATTCGGTGACGGCCACCGACGCGGAGATCGCGGCGGCGACCCGGCGGGCGCTGACCGCGCGGATCGCGGGCCACCCCTCGGCCGAACTCCTGACCGACCGCGTGGCCCGGCTGGCCGCGACGACCGACGTCGCGCCGAAACTGGTGGTCGTCGCCCGCGACGGCGAGCATCTGGCCGCGCTGGCCGAACTCGACGAGCGGTACGCCGACGTGCTGTGGGACCGGACGCACACCCTCGAATACCGTACGCTCCGAACGGGTGACGACGGCGCGCTGATCGACGTGCCCGTGGAGCGGCGGGAGGCCGAAGGACCGTTCCGCAAGCCGAGCTACCCCGAGGCTCGCGACGAGATGCTCGCGCACTATCTGCGCTATCGCGCGGCGGGACAGACCGACCTCGGCTTCGACCGCTGGCTGCGGCAACTCCCCGACGACGCGGTGGCCACCACGAGCCGGTCCCGGTTCGGCCGGGCGCGGCCGGAGCCGGGCGGACTCGCCGGGAACTTCGTCGAGGTCGGCTACCGGCAGGCGCGGCGGTTCGGCGACGAGATCGGCCCCCCGCATCCGGCGCACGTCGCCCGCGAACTCATGACGCGGCGCATCCCCATGCCGATCGACGGGACCAGGGGCCGGAACACCGCAGAGTACGTTCCGCACACCGCCGAGGTCGGCGGCTTCGAGGTGCCCGTCTATCTGGAGCGCGACGGCCGCGGCGGCTGGCGGGTGCCCGGCCCGGTCGGCGTGCCGGGCAGTCACGACGCGCTGGCCGGATATCTGCGCGGCCTGTCGGATTCGGACGCCGGGCGATTGGTGAAACGGATCGAGAAGATCCTGTCCGACGGCAGCGTGCCGTTGGCGCGGGTCGACGGGGTGCACCCGAATCCGGCTGCGCCGCATCATGATTCCGGATCGGACGGAACGCGACCCGAGCCCGGTCGTCCCGACGCGGGCGAGGAGTGGTCGCGGCACGACCCCGGGGACATCGCCCGCATCCTCGCCGAGCGGCACGGGCTCGAGGTCTTCGGGTTCGATCTGCCCGGCGTCCATCCCGACGTCGTTCGCGACATCGCCCGCGCCGCCGACACGATGCTGCGCAAGTATTCGCGAATCGAGTTGCGGTCCATCGGGATCGGCGATCCGGAGGGCGGCGCGATCGCCACCCTGCGCAGCACCCTCGACCCGCGGACCGGGCGCTATGTCAGCGAGGCCATCACGTTCAACCGGCACTACGCCGACGACCCGACCGTGTTGCGGCGGGAGGTCGAACAGGACGTCCGCTCCGGCTGGTTCTGGCCCGGGGCCGAGGCGGATCCGGTCTACACCGCGGTCGTGCACGAATTCGGTCACGCCCTGGACGACGCCGGATCGAACGCTCTGGACGACACGCTCGAACGGGAGCTGCTGACGCATTATCTGACCGAGCTCGGTGGCGTGCCCGAGGGATTCCGGGACGCGTTGCACCAGCTGGACGACGCGAGTTTCAACGCGCACCGAGGCCCCGACGGGGGAATCGTCGTCGACGACACCCTCAATGTCCCGGAGGCCGTCGCCGAGGCGTTCGCCGCCGTGGAACTCCATGGCGAAAACGCCCCGGACTTCGCCCGTTTCATCTACGACCGGCTGGTCCGGGCGGCGGGCGAGACCGGTGTCGAAACGCTCGGCGGGCCGTCCCGCGGCGAACGTGACGGGGCCGTGGTGCACGCGGGCGCGCTTCCCGCGGAAGGTACGCCGCTGTATCGCGGAGTGCCTCGCCTGCTCGACGACGGGTCGATCAACCCCGCCTACGAATCGGCCCGCCGGGGCATCGTGCGACCGCCCGGGGACGGCGGCGACACCACCCTATGGACCCGAAGCCGTTCCGCCGCCGAGGTTCTCGCGCACGACGACGGGATCATCCTCGAATGGCGGACCGGCCTGCCGCCCGAGGGCGCGACCTGGCGGTTCGAGTCGGACGGGGATCTGGACCACGTGCTCGTCGCGGGCACGCTCACCGACGCGCGCGCGACCCGCCACCGCGCCGACGCCGGTACCGACGCGATGGACGGCCTGCCGCTGCCGGACGAGCCGCCGCACGCCGAGACCGCGCGCGCCGCCTTCGGCGTCGACCAGCCCGACGGCCTGGTGACCCGGGTCCCCGACGAGGCGCTGGTCCGGGTGTGGAATGTGTTGGGCCACACCGAGAACGGCCGGGAGGCGCTGCGGGTCCTGCGGGAGGCGCGGGCGGGTGTGCGCTTCGACGGCCCGGCCGATACCGTCGATCCCCGCACGATGGACATCACCGTCGCGACCCAGGGACGGGACGTGTTGTCGCAGGCCGCCGCCGTCGTCCGGGCGTCGGCACGGGCCGAGTCGGCGTTGTTCGGCGACGCGGAGTACGACCCGGGCCGGATTCGCGTGCTGGGGCGGTCCGAATTCGTGGACGCCCGGATGCGCACGGACGCCGCCGCGTTCGGTCGCGAGGCGGAATTCCTGCGCGAGCTGTCCGAGGCCGGATACGACACGTCCGGCGTGTCGTCGCACGCGACCGGGTCCACCAATTACGAAGCGGTGCAAGCCGATTACGACAACGCGCTGCGCGCGGTGTATCTCGACGCCCACGACGCCGCGGTCGACGCCGCCCGGCGTTCCGGTGATCTGCCCGAGGAGATGCTGCGCGGCCTGGGCCGCCGGGCGGGTGTGGACGCGCTGCTGGCGGACGGACGGTTCGACGCGCCGAACTACCCGGCACCCGGCAACGACTATCGCGCCGTCCACGGCCGGGAATGGGACGAGATCCAGCGCGGCGGCAATGTCGCCGACATTCCCGAACACATTCCGGCGTCGCCCGATTCGGCCCGGCGGCTGGCGTCGCTGGTGCGCGACCACGCCGCGGCGCGGCGGGAGGTGCGGCTGCTCGAGGCGGACTGGGTGCGGGCGATGGCGCATGTGGAGGCCCAGCCCCGGGCGGAGGCGCCCGCCACGCCGCGCGAGCTGGTCGAGGTGCTCCGCGACGGTGTCGGTCCGTTCGCGCGAGAACTGCGGCACGCCTTGGTCATCGACGTCACGCGCCGACTGATCGACGCGCACGCCGCCGTCGACCGGGCCCGGGACGCCGTCGTCGAGCACGTGCGCGGGGATCTGCACGACATGTCGACCGATCCGGTGCGCGTCGTCATCGACGAAGCGGGCGTGGTGCGTTCGCATCTGGCCCCGCCCGACGCGTCCGAGCCGGTGGCCGGGCGGCTCGACGCGGACGCGCGACGGTATCTCGCCGGGCTCGCGGACCGAGCCGCCGCGACGATCGCCGACAATGTCTCCGCGCCGCTCGCCGAACTGGGACGGACGGCCCGGGACGGCGGCTCCACCCCGATCGCCGAATGGGCGGCCGAGGTGCTCCGACGCCACGAGGTCGACATTCGCGACAGCACCCTGACACCGACCCTGCGCGCCGCCGAATCGGATGTCTGGTCCTCCCCGCGGTGGGAGCATCGCGGTCCGCTGCCGGGCTACGATCCGGCGACCAACACCGTCGTACTCGGCCGCGGCTTCGATCTCGACGGTGGCCGAGCCCACGGCCACACCGGCCGCGACCGGACCGCCGAACTGGTCCGGGCGGCGGCCCTGGCCGATTCGACCTTCCGGCGAGGCGGCGGGCCGCTGGAGGTCCTCACCTCGTCCCGCGCGGACTACGTGCACGCGATGCTGGATCGGCACGCCGAGGCGTACGCCCTGGCGGCCCGGGAACGGCAGCAGCAGGGGCACGGTCCGGAGCTGAGGGAACTCGGCATCCGGCGCGGGGTCGCGATGGACCGGATCGAGGAGGTCTACCGCGCCGCGTACGACCGCGCCCTCGCCGACGCCGAGCGGGCGTTCCCCGCGTCGACCGCGCACCGGCTCGACCTCGAGGCCGCGGCCCATCGCGCCGGATTCCGGGCGGTCCGCGAACAATTGGCCGGCGGCGACGGCCCGCGCCGCTACACCATGTCCTATGCGGAGCACTTCGCGGCGGAATGGGATGTCGCCCACGGCTTTTCGCCGGGCGCGCCGCCGCTGAGCCCATCCGCCGACACCGACCGGGTGCGGGACTACGCCGTGGAGATCGAGACCTTCCGGATGCTGCGCGAGGCGGGCACACCCGTTCCGCTCGGCCCCGCCGAACGGGTCTACACCGACGCGCACGACGCCGCGTATCGACGGGCGGAGCGCGCGGCCGAGCGGGGACGGGACGCGCCGCCTCCGAAGCGGGCGGGTTACGAGGCCGGGATCGAGGCGCTTCGTCGTCATCTGGACAAGGTGGGGACCGAGGCCGCCGAGACGACCTTCGACGTGGCCCGGTCCGCGCTCGACGAGAACCGGTCGCGGTGGGGCGATCCGCGTGCGTCGGGTGCCGCGCCGGACGCTCCGGCCCGTACGCACTCCGACCGGGCGGTGGCGGCGGCGTCCCGGCGCGCGCTGGACGAGCGGATCGCGCGATACCCGTTGGGGGAGCGGCTGACCGATCACGTCGCCCGGTTGTCCGCGCCCACCGACGACCGGCCGACGCTGTTGGTCGTCGCCCGCGAGGGTGAGCATGTGCGCGCGCTCGAGGCGCTCGCGGCGGCCGATTCCCGATACGCCGATGTGTTGTGGGACGGTTCGCACCGTATCGAGTACCGCGCGCTGATCAGCGGGGACGACGCCGAACCGCACGCGATTCCGATCTCGCGACAAGCCGCCGAGGGGCCGTTCCGCGAGCCGACCGAATCCGAGGCCCGCGCCGAGATGCTGGCCCACTACCTCCGTTACCGCGACGCGGGCCTGACCGACCTCGGCTACGACGCCTGGGTGCGGCAACTCGGCGACGAAACCGGCGGTCTCGCAGAGGGTTTCGTGCGGGCCGGTCACCGGATGGCTCAGGACGTTCCGGGCATCGCGCCGCCGCATCCGGCGCACGTGGCCCGCGAGCTGATGACGCGTCGGGTGCCGCTGCCGCAGGCCAGTGGGTCGCCGGACCTCCGGGCCGCGCGCCACGAACAGCGCACCTTCCGGGTCGGCGATGTCGAGTTGAGCGTCCGTGTGGAGCGCGACGGTCAGGGGGGCTGGCGGCTGGCGCGCCCGGGCGCGGGCGGTACGACACACGACGCGATCGCGCGGCACCTGCACGGCATGGCGGACTCCGACGCGGATCGGCTGGTGCGCCGGATCGCGGGGACACTGCGCGACGGCACCGCGCCGCTGGCTCCCGCCGACACTCCGCGCGGACCCCTGCAACGACTCATAGACCGATTCAAAACGCCTCGGCCGCAAGCGGATTCGGGAACCGAACCGATGGCCGCGGCGACCGTCGACGGTAGCGCGGACGGTCACCCGCCCCGGATGTCCGACGGCGACGTGTGGTCCGGCCTCGATCGCGACAGTGTGCTGTGGGAGTTGGAGAATCGGCATCCCGGCCTGGAACTCCACGGGTTCGACGACGACATCCCCGTCGACACCGTCCGCGAGTTCGCGCGCGCGATCGACGACATGCTCACCCGGCATCTGCGAATCGACCTGCGCCGCATCGAGATCGCGCCGCTGGCGGGGAATCGGCACGGCGAGGCGGTCTGGCGCAAGGGGCCCGACGGGAGCTACCACGCCGAAACCATCCGGCTGAACCGGGATCTCGCGATGGATCCGGAGGCGTTCCGGGCGGCGAAGCGGCACGCCGAGGACACCGGATTCTCCCCGCGCGGGGTGGCGGACCGGCCGGTGTACGCGACGGTCGTGCACGAACTCGGGCACGCGCTGGACTACGCGGGCGGCAAACACGCCCGGGCGGAGGCGCTGCGGGCGCTGGTGGATCACTACCGGCAGACCCGCGACCACGTCGATCCGGCCGAGTTCCGTTCCTGGATGCGGGAACTCAGCGGCTACAGCTTCGACGGCAAGGGACGGTTCGACGCGGGCGAGGCACTGGCCGACGCCTTCCTCGACGTGACGCTCAACGGGCGCGCCGCGTCCGAACCGGCACGGGTGCTGTACCGTCTGCTCACGGGCGAGGCCGAGATCGACCATGGTGCGAATCGATCCGAGACCGACCACGCCCCAACAAGTTCCGACGACACCCACGGCGTAGATCATGCGGCGGGACCGGAGCGGGATGAGGCCGCCGAGTACGCGCGGTTGTTGCAGGAGCTTCAGGAGAAGACCCAGAAACTCGGCTACGCGCACAACAAGCTGGTGGACCGGGTCGAGCGAATGCCCGACCGCGACCAGCTCCAGCATCTGACGCACGACCGCGTGGCGTTGGCCCGGGAGGTGCTGCGGCGCTACGACGAGGCCGCGGTCGAACACGGCCATATCGATCCGATCGGTGACGACACGGCGCGCGGGTTCACTCGCCCGGCCGATCCGCGCGGCACCGCCCACGACCGGGAACTGCTGGCCAAACTGGCGAAGGCGGCCCAGGAGGTCTTCCAGCTCACCGACGACCTGAACCGGATCGAACAGGACCTCCGGCGGCTCGAGGGGGACGGCGCGGAGCCCCGGCCGCTGTCGCCCGCGACCCGGGCCGAGCTGGATCGGCTGGCGCAGGAACGGGGCCGGGAACTGTTGCGGGTCAAGCCCCGTCGCGCCATGCGCGATGATCTGGCCGAGCGGTTCGGCGTACTGGACGAGTCCGGGCGGGTCGACGAGGCGGCGCTCGCCCATGGTCGGCTCGACGACACCATCGCCCGGCTCGAGCTCGACCATCCCGAGCAGGGCGACCGGGTCCGGGCGCTCGAGGACGCCGCCCGCGACGTGAACGCGGCGCACAATCGGATCGGCCGCGTCCAGGACGAGATGGCCCGGGTCGCGGGCGCGTGGCGGCACGACATCGAGACCCTCGGCGGTCGCATGATCACCGATACGGTGGGGCTGGTCGAGGGCGAGCGGCCGCGCATCGTCGTCTTCGGGCCGCGCGCGGAACTGGGGGAGACCCCGCGGGCGCACTTCGACGCCGCGCTGACCCGCGCGTTGAACGAGAGCGGCGCGGTGGCGCAGGCGATGGTGCGGCCGGAGACGACGGTGGAGTTCCGCCGGATCACCGCCGACCGCGAGGGCAGGCACGACACCACGGAACTGCCGCCGCCGGAAGTGAATCGGTACACGGCGAGGCCGCCGGGTATGCGGCGCATCGACATGACGTTCTGGGTGGACGAGCACGGCGATCGGCATCCGGTGAATCCGGCCCGGCCCGATTACGTGACGAACGGGACGCCACCGACGGTGCCGAAGTCGTTCAAACCGCGCGATCTGCCCGAGGGGGTCAGCGGGTGGGCGTCCGAGCCGTTCCAGGCCGCGGTCGAGGCGCCGTTCGTGCATCATCCGCCGGGGGCGATTCCCGAGGAGCTGCTGCCCCGAATTCCGGGCGGGGAGCCCGAGATTCCGCCGGGGGTGCAGACCTACGAGGTGCCGTACTCCGGGGCGTTCTACAACGCCATGCGGATCATTCTGGAGACGGCCAAACTCAGCGGCTTCACCTGGTACAACGATCCCGATCATCCGGGGCGGGTGCATCCGGGGTTCAAGGGGCATCCGTGGTTCCGGGACAAGCCCACCGAGATTCAGCCGATGGTCCGCGAGATCGACCGCGGCGCGCTGACCGAAGACCACGGCGAGATCGATCCCGGCTTCGTGCGCCAGCAGATCGGGCGCGAACTGGAGTGGGCGCGGGTGCAGCGCTGGGCGGATATGGAGTACGCCCGGTTCCGCGCGGACGAGGCGAACACCGATGTCGACCGCATCGCCGACGGCCTGGCCGAGCATCGGCGCACGCAGCGGCTGGCGGCCGCGCGGGATGTGGTGGACACCGTGCGGCGGCAGTTGGTCGACGCGCATCCCGGCATCGATCCGCGCGGGGACGTCGACGCCCAGCTGCACTACGTCGAGAGCGAAATCGACCGTGTCGCCGCGGAATTCGCCGACAAGTTCGTGGGCGGCGATCCGGATATCGTGCGCGGCACCGTCTCCGACGTCCGCGATCTGCTGTTCGACGAGGCGGACCCCGACGCCGTCGCCGCGGTGCTCGCCCCGCACATGAAGATCGACGTCCCCGACCTCACCCACGAGGACCTGGTCCGCATCAAGGACCATCTGATGCGCGACCCGCTGCTGGTACTCGATCCCGACAGCCACCAGGTCATGCGCCGCCCGCTGGACGCGGTGGCCGATGTCGCCGAGGCGTGGAACCGGTTGATCGCGGGCGAGCCACTCTCCCAGGACATCCTGTTGCTGCGCGACGCCCTGGCCGAATCCCGCTTCCTGGCCGTGAACCAGAACGTGACCTGGCACGAGGCCAACGCCTTCGTCGCGGCCATGGACGGATTGCACTGGGACGCCCACCGTCCCCCGCTGACCGATTGGCGCGCGGATATCCCGTACGCGCCGCCTTCGCAGCTCACGCGGGTTCAGGGGGGTGGACCGGCGTCGCGGCCGGATGGCGGGGCTCGGGATCTGCCTTCGGGGCCGAATGATGGTGGGGGACAGGCGGGGACGAGGGGCGAGGTGCCGCCTTCGGCCACGGAGGTTCCGTCGGTCGGCTCGGGGGAGGAGACTCCCGAGCTCCCGTCGTCTTCCGTGAGGGAAGAGGCTTCCGCTCGGCAGGAGGAGACTTCCGAAGCGCCGTTCGCCTCGCGGGAGGAGGCTCCCGAAGCGCCGTTCACCTCGCAGGAGGAGTCTTCCGGGACGCCGCTTGCCTCACGGGAGGGGGGTCCCGAGACGCCGCTTGCTTCGCGGGAGGAGGCTCCCGAGACGCCGCTCGCTTCGCCGGAGGGGGCTCCGGAAGTGCCGCTCGCTTCGCGGGAGGGGGCTACCGAAGCGCCGATTGCCTTGCGGGGGGAGACTTCCGAGACGCCGTCGAATGCCCGGCGGGAGGAGACGTCCGGGATCGGCTCGTCTGCCGTGCGGGAAGGGGCTTCGGAGTCTTCGTCGCTCGGGTCCGGGGAGGAGGTCGGCGAGGGGTCGCGGTCCGCTCCCGGCGCTGCGGATGGGGCCGGGCGAGCGCGGACGGGGGCGGAGATTCTCGAGGGGATTCGGGATGTCGCAAGGCATTTCGGGATCGATCCGGAGGGACTGACTCCCGGTCAGTTGCGCGCCCGTATCTTCGACGCCGAGATCGCCGAGCGCACCCGCATCTATGGTGAGATGGAGGAGCTGGACAACGCCGGTCTTCCGCCCGACCGGCACTTCGAGATCCGTGACCGCCTCCAAGCCGAGCTGAACGCCAACTCCGCCCTCCGCAAGGCCGCCGACGCCGACCTGGCGGCATACCGGGCCCTCGAATCCAGCGCACCCCCGGCGGCTACCTCTCCCGAGCCGGAACCCGCTGCCCCGCGAGCGAACTCGTCCGACAATGCCGCGTCTCCCGAGCAGGCCCCCACGGCCGAGCCGGGCCCGAGAACCGCCGCGGAGATCCTGGAGTCGATCCACACGACCGCCCGCCGACTGAATATCGCCCCCGAGGGCCTCACCCCCGACCAGATCTACGGCCGCGTCATGAACGCGGAAATGGCGCGCCGCCAAGAGATCTACGACGCCATGGCCGCCGTGGACGCCGCCAACCTCCGTCCCGACGAACACTTCGCCGCCCACCGCCCCCTCCAGGCCGAACTCGACGCCCTGACCACCCTCCGCCGCCAACTCCGCGCCGACCTGGACGCCCTCCGCACCGCCCCGGTGGAACCGGCCGTGGATCACAAGGCGCAGCCGCCGGTCGCCGATGTGCCCCCCGGCACTGCCGAGGACGAGGCTGAACCCGCTGCCGCACAGGAAGTTTCGACACCAGCGCATCGAGCCGACGCCGGGGAGGCCCTGGACGCCATGCGTACCCTGGCGCGGCAACTCGGGATCGATCCGGAGGGCTTGGATGTCGACCAGATCCATCAGCGCATCCTGGATACCGAGGCCGCTCGCCGCGAGCAGCTGCGCCGGGATCTGGAGAGCCTCGACGGGCTCGCGCTTCCGCCGGATCAGCACTTCGAGGCCGAGCAGCAACTCCAACGGCAACTCGACGAACTCGCCGAGGCTCGCCGCGCCGCGGACGAGAACCTCGGGCGTCATCGCGCGGATTCCGGCGAAGCGCCGCCCGAGAAGGACGTCCCCTTCCGTGCCCTGACGCCGCCGGATTCGGAGCGGGACGAGGTGAAACCGCCTGCGCGGCCACAGGATCCGGGCGATGGGTCGACCGTCAAGCGTGAGACCCCGGCTCCCATCGGAGACAGCGAGAATCCGGCAGCGCCGTCGGAGGATACGAAGCCGTCGAATCCCGCTGAGCAAGGCGACGATTCGCACTCGACCGAGAGCGGCGACCGGTCCCATGCGCCGGAGGAGGACGACCCGACTTCGTCCGGAGGACGCGATCGGACGCGTGTTCCAGAGGGAGATACCGAAGACGGAGGCGACGACGGAACCCCACCCGCCGACGGTGCTGGCACCCCGAACGAGGAAGGGCCGCGCTGGCACCGAAACCCCGTCCTGCGCTCCCACATCCCACACCCACCCCACTGGTACGACCCCAACCTCCCCGAAGTCGAAATCAACGACCCGGTAGACCCGGGCCCCTGGCTGCCCCCGCTCCCCCCGCAGCCCCCCGAACCCCCACACCCCCCGCACACGCCCCATCCCCCGCATCCTCCGCGTCCGCCGCGTCCGCCGGAACCTCCGCGTCCGCCGGAACCTCCGCGTCCGCCGGAACCTCCGCGTCCGCCGGAACCTCCGCGTCCGCCGGAACCTCCGCGTCCGCCGGAACCTCCGCGTCCG
>NZ_JBIAMW010000004.1:409768-581985 GCF_042874315.1 Nocardia sp. NPDC004068
GCGTCCGCCCGAGCCTCCGCGTCCGCCCGAGCCTCCGCGTCCGCCGGAACCTCCGCGTCCGCCCGAGCCTCCGCGCCCGCCGGAACCTCCGCGCCCGCCGCATCCCCCGCGCCCGCCGGAACTGCCCGCGCCCCCGGTGCCACCGTGGCCGCCGAATCCACCCGAACCTCCGGGCATTCCGTGGCCGCCCCAACCCCCGGGTGGTCCGTGGCCACCCCAGCCTCCGGGGACTCCTGGTAACCCTTGGCCCCCGGTGCCGCCGGGTGCTCCTGGGACGCCGGGCAATCCCTGGCCCCCGGTGCCGCCGGGTGTGCCGGGTAACCCGCCCCCTCCGGGTGGTCCTGGAACGCCGGGTGACCCCTGGCCCCCTGTTCCGCCGGGAACGCCGGAAAACCCCTGGCCGCCGCGCAATCCGCAGTTGCCGAAGCCACCGGAGTGGCCGGGGACGGGATCGGCGGATCGGTCGCCGGGGCTCGGGTACTCGACGCCGGGTGACGGGCTGCCGCAGGTGCCGTCCGATGGTGCTGGCGGGCAGGCGAATTCGTGGCCATCCGGGAATGGTGCGGCCGGGGCGGATCGGCACGGGCTGGGGGACGCTCCCGGTGGGCACGGCAATGGGATGCCGCACGGTCCCGCTCCGGATTGGAGCGGTTCGCTGGCGAATTCGACTGGGACGCAACAGAACAACTGGGACGCGTCCTCTGGCGGCCACGATTCGCAGCAGCCGCAGGGGAACGGGATGCCGGGCACCCCCGCACCCCCGTTCGCGCCTCCATCCCCGGCGGGACGACCCTCGAACGGGCAGCGCCGCCGCATGTTCACCACCGCGCCCGCCGTGCCCTCGGCTCGGATCACCGTGCAGCCCTATGCCGGATTCGGGGAGTACTTGCAGCTGGATCCGGTGAGCGGGCGGTTGGAGCCGACGCCGATGGCGAGGCAGGCGCCCGGTGGTGTGTACGGTGAGCTCGACGGGGTGCGGGTGGTGTTCTATCGCGGGCCCGGCGGGCTGGCGTTGCGTGTGGGGGATCGGGTGGTCGATCTCGAGGATCACGCCGCGGCGGTGGTCTGGGACGGCGGGCCGGGCGGCGGGCGGACCCGATTCGCGGTCACCGTGGCGGGGGAGACCGTGAGTGAGCTGTGGTACCCGGCCGTGCCCGCGGATTTCGATGTCGGGCGGTTGGTCCGGGACGTGTGCGCGGACCCGGAACGTCGCGAACTCATCTTCGCGCGTTGACGATTCGGAACAGGAGCGAGAAACCATGCGCGAGGACCATCCATCCGACGACGACCTGCGCCGCGAGTTCGAGCGGGCGCTGGATTCGGTGTCGCGGGGTGCGGGCCTCACCTCCGAATCGGGGCTGGACGACGAGACCGAGAACGCCCTGTGGGCCATCGCCGACGCCCACCCGGACGTCCCCCCGGATCTGATCGAGGCCGCCCGCCGCGTCTTCGCCGCCCAGCTCGACGGCACCCACGCCCGGGACCAGGACGCGGAGCTGGATCGCCTGCTGGAAGAATTCGGTTCCGGAAACGACTGAGGAGATATCGTGCGCCTGAATCCCCCCACGGAAGAGGAGCTGCGCCGCGCCTTCGCCGAGGAACTGCGCTCGGCCCGCACCGGCGGCGGCCTGTCCACCGACACCGGCCTGGACAGCACGACCGAGGCCGCGCTCTGGGAGATCCTGCGCGCCTACCCGGACGTTCCCACCGCGCTCGTCGAGGAGGCCGAGCGCGCGTTCGCCGGTCAGCTCGACGGCACCAACGCGGCCGCGCGCAAGGTCCGGCTCGAGGAGATGTTCGAGCAGGTCAAACGGGAAGAGGGTCAGCGGCCCTGATCACCATGCCGCGCTCGGCAGGTCGAAGGCGGTGAGGGTGGCGGTGGCGAGGTCGCGCAGCGCCGCGTGCGAGTCGATCCGCTCGGGATCGAGGCTCACCAACGCCAGCGTGTAGGTGTGCGCGGTGCGCGACAGATACGCCGACAGCCGGGTGCGCGGCAGGACCGTGAGCCCGGGATGGATGGCCCGCGCGGCGACCCCGGTGCAGCGATGCGGCCCCAGCCGGGACAGCGACGCGGGCAGCACGCCGATATTGGAGCACAGGATGTCCCGCTCGCCCGCGCCGCGCGAGAGCGCGTAGGCCAGCCGGTCCGGCAGCACCTGGAGGATCTCCTCGGGCAGGCCGCCGGGGCTCGACATCCGGTATTCGTATGCGGCCCGGCACTTCTCGCGAATCGAGGCGGTGGTGTCCGCGCGGGTGACGGTGATCTCGGTCATCGCCATATCGTTGTCCACCCGCGACTCGGCCCGGGTGTCGACGGGCAGGCTGGCCGCGATATCGGGGGATCGAAAACCGCTGTCCCACAGCATGTGTGACACCACCTGCACGAACAAGCTGTTCGGCGTGCCGCCCCGGGCGGCGGCCGTCAACTCCCAATCGGCGGCGGGGATCTGGAGCACCGCGCTCGGCAACGGTCCGATTGCCCGGCGCACGTCGCCCGAAAGAGAACCCTTCGGCCGCTTCGGAACTCCGCTCCGCAACGCCTTCGCGGTCCCGCCCAGCACCGTCGCCCACTGCCGCCGCGCGTCCGCCCAATCCGATTGCGTCGCAACAACTTCCGTGCCACCTCGCCCGCGTAACGCCTGATCGACCGCGATCACCAGCCCGCGCCCGTCCGCCAGCGCGTGCGAACACGTCAGGCTGATCAGCGACCCCTTGTCCGCCAGCCGCGCCGCCGCCAGCCGCCAACCCGGCCCGAACTCCGGATCCAGATCGAAACCCTGCGCGTCCGCCCACTCCCACAGCTCCTCCGGGCGCAGCGGTCGCGGCGCGATCACCAGCGGATACGCGCGATCATTGGCCCGCCAGTACCGTCGCGCGCCCGGCACGCTCGGCCGCACCACCCGCCGCCCCAGCGGTCCCACCCGCAGCGCGGAATGCAACTGCCGCAACAACTCCGGATGCACCCGGTCGGCGGTCCGCCACAAACCTTGCAGCGCGATCGGCGTGCCCATGCCGCGGTGGGTACGCAGGAAGATCTCGTCGACGACGGTCAGCCGATTCGCCATGCCGTCATCGTGCCATCATCGGCGCGGCGGCCCCTTTCGCGGGCGATTGTCAGCGCGTTCTCGGTGACGGCACGCCAGGGGTGTGCGAACGAGCACCCGCGCGGGCTCAGGCCCGGCTGCCGTGGCGGCCCGCGCCCGAGGCGAAGCGTTGCGCACCCGCCAGGGCGCCGTCGGCGTCGGCGAGCGCGGTCATGCCGTGGCGCAGTTCGTTGCCGATCGCGGCGTCCTCGTCCAGGCCCCACTGCTCGAGCGCCGACAGCCGATCCGAGCGCAGGCAGGTCTGCGGCAGGGCCGCCAGCTCTGCGGCCAACGCCTCTGCGGCAGAACGGGATTCGCCCGGCGGCACCACCCGGTTCACCAGGCCCATCTGCAACGCCTCGGGCGCGCCGACCGCGCGGCCGGTGAGGATCATGTCCATGGCCCGGCCGGCCCCGACGATCCGCGGCAGCCGCACCGTGCCGCCGTCGATGAGCGGCACGCCCCAGCGGCGGCAGAACACGCCGAAGGTGGCGTCCTGCTCGGCGACCCGCAGATCGCACCAGAGCGCCAACTCCAGCCCGCCCGCCACCGCGTACCCCGACACGGCCGCGACGACCGGCTTGGACAGCCGCATCCGGGTCGGTCCCATCGGGCCGTCGCCGTCCGCGGTCACCTGGTTGGAGCGTTGCGTCCCAAGGGATTTCAGGTCCGCGCCCGCGCAGAAGGTGCCGCCCGCGCCCCACAGCACCGCCACCGCCGCCCCGGGATCGGCGTCGAATTCGCGGAACGCGTCGGCCAGGGCCGCCGCGGTCGGGCCGTCGACGGCATTGCGCGCCTCGGGCCGGTCGAGGATGACGGTGCACACCGGGCCGGTGCGCTCGATTCGTACGCTCATGACTGCGTCCCCTTCGGACCTGATCGGCAGGACCCTGCGTGGGCTCGACCATACGACGTAAACCCACCCTTGCGTCAAGAAATGAATTCGTGCTTCACTTCTTGCGTGGCCTACCGCAGAACCCCGGCCGTCCAGGCCCGGCTCGACGCCCAGGCGGGTGTGATCACGCACGCCGCCCGCAAGGTGCTCTCGCGCGAGGGGTTTTCGGGGTTGTCCATGGCCGCGGTCGCCGCCGAGGCCGGGGTGGCCACCGGCACGGTCTACAAGAACTTCAGCGGCAAGGCCGAATTGGTCACGGCCGTGTTCCGCGACGTCGTCACCGGTGAGGTGGCGGCGGTCGCCGCGGCCGGGGCCGAGGGCGGCGCGGTCGAGCGGGTCACCGCCGCGGTGGAGACCTTCGCCGGACGCGCGCTGAAGAATCCGAAGCTGGCGTACGTGCTGCTGGCCGAGCCCGTGGACGCGGCCGTCGACGCGGAGCGGCTACGGTTCCGGCGCGCCTTCGCCGAAACCTTCGAATCCGCGGTGGCCGCCGGTGTCGCCGCCGGTGAACTACCCCCGCAGGATCCCCGGATCAGCGCCACAGCCCTGGTGGGCGCCATCGGTGAGGTCCTGGTCGGACCGCTCGCCGAGGCGTTGCAGAGCGAGGCGCTGGTCCCCGAACTGGTCGCCTTCGCGCTGCGCGCCCTGGGACTGCACGAATAGGAGCTCCGCATGCCCACCCACGAAGTGTTCAATCAGGTTCCGCCGCTGGTCCCGTTCGACTTCTCCCGCAATCCGGCGCTGCTCGAGGGCCTGCACCGCGAGGGCGCGGGGTGGGCCGAACCGGAGGTGCGCGAATTGGGCGCGCTCGCAGGCGGTTTCGAGGCGCAGGAGTGGGGGCGGCTGACCAACGAGTACCCGCCGGTGCTGCGCACCCACGACCGGTACGGGCATCGGGTGGACGAGGTGGAGTTCCATCCGCACTGGCATCGGCTGATGGAAGTCGCGGTGGCGCACGGTCTGCACGGTTCGCCCTGGGTCGACGACCGTCCCGGCGCGCACGTCGCCCGCGCCGCCAAGTTCTACACCTGGGGCTTCGCCGACGCGGGCCACATGTGCCCGATCTCCATGACCTACGCGGTGATTCCGGCGCTGCGGCACAACCGCGAGTTGTCGCAGCGGTTCGAACCGCTGTTGGCCTCGCGCGTCTACGATTACGGCCTGCGCGAGCCCTCGACCAAGGCCGGGCTCATCGCGGGCATGTCGATGACCGAGAAGCAGGGCGGGTCCGACGTGCGGGCCAACACCACCACGGCCACCCCGCGCCCCGACGGCAGCTACCGGATCGTGGGCCACAAGTGGTTCACCTCCGCGCCCATGTCGGACATGTTCCTCACCCTCGCGCAGGCCCCGGGCGGGCTGTCGTGCTTCCTGCTGCCGCGGGTGCTGCCGGACGGCACGCGCAATTCCCTTCGGCTGCAACGGCTCAAGGACAAGCTGGGCAACAAGTCCAACGCCTCCTCGGAGATCGAGTACGAGGACGCGGTGGGCTGGCTGGTCGGCGCGGAGGGCGCGGGGGTGAAGACCATCATCGAGATGGTCAATATGACCCGCCTGGACTGCGTCATCGGATCGGCCACCGGAATGCGGGCCGGGGTGGTCCACGCCGTGCACCACGCGCGGCATCGCAAGGCGTTCGGGGCGGCGCTGATCGATCAGCCCGGCATGCGCAATGTCCTCGCCGATCTGGTGCTCGAATCCGAGGCGGCGACCACGGTCATGATGCGCCTGGCCGGGGCGACCGACCGCGCCTCGACCGATCCCGCGGAGGCCGCGCTGCGCCGCATCGCCCTGGCCGTCACCAAGTACTGGGTGTGCAAGCGGGCGCCGATGCACGCGGCCGAGGCGCTGGAATGCTTCGGCGGCAACGGGTATGTCGAGGAGTCGGGAATGCCCCGGTTGTATCGGGAGGCCCCGCTCATGTCGATCTGGGAGGGTTCGGGCAATGTCGCGGCCCTGGACGCCCTGCGCGCCATGGGCCGTCAGCCCGAGACTGTCGAGGCGTACTTCACCGAGGTCTCCCTCGCCCGCGGCGCCAACCACCACCTCGACGACGCCATCGACCGGATCGGCAAGGAACTCACCGATCTCACCGATATCGAATACCGCGCCCGGCGGGTGGTCGAGCTGATGGCGCTGGTGCTCCAGGGCGCTCAACTGGTCCGTCACGGCCACGCCGCCGTCGCGGACGCCTTCTGCGCCAGCCGTTTCGGCGGCGACTGGGGCATCGCCTTCGGCACGCTGCCGGTGGGTGTGGATACGGACGCGATCCTGGAGCGGGCGTTCGTGTAGGGCCCTCCGGGCCGTACCGGTGAGCAAGCACACGCTTCCCGTCGGGGCGGGGCGGGGGTTGTATCGAGGTATGACGAGTACAACGACGTACCGGGAGTTTCTGGCGATGCCGCGGGAGCGGCGGGCGGGGATCGAGCCGGACGAGGGGGCCCTGCGGGTCGTCATCGCGGGCGGCGCCGGGGCGCTGGGACGCAATATCGCGGCGGATCTGACCTGCCGGGGGCACGCGGTCACCATCCTGACGCGGCGGGTGGATCCGAATCTGCCCTTCGCGCAAGTGGTCTGGGACGGGCGTGGGCTCGGGGACTGGGTGCAGACCTTGCGCGGACCCGGCCCGGTGGCGGTGGTGAATCTCGCGGGCAAGCTCGTCGACTGCCGGCCCACCGAACGGAATATCGCCGAATTGCGGTCCAGCCGAGTCGATCCCACGGCCGCCCTGGTGGCCGCGTCCCGCACCCTGGACCGGCCCGTCGAGCGCTGGGTCCAGGCGAGCACGACGGCCATCTGGTCCGACGCGGGCGAAACCCGCTGCACCGAAACGACTCCGCTGCCCGTCGGCTTGCCGCAGATGACGGGGGTCGCCGAGCCCTGGGAGCGGGCGTCGGAGGGGGCGAACGCGACGCACCGGATCGTGCTGCGCACCTCGATCGTCCTGGACCCCGATGCGCCCGCGCTGAAACGCCTCGTCCAGCTCACGAGGGCCGGGCTGGGCGGCCGGATCGGCCGGGGCGACCAGTGGTTCAGCTGGATCCACCTCGCGGACTGGCTCACCCTCGTCCGCGCCGCCCTCGGACTGGAACCCGAGGTGCGCCTCCCCGACGGAATCCTCGTCGCCGCGACCGACCACCCCGTCCGCAACCGGGAACTCATGGCGGCCCTGCGCCGCCACCTGCGTCGCCCACCCGCGCCGCCGACGCCGGTCGGAGTGCTGCGACTCGGCGCGGTGCTGTTGCGCTCCGATCCCGCGCTGGGGCTCACCGGCCGCCATACCACCTCGGAGATCTTGCCCCGCACCGGTTTCCGCTTCCGCTACCCGACGCTGGACGAGGCGCTCAGCGATCTGCTGGCCGGCGCGGTCAGCGGTTCGCGCGGTACCAGCGGATGAGGGCGTCGGTGGACGAATCCGATTGGGGGGCGGGGTCTTCGATGGAGGTGAGCAGCGGCTCCAGCTCCAGGGCCTGTTGTTTGCCCAGCTCCACGCCCCACTGATCGAAGCTGTCGATGCCCCAGATCGTGCCCTCCACGAACACCTGATGTTCGTACAGCGCGATCAGCTGGCCCACCACCGAGGGGGTGAGCAGCGGGGCGAGAATCGTTGTGCTGGGGCGGTTTCCGGGCATCACCTTGTGCGGCACCAACTCCGGCGCGGTGCCCTCGGCGGCGATCTCCTCGGCGGACTTGCCGAAGGCGAGCACCTTGGTCTGCGCGAACAGATTGCTCATCAGTACGTCGTGCATGCTGCCCGTGCCGTCGCGGGTCGCGAGATCGTCGGTGGGACGGGCGAATCCGATGAAATCGGCGGGGATCAGCCGGGTGCCCTGGTGCAGCAGCTGATAGAAGGCGTGCTGGCCGTTGGTGCCGGGCTCACCCCAGAAGATCTCGCCCGTCGAGGTGGTCACCGGGGTGCCGTCCGCGCGCACCGACTTGCCGTTGGACTCCATCGTCAACTGCTGCAGGTACGCGGGGAAACGCGCCAGATCGTTCGAATACGGCAGCACCACACGGGATTCCGCGCCGAAGAAGTTCGAGTACCAGACGCCGAGCAGCCCCAGCAGCACCGGCGCGTTCGCGGCCAGCGGCGCGGTGCGGAAGTGCTCGTCGACGGCGTGCATCCCGGCCAGGAACTCCGCGAACCGCTCCTTGCCGATGGTTGCCATCACCGACAGGCCGATCGCCGAATCCACCGAATAGCGGCCGCCGACCCAGTCCCAGAAGCCGAACATGTTCGCGGTGTCGATGCCGAACTCCGACACCCGCTCGGCATTGGTGGACACCGCGACGAAATGCTTGGCGACCGCGTCCTCACCGAGCGCGGCGGTCAGCCAGCGCCGCGCGGCGGTCGCGTTGGTGAGCGTCTCCAGCGTCGAAAACGTCTTGGACGCAACGATGAACAGCGTGGTCGCGGGATTGAGGCCGTCGAGTTTCGCGATCAGATCCGCGGGGTCGATATTGGACACGAACCGCGCCGCGACGCCCGCGTCGGCGTAGTGCCGCAACGCCTGATGCACCATGACCGGGCCCAGATCCGACCCGCCGATGCCGATATTGACCACCGTGTGGATGCGCTCGCCGGTCGCGCCCCGCCACTCGCCGGACCGCAGCGCGTCGGTGAACTCGCCCATCCGGCGCAGCACCTCGTGCACCTCGGCGCCCGCGTCCGCGCCGTCGATGGTCATCGACTCGCCCGGTGGCAGGCGCAGCGCGACATGGCCGACCGCGCGGTCCTCGGAGGTGTTGATGTGCGCGCCCGCGAACATGGCGTCCCGGCGGCCCGCGACATCGGCCGCCTCCGCCAATTGCACCAGCAGATCGAGGGTTTCGCGAGTGACGCGGTGCTTGCTGTAGTCGATGTGCAGATCCGCCACCCGCAGGGTCAGCTCGCGGCCGCGGTCGGGATCGTCGGCGAACAGATCGCGCAGATGGCGCTCGGCCACGGCCGAATGATGATCGTGCAGTTTCCGCCAGGCCGCCGTCGCGGTGATGTCGCTGCTCACGTGTGCCGAGATTACCGTGGGCGGCGCTCGTGTGCAGCCACCCGCGCGCCGCGGTCCGGCCTAGGCTGGATTCATGGTGTCCGAAACCGAACTCCTCGCATCCGTTCCCACGCAGCTCTGGATCGGCGGGCCGGTGGCCGCCACCGGCGGCGCCACCTTCCCGGTCGAGAATCCGGCCACCGGCGAACCGCTCACCCACGTCGCCGACGCCACGCCCGAGGACGCCGTGCGCGCCCTGGACGCGGCCGTGGCGGTGCAGCAGCAGTGGGCCGCCACGCCCGCCCGCGAACGCGGGGAGATCCTGCGCGCGGTCTACGAGGCCATCGTCGCGCGCACCGAGGAGTTCGCGCTGCTGATGACCCTCGAGATGGGCAAGGCGCTGTCGGAGAGCCGCAACGAGGTGCGCTACGGGGCCGAGTTCTTCCGCTGGTTCTCCGAGGAGGCCGTGCGCGTGCACGGCCGCTATCAGACCGCGCCCACCGGCACCGGGCGCATCGTGGTGCACAAGCAGCCGGTCGGGCCGTGCCTGGCCATCACGCCGTGGAACTTCCCGCTGGCCATGGGAACTCGCAAGATCGGCCCGGCCCTGGCCGCGGGCTGCACGATGATCGTCAAACCCGCCTCGGCCACGCCGTTGACCATGCTCTACCTGGCGAAGCTGTGTTCCGAGGCCGGACTGCCCGACGGCGTGCTGTCGGTGATCACCAGCAGCCGGTCCTCGGCGGTGACCGAACCGCTGCTCGACGATTCGCGGCTGCGCAAGCTCACCTTCACCGGTTCGACCGCGGTCGGCAAGAAGCTGGTGGAGAAGTCGGCGAACAAACTGCTGCGCACCTCGATGGAACTCGGCGGCAACGCGCCGTTCGTGGTGTTCGACGACGCCGACATCGACGCGGCCGTCGAGGGCGCGATGCTGGCCAAACTGCGCAACGGCGGCGAGGCGTGCACCGCGGCCAACCGCTTCCACGTGCACAACGCGGTCCGCGCGGAGTTCACCGAGAAGTTCGCCGCGGCTATGCGCAAGGTGCGGCTGGGCGCGGGGGCGGATCCGGAGACGACGCTCGGCCCGCTGATCAACGACGAACAGCTCACCACGGTCACCGAACTCGTCGACGACGCCGTCGGCAAGGGCGCCACCGCGCGCCTCGGCGGCAAGGCCGAGGGCGGGCCCGGGTACTTCTACCCCGCGACCATCCTCACCGACGTGCCCACCGACGCGCGCATCCTGCGCGAGGAGGTGTTCGGCCCGGTCGCTCCCATCGTCGGATTCGACACCGAGGAGGAGGGCCTGGCCGCCGCCAACGACACCGAATTCGGTTTGGTCGCATACATTTACACCCGCGACCTGAACCGCGCCCTGCGCGTCGCGGAGGGACTCGAGAGCGGCATGGTCGGCGTCAATCGCGGCGTGATCTCCGATCCGGCCGCGCCCTTCGGCGGGGTCAAGGAGTCCGGGTTCGGCCGCGAGGGCGGCTTCGAGGGCATCGAGGAGTACCTGTCCACGAAGTACATCGCCCTCCAGTGAGACGAAAAGGGGCCGCCCCGGGGTCGGAACACCCGGGGCGGCCTCGAGGTCGCGTCGCTCGATGAACGCCGCGTGGTCTGTGGGTCGGTCAGTGACCGAGTCGGCCGCGGCCCAGCCGCAGCAGCAGCATGGCCAGCGTGTGGCCCTCCTGGCCCAGTTCGCTGAAGCGCTCCAGCACCTTCATCTCGCGGGAGTGAACCAGGCGGGGGCCGCCGTTGGCCATGCGGGTGCGGCCGATCATGCGGGAAATCTCGGTGCGCCGCTTGATGGCGGCGAGGATCTCTGCGTCGAGCCGGTCGATTTCCTTGCGGAGCTTGTCGATCTCCGCCTCGCTGCTGGGCAGCGCGGAATCCGACCCGGTCGCGGTCGTAGAGGTGCTCATACTTTCTCTCCTCGTGTCAGAAACTCGATCGGCAGGCGGCCCCGACCCGTTACCGATCGGTTCTTTCACCGTGAATCAGACCCGGTGGGCCTTTCATTGTCCCCCGACGATTGTGCACTCAGGTGCACGATCGGTGATCAAGATTGCCAGTAACCGCCCCGATTGCAGAGGTCGCGTGAGCGCTGGTCATGTGGCCAGTCTGCCACGGGGTCCAAACGAAGCAAAACATTTTCAGTTGAGAGGCGGCTGAGAACGAGCCGGGACTACATCCGTGTCGGTGCCCGCCGGTAGCGTTGATGGGCGATGGATACCACGGTGGCTGACAGGGCACGCGGCGCACGCGCGCGCGACAAGGGGCGAGACGACCGGGACGGCGAGAGCGCGGCCGAGCGCCTGCTGGCGGGGCTCAACCCGCAGCAGCGGGCCGCGGTCCTGCACACGGGTTCCCCGCTGCTGATCGTGGCGGGCGCGGGCTCGGGCAAGACGGCCGTGCTGACCCGCCGCATCGCCTACCTGCTGGACGCGCGCGGGGTCACCCCCGGGCAGATCCTGGCCATCACGTTCACCAACAAGGCCGCGGCCGAGATGCGCGAGCGCGTCGCCGGTCTGGTCGGCCCGCGCGCGGCCGCCATGTGGGTGTCGACCTTCCACTCCAGCTGCGTGCGCATCCTGCGCACCCAGGCCGCCCTGCTGCCCGGCCTGAACTCCAACTTCTCCATCTACGACGCCGACGACTCCCGTCGCCTGCTGGCCATGGTCGGCCGCGATCTGGATCTGGACGCCAAGAAGTACTCGCCGCGCCTGCTCGCCACCGCCATCTCCAATCTCAAGAACGAGCTCATCGATCCCGAAACCGCCACGGCGGACGCGGAATCCGACGAGTCCGAACTGCCCCGCATCGTCGCGCAGGTCTACACCGAGTACCAGCGGCGGCTGCGCGCGGCCAACGCCCTGGACTTCGACGATCTGATCGGCGAGACGGTCGCGCTGTTGCAGAACCACCCCCAGGTCGCCGAGTACTACCGCCGCCGCTTCCGGCACGTTCTGGTCGACGAGTACCAGGACACCAACCACGCGCAGTACGTGCTCGTGCGCGAGCTGGTGGGCCACCACGCGGCCCTCGACGACACCGACGCGGGCGCGGCCGCGGCCGATCCGGAGTTCACCCCGGCCGGGCGCGAGGCGGTGCCGCCGAGCGAGCTGTGCGTGGTGGGCGACGCCGACCAGTCCATCTACGCCTTCCGCGGGGCGACCATCCGCAATATCGAGGAGTTCGAGCGCGACTTCCCGGACGCGGAAATCATTCTGCTGGAACAGAATTACCGCTCCACCCAGCACATCCTGTCCGCGGCCAACGCGCTCATCTCGCGCAACGAGGGCCGCCGGGAGAAGAAGCTGTGGACCGACGCGGGCGAGGGCGATCTGATCGTCGGCTACGTCGCCGACAACGAGCACGACGAGGCGTCGTTCGTGGCCCGCGAGATCGACCGGCTGGTCGACCAGGGCGACTACAACTACGGCGATGTGGCGGTGTTCTACCGCACCAACAACAACTCCCGCGCGCTGGAGGAGATCTTCATCCGAATGGGGCTGCCGTACAAAGTGGTCGGCGGGGTGCGGTTCTACGAGCGCAAGGAGGTCCGCGACATCGTGGCCTACCTGCGCGTGCTGGAGAATCCGGACGACGCGGTGAGCCTGCGCCGCATCCTCAACACCCCGCGCCGCGGCATCGGCGACCGGGCCGAGGCGTGCGTGGCCGTGCACGCCGAACAGCGCGGCGTCGGTTTCGCCCAGGCCCTGCGGGAGGCCGCGGACGGCAAGGTCGCGTTGCTGAACACCCGTGCGCAACGGGCGATCTCGGGCTTCCTGGACCTGCTCGACGAGATCCGCGCGGCGGGCGTGCAGGAGGATCTGGAGTTCCCGGACGTGGGTTCGGTGGTCGACGCCGTGCTGGACAAGACCGGCTACCGGCTGGAGCTGGAGTCCTCCGACGATCCGCAGGACGGGGCGCGACTGGACAACCTCAACGAATTGGTCAGCGTCGCACGGGAATTCAGCTCCGAGGCGCGCAACAACGTGGAGGCCGCGCGCGCCGAGGGACTGGTGCCCGAGGTCGGCGAGGGCGAGCCGGAGCCGGGGTCACTGGCGGCGTTCCTGGAGCGGGTGTCGCTGGTGGCCGACACCGATCAGATCCCCGACGAGGGCGCGGGCGTGGTGACGCTGATGACCCTGCACACCGCCAAGGGCCTGGAGTTCCCGGTGGTGTTCGTGACCGGCTGGGAGGACGGGCAGTTCCCGCACATGCGCGCGCTCGGCGACCCGGCCGAACTGGCCGAGGAGCGCCGCCTCGCCTACGTGGGCATCACCCGGGCCCGGCGGCGGCTGTATCTCACCCGCGCGGTGGTCCGCTCCGGCTGGGGGCAGCCGGTGTCGAACCCGGAATCGCGCTTCCTGCAAGAGATTCCGGGCCACCTGGTGGATTGGCAGCGGCTCGAACCCGCGAATTCCCCGCAGGCGCGCGGCTTCCGGCGCCGAGGCGAGGACGAGGGCCTCGAGCGCGACTGGACCCGCGGCGACGGCTGGTCCGATCAGCGCCCCGGCCTGCGCGGCGACCGCGGCCCCCGCCGCCCGGCCCCGGGCGGCGCGGGCAAGCGCAACAACACGGATCTCGTATTGGCCGTGGGCGACCGGGTCAGCGACGACAAGTACGGCCTGGGCCGGGTGATCGCGGCCGAGGGCTTCGGTTCCCTCGCCACGGTGACCATCGACTTCGGCACAGCCGGAAAGATCCGCCTGATCCCCCAGTACAGCCGGACGCTGGTGAAGCTGTAGGAGCCTCGGGTCCCGGGACGCGTCCGTGCCGGGACCCGATTCGCCTGAGCGCGGCGGATTCGGCCCGCTGGGGTGTGGTCCGAGCGCGTGAGGTTCAGTCCCGGCTGAGGCGTATCGCCTGGGCGCGTGGGGTTCAGCCTCGCTGGGGTGTATCGCCTAGGCGCGCGGCGACTCGGCCTCGCTGGGGAATGGCTTGGGCGCGTTGCCGATTCGGTCCCGTTCGGGTGCTCGACCGAGTGCGGGGTCAGTCCCGTTCGGGGCCCAGGGAGATGCCGCGGGAGGCGAGCCAGGGGAGGGGGTCGATCTTGTCGCTGCCGTTGAGCCAGACCTCGAAGTGGCAGTGGGGGCCGGTGGAGAAGCCGCGGTTGCCGACGGTGGCGATCTGGTCGCCCGCCATGACGCGTTGGCCGACGGAGACCGTGGTGGTGTCGACGTGGCCGTAGACGGTGATGGTGCCGTCGTCGTGGCGCAGCCGTACCCACATGCCGAAGCCGGAGGCGGGCCCGGCGTCGATGACCGTGCCGTCCTCGACGGCGTAGATCGGGGTGCCGATGGGGGCGGCGATGTCGACGCCGAGATGCTGCACGCCCCACCGGCTGCCGAAGCCCGAGGTGAACGTGCCGTTGGCGAATTTGGAGAACAGCGGCCGCAGCTTGGCGGCCTCCTGGGCGGCGAGTTCGGCGGCGTACTGCTGGCCGTGGGCCAGGATGTCCTGGAACTGGCTCAGGTCCGCGACCGGGGCCGCGTTGAGGATCTGGGGGGAGGCCGAGGTGCCCGGGGCGTCGGTGCTGACGGCCTGGGCGGCGATCTCGTGCACCTGCCCGGCGGCCTCATAGTCGGCGGTCGCGGTGTGCTGCTTCTCGCCCGAGGCCATTCCGGCCTGTCCGGCGGCGACGACCGCGCCCGCGGCGACGGCCACGACGGCCGCGCGACCCTTGAGAGCGGCCGGGGGAGCGGGCATGCGATGGGCGCCGGAGCGCCGGGGGGTGGACCGCTCGGGGCGCGAATCCCGTTGCGGCCAGGCGTCTTTCAGCCGGGCCAGGGTGAACGGGCGGCCCTCGTCGGGGTGGTCGTCGTGGTCGTCGTCCGCGTCGTGGGAATCCCAGGCGTCCCACTGGTCGTCGGTCTCGCCCGCGTCCCAGGAGTTCTCGACCGGATCCCACTGGCCGGTGTCCACGTCGTTCCAGTCGCGGGCGTCGGACTGCCGCCACGCGTCGGCCGGATCGGGTTGCGGCGGAGCGTATCCGCCGAAGGAGCCCGCGTCGCCGAAGTACGGATGGGTGCCGAAGGTATCGCTCTCCGGCCGATAACGTCCGGCCGACTGCGCGCGATGACTGTGCTGGAAAGGACTGCTGCTCATCGCTGATGTTCCGGTTCGCGCGGGGAACGAATGGACGACGGGGCAATCGACGACAGAGATGAGCGGCTCGCCACCTGCGGAGCGCTGTGCTGCAACAAGCCTGCCGTCCCTCCTTAGTCCCCGACCTCGAGGTCGTGACCGTGTTGTGACATCGACCGCATCGACGGTAACGAAACGATTGCAACCGGGCAAGCGCTGCGGCCGTTCTGTCCAAACATGTGAGATTGATCACGGTAACAGCGCGGAATACGGATCTGTGCTGCCGGGTAATCCACGACCCATCGCCGTCGGCGATTCCCCCCGAAAATACTCGCGCGCCCGCTCGCTCGCCGCTCGCCCGGAAGCTACTCGCGAGTAGGCTTGGCCAGGGGTTTTGTCGACCGGATGCGGGGTCGTGACCTGCGCCACTTAGGCTGTATGCGGCTGATTTCGCCTCACTGTGACTGGTTAGAGTCCGACCCGAGCCCCCTCCGACGACGGGCCACCAACAAAGTCGTTGTCACAACAACGCAGACGAGACGGTGAGTACATGGATCTCTTCGAATATCAGGCGAAGGAGCTCTTCGTGAAGCACGGAGTGCCTTCGTCGGAAGGCCGGGTCACGGACTCGGCCGAGGACGCCCGTGCGATCGCGACCGAAATCGGTAAGCCTGTGATGATCAAGTCGCAGGTCAAGGTCGGTGGCCGCGGCAAGGCCGGTGGCGTCAAGTACGCCGCGACCCCGGAGGACGCCTTCACGCACGCGTCCAACATCCTGGGCCTGGACATCAAGGGCCACATCACCAAGAAGATCCTGGTCGCCGAAGCGAAGGACATCGCCGAGGAGTACTACATCTCCTTCCTGCTCGATCGCGCCAACCGCACCTACCTGGCCATGTGCTCGGTCGAGGGCGGCATGGAGATCGAAGAGGTCGCCGCCACCAAGCCGGACCGGCTGGCCAAGGTTCCCGTCGACGCGGTCGAGGGCGTGGATCTGGCGTTCGCGCGGTCCATCGCCGAGCAGGGCCATCTGCCCGCCGACGTGCTGGACGCCGCCGCGGTGACCATCCAGAAGCTGTGGGAGGTCTTCGTCAACGAGGACGCCACCCTGGTCGAGGTCAACCCGCTGGTCCGCACCCCCGACAACGAGATCCTGGCCCTCGACGGCAAGGTCACCCTGGACGAGAACGCCTCGTTCCGGCACCCCGATCACGCCGAGTTCGCGGACCGCGACGCCACCGATCCGCTGGAGCTCAAGGCCAAGGAGAACGACCTCAACTACGTCAAGCTCGACGGCGAGGTCGGCATCATCGGCAACGGCGCGGGCCTGGTCATGTCGACCCTGGACGTCGTCGCCTACGCGGGCGAGAACCACAACGGCGTCAAGCCCGCCAACTTCCTGGACATCGGCGGCGGCGCGTCGGCCGAGGTGATGGCCAACGGTCTGGACGTCATCCTGAACGACGCGCAGGTCAAGAGTGTGTTCGTGAACGTGTTCGGCGGTATCACCGCGTGTGACGCCGTGGCCAACGGCATCGTGAAGGCCCTGGAGATCCTGGGCGACGAGGCCAACAAGCCGCTGGTGGTCCGGCTCGACGGCAACCGCGTCGAGGAGGGCCGCAAGATTCTCGCCGACGCCAACCACCCGCTGGTGACGCTGGCGCAGACAATGGACGAAGGCGCAGATAAAGCGGCCGAGCTGGCCTCCACTTCCACCGCGACGGCCAAGTAAGGAACATTCCGAAATGTCTATCTTCCTGAACAAGGACTCCAAGGTCATCGTCCAGGGCATCACCGGCGGCGAGGGCACCAAGCACACCGCGCTGATGCTGAAGGCGGGCACCCAGGTCGTCGGCGGCGTGAACGCGCGCAAGGCCGGGACCACCGTCTCGCACGTCGCCAAGGACGGCAGCGACGTCGAATTGCCCGTGTTCGCTTCGGTTTCCGAGGCGATCGAGAAGACCGGCGCGGACGTGTCGATCGTCTTCGTGCCGCCGAAGTTCGCCAAGGACGCCATCATCGAGGCCATCGACGCGGAGATCCCGCTGCTCGTGGTCATCACCGAGGGAATCCCGGTGCAGGACACCGCCTATGCGTGGGCCTATAATCTGGAGAAGGGCGCTCGTGCCAATGGGGGCTCCGCAAGCTCCGCCCCGAAGACCCGCATCATCGGCCCGAACTGCCCCGGCATCATCACCCCCGGCGAGTCGCTGGTCGGCATCACCCCGGCCAACATCACCGGCAAGGGCCCGATCGGCCTGGTGTCCAAGTCCGGCACGCTGACCTACCAGATGATGTACGAGCTGCGCGATTTCGGCTTCTCGACCTCCATCGGCATCGGCGGCGACCCGGTCATCGGCACCACCCACATCGACGCCATCGAGGCGTTCGAGAAGGACCCCGAGACCAAGCTGATCGTCATGATCGGTGAGATCGGCGGCGACGCCGAGGAGCGGGCCGCGGCCTACATCAAGGCCAATGTCACCAAGCCGGTCGTCGGCTACGTCGCGGGCTTCACCGCCCCCGAGGGCAAGACCATGGGCCACGCGGGCGCCATCGTCTCCGGCTCCTCGGGCACCGCCGCGGCCAAGAAGGATGCGCTCGAGGCCGCGGGCGTCAAGGTCGGCAAGACGCCGTCCGAGACCGCCGCCCTCGCGCGGGAGATCCTCGAAAAGGCCGCGGTCAACGCGTAATTCGCCGATGTCGTGAGAGAAGAAGGCCGCCTCCGTCGGAGGCGGCCTTCGCCGTCGTGGGCGTTCCGGCGGATCATCAGGGCGCCGGGAACAAGTGGCACAATCCCAGCGTCCGCACGACCGTGCAGAAGACTTCGGAAAGATCCATGGCTACCTCCATTCCTCTCGACCGCATCACGACGCGGACGGCGGACGGGTTCACCGGGTTCGCGCAATCGTGACCGGAACGCCCGAGTGCAGTAGCGTCGAGAGGGCATCCAGCCGTGTAGACCATGAAGGACTCGTTAGGAGACGACGCCATGTCTTACCCGACCGGGGGCTCCGGGTACAACGCACCCAACTCGACGCCCTCGTCCGCGCCCAATTACGGTTCCGGCGCTGGATCCGCGCCCGCGAGCCCGAGCGCCGCGAGTGGCCCGAGTGGCTCGAGTGCCAAGGGCCTGCCGTTCTATCTGACCGTCGGCGTCGCCGCGCTGGGCGTCATCAACTTCCTGCTCGGCTTCACCGCGTACGCGACGTTCAAGCCGGGCGACGGCGGCTCGCTGGGTCTGCGCATTCCGGAGACTACCGCCAACTTCTTCAAGGCCGGGGGCATCTCCCCGCTGCTGGCGCTGCTGCTGCTCGGCGGCCTGCTCGCCGGACTGTCGCTGCTGCCCAAGCAGAACTGGGTGGGCGCGGCCGCGGCGGCGGCCGGTGCGGGCTTCCTCGGCCTGCTGTTCCAGTCGCTCAGCCTCGGTGACGGGTACAGCCTGGCCTGGGGCGCCTGGGTCGTGCTGTTCCTGAGCCTGGTCCAGACCGCGGCGGCCGTGGTCGCGGTGCTGTTCGAGTCGGGCGTGCTGAGCCCGCCCGCGCCCAAGCCCGCCGCCGCGCAGAGCGGATTCGGCGCGCAGAGCGGCGGTTTCGGCCAGCAGTCCTACGGCCAGCAGCAGAGCCAGCCCGCCCAGCAGCAGTTCGGCCAGGGCCAGCAGACCCCGGCGGCCTACGGTCAGTACGGCCAGCAGCCCGGCTATGGGCAGCAGGCGGCGGGTCAGCAGTCGGCCTACGGCCAGTACGGCCAGACCCAGCAGCCGTCCTACGGCCAGCAGCAGTACGGGCAGCAGCAGTACGGCCAGACCCAGCAGTACGGGCAGACCCAGCAGCCGTCCTACGGTCAGACCGGCCCGCAGGCGTACGGCCAGCAGCAGCAACAACAACAGCAGCGGCCGCAGCAGCAGCCCGCGGGTGACGAGAGCGCCACGCAGCACTTCGGCGCGACCCAGTCGGGCCAGCAGTACGGCACCCCGTCCTACGGCCAGTCCGCCCAGCCCGGTCAGCCGGGTCAGGGCCAGGCGCAGAGCGGGCAGGCGAGCCCGTTCGGCGGCGAGCAGAACGCCAACCCGGCCGCGGACGCCACCAAGGCGTTCCGCCCCGAGGACGACAAGTAATCGCTGACGTCAGCGAGTCGGGCGCGGCCTTCGCGGCGCGCCTGACTCGCCGACGCGCGTCGACCTGTCACCCTGAATGACCGTGGGCGAGCGCGGGACCGGAGGGAGGGCCGCATGAGGTCGTCGATGGTCGGATGGGACGAATCCGGGCAGCGGCGGGCGGACCCCGAGCGGGAGCCGCGACCCCCCGAGGACAATCTGTTCCTCTCCCTCACCCCCGAGCGGGCCAAGGTCCTGCTCATCGTCGCCGCGCGCACCTCGAGTTTCACCGTCGTGGCCATCGTCGCGCTGGTGCTCGTGACGCTGTTCGCCGCGGGCAGCGGACTCACCGGCGCCTCCGGCGCGATCGCCGCGTCCTGGCTTGCGGTGCACCAGGTTCCGGTGGTCATCGGCTCGACCACGCTCGGCGTGCTGCCGCTGCTGCCGACGGGTCTGGTGGTCTGGTTCGCCGCGCGGGACTGCGCGCGGGCGGTGGAACCGAACTCGTCGCGCATCGATCTCGGCTGGATCGTCGGCGCGGCGCTGTCCGGACCCTTCCTGATCACCGCGGTGTGCCTGGCCGTGGCCGAGGACGCCGCCTCGGTGGTGGCGCTGCGGCCGCCGAACACGTTGGCGGCCTTCGGCTGGGTGATCGGGCTGCATCTGTTCGCGGCGGTGGCGGGCATCCTGTCCCGGCGGCCGGAACTCGTCACCCCGTATCTGCCCGACTGGGCGCTGCCGGGTGCGCGCGCGGCCCTGCGGGCGGTGCAGCGGCTGCTGTTCGCCGGGACCGTGCTGACCCTGATCTCGTTTCTCGCGCACTGGTCGCGGATCGGTGAAACCTACAGTGCCGCAGGCAATTTCGCGGGTGTCGCCGGGCTGACCGCGCTCTCGCTGGCGTATCTGCCCAATGTCGTGATCGACGCGACGAGCGTGCTGCTCGGCGCGGACGTCCATCTCGGGGTGGGCTCGCTGAGCCTGTTCTCCGTTGCGGGCGCGCCCATTCCGGCCCTGCCCATCCTGGTGTCGGTGCCCGCCGGGCCCGCCGCCGCGTGGTGGCCGGTGCTGCTGGTGATTCCGGCGGCGGTCGGCGCGCTGGCCGGATCGGACTGCGCCCGCGACTCCGGCGACGGAATCCGCACGCCCTGGTCGACGCTCACCGCGGCGGGACTGTCCGCGCTGGCCGTGGCGCTGCTCGGCGTGGTGGCCGGGGGCGCGGCCGGATCCTTCGGCGACCTCGGGCCCGGGGTGTGGCTCTCGGCGGGGCTCACCCTGGTCTGGCTGGTCCTCGCCGGATATCTCGGCCTGCTCGCGGCGCGCTGGTTCCCGGCCAGGCCCCGAGCGCGGCGCGCGGCGCCCGAACCCGTCTACGACGACGAGTACGACGAGGACGCCTACGACGACTACCCCGAGGACGGCTACACCTACGAACCCGACCGCGACGGTTCGATCGTCGACGGCGAGGTGATCGAGGAACCGCCCGCGCTCGTCTCCCCGGCCGCCGCGAAGGCCGCCGAGAACACCGAGATCCTGGACGCGGAAGTGGTGGAGCCGGACCTGCCGGACGGTCGCCGAACCGACGGTCGTTAGGCTTTCATACGGCGGCCCGCGCCGGCCGCCGTCTTCCCACCCCGCCGCACACAGGGAGTAGAGCGCTGACGACCTCGCCCGCCCAGTTGGTGCCGCCGACCGCGCCCGCCTCCGTCGTCGTGCTCGCCTCGGGCACCGGATCGTTGCTGCGCGCGCTGATCGAGGCGACCCGCGCGGCGGACTACCCGGCCCGCGTCGTGGCCGTCGGCGTCGACCGCGCCTGTGCCGCAACCGAACACGCGACGGCCGCGGACATCCCGTGGTTCCGGGTGGCGCTCGGCGAGCACGCCGACCGGGCCGCCTGGGACGTCGCGTTCACCGAGGCCGTCGCCGCGCACGCACCGGATCTGGTGGTGTCGGCGGGCTTCATGAAGATCCTCGGTCCGGCGTTCCTGCACCGCTTCGGCGGTCGCATCCTCAACACCCATCCCGCGCTGCTGCCGTCCTTCCCGGGCGCGCACGCGGTGCGGGACGCGCTCGCCTACGGCGTGCGGGTGAGCGGTTCGACCGTGCATCTGGTCGACGGGGGCGTCGACACCGGACCGATCCTCGCGCAGGAGGCGGTGCCGGTGCGGCCCGACGACGACGAGGCGGCGCTGCACGAGCGGATCAAGGTCGTCGAACGACGGCTGCTGGCGGAGGTCGTCGCGGCCGTCGCCACCCGAGGCATTGTCTCCGATGGACGAAAGGCAGTTATCCCAGATGAGCGAGTTCTCCGGTGAGTGAGCGCAAGCCGATCCGCAGGGCGCTGGTCAGCGTCTACGACAAGACGGGCCTGGTCGAGCTGGCCACCGGGCTGCACGCCGCGGGCGTGGAGCTGGTGTCGACCGGTTCGACCGCGGGCCGCATCGCCGACGCGGGCATCCCGGTGACCAAGGTGGAGGACCTCACCGGCTTCCCGGAGACCCTCGACGGCCGGGTGAAGACCCTGCACCCGCGGGTGCACGCGGGCATCCTGGCCGATCTGCGCAAGCCCGAACACGCCGAGCAGCTGACCGAACTGGGTGTGGCGGCGTTCGAGCTGGTGGTGGTCAACCTCTACCCGTTCACCGCGACCGTCGCCAGCGGCGCGACCCCGGACGAATGCGTCGAGCAGATCGATATCGGCGGCCCGTCCATGGTCCGCGCCGCGGCCAAGAACCACCCGTCGGTCGCGGTGGTCGTCGACACCGGCGACTACGACGACGTGCTGACCGCGGCGAAGTCGGGTGGCTTCACCCTGGCGGAGCGAACGGCCCTGGCCGCCAAGGCTTTCCAGCACACCGCGAGCTACGACGTGGCGGTGGCGAGCTGGATGACCAACGTCCTCGCCGCCGATCCCGAAGCGGGACAGGCGTTTCCGGCCTGGCTCGGCGGCACCTGGACCCAGGAGTCGGTGCTGCGCTACGGCGAGAATCCGCATCAGGCCGCCGCGCTGTACCTGAACGAGTCCGGCGAGCCGGGCCTGGCGCAGGCGAAACAGTTGCACGGCAAGGAGATGTCGTACAACAACTACACCGACGCCGACGCGGCGTGGCGGGCCGCCTGGGATCACAACGCGCCCGCGGTGGCGATCATCAAGCACGCCAACCCCTGTGGCATCGCGATCGGCGCGGACATCGCCGAGGCGCACCGCAAGGCGCACGCCTGCGATCCGGTGAGCGCCTTCGGCGGCGTCATCGCGGCCAACCGCGAGGTGACCGTGGAACTGGCCGAACAGGTCGCCGAGATCTTCACCGAGGTGATCGTCGCCCCCCGCTACGCCGACGGGGCGGTGGAAGTGTTGCAGCGCAAGAAGAACGTGCGCATCCTCGTCGCCACGCCCCCGCGTCGCGGCGGCGCCGAACTGCGCCCGATCAGCGGCGGCGCGCTGTTGCAGCAGACCGATATCGTCGACGCCGTGGGCGACGATCCGGTGAACTGGACCCTGGTGTCCGGCGACGCCGTGGATACGGCCACCCTCGCCGATCTCGAATTCGCTTGGCGCGCATGCCGTGCCGTGAAGTCGAACGCGATCCTGCTCGCCCACGACGGCGCGTCGGTGGGGGTCGGCATGGGACAGGTGAACCGGGTCGACGCCGTCCATCTGGCGGTGCTGCGGGCCGGTGACCGGGCCAAGGGCTCGGTCGCTGCCTCGGACGCCTACTTCCCGTTCCCGGACGGTCCGCAGCAGCTGATCGCCGCGGGCGTGAAAGCCATTGTGCAGCCGGGTGGTTCGGTGCGCGACCAGTTGACGATCGACGCCTGCCGGGAGGCCGGGGTGGCGATGTATCTCACGGGAGCGCGGCACTTCGCGCACTGAGGCGGGCGGGCGAGGAGCCCTGCGCGGCATGTGAACTCCGCGCAGGGGCCTCGTCATCCAGGCGCCGGGCCCTAGCCATCCCGACTCCCAGGTTTCGTCAGTCACCTCGGCCGGTACGCCGGGGACTACCGACCAGGGAAACTATCACCTTCGCGAACAGCGCGAGTCAGGCGCGATGGCTATAACGCCAGTCCGGCGACATTGTGTGATGTACGTCACTGTGAAAGGTGTGTGTTCGGCGTATTCACCTGGCGCTGAGCACCTTTCGATCGCCCAAGGGCTTCTTCAGCGGCACCTCGAGGGTGCCGAACACGGCGATCATGGTGCACATTCGCCCGGCCGCCTCGGGCAGCGTGCCCTCGCGCAGTTCGATGGTCACCGTGCTGTCGGTCTCGGTGGTGCTCGCGTCCACGCCGTAGCACTCCGGCGAGCCGACCTGGAAATTGATCGCGACGCGATTGCGGTCGGCGGCGATCCGCGTCCAGCTGTCGAACGGGACGGGGTGCGCGTTCACGATCGCCGGATTCGCGGTGAAGAGGCGGCCGGGTTCCGGGGTGGTCTGCTCGGTGGGCGTGCTCGGGGCGGCGGACGGCCCCGCGCTCGTACCGCCTTGGCCCCCACCGTCGTTCGATCCGCCACAGCCCGCGGCGAGCAGCGTGAGCAGGGTGGCGACGGTGGCGGCGGCGCGCCGCGATCCCGGGATCGGCTTCATGGCTCGTCACCCTAGTGGCTCGCCGACGCGGCCCGGCGGCCCGTCCGGCTACCGGCTGGTGAACGGCAGCAGCGCCATCTCGCGGGCGTTCTTCACCGCGACGGCGACCTGCCGCTGCTGCTGCGGGGTGAGGCCGGTGACGCGGCGGCTGCGGATCTTGCCGCGGTCGGAGATGAACGTGCGCAGCAGGTTCACGTCCTTGTAGTCGACGGTCTCGACACCGGCGGCGATCAAGGGGTTCTTCTTCGGGCGGCGCGCCTGCTCGGCACGGACCTTCTTCGACGGTGCTCGCTTCACGGCCATGTCGGTTCCTTATCGTTCACGAGTATCTGCGGAGGTCTACCAACTCGATTTGTGCACACCGGGAAGCTCCCCTCGATGGGCCAGCTCACGAACCCGGACCCGGGAGAGACCGAACTTTCGGAGATGCCCGCGGGGGCGTCCATCCGTGGCGTCCCGATTGCGCAATCGTACCGGACTGGCATCGCGCGGCAGCCGTTGCAGGGCGAGCTGCGCCGCCGCGCGCTGGTCGTCGGGCGTGGTCGGCTTGCGGAGGAGTTCCTTCAGTTCGGCGCGGCGCTCGGCGTAGCGGGCGACCACGGCCCTGCGGTGCTCGTTGCGGTGGATCTTGGACTTCTTGGCCATCAGCGCTCCTCGCGGAAGTCGACGTGCCGGCGCACGACCGGATCGTATTTGCGCAGGATCATGCGGTCGGGGTCGTTGCGGCGGTTCTTGCGGGTGACGTAGGTGTAGCCGGTGCCCGCGGTGGAGCGGAGTTTGACCAGCGGGCGAATCTCGTTGCGCGCCATCAGATTCGCTCCCCGCGGGCACGCAGCCGGGCCACGACCGCCTCGATCCCGTCGCGGTCGATGGTCTTGATGCCCTTGGCCGAGACGGTCAGCGTGACGCGGCGGCCCTCGCTGGGCAGGTAGTAGGTCTTGCGTTGGATGTTCGGATTCCAGCGGCGATTGGTCCGGCGATGCGAATGCGATACGGACTTGCCGAAACCCGGCGCGCGCCCGGTGACCTGGCAGTGGGCCGACACGGTACCTCCTCTAGATGACAATCGTTTTCGACAACGGCTCCTCGACACTGTAGCGTGAGCGGCGAGGTAAATGAAAACCATTGTCGAAAGGGGTCCGGTGATGTCTCGACCCGACCGCCGCACACCCGTCGTGCTGCTGGCCGGACTGCCGGGCCACGCCGCGGCCGGGGTCGACCAATTGGCGCGGGCGCTGCGGGACGCGCCCGGCACCGTGGTCGTCCGGCACGAGCTGACGGACCTTCATGAGGGGATCGTCCGTCGCACCGTGTCCGAGGGCGGCCGGGACGTGACGACCGTGCACGAACTGGCGCACGGCTGCGTGTCGTGCACGCTGCGCGCGGATCTGCTCCCGCTGCTGTGCCTGCTGGCGGCGCGGAAGTCCGTGCGGCGCATCGTGATCGCGCTCGATCCGGCGTTCGAGGCCGAGGCGGTCTGTCACGCGATCACGACGATCCCGGTCGCCGGGGTGATCGGGCGGGTGGACGGTCCGGCCGGGCGCGATGTCCGCGTCGAGGCGGTGCTGACCTGCCTGGATGGGCGCGCGTGGCTGGCCGACGCGCTGAGCGACGACGCGCTGGCCGATCGCGGCCTCGCCGACGCGGACGACGAGCGGACCGTCGCGCAGCTGGCCGTCGGACAGGTCGAGATCGCCGACGCCGCGATCGTGCTGGCCGCGGACGAACTCACCGAGTACGACCACACCCGGCTCGCCGCCGTGCTCACCCGCTTGCTCCCGCGCGCGCCGGTGGCATGGGTCGGCGACCCGAACGAGTTGGGCCGCAACGAGTTCGACGCGCTGCTGGCACTGGTGCCGCCGGACGCGCGCCGCGGTCGCGTGCTCGACGCGCACGCCCCGCTGCTGCGCGGACAGCCGCCACTGGAGACCGACTCCGGTGTGACGCTGTTCGAATTCGCGGCGGCGCGGCCCTTCCATCCCGAGCGGCTGCACGAGGCGCTCGACGTCCTGTTCGACGGCGTGGTGACCGCGCGCGGCCGGATCTGGCTGGCGACCCAGCCCGACGAGGTGGTCTGGCTCGAGTCCGCGGGCGGCGGCCTGCGGGTCGGCGGGGCGGGCCGGTGGCTCGCGGCCATGGATGCGGAACAGGTGCGCCGGGCCGACCCCGAGCGGCGGGCGCTGGCCGCGCTGCGCTGGGACGAGCACTTCGGCGACCGCGACATCTCGCTGTCGATCCTGACCTGCGACGCCGATCCGGACGAGATCCGGCGGGCGCTGCACTGGGCGCTGGTCGACGACGCCGAACTGCTGCTCGTGCGCGGCGCGCCGGAGCAGGTCGCGGCCTGGCCCGACCCGTTCGGCGACTGGCACGAAGATCCGTGCGACACAACCGAATCCAGCGCCGCCTCAGCCGCTGAGCGGCGCGCGAACGAAAGGTAGGACGGTGCGTTCCGGCATCCATCCCGACTATCACCCCGTCGTGTTCGAGGACTCGAGCACCGGCAAGCGGTTCCTCACCCGGTCCACCGCGACCTCGGATCGGACCGTGGCATGGTCCGACGGCAACAGCTATCCGCTGATCACCGTGGACGTCACGGCCGACTCGCATCCGTTCTGGACCGGGGCGCATCGCGTGCTCGACACCCAGGGCCGGGTCGAGAAGTTCGAGCGGAAATACGGCGGACGCGTTCGCGCACGGGCGAATTCGTCCGTCCGGAAGCAGGGCTGAGCCGTGGCTGTGCCGAAGCGGCGGATGTCGCGCGCGAATACCCGCAGCCGCCGGGCCCATTGGAAGGCGACGCCGCCGGACCTGGTTCCGATCACCGTCGACGGGGTGGTGCGGCGCGTGCCGCGGCGACTGATCGCGGCGGTGCGGCGGGGGCTCATCGATCCCGGGAAACTGTAGCGAGGGATGTGCTGGGCGGGGCGGGCTCGGAGGGGTCGCCGGCCCGACGTGCCCGGCGACTCGTTCGGCGCATTTGTCCGCTCCAAGCGACCGGTGAGCTACTCGGACATTATCATCGACGTGGGGCGATGAAACCCGTTGCGGTAGCAGTGGAATAGCTGCCTGGTGAATTACCTACTGGCGGTTGGTTTCTCGGCAACGAAAAAGTCCACTCGAAGTGATGAAATCGTGTCCCGGCGGCGGTACTCTCGTCGGCGAGGGCGGGTTCTTCCGAACCTTCGGAAGAACCCGCTCATCGCCACTCCGGCGCTCGCTCGGCTATCTCCCCACCTCGCCGCCCCGGCCCGGTCGCGGCAGCTCGTCCAGCAACGCCTCGATGCGGTTCAGCCCGTCGGTGACGGCCGTGGCCGGACCGCTCAGCAGCGACAGCGGCCACGGCCAGTGATGCTGCGACAACCGCTCCACCTGCTTGCTCAACTCGGCGGTGGTGGCCTCCAGATCGCTTATCTCCGTGCGCAATTCGCTGATCTGCGCCAGCGCCGCCGCCAGCCCGTCCACCACCGTGCGATTGTGCCCCGCGGCGTCCGTGCCGAGCTGCGGCCATCCGGCCAGGCCGGGCCCGCGCAGCTGGGTCTGGACATCGCGCAGGATCGCGTCCTGTTCCGGGGTCACGTCCGAATCCTCCCTCTCGATGACATCCCATTGGCCGAATTCCTCGGCCTCGGCCTTGTTCACATCGCACACCACGCCCGCGACCAGCACCTGCTGTCCGGTCTGCGAGAGTTGCCGCCGCGGTTCGAGATTGCCGCCCGACCACGCGACCGTCTGCCAGGCCCACCGCGCCGTGCCCGCGTCCAAGGCCCGGCTCACCGGCCAATATCCGCCGTAGATCCCCACATTCGCGCGGCCCAGTACGCTCGCGGCCCCGTCCAGATAGGCGTTGATCGCGGCCTGCTGCTCGGCGGTGGCGTCGAAGTCGGCGGAGAAGTAGATCGGGCGATCCGGGCCGCCGCCACAGCGCAACACCTGCTCGAGTCCGGCGCGGGCGTCGGTCACCCCGGCCGGGTAGCCCTCGAGCATGCGGGTCGCCGTGGTCTCCCAGGTCGCCGCGATGGACACACCGTGCGCGCGCAGGTCGGCGGCCTCCTCGGGAGTCAGCTGCTTGCCCGGCAGCGTCGGTCCGCCGGGCGTGAGATAGCGGACGACGAAGTCGTAGCCCGCGGCTCGGATGGCACTGCCGCCGGGGCGGGCCGCGGCGTAGTCCAGGCCGAAACGCATGGTTCCCACTGTAATTCGCGTGCCGTAGCCCCGCGGACGCGCGGGGGGAACCGCGGCCGAAACGCGATCCGGGACTCGGCGCGCCGAATATGTCGGTGTGTGGTGATTCACTACTTCTGGCTGTGATGGGTATCACGTTCGGCGTGGTTACCCCGAGACGAGAAGGAGTGCGCAATGGCTGTTCGGAACGAGGCATGGCCCGCGGGCACACCCTGCTGGGTGGACTGTCAGGTCGATGATCCGGTCAAGGAGAGTGAGTTCTACGCGAGCCTGTTCGGCTGGGAGATCCAGGGCGGGGACGCCGAGGCGGGCGGTTATCTGATGGCCCTGAAGGATGGGCGGGCGGTCGCGGGCATCGGCCCGAAACAACAGGCGGGCACGCTCTCGGTGTGGACGACCTATCTGGCCGCCGACGACGCCGACGCCGTGGCCGAGAAGGTGGCGGCGGCCGGGGGTCAGGTCATGGTCCCGGCGTTCGACGTGCTCGACGCCGGGCGGATGGTCGTCGCGGCCGACGCGACGGGCGGGGTCTTCGCCGTGTGGGAGGCCCGCAACCACACCGGGGCCGCCGTCTACGGCGAACACGGCTCCTACTGCTGGAACGAATTGCACACCAGGGAGTTCGAGGCCGCCCAGAAGTTCTATGCCGAGGTGTTCGGCTACTCCTACGAGGACGTCGGCGACGGCACGACGATGCGCTACGCGATGTTCACCCCGCCCGGCGCGGACCACGCCGCGGGCGGGATGAACGATGACACGGTCACGCTGGGCGAACCCATGCCCAGCTACTGGCTGACCTGGTTCCAGTACGACGACGTGGACGAGGGCGTGCGCCGCGCCGAGGAATTGGGCGCGTCGACGCTCATGCCGGTGAGCGATTCGCCGGTGGGCCGGATGGCCGTCGTCGCCGGGCCGCAGGGGGAGACGTTCGGGCTCATCGACACCAACGTGCGCGTGGGCGAGATGTAGGCGCCGCCGAGTCGGCGAGCTGAGGGTTTGCCAGCTCTCGGCTCGGTGCCGCATGCGCGTTTGCGGACTGTTAACACACTCGGCACAATTTTGGCGGCTTCTTGATGGGCTTCGTTACTGAACGGTAATAATAGCGGGACAACATGGTCGCGGGTCCAGTTGCTGGGCCTGCGCGCCGGGAGTGGTGGCGCACCTGCTTCAGAAAGCGATCGGAATGAAGTTCACGAAGTTCGCCGCGACATCGGCACTGGTCATCGCGGCTCTTGGCATCTCGGCCGGAACGTCCTACGCGGAGCCGGCCGCGCCGCCCGCCTCGAACGAGACGCTGCGCACGGATATCGCGCCCGGCATCCACTACCAGGCCAGCCTGGTCGACCACTCGGTGGTGATCGGCACCGACAGCGGTTCGCTGGCCGCGCGCGGTGATCAGTTCCAGGTGCTCGACGGCGATGGCCGAGTGGTTGCCGCCCTGCCGTTGAGCTATCAGCGCGACGGTCTGCGCTTCCCGATCGCGGCGTCGGTCGACGGCAATACCGCCACGCTCACCCCGAGCACCGACCCGCTGCGGGCCACCCCGGTCGACGCCACCGCCAATCCGAATTTCAATCAGGCCGTGAGCAACCTGTCCAGTGAGGTGGCCATCGGCGTCGCCGTCGGCACCCTGATCGGCACCGCGATCGGCGCGGGCGTCGGCTGTATCGCGGGCGGCGTCGTGTCCGGCCTCGCGGGCGCGGCGATCACCATCGGCACCATCGCCGTCCCCGCCGCCATCGGCGGCTGCCTCGTCACCGGCGCGGCCCTGGCCGCCATGGGCGCCGTAGCGGGCACCATCCTCATCGGCGGCCCCGTAGCCGCCGTAGCCCTCTTCCAGTTCTTCTCCGACATCAACACCCCACCGGCCCCCGCCCCCGCCCCCTGACCCCAGCCCCACGAACCCAGCCGCACCCCTTATCTGGATCCGCACCCGTTTCAGCGCCCTGCAACGGGTGCGGATTCGAATAAGGGGTGCGGCTGGGTTGGTCAGCGGGTGGGGACGGGGTGTCGGGTGGGGGTGCGGCGGGTGCGGTCGGGGGCGACCAGGACCGCCGTGATGGGGATCGCGAGGGAGAGGGTGCCGAGGACGAAGACCGGGACGAACAGGGTGAACAGGTCGTCGCCGGGGGGTGGGGGTGCGGCGGGGTCCAGGCGGACCCGGACGCCGGCGAGGCCGAGGTAATGCAGGCCGCAGACGGCGATCGCGAAACCGATTGCCACGCCGACGAGTACGAGCATGGGGTGCGGGCGCGTCGTGGTGAACAGCACCAGCGCGGCCGCCGCGATGGCCAGCACGGTCGCGCCGAAGGCCCCGAACGGATTGAGCGACACCGAACCCTGCACCCGGATCGCGTTCATGCCCAGCAGATGCATGAGGCCGAGCCCGAGGCCCGCCACCGCGCTCCCGGCCGCCAGCCGCGGCAGGGCGGGTTCGCGCCCGACGATCAACAGACCACCCAGGACCGAGACCACCGCGAGCACCGCGGCGATGATCAGTGGCCCACGCTGTATCGGATCACGCCGCGCGACACGTCGACCCCCAGCATGGTCACGTACACGGCCAGCCACGTCCCCACCGCGCCGATCGACACCGCCGCAGCGGTCAACCACACCAGCCGGAACTTGGCCGTCACCGACATCATCGACTGCCGGACGCAGGCAAGGCCCACCAGCGCGCCCGCGGCCGAAACCCCGAGCGAGAGCACCTGCACCCACAACCCCATCGCGAAATAACTCAACACCCGGCCCCTAGTTCTGTTTGACTGCCTCGCGCTGCGCCGCCTTGAGCCGCTGGATCGCGTACTCGGTCACCGCGGCCAGCGCTCCGCGCACCTCACCCGCGTCGCGGGCGTCGATATCGACGATCGGCACCCCGTCGCGCACCGACAGCGCCTCGCGCATCTCGGTGACGGGGAAGCGCGGCGCCTCCGGAAAACGATTGACCGCCACCAGGAACGGCAGATTGCGCGCCTCGAAGAAGTCCACCGACGCGAAACTGTCCTCGATGCGCCGCGTGTCCACCAGCACCACCGCACCGATCGCGCCGCGGATCAGGTCGTCCCACATGAACCAGAACCGCCGCTGCCCGGGCGTGCCGAACAGGTAGAGGGTGAGGTTGCCCGGCAGGATGATCCGGCCGAAATCCATGGCGACCGTGGTGGTCTCCTTGCCGGGCGTGGCGGACAGGTCGTCGATGCCGTCGGACACGCCGGTGACCATCGCCTCGGTGCGTAGCGGCACGATCTCGGAGACCGCGCCGACGAAGGTCGTCTTGCCCACGCCGAAACCACCGGCCACCACGATCTTGGTGGAGGCGGTCCGGCCGTCGGGGTCCGCGGCGAACGGATTGGGTTGCTGGGTGGGAGGAGTCAGCTGCGGCATGAGGGAATTTTGGATCGGTTCCGGGGGGTCGGGTGGCGAGAATGACGAATTCGGGCTGGTAGCTGTCCGTTTCGATAAGTTCGGCTCAGAGTGCACGCAGTCCACGCAGGGTCCTCTCCATCAGGTCGCGCCGCTCGTCGAAGGTGGCATTCTCGCTGAGTGTGGTGTGGACCCGCATTGTTCCGGCCACGACCAGATCGCCGATCACGACGCGGACCATGCCCAGGGGCCGCTGCATGTGGGCGGCGATCTCCGCCACCGACAGCCGGGCCGTGCCCAGTCGCAGGATGTCGGTGCGGATATCGCCCAGGGGCCAATCGAATTGGTTGGCGTAGGGCAGCGTCTCGACCACCGCCTCGAGCGGCAGATCGACCGCGGGTTCGGTCCGGCCTGCGGTCAGCGCGTAGGGGCGGACGCGGGTGGTGGGCCGTCCGGAACCGGCCCCGAGGGAACTCGACATCGCACTCTCTAGACCGCCGAGCGGGCCGTGGCTTGCACGACCGAACCGACCCGATCGGACAACAGCGCCATCTCGTAGCCGATGCGGCCGATGTCGTGCTGCTTGTTCGCCAGGACGGCCAGATGCGAACCGTTGCCCACGCTCATCACGAGCAGGTAGCCGCGCTGCATGTCCACGATCGACTGCATGACCTTGCCGCCGTCGAACAGCTGGGCCGCGCCCGAGGCCAGACTCGCCAGTCCGGCGGTGACCGCCGCGAGCTGCTCGGCCCGGTCCGACGGCAGATGCGGGCTGGTGGCCTGCAACAGCCCGTCGGTCGAGACCAGCACCGCGTGCGACACGCCCGGGACATCACGGGTGAAGCGGGTGACCAGCCAATTCAGATTCTCGTCCGTCTCGTTCGCGGACTGCTGGGGGTCGATCATGCTGGGCCTCCGTCGTTGTGCTGGGCTTCCGCGCGTCCGCTCCGGACGCCACTCAGATGCCTGGTCAGATTGGTGCGGATTTCCTCCGGATCGGGAGCGCCGGACTTGGGCGTCGTGTCGAGCCCGCCGGGCACCAACTGCGCCCCCGGCCGACGGATCGGCAGCCCGCCCTCGGTGCGCTGCGCGGGGGTCGGGGCCGACGCCTCGGCGGCCGCCGCCCACCCGGCGTCGGCGGGAGTGGACCACACACTCGCGGGCCCGCTCGACGACGGCTCCACCAGCCACTCCGAGACCATGCGCTGATAGATAGGCGAGTCCCCGCCCACCGAATCGTCCCCCCCGGCCCATTTCCCGAGCGCGTCCTCGCCGGGCCCGAAGAGATTGTCCGCCTTGCCCGTTCCGGTCTGGGCGTGTCCGAAGCCGCCCGTGTCGGTCGTTCCGGTCTCGCCGCGTCCAAAGTCGCCTGTGTCGGTGCGGGTTTCGCTGCGCCCGAAGTCACCTGTGTCGGTGCGGGTTTCGCTGCGTCCGAAGTCGCCCGTGTCGGTGCGGGTTTCGTCGCGCCTGACGTGGCCGGTGTCGGTCGTTCGGGCTTCGCCGCGTCCGAAGCGGCCCGTGTTGGTGGTTCCGGTCTCGCCGCGCCCGAAGCGGCCCGTGTTGGTCGTCCCGGTCTCGGCGCGCCTGAAGCCGCCCGCCTCGATCGTTCCCGGCTGGGCGTGTCCGAAGTCCCCCGCCTCGGCTTCGGTCTCGCCGCGCCCGAAGTCGCCCGCCTCGGGTGTTGCGGCCTTGGCCCGCGCGGCGTCGCCCGCCTCGGCTGGTGGCGTATCGCGCCTGCCGAAGGGGTTGTCCGCTCGTGTGTCCCGTTGTCCGAAGGCATCGTCCGCTCGGGTCGCTCGGGTGTCCCTTTGTCCGAAAGCATCCTCCGGTCGCGGCGGGCGTGGGTCCTGTTGGCCGAACATGTCGTCGTCGCCGCGGGCGAAGCGGTCCCCGGCAGGGGTTCGCTCGGGGCGGCCGAATGTGTCCGGGGTGCGGGGGGATTCGGATTCGGGCTGTTCGGGGCGGCCGAAAGGGTCCGGCGTTCGGTCGGATTCGGGGCGGGGCTGTTCCGCGCGGCCGAAGGCGGCCGAGAAGGCTCCCGCCGCTCCGGTGTCGCGGCGGCCGAAGGTGCCCAGGAACGCGGAGTTCTCGCGGTCGCCGGAGGCGGGGGAGTCCTGGCCTCGTCGGGTGAAGAAGTCCGGGCGCTCGGGCGCGTCGCCGCGGGCGACGACGGACTCCGGGCGCGTGGTGGGGTCGTCGCCGGATTCGCCGCTCGGCCACGGGAACGCACCGGCCGCCTGGGTCTGTTCGGGGTCCTGGCGCGGGAAGTACTCGGTGCGTGGCAGGTCCGCGGGATCCGGTTCGGCGAAGAAGTCGGTCGCCGGGTGAGTGGTCTGCTCCGATTCGGCCGGAGCGGAATAGCCGCCGGTGAGCGCGGATTCGCGATGGGTGAACAACTCACCCGTGTCGCGATGGGTGAACAGGCCGTCGGGGAACCGGGATTCGGGCTGCTCGGCCGCGGCGGCGGCCCCGAAGTCGGCCGCCTCGCCCGGACGACGTTGCGGCAGACCGGTTTCCGTGCGGGCGAACAGACCGGTTTCCTCGGGCCCGGACGGACTCGGGAACGGCGCGATGACCTGCGGCCCGGTGCCGTGCTCCGGCGACGCGGCCACCAGCGAACTCGGCAGATGCACACTGGCCGTGACGCCCGCCTGCTGACCCGCGCTCGCGGTGCGCCGCAGACTCACCGTGACCGAATGCCGCTTGGCCAACCGGCCGACCACGAAAAGCCCCATGCGCCGGGCGGTTTCGATGGTCACCTCGCCACCGGAGGCCAGCCGATCGTTGATCGCGCGCAGATCCTCCGGCGACATGCCCAGCCCGCGGTCGGTGATCTCGATGAGATACCCGCCGTCGGTCGCCCGCGTGACCGACACCGCGACCGGCGTATTCGGCGGGGAGTAGCGCAGCGAGTTGTCGATCAACTCCGCCAGCAGATGTTCGATGTCGACCGCGGGCTCACCGGCCACCATGCCGTCGGGCACCGTGCCGATCTCCACCCGCTGATAGTCCTCGACCTGAGAGACCGCGCTCCACAACATGTCCGACAACGGCGTCGGCGGCAGCATGCCGCGCCGCAACGCGGTACCGGCCAGCACGAGCAGATTGTCGCCGTTGCGGCGCATGCGGGTGGCGAGATGGTCGAGCCGGAACAGGCTCTGCAACCGTTCCGAATCGTCCTCGTCGCGTTCGAGGTCCTCGATCAGCGCCAGCTGCTGTTCGACCAGCGACTGACTGCGCCGCGACAGCGTCTCGAACATGTTCCCGATCTGCAACCGCAACCGAGCCTGATCGGCCGCCAGATACAGCGCCTGCCGGTGCATGTCGTCGACCGCGCGGGCCAGCTGCCCGATCTCCTCGGTGGTGTGCACGTCGACCGGGACGATCTCCGGCGTCGCCCCGCCCTCGCGCACGACCGCGAGTTCGTCGGGCAGATCAATGTGGGCCACCTGCAACGCGTCCCGCCGCAGCCGCCGCACCGGCACGACCAGCGACCGCGCGACCGCCAGGGCCAGCGCCAGGCCCACCAGCAGCGTGACCACCACCAGCGCCACATCGCGCAACACCGTGGTGCGCGCGTCGATCGACTGCCGCGACAGGCTCGAATCGATCCGTGCCGCAAGCTGATCGGTGGCCTCGTTGTAGGTGTCGGTGCTGATCCGCATCGAATCCGCCACGCCCGGAACCGCGATCGGCTCGACCGCGTTCTGACTCAGCGCGGCCAACCGGGTCTGGAGGGCGTTGAGCAGCACATCCGGTTTGACCGCCGAATCGGGCTGGATCGTCGCGTACTGGTTGATCATCGTCTGCTCGGCGCCCCCGGCGTTGAGCACCCGGGCCAGCGCGGCCGGATTCCCGCCGATCTCCCCGCCCACGATCAGCAGCTGCTGCTGGATGAACTGCCGCCGCGCGGCCGCCACCGCGCCGAGCTGATCGAAGTAGTGCTGGATCCGGGCGTCCTGCGGGGTCGGCAGCGCGGTGAGCGCGGTGTCCACGTGCCGGGCCACCTCGTCGGCCTGCTGCACGATCGTGGCGGGCGTATTGGCCCGCGGATTGTTGCGCAGATTCCGCCCGGCCTCGAGCGCCTGGGTGAGTTCAGTGGTGACGCGCTCGTCGCTCGCGGTGCTCTTGACCGTCGACTGCAACTCCGCCGAGGTCTGGTCGTAGCGCGTGGACGCCTGGTCGAGTGCCGCGTCGGTGACCCGCTCCCCGCCCGCGGCGACCGCGAGCGCGTCCGCGGCGGTGGCGAACGCCAGGGTGGGCCGGATGATGCGGGCCTGTTCGCTGGCGGTGTCCAACTGGGCGATGCGGCCGAGTTCGTCGCGGATGCGCAGGACCGCGAAGGTCGAGGCCAGAAGTACGGGCAGCAGCAACACGATGCCGACCTTGCTGGTCACGGACAGGTTGGACAGACTCCTCTGCCATGGCCGCGGTGCAGTGCCCATCCCGCTTCCGTCGCCTCCACTCGCGTAGTCGCCTCGGCGTCCGCCCCCGCTGCCCGAGGCCCCGTTCACGAGGAGCGCCGTTCCCGGTGGGTGTTGTAATTCGCACTCAGTGAACTGTCGGCCGTACGGGTCCCACGGGTTGAGAACCAACTAGAGGTCTACTTTTACCGCAGGCAACATACCGTGTGAACACCCTCGCGGCAATTCGGTGCTTTGTCCTGCGGTTCGCCGAAATTCGCTGTGCGCGAGCGTTTTCGCGCGTTCGGCGAAATCAATACCGCCCGCTGCGAGTCGAACGCGCAGGTCATCCCGTCGGATAGTCTGGCGTGTCGCGGGTTTGCTTCTCAGTCGGCTCTCAGTCGATACGGTCAGACTGTGCCCATGCGCATTCTGGTAGTCGACGACGACCGCGCGGTTCGCGAATCGCTGCGCCGGTCGCTCACGTTCAACGGCTACTCCGTCGATCTGGCGGTGGACGGGGTGGATGCCCTCGACAAGGTCGCCGCCGCGCGACCCGACGCCCTCGTGCTCGACGTGATGATGCCCCGGCTGGACGGCCTCGAGGTGTGCCGCCGCCTCCGCAGCACCGGCGACGATCTGCCGATTCTGGTTCTGACCGCGCGCGATTCGGTCTCCGAGCGGGTCGCCGGGCTCGACGCGGGCGCCGACGACTACCTGCCCAAACCGTTCGCCCTCGAGGAACTGCTTGCCCGGCTGCGCGCGCTGCTGCGCCGCACCGCGGCCGACACGGCCGTCGAAGCCTCGGAGACCATGCGTTTCGCCGATCTCTCGCTCGATCCGGTCACCCGCGAGGTGGCCCGCGGCGAACGCGCGATCAGCCTGACCCGAACCGAGTTCTCGCTGCTGGAGATGCTGATGGCCAATCCGCGCCGGGTGCTGACCCGCAGCCGCATCCTGGAGGAGGTGTGGGGGTACGACTTCCCCACCTCCGGCAACGCGCTCGAGGTCTACATCGGCTACCTGCGGCGCAAGACCGAGGCCGACGGCGAACCGCGGCTGATCCACACCGTGCGCGGCGTCGGATACGTGCTGCGCGAGACGCCCCCGTAAGGCGCGGACGTCGTGGCGAGAACCAATCCACGTCAACCCGTGATCGCCGGATTCGGGTTGCCCGCGGACTCGTCGGAGATGCGGCCGCCCATGCCGCTGACGAGTTCGGTGACGTTGCGCTGGCGGGTGACGCTGCTGGCGGCCTCGGTCGTGTTCGTCGCGGTCGCGCTCACCTCCATCGCGGCCTACGCGATGGTCGCGCGGTCGCTGTACGCCGATGTGGACAATCAACTGCGGGCCCGCGCGCAGGTCATGGTGAACAACAACATCGACGAGGCGAGTTTCTCCACGTTGTTCACCTTCAGCGCGGTCTACTCCAACGACACCGGCATCGCGATCGTGTATCCCGAGCTGCCCGATACGCCGCTGACCCTGCTGAATCCGCCCATCGGCGCGCCCGAGCGGGCGGTGGTCAAGGGCACGGTCGACACCTCGCTGCGCACCGCCGACAATCAGCGCGTCTATGCCCGGCACACGAAAAACGGTGCGACACTTGTGCTTTCGCGGTCGTTGCAGCCGACCAAGGAGACCTTGGACCGGCTGGCCTGGCTGATGTTCGTGGTGGGCGGCTGCGGGGTGATCCTCGCCGGGGCCGCGGGAGCGGGCGTGGGCCGCACCGGTTTACGGCCGATCGCGCGCCTGACCGCGGCCACCGAGCGGGTGGCGCGCACCGACGACCTCACCCCCATCCCGGTCGTGGGCGACGACGAATTGGCCCGGCTCACCGAGAGTTTCAACTCCATGCTGCGGGCGCTGGCCGAATCCCGGGAAAGGCAGCGCCGCCTGGTCGCCGACGCGGGCCACGAATTGCGCACGCCGCTGACCTCGTTGCGCACGAATATGGAACTGCTGATGGCGTCCTCGCGCCCGGGCGCACCGGAAATTCCGGAACAGGAGATGGCCGAGTTGCGGGCCGACGTCGTCGCGCAGATCGAGGAATTGTCGACGCTGATCGGCGATTTGGTGGATCTGGCCCGCGAGGACGCGCCGGAAACGGTCTACGAGCAGGTGGATCTCGGCGAGGTGGCGGAGCGCGCGCTGGAACGGGCCGGGCGTCGCCGCACCGGAATCGAGTTCGACGCGGAGCTGCGGCCGTGGTTCGTCTACGGTCACGAGGCCGGCCTGGAACGCGCGATTCTCAATGTTCTCGACAACGCCGCGAAATGGAACGCCGAGGGTGAGCCGGTCCTGGTGACCATGCGCGAAACCGGCCCGGGGCTGCTGGAATTCGCGGTCGACGACGCCGGGCCCGGTATTCCGGTGGCCGAGCGGGAACTGGTCTTCGAGCGCTTCTACCGGACCACGTCGTCACGGTCGATGCCCGGTTCGGGGCTGGGCCTGGCGATCGTCAAACAGGTCGTCACCAAACACGGCGGCACGATCACGATCGACACCTCGGCCCGCGGCGGCGCGCGCATCCGCATCGTCCTGCCGGGCGCGCCGTCCTCGCAGCTCGAGGACGAGGGACGCACCGAAGCCGGGGATTTTCCCAGGTGAGTTGGATCCTAGGATGGCACGGGTATGACCACAGATGTCTAGCGGAACTGACAGTGCGGTCTCAGGGCGCTCTCAGTCGAGGTCACCACACTGGCGACAGGCTCGAGGAGAAACGAGGGACATGACCGAGGATTCGAAGGACAGGCGCGAGGAACCGGACGTGGCCGAGCAGCGGCCGACCGAGCACGAGCATTTCGCACCGCCTGCGGGACAACAGGTTCCGTATCAGCACGGTCCATCCGGCCAGAGTTCTCCGTACGACCAGCATCCCCCGCAACCGACCGCACCCCTTCCGCCTTATCAGCAGTCGCCCTATGGTCCGCCCGTGGGGCAGGGGTTCGAGGCGCATTCCGGGCCGGGGCAAGGATTCGGCGCGCAACCCTCGCAGCCGCCGCGGCGGCGCGGGCTCGGCGGTCTGATCGCGGCGGCCATCGCGCTGGCCCTGGTCAGCGGCGGCATCGGCGGGGCGGTCGGCGCACTGGTCAGCGGGCGCGACGACTCCGGTCCGGTCAGCAACGCGCTCAACTCCCCACCGCCCAAGACCGCGCCCATCGCCAACGCGCCCGCCGGGACCGTTCCGGCCGTGGCGCAGAAGGTGCTGCCCAGCGTCGTGATGATCCGGGTGGCCGGGGCGCGCGCGGAGGGCGAGGGTTCGGGCGTGGTGCTGTCCAGCGACGGCCTGATCCTCACCAACAACCACGTCGCCAGCGGCGCCGGACCCAACGCCAAGATGGACGTCCAGTTCAGCGACGGCGGCACGGCCTCGGCCTCGGTGGTCGGCACCGACCCCGTCTCGGATCTGGCCGTCATCAGGGTCACAGGTAAGCAGGGCCTCACGCCGATCGAACTGGGCTCCTCGGCGAATCTTCAAGTGGGACAGACGGTTGTCGCGATCGGCTCGCCGCTGGGCCTGGCCGGAACGGTCACCACCGGCATCGTCTCGGCGCTGAACCGCCCGGTCTCCACCAGCGGCGAGGGCGCGAACGCCCAGCCCCCGGTCATTTCCGCCATCCAGACCGACGCCCCGATCAACCCGGGCAACTCCGGCGGCGCGCTGGTCGACATGGACGGCAAGCTGATCGGCATCAACACCGCCATCGCCACCCTCGGCGCGTCCGAGGTGTCCGGCCAGCAGAGCGGTTCGATCGGCCTGGGCTTCGCGATCCCGGTCGATCAGGCCCGCCGCGTCGCCGATCAGCTGATCAAAACCGGGCACGCCACCTACGCCCAGGTCGGCATCACCGTGAACCGGGCCGAGGACACCACCAACGGCGCTCGAGTGCAGGACGTCACCCCCGACGGCCCGGCCGCCAAGGCGGGCATCCCGGCCGGGGCGGTCGTCACCAAGGTCGACGACCAGATCATCGACACCGGCAACGCGCTGGTGGCCGCGATCCGGTCGCATCAGCCCGGCGACAAGGTCAAGATCAGCTACACCGAACCCAACGGCCAGAACCCGAAGACCGTCGAGGTCACCCTCGCGGCCGCACCCGCGGAGGCACCCCGATGACCCCTCGCCAGCGGACCCTCGGTCCGATCCCGGATTCCGTTGCCGGGGGACAGGACCCGTTGTCGGACACGGACGCTACGGTGAGCGGCATGGAAATCGATGCCGCCGTGGCCGGCCGTGCTCTTGTCGTGATCGTCGACGACCGAACCGCTCATGGCGGGGTCGATTCGCTCGGGCCGCTCGTGGTCGAACTGCTCACCGAGGCCGGTTTTCTGGTCGACGCGACCGTGCTGGTCGCCAACGACGAGGTCGAGATCCGCAACGCGCTCAACACGGCCGTCATCGGCGGCGTCGACCTGGTGATCTCGGTGGGCGGCACCGGCATGTCCCCGCGCGACGTCACCCCCGAGGCCACTGCCGAGGTACTCGACCGCGAACTCCCCGGCATCAGCGAGGCCCTGCGCTCCTCGGGCCTCGCCGCCGGCTCCCTCGACGCCGGCCTGTCCCGCGGCCTAGCCGGAGTCTCCGGCAGCACCCTCGTGGTCAACCTGCCCGGCACCCGCCCCGCGGTCCGCGACGGCATGGCCACCCTGGGCCCCCTCGTCGGCCGCGTCATCGACGAACTCTCGGGATTGGCGGAGTAATCCCCACCCCGGCCACCCCCGACCCGACCCCCCGCCCGTCTCGGGCGGGGGGTTCGGTTGGTTCGGGGGATGAGGGTGCCGCGCGAGTGGAAGATGCCGAGCGGCCCCGCGACGCTGGGCGGGTACAAGACGCCGAGCAGGCACGGGACGCCCAGCGAACGAAGGACGCGGCGCGAGCGGAGGACGCCGAGCGGGTGCGGGACCTCGGGCGGGCACAACACACCGGGCGGGCCCAGGATGCCGATCGGATGCAGGACGCCGGGCGGGCCGGGGACACCGAGCGAGCGAAGGATGCCGCGCGGGTGCAGGATGCTGGGCGGGCCGGGGACGCCGGGCAGACGCTGGATGCCGAGCGGGAGCAGGGTGCTGGGCGGGGGAAGGGGGCCGGGCGTTCGCGGGAGGAGGTGGCTCGGTTGGCGCGGATCTTTGGGGAGACTCTTCCGCAAACGACCAGTGACGAGCGGTCGGCGGGTGGGGAGTCGGCGGGTACGTCCGACGAATGGTTGCGTTCACAAGTGCCGCCGCATCACCGCTGAGGGCGGGTCGCGGGCCCGGCCGGGGCACGGACCGGTCTTGTTTCGGAGTCCTCACAGCATTTATGCGGGGGTTGTTATATGAGCGAGATTCCTGTGTGATTCAGATCACACTGCCTTTACGGGCGCTTACGTTGTCATGTAGTTCCCGGGCCGTTTAATGTTCGCCTTTGGGCTGTCCAACCTGCGGTTCTGGATAGCCCGGGGAAGGCGCCTCGCGCCGACCTCGCCGGAACAAGGCCCGTTCCGACTGTTTGCAGGAAATTGGTTGTCGGTTACACGACGGCAACAATCCGGCGACAAACTGAGCTGGGCCTGAAAGGACCGCTTCCAGCCTCGGTGGTCGAGGCTGACCGTTAGAAACCTGATGAGGGGAAGTATGAGCGAGAACCGCACCAACGGTTTGCGGCGTGGTGCCCGTTTTGCGGGCATCGGCGCGGCCGCTGCCGTGGCCATCGGCCTTTTCTCTACCGGTGCTGCCAACGCCGACGCCTTCGTGCCGTTGCCGGACGGCCAGAAGCTGGGCCCCGACGGCGTTGTGATTACCCGCACCGGCGAGCATGCCGTCGTCTCGCCGTCGCTGGCGGGCAACGGCGCCGGGCGCACCGTGTGGGTCACGGGTAACGCGATCGCCGATGTGCCGAACGCGCCCGAGACCACGGCCGGTCCGTGGAACGGCCCGACCAACAACCCGGGCTCGAACAACTCGTCCACGCACGGCACGTCGATCGTGAGCACCGGCTACATCGTCGGCTGCCAGGTCAACATCGCCAGTGACGCGATCTCCGCCGGTCTGTCCGGCAGCCTGAGCCTGACCGACGGCAGCCTCGGCGGCTCCATCGGCCTGAACCTGGGCCCCGGCCAGGTGGCCTTCGTCCAGCTGGACAGCAAGGACATCACCAAGCCCGGCACCTACTCGGTCGAGTACCAGGACTCGGAGATCCAGATCCAGAACTGCGCGGGATATGCCCAGGCGCGCGCGTACACCGTCGTCGAGGTCGTCGGCGATCACTACTCGAAGACCACCCTCTACGGGCAGCCGTTCAGCATCGGCTGACGTGGTCGAATCCGCCAAAACCATTCTCGCGAAAGCGTTTCACCCTAGAGGGACCACAACATGAACATCCGTAAGACCGTGGCTCGCGCGGCCGGTGTCGGTGCTGTCGCCACCGCTGCGCTCGGCCTCTTCTCCACCGGCGCCGCCAACGCCGACACCTTCGTCCCGCTGCCGGGCGCGGACCTGACCAAGACCCTGTCCGATGGCACCGTGGTGCACATCTGGATCGACGGCGAATCCGCCAACATCAACCCCTCGCTGGGCTCGACCCCGCTGCACCGCAACGCGTGGGTGAGCGGTTCGGCCCACGTGAGCATCTCCGGCAACCCCAACGCCTCGGGCGGCAAGATCTTCCCGGGCTACACCGTCGGCTGCCAGGTCAGCATCTCCGGCGGTGGCGTCGAGGGCGGTCCGACCGTCGGTGCCAGCTGGGACTCCCAGGGCAACGTCACCCCGTCCGCCGGCGCCAGCGGCGGCGGCAACCTGACCCTCGGCCCCGGCCAGGCGCAGTCGTTCTACGTGCTCGACATCGAGCAGGCCGACGACTACGGCAACGAGTCGCACAAGACCCGCAACAAGTTCAGCGGCACCGACGGTTCGGTCTCCTGGGCCGACGAGACCATCGGCCTGACCGGTTGCGCCGGTTACGCGCAGGCTCGCTCGTTCGTCAACGTCGAGGTCGAGACCGACAACGTCATCAGCTGGGTGACCGTCTGGGGCCAGCCCTTCAGCATCGGCTGATCCCCGAAACCGCCTGAGCGGCAACCACAATGGGCTCGGTGCGCACGCGCCGGGCCCATTGCGCTGCCCGCCGCATCACGATTCGTGCCGACCCCCGCCGCTGCGCCTGCCCTCGGCCAGCAGATCGCGGATCTCGGTGAGCAGCTGGGTGTCGGTGATCGCCGCCTCCTTGTCCTTGCCCCAGCGCTTCATCGCGTGCGAGGCGGGCAGGACCAGGACGAAGTACAGGATCGCCGCGATGATGACGAAGTTCAGCGCCGCGGTGATGATCGGCCCGATCGCGATGAACGTGGCCGGTTTGCTCGAATCCAGCTGAATCCCGAGGCCGAGTTCATTGGTGCCGCCGAACAGCGCCAGCAGCGGATTGATGATTCCCTTGGTGAAGGCCGTGACGATCTCGACGAAGGCCGTGCCCATCACGACCGCGACCGCCAGATCGATCACGTTCCCTCGGAACAGGAAGTCCCGGAAACCCTTCAGCATTGCGGCTCCTGTCTCGCTCGGCGCGGCTCGTGGCCGCCGAACCTCTGGTCAAGACATCTGATGTGATCGCTGACTGCTATCGAACCGGTTAGTCGGGATGCTAGTGGAGTTCGTCGGCAAATGCTCGGCGTCAATGAAACAGCACGGTGAGTTCGGTGCGTAGCGACGCGGCCGCGACGGCGATCGCGGGAGCCGAGTCCAGGGCCACGAGCACGATCCGCTCGTCGGCGGGGCCGCGCCGATTCTCGGCCGCGGTGACCAGGACGACGACCGCGTCGGCGGCGAGGGTGCGCGGCGGTCCCGCCCGCGCCGGATCGGCGCCATCGCGTTCGGCCGCGAGCACGTCGACCCGATCGCCGACCCGCAGGATCTCGGCAACGGCCTTGTCCGCCAAGCGAATCGGCACGATGCGCGCGTCCGGTCCGGCGGCGGCACGGGCCAGGCGCGGACCGAGCACGCGCAGATCGGTCAGGATCTCCCCGGAGCGGACAGCGCCGGACACGGTCGCGCCGAGCACGGCCGAGGGGTCGCGCACGCTGCCCTCGGGGACGAACCCGGCCGGACGCGCGACGCGTCGCACGTCCTCGGCGGCCACGACGCGCCCGGGGGACAGGTCGCGGGCGGCGACGACGACGTCGGTGGAGTGCACGGACGGATCGCCGCGAATGAACAGGGCGGCGGCGCAGAGGGTCAGGATCGCGGCGAGCGCGCGCCGCAGGAAGGTCGCATCGGCCCACGAAGGCCGGTGTCGCACAAGGAATTCCCAGGGCGGCTCCCGGCCGAGGTCGGCGGTACCGCTTCGGTCACTCGGATTCGGTCGCAGAGGCATACCCGGAACGGTACGGCCGAGCGACGACCGTACCGCCGGGAAAAGCCCTGGTCGGAATCAGTCTGTGGATAAGAGATTCCCTGTGCACAACTCGCCGGGCGGCGAGCCGTCAGGCCGCGGTGCCGGTGGTCGACGCGCTGGTGGTCGACGCCGACGAACTCGACGACGACGAACCCGACGAGGAGGAACTCGACGACTCCGAACCCGACCCGTTCGAGCTGGCCGCCTTGGCCGGTTCGCTCGCGGTCGAGGAGCCGCTACGGCTGTCGGTGCGGTAGAAGCCGCTGCCCTTGAAGACGATGCCCACCGAGTTGAAGAGCTTGCGCAGCTTGCCGTCGCACTTCTCACAGGTGGTCAGAGCGTTGTCCGAGAAGGACTGCACGATGTCGAACTTGTCGCCACACTGCGTGCACTGATACGAGTAAGTAGGCACTCCAACCTCCACAGTCTCCGTCGGTTAGCACTCTACAGCCGACAGTGCCAACAGCGCCAATCCACGGTTAATTCCCGTCCAGAAGTCGCGTCCCGCCGCCCGGCGTCAGCGCCCACCCCATCCGCCGATCGTGCGGTTCCTCGGGCAGCCGCTCGACCACCTCGTCGTCGCGCACCACGGCGACGAGCCGCGCATCGGGCCGCGCCGCGGGCAGCGTCCGGTCGTAGTACCCCGCGCCGCGCCCCAGCCGCACGCCGCGCCGATCCACCGCGAGCGCGGGTATCACCACGACGCTCGCCAATCCGATTGCGGCACAGGACATTCGGTCACCGGACGGTTCGAGCAGTCCCCAGCGCGCCGGGCGCAGCGAGTCGGCCCCGGTGTACTCGGCCCAATCCAGCGGCCCGGGCGGCCCGGTCACCGGCAGCAGCACCCGCGACCCGCCCGAGCGCAGCGCGTCGAGCAGATCGATCGACCCCGGCTCGTTCCCGACCGGCACATAGGCCGCCACCCATTCCGGTCGGTCGCTCACCAAGGCCCGCGCGGCGCTCGCCAGCGCCGCCGACTCCGCCGCCCGCACCTGCGGCGGAACCGCCGCGCGCCGGGCGAGCAACTCCGTCCGCCACCGCTGTTTGTCACGCTGACCAGCCACGTCCACAGGGTCACACTAGGGGAGCTATCGCAGACCGCGGGGTTTCGTCGGCGTACCGGCGGGGAATCAGTTCATGCGATCCGGAACGGTTTCACCGACCGGTTGCCCGGATTCAGCTCGTCGGGCGGCCACGGTCGAAGACCCCTAGGCTTCCGGGATGCCGGGCCCGAGCGAAGCCGGTCCCGCGGACGACCATCGATGGATAGGGTGAGCCTTTATGACAGCTGACGCGGACACGCCGTCCTGCTTCCGCACCGCGGTGGTGCCGGCGGCCGGCTTGGGGACTCGCTTTCTGCCGGTGACCAAGACCGTGCCGAAGGAGCTGCTGCCGGTCGTCGACACGCCCGGCATCGAACTGGTCGCGGCCGAGGCCGCCGAATCCGGCGCCGAACGCCTGGTGATCGTCACCTCGCCCGGAAAGGACGGTGTCGTGGCGCATTTCGTCGACGACATGGTCCTGGAGAGCACGCTCGAGGAACGTGGCAAGCACAAGCTGCTGGAGAAGGTCCGCCGCGCCCCCGGCCTGCTCGACGTCTCCTCGGTCGTGCAGGAGGAACCGCTCGGCCTCGGTCACGCCGTCGCCCAGGCCGAACAGGTCCTCGACGACGAGGAGGACGCCGTCGCGGTGCTGCTCCCCGACGATCTGGTGTTGCCCAGCGGCGTGCTCGAGGTGATGTGCCGGGTGCGGCGCAAGCGCGGCGGCTCGGTGCTGTGCGCCATCGACGTGCCGAAGGACCAGGTCAGCGCCTACGGCGTGTTCGACGTCGAACCCGTGCCGGACGCGGTCAATCCGAATGTGCTGCGCGTCAAGGCCATGGTCGAGAAGCCCAGCCTCGCCGACGCCCCCTCCACCTTCGCCGCGGCGGGCCGCTACATCCTCGATCGCGAGATCTTCTCCGCGTTGCGGCGCATCGAACCCGGCGCGGGTGGTGAACTGCAGCTCACCGACGCGATCGCGCTGCTGATCGCCGAGGGACATCCGGTCCATGTCGTAGTGCACCGTGGGTCGCGCCACGACCTGGGCAACCCTGGCGGTTATCTTCGTGCTGCGGTCGATTTCGCGTTGGAGCGAGACGAATACGGCCCCGAGCTCCGCGAGTGGCTGGAACGTCGGCTGGCTCCCGACTGGAATCCGCAGCTGACCCCGTCCGAGTGACGCGGACGGCCCGGGTCCGGTCGGCCGCGTCGAACACTGGACATGAGGAAGGGCTGCATGCGCTCGGTTGAGGACCAGCAGATCAAGGTGACCGCGGCGGCCGTCGCGCCGCGGCCCGTGCGGGTCGCGATCTCCGAGGCCCAGGGTTTGCTGTGCGCCGAGGACGTCGTCACCGAACGCCCGCTGCCCGGCTTCGATCAGGCGGCGATCGACGGCTACGCCGTCCGCAGCGTCGACGTGCAGGGCGCGGGCGTCGACATCCGTGACGAGGACGGCGAGCCCGTCGATCTCACGCTGCCGGTGGTGGGCGAGGTCCCGGCCGGTTCGCGCCAGCCCATCCGCCTGCAACCCCGGCAGACCGTGCGCGTCGACACCGGCGCGCCGCTGCCGACGCTGGCCGACGCCGTGCTTCCGGTGGACTACACCGACGGCGGCCGCGCCCGCATCAAGGTCTACGAACCTGTGCGCACCGGCGACTACGTGCGCCGCATCGGCGACGATGTGCAGCCCGGCGACGTCGCCGTGCGCGCGGGCACGATCATCGGTCCCGCCCAGGTCGGTCTGCTGGCCGCGGTCGGGCGGGACAAGGTGCTGGTGCATCCGCGCCCGCGGCTGTCGGTGATCTCCATCGGCGGCGAACTGGTCGACATCGACCGCACCCCGGGCCCGGGTCAGGTGTACGACGTGAACTCCTACGCGCTGGCCGCGGCCGCGCGCGACGCGGGCGCGGACGTGAACCGGGTCGGCATCGTCAGCGCGGACCCCAAGCAGCTGCGCGATGTGGTCGAGGGCCAGCTGGTGCGGTCGGAGGTCGTGGTGATCGCCGGCGCGGTCGGCGGCTGGGTGTCCGAGCAGATCCGCGAGGCGCTCGAGGGGCTGGGCGAACTCGAGGTGGCCCGGGTCGCCATGCATCCGGGTTCGGTGCAGGGTTTCGGGCGACTGGGCCGCGACGAGGTGCCGACCTTCCTGCTGCCGTCGAATCCCGTTGGGGCGCTTGTGGTTTTCGAGGTCATGGTGCGGCCGTTGATTCGGATCGCGCTCGGGCGACGGCATCCGATGCGTCGCGTGGTGCAGGCGCGGACCATCATGCCGATCAGTTCCATGCCGGGCCGCCGCGGCTATCTGCGGTCGCAGCTGATGCGCGACGAGCAGACCGGCGAATATCTGGTGCAGCCGCTGGGCGTGAACGGTTCGGCGCATCTGCTCTCGACGCTGGCCGAGGCGAACAGCCTCATCGTCGTCGAGCCGGACGTCACCGAGATCCGCACGGGCGACGAGGTTCCGGTCGCCTTCCTCGCACAGCGCGGATGACGTTCGCGGCGGGGACACTGATGGATATGAACATGTTCCGGGTCGCCCAGCATCCGGGCTGGCCCGCGCATCTGGGCCCGGTCCGGGTGGCCACGGGCGGACAGGTCACGCTGCGACCCATCCGGTTGCGCGACGCGGCGGCGTGGGCGCGCATCCGCCTGCGGGATCGCGAACATCTGGAACCGTGGGAGCCGACCGGTCGCGGCACCTGGGAGGCGCGCAATCACGCGTCGAACTGGCCGTCGTTGTGGTCGAGCCTCAAGGCCGAGGCCCGCCGGGGCGCGATGATCCCGCTCGTCATCGAGGTCGATGGCGTGTTCAGCGGTCAGCTCACCATCGGCAATATCGTGCGCGGCGCGCTGCGTTCGGCGTGGATCGGCTACTGGGTGGCCAAGGACGTCGGCGGCCAGGGCGTCGCCACCGCGGCCCTGGCCCTCGGCCTCGACCATTGCTTCGGCCCGGTCGGGCTGCACCGGGTCGAGGCGACCGTGCGGCCGGAAAACCTTGCGAGCCAAGCGGTTCTGCGCAACGCCGGGTTCCGCGAGGAGGGTCTGCTGCGCCGCTACCTCGACGTCGACGGCGCGTGGCGGGACCACCTCTTGGTCGCCATCACCTCCGAGGAGGTCACCGGCACCACGGTCGACCGCCTCGTCCGGGCGGGCCGCGTCACCCTGCCCTGATCGGCATGTGCGCGAGGCGAATTCGACGGTGCCGTGCGTGCTTCGAAATGACACCTTCGATATGCGGCCCACGGTGATATCGGTACGCCAACAGCGAGCCCGATAGCCGAGCGGGAACGGCGAACTCGTGTTACTTATGTGGCGGGTGTGGACGGCGCGCCTGCGGGCTATTCCTGTGGCACCCCACTAGCCTACGGACGTCGGTGGTGCGTCCCGTGCTACCGGAAAGGAACCTGTGAAGTGGCCCGATCATGCGGCCGTGGCACACGTGCCGACATGACGAGACAGCGGGCGGGACACGAACGGGGAATGCGAACCGTCGAAGGGACCACGGCCGGGCGGAAACGGAGGTGTGAGCGCGGTGCCGAATTCGATCTTGTGGATCGGTCTCGTCGTGCTCTGGGTCTTCGTGCTGTTTCCGATGCTGGCCGACCGGCATCCGCGCATCCGGCGCACGACCGACGCGGCCTTGGCCACCCGGGTGTTGCATCGCGGCGGCACCAAGCGACGCATGAGAAAGGGACCCGGTGCCGGGCACGAAACCGATCCGGACTGGGTGCCGGCGCGCGTGCAGAGAAAGCTTTTCCACGGCGATGATGCGGAGGATCGGATGACGACATCGGCCGATGAGCCCGTCACCGAGGACGAAACGACCGACGGCACGGGCGATTCGGTCGAGGCGCCCGCCGCGGCGGCCGAGGACACCGAGATCATCGAGGCCGAGGTGGCCGAGGGCGGTGACGACGATTCCGCCCCCGCTGCCGACGAGCAGGTCGGGCCGCCCGTACCCGCCCGGGTCCCGGCGACGGTGACCGCTCCCGAGGAGCCCCGCGAGGTTCCCGAATCCGATTCCGCGCCGGGCGAATTCGTGCCCGTGCGGCGCGGGCGCGGCGGATACGATCCCGAGGCCGACGCCATCGCGCGCGCCACCCGCTACCGCTTCCGGCAGCGCACGGCGCTCGGTCTGGTGCTGAGCATGCTGATGTTCGGCGCCTTCGCCGTGGTGATCTCGCCGATGCTGTGGTCCGGCTTCCTCGTCGCGGGCGCGGTCCTCGTCACCTACCTGATCTACCTCCGCCGCCAGACCCGCATGGAGGAGGAGATCCGCCGCCGCCGCGCCGCCCGCCTCGCCCGCCCCCGCCGCCCCGCGGAGTTCGACGAGGACTACGACGAACCGGCCCCCCGCCCCGAACGCCCCGCGCACCCCGCCAAGGAGTCCACCCGAACCTTGCACCGCCGAGCCGTGGTCCTCGACATCGACGACGAGGACCCCATGTTCGACTACCTCGAACCCTTCGACGCCGCCGCGGCCCGCGCCACCCGCCACCGCGCCGCAGGCGGCGAAATCCGCAGAGCCGCAGGCGAATAGCAACCCAGCGCACCCTTTATTCGGATCCGCACCCCTTGCAGGGCTATGCAAGGGGTGCGGATTCGAATAAAGGGTGCGGCTGTGGGTTGGTATTGCTGGGGAGTGTCATACGAGTGTATGGTCGGGGTTGTACAGTCGTATGACACTTGGGAGGGTGGCATGTTTCGGATCGTCGAGGTGTTGGGGTTGGCGGCGCCGTTCGTGGGGGCGGGGATGGTCATCTATTACCGACGGCGGATGGGGGGTGCGTTCTCGCCCGCGTTGATGGCGGCTGTGGTGGCGGTGGTCGCGTCGGCGGTGGGGGTGGTGACCGGGCGGGTGATCTGGTTCGGCGGGGGTGGGGCCGAGGGGATCGGGGAGCGGATGGAGATCGGGGCGGGGGTGCGGAATCTGTTGCTGGTGGGGGCGTGGACCTTGTTGCTGGTGGCCATTTTTCGGCGGCCCCGGGTCGGACGGGAGGTGCGGTGATGGCCGGGACGTGGTTGTTCGGGGGCAGTGAGGTGGCGGTGGTGCTGCTGGTGGCGGGGTCGCTCGTCGCGGGCGCGCGCTTGGCGGGACGGCATCGGGTCGCGGGGCTTTCGCTGATGGCGGGGGCGGCGGCGTGGCTGGCGGCCGAGGGGCTGCACTGGATTCAGCTCGGGGTGATCGAGCCGCGCCTGCACGGCGAGGAACACGAGTCGAGCCGCCTGATCCTCGGAATGCTCGGTGACACCGTGTATTTCGGCCTGGGCGGGATCGGGCTGCTGCTGTTGTTCTTCGCCGCGGTCGTCGATCGCGCGCCGGACGGGGACGGGCGCCGCGAACCCGTCGCCGTGGCGCGGCAACTCGGGGCGCAGGCGTGGCGCTACTATCAGGACCGCAATCGGCGGGAGAGGAGTCGGCGCTATGGGCGCTAGGCAGGCGGCGTCGGAGCAGGTCGACCGGCGTCGCGAGCTGCTGGACCGCCTCGCTGACGTGATCTCCGAGGAGGGTGTGGAGGGCGTCAGCATCCGCACCCTCGCCGCCCGCGCGGGCGTCTCCATCGGCACCGTGCAGTACTACTTCTCCACCAAAAGCGAACTGCTGCAACGAGTCTGGGAACACGTCCGGGACGAGGCCGCCGACCGCTTCCGGAGTTCCGGCGTCACCGGCGAACCCCCCGCCCGTCAGCTCGAGCGGATGACCGAACTGCTCGTCCCGCCCGCCGCCGACGACCGCCTCGCCCGAGTCTGGCTGGCCCTCGTCGCCCGCGCCGCCCACGACCCCGAGATCGCCGCCCTCCACCGCGCCCAATGGCAGGGTATGGAGGAGCTCCTCACCCGAATCCTCGCCGCCGCCAACCCCGCTCGCGCCGCCGAGGCCCCCGACGCCGCCGCCGAGCTGCTGGCCCTCGTGGACGGCTTCGCCGTGGCGGTGATCACCGAACCCACCCGCATGCCCCCCACCCGAGCCATCCGCATCGCCCACGCGTGGACCACCGGCTGGCTCACCGGGACCGGGAACCGAACCTGACCGACGCCCCGCCGGAGCCGAGAACGCCGCGGCGGGCGAAATACGGTGCACACCAGCATATTTGGAGAAGGGACACCATGACCCCGCAGCGCGTCCTGATCACCGGTGCGGCGGGCATCATCGGCACCTTCCTCCGCCCCCGGCTGGCCCGGCCCGGCCGCACCCTGCGCCTGCTGGACCTCGTCCCGCTCGACCCCGCCGCGCCCGGCGAGGAGATCGTCACCGGTTCCATCACCGACCCCGCCACCATGGCCGCCGCCTGCCGCGACGTCGACGCGGTCGTCCACCTGGCGGGTATCAGTCGCGAGGACACCTGGGCGCGCATCCTCGAATTCACCATCGACGCAACGCATACCGTGCTGGAGGACGCCCGCGCCGCCGGGGTGCCGCGCGTCGTGCTGGCCTCGAGCAATCACGCCGTCGGCTTCCGCGACATCGGCTCGGCGGGCCCGCGCGGCCTGCCCGCCGACAGCAGCCCCCGCCCGGACACCTACTACGGCGTCGGCAAGGCCGCCGTCGAGGCGCTGGGCAGCCTGTACCACTCCCGCTTCGGCATGGATGTCACCTGCCTGCGCATCGGCAGCTGCTTCGAGCGGCCGACCGACGTCCGCCAGTTGTCGCTGTGGCTCTCCCCGGACGACTGCGCCCGCCTGATCGAGGCGTGCCTGGCCACCGAACGAGCGGATTACCGTGTCCTGTGGGGCGTTTCGGCCAACACGCGCGGCGTACTGTCGCCGGACGAGGCCGCAACGATCGGCTACCACCCCCTCGACGACGCCGAACAGCACGCCACCGCCGTACCGCCCGCAGACCTCCCCACCCGCCTGGGCGGCCACTACTGCGAAACACCCTTGGGGCGCGCCGAACCGTCCTGATCTCGCGTACCGCCCGCCGTCCTCCCGCTTGGGCGGCTACTACCGCCAGACGACCTTGGGGCGCGCCGAACCGTTCTGATCCCGCGTATCGCTCGGCGACCTCCCCACCCGCTTGGGCGGCACTACCGCCAGACGTCCTTGGGGCGCCGAACCGTCCTAATCCCGTTACCGCCCGGCGACCTCCCGCTTGGTCGGCCATTACTGCGAGACGCCCTTGGGCGCGCCGAACCGACCTGATCCCGCTTAAGGCCCGGCGACCTCCGCACCCGCTTGGTCGGCCACTACCGCGAGACCCCCTGGGGCGCGCCCAACCGTCCTGATCCCGCCCTGTGCCATGCTGGCGGTCATGAGTGCCGAGGAACCGCGCCTGAGCGCGGGCGACGCCGAACTCACGGTGAGCGCCGAAACGGGCCGGGTGACGGGCTTCCGGGTCGGCGGCGTCGATGTGCTGCGCACCGGACCCCGGTTCGGCTCCTTCCCGATGGCCCCGTGGTGCGGCCGCATGCGCGACGGCGTCCTCGAATGGGGCGGGCGCGCCTACGAACTTCCGCGCAACGCCGCACCGCACGCCATCCACGGCACCGTGCGCGACCACCCGTGGCGGATCACCCACAGTTCCGGTACCGAACTCGTACTCGCCCAGGACCTCGCCGCGCCCTGGCCCTTCCCGGGCCGCGTCACTCAGTCCTTCGCGCTCGCGGCGGACACCGCGACCTTCCGCATGTCCGTCGAGGCCGCCACGGAACCCTTTCCCGCCCAAGTGGGTTGGCATCCCTGGTTCCGGCGCGTCCTCGGCCCCGACGGGGCGCCCGTGGAACTCACCTTCACCCCCGCCTGGCAGGAGGAGCGCGGGGCCGACCACCTGCCCGACGGCAAGCGCATCGCCCCGCTGCCCGGCCCGTGGGACGACTGCTTCGGCATGCCCGACGGCGTGGACGTCACCCTCACTTGGCCCGGCGCCCTGGAACTTTCGATCACCAGCCCCCTGACCTGGGTGGTGGTCTACGACGAGCCCGCCGAAACCGTCTGTGTCGAACCACAATCCGGCCCGCCCGACGGGCTGAACACCGCGCCCCGCCCGGTGCGTCCGCACGCGCCGCTCGCCGCCGAGATGCGCTGGCGCTGGCGGACTCTCGGCTGATCAGGAGGCCCGGGAGGAGTCGGGCACCAGCCGTCCGGACTCGATGAGGATGCGCACCGCGGCCCGGCGGCGCGGGCACTCGTCGGTCCGGCAGTCCAGGTGCATCTGCATGATCGCGTGTGCCTTCTCCGGTGTGAGCTGGATGGGCTCGATCCAGCACGTACTGAACATGTCCACGATTGCTGCCTCCTCCTCGCCCGGTTGGCTCGAGGGTATGCGGAGTTTCCGGGCGAAAGAATGTGCCGACGGGACCGAATATTGGTAATTTCGGACGGTGGTCGTGTTCGATGGTGCGCGGGGCGCTGTTCCTCACGGCAGTGTCAGTGTGCGGATGATGACAGGTGTCGGTAGGGCACACGGAGTCGACGAGTCGACATTGTTGTCGGGCAGCGGAATTGCCGTCGCCGATCTCGCCGACGAGCACGCGAAAATCTGGCCGGATCAGGAATTCACGGTGGCGCGCAATCTGCTTGCCGCCGTGGGCGATCTGCCGGGTCTGGGCGTCGAGACCGCGCATCAGGCCACCATCGGCAAGGCCGGGATCGTCGGCCTCGCGGCGCTGGTCAGCCCCACCGTCGGGGCGGTGCTCACGCTGGCCGTGCGCTATCAGGACCTGGTCGCGGTGGCCGTGCGCTACGAGCTCGAGGAGCACGGCGACGAGGTGATGGTGGTGGTCGACGGCGGCCACATCCCCGAGGACGTGCGCGCCTACTTCGTCGAACGCGAGGTCGCCCTGATCTTCGTGGCGGCCCGGCGGCTCGGGATCGGCCTCCCCGTGCTCCGGCTCGAGGCCGAACTGGACGCCGAACGCGCCGCCGCCCTAGCCGAACTGACGACGCTCGACGCGGATGCCGTGCGGTCCGGGCTCGACCGCACCCAGCTCGTGCTACCCCGCTCCTACCTGGAACAACCCATGCCGCAGGCGGATTCGCACACCGCGTCGCTGATCGAACGGCAGTGCCGGGACGCGTTGCAGCGCTTGGTCGCCGGGGGCTGGCGGCTGTCCACGCTCATCCGCGACCGGCTGCTCCGCGATCCGGGCGCGGTGCCGACGATGGCCGAGGTCGCCGCGGAACTGCACATCACCGCGCGCACCCTGCGTCGTCAGCTCGCCACCGAGGGGGCGACGTTCCGGGGCCTGCTCAACACCGTCCGCGAGACCAAGGCCGCGGAGCTGCTGCGCACCGGCGCGTCGGTGGAGGACGTGGCCCGGCTGCTCGGCTACGCCGAGACCGCCAACTTCACCCACGCCTTCACCCGCTGGCGCGGCATGTCCCCGCGCGCGTATCGGCAATCCTTGCGTAAGACGCCGACTCCGGATTGAGACACCCGGAAATATGCGCACTTGTTGATTAAACCCCTACGCCGCAGCCTGATAGTTGAATAAGAAATTTCCCTCGGGATGCAATTTTCGAAATGCACGAGTGCGACTTGGGCGAGCGACTTATTTCTGGCACGACACCGGCCCGACTTGTCTCGTGCCCCAGTGTGGACTGTGACGCGACACGGATCGGGCCGCCCGACAATGTGGTGCTCGCTGACGCTACCGGGACACGCGGCGGCCCTCGGTGGTCGCGCACCGCACGAGGTGCGCGCCGGCCCGGGACATCGCCGGGAAATCCTCGAGATCCGGCCCATCGGCCGGGTACACCGTCATGCGCTGGGTGTCCTCATCGATTCCGGCTCGTCGGAACTCCGTGTCGAACATGCTGCGCTCCTTGATGGTTGCGGTTCCGCCGGGTTCGGCGGAGCGATGCTCGTACTCCTCCTCGCATACCCCAGTGATCAGGCAGCAAACGGAACCCTCGATTAGTCCCTCCGACCCCGGGTAGAGCCACCGCAGGCCGATTTCGGAAGGAGTGGACATGGGTTTTCCCGAACAACAGCAGGAGGTGCCCGGCGTCCAGGGCGAGATGACCCCGGTACCCGACTGCGGTGAGCAGAGCTATCGGGGCGCGGGCAAACTCACGGGCAAGGCCGCGGTGATCACCGGCGCCGACAGCGGTATCGGCCGCGCCGTCGCCATCGCCTACGCCCGCGAGGGCGCCGACGTGCTCATCGCCTACCTGAACGAGCACGAGGACGCGAAACAGGTTGCGGCCCTTGTGGAACAGGCCGGACGCAAGGCCGTCCTGATGGCCGGGGACCTGGCCGACCCCGCGCACTGCCGCGCCGTCGTCGACCGCGCCGTCGAGGAGTTCGGCCGCATCGACATCCTGGTCAACAACGCCGCCTACCAGATGACCCACGAAACGCTGGACGAGATCAGCGACGACGAATGGGACTACACCTTCGATCTCAATATCGGCGCGATGTTCCGCCTGGTGAAGGCCGCCGTCCCGCATATGCGCCCCGGCGCCGCCATCATCGGCAGCTCCTCGGTCAACTCCGATATGCCCCGCCCCAACCTGGCCCCCTACGCCGCCACCAAGGCCGCCATCGCCAACTTCTGCGCCAGCCTCGCGCAACTCTTGGGCGACAAGGGAATCCGAGTCAACAGCGTGGCCCCGGGTCCCATCTGGACCCCCCTCATCCCGTCCACCATGCCCCCGGAGAAGGTGTCGTCCTTCGGCGACAACACGCCCCTCGGGCGAGCGGGGCAGCCTGCCGAACTGGCCCCGGTGTACGTGCTGCTCGCCTCCGATGAGGGGAGCTACATCTCGGGCGCGAGAGTGGCTGTGACGGGCGGGAATCCGATTCTGTAGCGACGTCCTCGGCTCCGGCGCTGGGCGCCGGAGCCGAGGAACAGGGGGAGGGGGGCCTCCGCGGAGCCGAGGAACAGGGGGAGGGGGGCCTCCGCGCCCCCGCCCCCATGTCCCTGGCCCGGCGCGCCAGCGCCGGGCCAGGGCCCCCGATTCACCTCAAGAGAACCGAGCCCAAACCCGGTGCTCCCCAAGCGCACTCAGCAGATCGTTGGCCGTGAGCTCCAGATCCTCGCCCACGAACACCCCGGGCCGATCGGGTCCGTAGCCGTGGCGCTTGAGCACCTCTTCCCCGGCCCCCGCGGCGGCCAGCGGCTTGCCGTGGCGGAACATCTCCGCTACCAGCAGGTCGACGCGTGAGTCCGCGGCGGTGCTGAGGAAGATGGCCCCGTCGAATTCGACCGAGCGCATCGTCGCGAAGCTGCGGTCGATGGGGATGCCGCTCTGGTGGTCGAGGCTGCCCGCGTGGGGCGCGACGACCATCGGGCTGATCTTGGCGCGTTGCAGGAGGCCGACCAGGTTCTCCAGCAGGGAGTGATCGACCTCGTCGTCGGTGATGACGGCGACCTTGCGGCCGTCGGGGGGGAACTCGCCGCGCAGCTGGGACAGGGCGGGGCTGGGCGGCAACTCGATCGTGGAGAACTCCGGCTGCGGGACCGGCAGGCCGAGCTGGGTGGCGACATAACCGGCCAGATCCGTGTCGACCTCGGCCAGCATCTGCACGCCGCGCTGCCGGATCGTCTCGTCGGCGCACTTGCCCAGCTCGAAGGAGAAGGCGTCGGCCAGATGCTGCTGCTCGATCGCCGTCAGGCTGCGATAGAACTGCCGGGGCTGAGAGTAGTGGTCGCGGAACGAGATCGGGGCGTCCGTCGCCGCCGTCGTACGCACCTTGACCGCGGGCGGCGTGATCGGCGTCGGCGATTCGACATAGGCCCGATCGGCGAACATCGCCGTGTACGGGCAGCCGCCGCCGACCGAGTTCGGCTTGTACACATTGTTGCCCGGATGCACACCGGTCTGGTGGTACCCGTCGCGGAAGTTGTCGTTGATGGGGCTGTGCGGCCGATTGATCGGCAACTGCGTGAAGTTCGGCCCGCCCAGCCGGGTGAGCTGGGTGTCCAGGTAGGAGAACAACCGCCCCTGCAACAACGGATCGTCGCTCGGCTCGATGCCGGGCACGAAATGATCCGGGCAGAAGGCGATCTGCTCGGTCTCGGCGAAGAAGTTCACCGGATTCGCGTTGAGCTGCAACGTCCCGATGATCTGCACGGGCGCGAGCTCCTCGGGCACGATCTTGGTCGGATCGAGCAGATCGATGCCCTCGAAGGTCTGCTCCGGCGTGTCCGGGAAGACCTGCACCCCGAGATCCCACTCCGGGAACGCGCCCGCCTCGATCGCGTCGGCCAGATCGCGGCGATGGAAGTCCGGATCGAATCCGCCCGTCAGCTGCGTCTCCTCCCACAACAGGGAGTGCACGCCGAGGCGCGGCTTCCAGTGGAACTTCACCAGCGTGGTCGCGCCCTCGTCGTTGACCAGCCGGAAGGTGTGGATGCCGAAGCCCTCCATCATCCGGTACGAGCGCGGCAGCGCCCGGTCCGACATCGCCCAGAACGTGTGCATCGTCGCCTCGCGATGCAGCGTCACGAAGTCCCAGAACGTGTCGTGCGCCGACTGCGCCTGCGGGATCTCGCGATCCGGATGCGGCTTGCCCGCGTGGATGACGTCGGGGAACTTGATGGCCTCCTGGATGAAGAAGACCGGGATGTTGTTGCCGACGAGGTCGTAGACGCCCTCCTCGGTGTAGAACTTCGTCGCGAAACCACGAGTGTCGCGCACGGTGTCGGCCGACCCACGCGAACCCAGCACCGTCGAGAACCGCACGAACACCGGCGTCTCGGCATCGGCCTGGAGGAACTTGGCCCGGGTCAGCTTCGACGCCGCCCCGTTGGACCGGAACACGCCGTGCGCGCCGGTGCCGCGCGCGTGCACGACCCGTTCGGGAATGCGCTCGTGGTCGAAGTGGGTGATCTTCTCCCGGAAATGGAAGTCCTGCACCAGCAGCGGCCCGCGCGGGCCGGCCTTGAGGGCGTGATCGGTATCGCCCATGACCACGCCCTGCGAGGTGGTCAACGCCTCGCCGCGCGGTCCACGCGCGCCGGGCTCGGCGGTCACGAGTTCGCCGGTGGGACTGCGGTATTCGGGCTCGCGCTGATCGAGCGCGGGGCCCGGGGGCGGCACCGGCGAACCGGACTCGTCCGGCTTCGGCGGGCGCTGGGGCACCTCGGGCACTGGGGTGGTGTCGCTCATGGGTTTCCTCCGCACTTCTCGTCGGCTTCACGCAGGGGCTCGCGGGCGGGCTACCCGGCCGCGGCCGACCCAATCACGGGCGTGCGGTCGTCGACCGCACGCCCGGGCACCTCGAACTACGGATTCGCGACCACGCTCAGGCTGCGATCGAACGCCCGCGCGGTCGGCACGCTGCGCGCGCCCGCGGTCGAAAGACGCGGCGGCCGAGCGCAATCCATGGCCGCGTAGTACGCCGCCTCGTACCCCGCGCCGAGCTGATCCACCGAGAAGTGCTCGACCACGCGGCGGCGGCAGGCGATCGGATCCAGCTTGGCGGCCTCGGCCATGGCCGCGGGCAGCTCGGCCGGATCGTCACAGATGAAGCCCGTGACGCCGTCCTCGACGACCTCCGACACCGCGCCGCCGCGCAACGCCACCACGGGGGTGCCGCAGGCCATCGCCTCGATCATCACGATGCCGAACGGCTCCTCCCACCGGATGGGGAACAGCAGGCAGCGCGCCTGGGACAGCAGCAGCCGCTTGGCGACCGCGTCGGCCTCGCCGAAGACGACGTCCTTCGGGCCGAGCAGCGGCTGCACCGCGCGCCTGAAATACGATTTCTCCGCAGGCTCATTCATTTTGGCGGCCAACACGAGTGGCAAATCTGCGGCATGCGCCGCCTCCAATGCCAGATCGGGTCCCTTGTAGGGAGCGTAGCGGCCGAGGAAGAGTGCGAAATCCTGCTTTTCCTTCTGGAACGGCCATTCGCTCGGAAGCACCGCATTGTAAACGCGCCCAACCCAATTCAGGGCGGGCGCCAACGCACGCTGCCGATCGCTGATCGCCACGAGTTGGGACGAATCGTCGAGCGCGCGGTAATACGACTGCTCCTCGCCGTCGACGGGTCCGTGCACGGTGACCACGGTCGGGATGCCGAGCGCGTGGTACACGGGGGAGTTCAGCGGACCGGCGAAGGTGTGGTCGTGCACGACGTCGATGCGCTCGGTGGCCGCCAGCTCGGTGACGATCTTGCGTACCTTGAGAGCATTGAGTACCTCGGGGAACGGCTCGCCGAGCCGCTCGGCCAGGATCTTGTCCCAGACCCGGATGAATCGGGTTGCCGCGGTTCCGGATCGGCCCGCGCCGAGCAACGTGACTCGATGCCCGCGGGCGACCAGTGCGTCGACCAGTTGCGCCACCACGGCTTCCACGCCGCCGTATCCGGCGGGTGGAACCTCGAAATATGGTGGGGCCACCATGACGATATTCAGCGGCGCACCGGAATCCTGAATGTTGTAAATCAGGGAATCGGAACCGGACGGGGTACTGCTCATGGTACTGCCTCCTCAACGGTGTGAAGCTGCTACCAAGACAGGGCCTTCTTACGCGACACTCGCCCGCAGGATGTGATACCCAGCACAACTTCGGCTAACCCTCACACCATTGAATTCGGACATCCCCGACACCGATTCGGTAAATGGCTCAGCCCAGGCGTCGCACCGCGAGGACATTGTCGAGCAGTGTCGCGGGCCGCCCGTCCGGATCGGTCGTCGCCCGCTCGCGCGCCTCGCGGATCTCGGACCGCCACGCGGCCGCGTCCAGGTCCAGCGCCGCGTACACCTCGTCCGGGGTCGAGAAGCGCGTGTGCTCGTGCGCGTGCTTGGACCACGGCGGCGCCGCCCCGTGATCGACGACGAGCAGCAGCCCGCCGGGCACGAGCGTGTGCGCGGCCTTGCGCAGGATCTCGGCGCGCGGGAACTCCACCGGCGACTGGAAGAACTGCGCCGACACCAGGTCGAACTCCCCGTCGGGGAAGCTCGTCTCGAGATCGTGCCGCTCGGCCCGGATGCGCTCGGCCACTCCGTGTTCCGCGGCCGCCTTCCGTAGCCGGCCCAGCGCGACGTCGGTGATGTCGACCGCGGTGACCGCCCAGCCGCGCTCGGCCAGCCAGATCGCGTCGCCGCCCTCGCCGCAGCCGAGGTCCAAGGCCCGGCCCGGCGGCAGCTCGCCGACGATGGTGGTGAGCCAGGTGTTGGGCCGTCCGCTCCACACCTGGTCCCGCTCGTTGTACAGGTTGTCCCAGAACCGCTGGTCGCTCATGTCACCACCCTGAGCGATCGAAGGTCGGATCGACAACTTTCGTTGCCGAATCGGCAAAAGACTACGACGCCGGGTCGGCCCGCCGGGCGCGGGCGCGGCGCTTGCCCTCGTGCATGGCCTGCACCCGGGCGACCGGGATCGTATGCCCCTCCTCGACCAGATCGGCCGGAAGCGCTTGCGGCGCGGGCATTTCCGTGGCCCACGGATCGGCCTCGCCCAGCGCGGCGACGGCGGTGCGGACGGTGAACTCGCGCGGGGTGATCCGCTCCAGATCGTCCCAGGCCAGCGGGAACGACACCGTCGCGCCGGGCCGCACGCGCGGACTGTAGGCGGCCACCACGGTCGCGCCGCCCGCGCGGGTGGAGTCGAGGAAGACCTTGCCGCCCCGGTCCTCGCGAATGAACGCGGTCGTGGCGAGATCGGGATCGAGCCGTTCGGCGCGCGCGGCGACCGCCCGGGTGGCGGCGGCCGCGTCCTCGATCGAGGTGCCCGCGCGCACCGGGACGAAGACGTGCACGCCCTTGGAGCCGCTGGTCTTCACCGCGCCCGCGAGTCCGTCATCGGCCAGCGCGCGGCGGATGAGCTGCGCGGCCAGCACGGCCTGCCGGAACGGTTGTCCCTCGGGCGGATCGAGGTCGAGGACCAGATGCGTCGGCCCCTTGCTGTGATCGCCGAGCAGCAGGGTCGGGTGGTATTCGATGGCCCGCTGATTCCCGAACCACAGCAGCGTGCGCAGGTCGTCGCAGACCGCGTAGGTGACCTCGCGCCGCGAACTCTCCGCCCAGATCGTCATGCGCGGCACCCACTCCGGGGTGTATTTGGGCAGGTTCTTCTGCATGAACGGCTCCTGCCCCGGCCGCACCCGGACCACCGACAGCGGTCGCTCGCGCAGCTGCCGGACCAGCCGGTCGCCGACCGCCTCGAGGTAATCGATGAGATCGCGCTTGGTCGCGTCGGCGCCGTCGAACAGCGGCTTGTCCAGATTGGTCAGGTTCACTCCGGCGCGGACCTCGTCGCTGCTGCTCATGGCCTCACCCTGCCCGTCGCCGCTCGGCCGGTCAACCGTCCGACCGGCAGCGCGCTCACCGCGGCCGCGACGGCCACATTGGCGGCCAGCGCGATCAGCCCACCGTTGATGCCGTACAACGGATCCCGGCCCGCGGCGTGCAGTCCCAGCACGACCCCGGTCCCGACGACCAGCCCGGCCACCACGCCCGGCGCGGTCAGCCGCCGCCAGTACAGCCCGAGCAGCACCGCGGGCAGCAGCTGCGCCACCCCCTCGTAGGACAGCACCGACAGATTCACCAGCGCCTCCGGATAACTCACCGCCCCCAGCAACGCGATCGCGCCGACCACCAGGCACACCAGCTGCGAACGCCCGCGCTGCCGGGCGGCGCCGCTCGATCCGCCGCCGAGAATCGTTCGGCCCCACAGGGTTCCGATGGCGATGAGGAACACACTCATGGGCACGATCGCCGACAGCGCCCCCGCGATCCCGATCACCGCCACCAGCGGGGCGGGCAGCGAATCGGTCACCAGCTGATACAGCGCCAGATCGGAGTTGCTCAGCGCCGGGAAGACGAACAGCGCGGCCGCGCCGATCAGGATGGGCACCACCAGCAGCAGCTGGTACCACGGCAACAGGAACGAATTGCGCCGCAGCGCGGTCGGATTCGACGCGGAGAGATATCCGGCCACCGTGGTCGGGAAGATGCAGATCGTGACGACGTTCAGCAGAATCGTCGACACGTACCACGCCGCCCCGAAGGTTCCGCCGCCCGCGCCGGGGAAGGTCAACCATCGCGGCCGTTCCGTCACGAGACGATTCAACAGCGCCCCCGGACCGTCGAAGTAGTGCCAGGGCACCCACACCGCGAGGAACACCACCGACGCCACCGCGAGTCCGTCCTTGAGCACGCTCACCCACGCCGAGCCCCGCAGACCCGACGCCAGGATGAACGTCTCGGCCACGACGAACGACACCACCGCCGCGACCCGCAGATCGATCGCGCCGTAACTCATGGCGTGCACCACCACGCCCATGCCCTGAATCTGCAACTGCACGTACGGAACAAGGAACGCCGTGCACAACACCGCGACCACCACCCCGAGTGCCCGCGAACCGAACCGGTGCTCGGCGATGTCGGCGATCGACACCAGTCCGTGCCGGGCGCAGTAGGTCCACAGCAGCGGCGCCACGAAGTAGGCGACCACCAGGCCGGTGCTCAGATACGCGATCAGATAGAAGATCGGCACCCCGTACCGATACGACCACCCGGCCGCGCCGAGGAAGGAGAAGCTGGTGTAGGACTCGCCCGCCATGAGCAGCAGCACGAACAGCGTGCCCAGCCCGCGGCCCGAGATCGACCACTCCGTCAGCGATTTGGCGCGTCCCCGCCCGGACCACACGCCGATGGCGACCGTGGCGGCCATGGCGAGCGCGAACAGCGAGACGGCCACCGCCGCCCGCCCGCTCACGCGCGGTCCTCGGGCGCGTCGTCGACGGGCACGAATTCCGGTGCGCCGCTTCGGTAGGCGGGATCGAAGCGCGCCACGAAGGCGATCAGCGGCCCGGTCAGCGCGGTGACGACGAGCAGGTAGAACACCAGGAACGGGATGCCGAACACGCGCGGCTCGATGCGGTCGGCGACCACCGGCGCGAGGCAGTAGGCCAGGCCGGGCAGCACCAGCAACCACAGCACGGGGCCGCGTCGGCGCAACGGAATCGCCGGTGCGCGAAGGTCGTCCGGCCCTGCGGGATCGGCCATGGATGTCCCTTCATGATCGCGTCGCTTCTTCTGGTCACCTTCGCCGATCCGGGCCCGCACCGCCAGCCGGTAGGGGTGTGTCGGGGGCTGGTTGTCCCTTTGGTCCGGATTGCTGACAAGGAACCGACGGGTCGGCTTCGCGTAGGGTTGCCTGACCGTAACCGGCTGTTCAGGAAGCTGTGAGCTACGGCACAGATGTCCGATTCATCCTTTTTGTGAATGGAGACGACTTTTCGACGTGCCGATTTCCGATTCGCCCGAAATGTCTTTTACTCGCCCGAAAGTAGCCCGAATGGATGGAGTGCCCGATAGCTACACAATACCTGTCGCGCTTCCGTATGCACATTTCAAGATCATGTAAACGAAGATCAAAAGTCTTGGCACGGAATGGCATCCGCATGTGTAAGCTGACGATCAATCACGAACCCACTACGAGGTGGGGTGACGGGCGAGGACGGTGTCGTAGTGGACGTCGACAGACTCCGAATGCGCCGAGTCGCGGTAATCGCGACCGCGCTCGGTGTACTGGCTCTGATGATTACCGGCGCATTGGATCGGGTGCTGCTGGGCGTATTCATCTGTGCCGGACTCGGTTTGGGCTGGCTCAACGCGCGGCTCACCTGGAAGTCCATCACCAATGTCATTCGGTCGGAAACGGCGAGCAAACAGGCCCTGATGGCCTCGACCGCCGTGCGCCTGCTCGGCCTGACCGTGATCGCCATCGTGGTGGCCCTGCTGACGCGGCCCAACGGGATCGGAATCTTCTTCGGGCTGGCCCTCTTCCAGGTCGTCGTGGTCCTCCACACCGTGGTCCCCGAATGGAAAGGGCTGCGCCAGACATCATGAACACCGCGTTCCTGCTCGCCGAGGAGGCCGAGCCGAAGATCAAGGTCGGCCACCACGCGGTGGCTCACCTGTGGGGCATGACCTTCAACGTCGACACCATCGTGTCCACGGTCGTCGCGGCGGTGATCGTCATCGCGCTGGCCGTATTCGTCCGGATCAAGATCACCTCCGGCGTGCCCAACGGGGTACAGCTGTTCTTCGAGACGGTGACGATCCAGATGCGCGATCAGGTCGAGGCGGCCATCGGGCTGCGGGTGGCGCCGTTCGCGCTGCCGCTGGCGGTCACGCTGTTCACCTTCATCCTGCTGTCGAACTGGCTGTCGGTGCTGCCGATGCAGTACGGCGACGGCGAGCTGATCGCCCCGCCCGCCTCCGACGTCAACTTCGTCTACGCCCTGGCGCTGTTCGTGTTCCTGTTCTATCAGGGCGCGGGCATCGCGCGGCGCGGTCCGCTGACCCATGCCAAGCAGTTGTTGAAGGGCCACACCGGCTGGGGTCCGATGGTGTTCATCAACATCATCGAGGAAATCGCCAAGCCGTTGTCGTTGTCGCTGCGATTGTTCGGCAATATGTTCGCCGGTGGCGTCATGATCTCGGTGATCGCGTTGTTCCCGTTCTGGATCAGCTGGGGTCCCAACGCCATCTGGAAGTTGTTCGACCTTTTCGTCGGCGCGATCCAGGCGTTCATCTTCTCGCTTCTGACCGTGCTCTACTTCAGTCAATCCATGTCGCTGGAGCACGAAAACCACTGACCGACTCTTCATTCGAAGAGAAAACGTTCGAGAACAGGAATGAAACATGGCAGATCCAGCGATTGTCCAGGGCGCACTGATCGGCGGCGGCCTCATCATGGCCGGCGGCGCGATCGGCGCGGGCATCGGTGACGGCATCGCGGGTTCGGCGTTGATCAACGGCGTCACCCGCCAGCCCGAGGCGGAGGGCCGCCTGCGCGGCAACTTCTTCCTGACCGTGGGTCTGGTCGAGGCCGCGTACTTCATCAACCTGGCGTTCATGGCGCTGTTCGTGTTCGCGACACCAGGAGCGTAGAGCTCATGGCCCAGCGAACGGATGTCATGGCCGAGGGGAACTTCCTCATCCCCAACGGCACCTTCTTCGCCGAGTTGTTGATCTTCCTGATCGTGCTCGGGGTCATCTGGTTCTTCGTCGTTCCGCCGATCCGCAAGGTGCTGGCCGAACGGGAGGCGCGGGTCGAGGCGACCACGGCGAACAACAAGGAAGCGAAGGAGACGTTCGCCGAGGCCGAAGCCCGCTATCAATCGGGACTCGAGAAGGCCCGCGCCGAAGCCGCCGAGATTCGCAATCAGGCGCGCGCCGAGGGCCGGGCCATTCTCGAACAACTCCGGTCCGAGGCCCAGGAGGAGGCCGACCGGATCGTCGCCGAATCCGCCGCGCAGCTGCGGGCGGAGGCCGACCAGGTGTCGGCGGAGTTGCGGCAAGAGGTCGAACCGCTGGCCGAATCGCTGGCGCAGCGCGTTTCCGGTGTCAACGGCCAGCGCGCCGGAAGCAGCGCCGGGCGGCAGAGGGGACAAGCGTCGTCATGAATCACACCGTCGGCATCGTCGCCGCGGGGCCGTACCAGATCACCTTCGACTGGCCGGTCTTCTTCAGTCAGCTGTTCGCGTTCGCGGTGATCGTCTTCGCGATCTGGAAATGGGTTGTGCCCATTGTGAAACGGCTGATGGTCCGCAACCAGGAGGCCATCCGCAAGCAGCTCGAGGAGAGCGACCAGGCGACCCAGCGACTGACCGACGCCAAGGCGGCCTACGACAACGCCATGGCCGAGGCGCAGAGCGAACTCGAGCGGATGCGGGTGGACGCCCGCGCGGACGCCGAACACATCATCGCGCAGATGCGCGAGGCCGCGGCCACCGAGGTCGAGCGCGTCCGCAAGCAGGGCCGCGACCAGATCCTGCAACTGCGCCGCCAGCTCATCCGCGATCTGCAGACCGACCTCACCGCGGCCATGCTGGACCGCACCGAGGAGAAGGTCCGCGTCAAGATCGACAACCCCGAGGCCCGGTCCGAGAGCATCGAGCGTTTCCTCGAGGAGCTCGAGATTTTGGCCAACGGCGAACACGCCGTCCGTCGCCAGCCGCAGTCCCGCTGGAACTGATTCGTTGTGCACGGCTCGGGCCGTGAGCACCGCGAGGCGAATACCCTCGAAGTATGACCCGAGCCGCGCTGAATCTCACCGACCAGCTCGACGCCATGCGTGCCGATCTCGGCGAGCTCTACCGCGATCTGCACGCCCATCCCGAACTCGCCTTCGCCGAACATCGCACGTCGGCCGAAATCGTCCGTCGCGCAACGGCTCTCGGCTACGAGGTGACCGCCGACGTCGGCCGCACGGGCGTCGTCGCCCGGCTCGCCAACGGCCCCGGCCCGACCGTGCTGCTGCGCGCCGATATGGACGCCCTGCCCGTCCGGGAGCAGACCGGCCTGCCCTACGCCTCCACCGCCACCGACCCCGAGACCGGCGGCCCGGTCATGCACGCGTGCGGTCACGACATGCACGTGACCTGTCTGCTCGGCGCGCTGCGCGTGTTGGCGGGCGCGCGGCAGTCCTGGTCGGGCACGATCGTCGCCGTCTTCCAGCCCGCCGAGGAGAACGGCAGGGGCGCCGAGGCCATGATCGCCGACGGCCTGTTCACCCGCTTCGGCAAGCCCGACGTGGTCCTGGCCCAACACGTCGGCCCGTTCCCGTACGGCATGGTGGCCCTGCACCCCGGCCCCGCCCTGGCCGCCACCGACGCCCTGCGAATCACGTTGCACGGCAAGGGCGGTCACGGCTCCCGCCCCGAAACCGCGGTCGACCCGGTGGTGATGGCCGCGGCGACGGTCCTGCGCCTGCAAACCATCGTCTCCCGCGAGATCAGCGGCACCGACACCGCCGTCGTCACCGTCGGCGCCGTCCACGCGGGCACCGCCCACAACATCATCCCCGACCGAGCCGAACTCCAACTCAACATCCGCACCTTCACCCCCACCGTCCGCACCCGCGTCCTCGCCGCCGTAGACCGCATCGTCCGCGCCGAATCCGCCGCCTCGGCCGCCCCCCGCGACCCCGACATCGCCCCCATCGACACCTTCCCCGTCCTGGTCAACGACGAATCCGCCGTCGACCGCACCGCCACCGCCCTCCGCGCGGCCCTCGGCCACGACAAGGTCGTAGACCCCGGCCCCCTCACCGGCAGCGAAGACTGCGGCCTCCTCGCCACCGAATCCCAATCCCCCCTCTGCTATTGGTTCTTCGGCGGGGTGGACCCCCAACACTTCCTGAACGCCCTCTCCGCGGGCACGGTAGAACAGGACATCCCGTCCAACCACTCTCCCCATTTCGCGCCGGAGCCGGAACCGACGATCGATACGGGGGTACGGGCAATGGTGACGGCGGCGTTGGAGTGGCTGGATTGAGCCCGCGGCCCGATCCGCTCAGCCGTAGTTCTTCACCGTAGCGAGCAGTCGATCCATGTGCCGGTAGAGGTCGACGACATTGCCGATGTCGTGCCGTTCGCCGTCCTTGCCGTTCTCGAATGTGGTGATGAATTTGATGCTCTTGCCGTTGAGGTGAAGGCGCACAATCGGTTTGCGGTTGTTGTCGTCGAGCAGGACCGCGAAGTACGCCTTCGCGTCGCGATAGCACACGCGCGCCGGATCGATCTCCTTGGCGAGGATCGCGCGCACGATATTGAAGCCGTCGAGTTCCTCCTCGGTGGTGACGACTCCGTCGTCGGTGACCGGCTTCGGCTCGAGTGCGCGTGCCGGGTCGGCCGCCGGGGCCTCGGAGGGAGCGGCGATGACCGCGCCGGTGTTGTCGCCCAGCGCGGTGTTCAGCCGGTCACTGACCTGATCCGCGATGAACTGCGCCGCGGCCTTGGACACCAGCGGCCGGAACTGGTCCACGATCCGCTGGGTCGCCTTGCCCTCGTAGACGCGGCTGACGAAGTATCGGATCCAATCCTCGGACGGGGTCTTGATCTCCTGGGTCAGCAGCCGCTTGATCTGCCCGATGTACTTCAGCTCCTCCGCCGCGCTGACGATCGAGTCGAGATCGAACGACTCCTTGGACAGCTTGGCCACCTCGGGTACGAGAACGTTGTCCATATCGAGGATGTCGAACACCAGGAACGGTTTCGAGTCCATGATGTTGGGCCGGTCACCGTCGGTAAAGACTTGGTACTCAAGGCCATTGGTGAGGATCGCGATCCGAGCCGACGTGACCGCGAAGTACCGGAAGAGCTGCGAGGCGTGATTGATATTGAGCGGCTCGCCGATCTTCTTGCACTCGATCAGAATCTGGATCGCGCCGTCCCGCAGGATCGCGTAGTCGATCTTCTCGCCCTTCTTGGTGCCCACATCCGAGACGAATTCGGGCACCACCTCGGCCGGATCGAAGACGTCGTAGCCGAGAACCTGGGCGATGAACGGCATGACGAGTGCGTTCTTGGTCGCCTCTTCGGTGCTGACCGCGGATTGCGCGGACCGGAGCTTCGCGGCGATGGTGTTGATGCGGTCGAGAGTGTTGGCCATGGTTTTCTTTCTCGGGTAATCGGTGAAAAGTGTTATGCGAGAGGTAATTTCGGGACACGGAGCGCCAGATCGTCCCATTCGGACGCGGAATGCCCTGTCGCCGAACGCGTATCGATGATCACGTCTACGGCCGCCCATCCGGCGCGAATCAGCGCGGGCAACTGGAGATGCCGGATCGTCGCCGGATGCAGCACGCCGCGTCGACTGCGCACGGCGAGCAATCGTGCCGTCGTCTTCCCTGCCGCGGACGCGGCGACCAGCGCGTGCGCCGCCAACAACAGCTCGTTCTGTTTGCGTTGCCAGGGAAGTGTCAGGAGGGCGAAAGTGTTTGACTCCCTGATGCTTTCGGCGCAGACATGCGTTCGAACGACGAGTTCGGTGACGACGGTCGAGAAGGTGGGAGCGACCGTCGCGCTGCGCAAATTCCACCCCTCACCCGCCCGCATGCCGGAGTAGGCGTGCAGGGCGAACTGCCGCGCCGTCTCGTTGCCGCTCTCGTAGAGCAGCGACATTCCCGGGATCGGAAGGCTCATCGGCGTGAGGAAATCCGCGGCGAGGTGCCGCATGAGCCGCAGCCCCGCGTCCGGCCAGTCCTCCACCTGCTCGAATCGATTGTCGACCCGCTCATCGATCCGTCGACCGTTCTCGTAGCGCACGCCCTGGAACTGACCGTCCATGATCTGCCGCAGGGTGGTGAAGGTCCTAAGCAGATCGTGCCCACCGGATTTGACGCGGTGCGCGCGACCGCCGAATCCCGGACCCATGTAGTCGATGGGCAGGCGCTTACCGGCTCGCTCCCAGCCGCGCACGCGCTCTGTTTCCGTGAGACGCCGCAGGCGAGTGCCGGTGCTCCGGTCGACGGCCGTGTCGAACCAGACGCAGAGCGCGCCGATGAGGCCCGCGACCCCCACGGCCGCGAAATCCCCGGTCGTCCACGACCGCCGGTGACGTTCACGCCAGGCGTGGAGTTCGTCGCGTTGTTCGTCGGTCAGGGCGGCGTCGAGATCCACTTCCGTCCAACCGAATCGGTCGCGAAGTTGGTCGTTGAACGCGGTGATCTCCGGGTAGGTCAGGGGCCGTTCCGCGACGGGCAACTGCTGAGGTCGAGGCTCGTCCGACAGGGCGTCGTCCATTGCCTCGTCGATCGCGGCCAGACAGCGCGCGAGAGAGTCGAGGTTCCGCTCGAAGTCGTCGGTCATTCGACGGCCATGGCGGGTATGCGATCCAGCACGACGTTCACCGCCGCGCGTTCGTGACGAACGGTCTCCAATTCCGAACGCAAACTGTTCAATTCGTCGTCGCTTCGCATGAGGTCGGACCGTAGCTGTGCCACTCGCGCCCGGAGCGCGTTGTTCTCCTCCCGCAACGTCCGATTGTGCTCCTCGAGTCCGACAATGCGTGCGGACAACAGATTCGCCTTCTTGGCGAGTTCGTCGGCGGCGGTGTGCAGACTCGACACGACGCGGCGCATCTTCTGGTCCCGGTCCTCGGATTGCAGGAGGACCGCGCGGGCGAGCAGATCGATCTTCACCGCGTCCATGGCGATATTCCCGCTGCCGAGGCGGCTGTATCGGAAACCGGCTCCCGCGGCCCCCGCCGCCGTCAGCCCGCCGACTCCGGTCACGAGCATGGTGCCGCCAGCGATTCCGAAACCGCCCGCGGCGAGTGAACCCCCGCCGAGCATGGCGAGCCCCGCGGAGGTGGCCGCCGCCCCGCTGAGCCCGAGTGTGCCGCCGATGGCCGCACCCACCGCCGGGGCGGCCATTCCCCCGGTGAGGACTCCCGCCCCCAGGCCCACCGCGGTCACCGCGGCGACCCGACCCCATCGAATGGATCTGCGCCGCAATTGTTTCAGGACGATATCGAATTCCCGTTCCAGCATGGCGAGATCCGCCGCGTCCGCGCCACCGAGATCTCGCGTGGCCGCGGCGAGTTCGTCTTTTCGAATCTTCGCCACCCACTTGGCGCCGTCCGGCCAGGGATCGAACACCATGAGTTCGATCAGTACCGTCACCGCACGGGCACGGTCGTCCACGAAAGCGGCACGGCGCGCGGCCGATTCGATGATGCCGTCGGCATCCGACGACACGTCTCCTGTCGGTCCCGCCATTTCCGCGAGGAATCGCCCCGTGGCGGAGACGAACTGCTCGAAGAACGGTGCCTTCGCCGCGACCGATTTCGCATTGCCGTCCGCGTCGATATCCCGCCGCATCATCCGCACCTGCAAACAACGCAAGGCCGCGATATCGAGCGGAGACGATTCCGCTGGCTCGTCGATCACTGGTCCCCTTCCGATGGCAACGCCGAGACGGAAGGACAGCCGAGATCCCCACGACCCCAAAAAACTGCATACCAACACATTCCGCTCGGCAGCGGGCTGCCTCGGCCACCCACCCGCCGAAGTCATCAGCACCCATATCGGGTTGCGCGGGGAAAAGTTACGGGGCGCTCGGGACCGGAGTTCAGGGCATCGGCGGACAACGGCTTGTCCTAACCGCCTCCGACCGGCCGTCTGGCGAGGTGTGCTCGCTCGGGAAGGGGGAGCTTACGGCAGCACGACCAGTTTCCCTCGGGTATGTCCGGACCGGCTGGCGTCCAAGGCTTTTCCGACCTCCGGGAGGATGAACGTCCTGCTCACCTCCACCCGCAGCGCGCCTCGCTTCGCCAGGTCCGCCAATTCGGTGAGTTTGGCGCCGTTCGGCCGGACCCAAATGTAATGGCCGCCTTCCTTTTCCACCGTATCGTCGGTGGTGGAGGTGTGGCGGCCTCCCTCTGCGAGGATCGCGCGGGTGACGTCCAGTTGGCCGCCTACGAAGTCCGCTACCGTGGTGACCCCATCCGGAGTCAACTCCCGAATCCGCTCGACCTCACCCTCCCCATACGCCACCGGCTCCGCGCCCAACTCACGCAGGAAGTCGTGATTGCGTTCGGAGGCTGTGCCGATCACCCGGGCGCCTCGGTCGCGCCCGATCTGGACCGCCAGGCTGCCCACCCCGCCGGAGGCGCCGTAGACGACGAGGGTGTCGCCGGGGGCGACGTTCATGCGGTCGAGGCAGCGTTGTGCCGTCATTCCGGCCAGGGGTAGGCCGCCTGCCTGGGCCCAGTCGAGTTCGGCCGGTTTGCGGGCGACGTGGTCGGCGGCGACGGCCACGAATTCGGCGAAGGTGCCCGCGTGGACGACGTCCTTGCGGGCGTAGGCCATGACCTCGTCGCCGACCGTGAATTCGGGGGTGTCCGGGCCGAGGGCGACGACCTCGCCCGCGACGTCCCAGCCGGGGATGACCGGGAAGACGGCCTTCAGCATCGGTTCCAGGTAGCCGGCCATGACCTTCCAGTCGACCGGGTTGACGCCCGCGGCCCGGACCCGGATCAGTACCTCGCCCGGACCCAACTTGGGGTCGGCGACCTCGGTCACGCGCAGGGGCGCGTTGTCGGTGGCGAAGGAGTCGTAGGTGGCGGCGCGCATCGGATCAGCCTCCTCGGTCGGGTTCCGGTCGAGGAGGCGATTCCCGATTCACCGGCTTCCATTCACCAGCGATACGCCTGGTACACGAACTGCCGCAGGCGGCTGAACATCGGCAGCACCCGGGACGGGAAGATCTGCGGGACGACGATCGCGCTGACCCCGGTCGACGGGTCGACCAGGAAGTTCGCGCTGCCCGCCGACAGCCACGAATACTCCCCGGCCCGGGTGAGCACATGACTCTGCCCGGGCGACTTCATCACCAGGAAACCGAGCCCGAATCCGGCCGCGGGCATGGCGTCGGTGATGGCCGGAACGCCGAGCAGACTCGGGAACGACCCCAGCACCGCGTCGCCGGGCAGATGATTCGTCCGCATGGACTCGACGGTCATCGGCGAGATCAGCTGATCCGACCCGATCCGCCCGTCGTTGGCGAGCAGCCCGAGGAACTTCGTGTAGTCCTCCGCGGTCGTGTACAGCCCGCCGCCGCCGGACAACAGGATCGGATCCTCGGTCGGGTAGGCGCTCATCGGCGCGACCAGCTCGATGCCGTCCGGGCCGGGCGTGTACATGGCGGCGTAGCGGTCCTTCGCGCTCGCGGGCACGTGAAAGGCCGTGTCCCGCAACCCCAATGGCTCGAACAACGTCTCGCGCAGGAATTCGCCGAACGACTTGCCCGACACCACCTCGATCACCCGGCCGAGCACATCCGTACTCAACCCGTAGTTCCACCCCGTCCCGGGCTGGAACCGCAACGGCAACTCGGCCCAGTGATCCACCGCCTCGGCCAGCCCCACGCCCTCCGGCGACCCCCACCCGTAACCGGCCTCGATGTAGAGGTGGTCGACGGGATGGGTGTGATGGAATCCGTACCCCAGCCCGGAGGTGTGGGTCAGCAGATGCCAGATCCGCACCGGCTCCACCAGCCCCTCGGTCACCGGATCGACCACCCAGCCGTCCCGGTAGACGCGCGAGCGCGCGAACGACGGAATGTATTCCGCCACCGGATCATTGAGCCCGACGAGCCCCTGCTCGACGAGCGTCATGAACGCGACCGAGGTGATCGGCTTGGACAGCGAGAACGATTTGAAGATGCTGTCGGTCCGCATCGGCCGCCCCTCGGCGACATTCGCCAGCCCGCCGCTCGAGGTGTACTCGATCTCGCCGTGCCGGGCCACGATCGCGGTCCAGCCGGGGATCCTGCTCGTCGACACCAGCCGCCCGAAGTAATTATCCAGCGCGGCAAGACTTTTCACATCCAGATGCATGGTCATTCCTTCTCGCTCACCCGAGCTGCCGGACGTCGCGGCGGGACAGTTTGCCGCCCAGGATGTAGGGGAGTGCGTCGAGATATCGCACCTCGCGCGGAACCTTGTGCGGCGCCAGCGCTTTCGCGGCCGCGGCGAGCAGCCGACGTTCCAGTTCCAGCTCCGACACCGCGTCGTCGGCACGCACCACGTAGGCGCGCAGCCGCCGCTCGCCGTCGGGCCCGCCGACCGTGCACACCGCCGCCTCCCGCACGGCGGGCGACTCCAGCAGCACCGACTCCACCTCGGCCGGGTACACGTCGCGCCCGGCCACGGTCTCGACATCGTCCGCGCGCCCGAACAATTGGAGGTACCCGTCGTCGTCGAGCCGCGCGATATCGCCGGTGGCGTACCACTGCCCGGCGAGCCGCACCGGCGGCACCGACGCGTCCTTCGCGCCGAGCGAGATCGTGGGTCCGAGCACCTCGAGGCTGCCGATCTCCCCGGCGTCGATCGGTTGCCCGGACTGCCGATCGACCACCCGCACGGCGTAGGGGCCGATCACCCGCCCGACCTTCTGCGGCCGGTAGTCGGCCCCGGCGTTCACCGCGACCGCGTGCCCGATCTCCGTGGTGCCGAAGATGCCGGTCAGACTCGATCCGAGCAGGGCGAGCAGGTTGTTCTCCACCGCGGTGTTGAGCACCTCGCCCGCGGTCACCGCGATCCGCAGCCGTTTGAGCGCGTCGGCCCCCGGCTCGCGCAGCAGGGTCGCGAAGTAGCTCGGAATCGCGTAGAACACGTCCACCGAATGCCGTTCGATCAGCCGCAGGGCCTCGGCGGGCACCAGCCGGGAGTCGGTCCCGTTGAGGACGGTCGACGCGCCGCGCAGCAGCGGGAAGAAGACCGCGTTGCCGAGCCCGTAGGCGAGGTAGGTGCCCGACGCCGACAGGCAGACCTCGCCCCGGGCGATGCCCAGCGCGTTGCCGACGCCGTTGTCGAAGTGCCGGATGTCGCCGTGCGTGTGCGTCACCAGTTTCGCGGGACCCGTTGTGCCGGAGGTGAATACGGAGAATGCGGGAGTGTCGTCGGTGACCGCGGCGATCTCGGTGTCGGCCCGTTCCCCGGCCAGCTGCTCCGGCCACAGCGCGACGCAGCCGTCCGGCACCTCGAATTCGCGGTGGCGCACCACCACCGACGCGCCGGAGCGCAGCGTGCCGTCGGCCAGTTGCTCGGTCGTCGCGTTCCCGTTGAGCGGCACCGCGATCGCGCCGATCCGCAGGGTCGCGAGGAACACCGTGACCAGATCGATGGTCTCGGGCAGGATCAGGCACACCCGGTCACCCGCACCGATCCCGTACCCGCGCAGTGCGTGGGCGGCGCGGGCCGTCCGTTCGAACAGGTCCGCGTAGCTGTGGTCCCGCTCGGCGGTCCGATAGGCCGGGCTCGAAAGCCAGCCTCCCGCAACGGCTCTGGTCTCTATCTCGGCAACGAAATTGGAACTGGCAGACACGATGACACCTTCTCGTTCACTATCTCGGTGACTTCCCGCCGTGCAGGAACAGCGCGGCGAGCAGGCCGACCAGCCCGGCGACGAGCGGCAGGAACATGCTCTGCGCCATGGCGGTCGCGAAATCGGTTCGCAATCCGGGGATTTCGGAGGGCAGGACGGCCGGGCCGGAGGTGGCGGTCCGGGCCGCGGATTCGGACAGGTGATGGGCGAGATTCGTCTGGACCAGCGCGCTCATGGCGGCCGCGCCGAGCACCGCGCCGGTCTGGCGCAGCGTGTTGAACACCCCGGAGGCCGCGCCCATCAGATCCGGCGACAGCTCACGCATGGAGTAGGTGGCCAGCGGGGCGAGCACGAACGCGCCGCCGAGACCGAACACGCCGAAGCCCAACGAGACGAACAGGATCGAGCGATCCGCGTGCAGCGCGTACTGGAGGATCGCGGTGCCGATCGCGGCCACCAGGAAACCCGACACCGCGACGTAGCGCGGGACCGCCCGGCCCACGATGCGCGACACCAGCGGGGCCAGCACCACCATGATCGCCGCCATGGTCACCGTCGTGAACGCCGTCTCCATGGTGTTCAGCCCCGCGACCCGCTGCAGGTAGTACATGATCGGGATGACCTGGGAGTTCATCACCACCGCCATGGCCGCGATGCCCAGCACGCCGAGGGAGAAGTTCAGGCTCCGGAACAGCCGCAGCGGAATCAGCGGCTCGATCCGAATCCTGTTCTGCCAGAACACGAACGCGCCCAGCGCCGCGAGTCCGGCGACGAGCATCGCCCACACCCGGCCGTCCCAGTGCAGGCTCTCGCCCTGCTGGAGGGCGAAGATGAGCAGGAACACCCCGGCCCCGCTGAGCACGACGCCCAGCACGTCGAAGCGGCGGCTGTGCGTCTCCAGCTCCGGGATGAACCGGAAAGCCATTGCGAGACCGATGATTCCGACCGGCACGTTGATCAGGAAGATCCAGTGCCAGCTCACCGTGCTCACCAGCAGCCCGCCCAGCAGCGGCCCGGCGACCGTCGCGATCCCCGACACCGCGCCCCACGCGGCCATCGCCGAATGCCGCCGATCCGCGGTGAACACCCGGTTGATCACCGCGAGGGTCTGCGGCGTGATCAGCGCCGCGCCCACGCCCTGCACGACCCGCGCCGCGATCAGCACGCCGACCGTGGTCGACAGGCCGCAGGCGACGCTGGCCAGGGTGAACACCACCATGCCCGCGACGTACACGGTCTTGGCCCCGATCCGGTCGCCCAGCCGCGCCGCGAACAGCAGCGGCACCGAGTACGCGAGGAGATACGCGCTGGTCACCCAGATGACCGCGTTGATCGAGGTGTGCAGTTGGGTCTGGATCGCGGGCTGGACGACGACCATGATCGTCGTATCCACCTGGATCATGAAGAATCCGACGCAGACCGTCCACAGCGCGGCCCACGGTCGCGAATTCACCGTCTCGACGGCATCCGGTGGTATTCGCCTCTCGTCCACCAGCCGCGATTGATTGCCGACCACCTCGAACCCCTCCTTGGAATGCCATTCATGGGAATGCACCGAGTGACGCCGTCCGGACAGCGAAAGAAATGCGCGCGAGATACCGACAGAACCGGCCCGTGCGACACCTGCTATGCTAATCGAACAGTTTGATGACTGTCAAACTATTGGAGGTGTCCGAACATGCCGAATGTGTCGAACGTATTGCCCGAACCGGCGCTCGACGAGCTGGAAATGGTCCAGATCCTCGCGGCGCTGGCCGATCCCGCCCGGCTGACCCTGGCGAAGTACCTCTACGCCACGAGCCAGCCGGTCGAGTGCGGGGTAGCGGGCAAAACGGTCGATCTGCGCCCGGCGACGCTGTCACATCATTGGCGCATCCTCCGGGAGGCGGGGCTCACCCGGACCTTCGTCGAGGGCCGCTGCCGCCTCCTCGAACTGCGCCGCGCCGACCTGGACCGTCGGTTCCCCGGCCTGCTCGACGCGGTCCTGGGCCAGTGAACGGTTCCCGTACGGACCAGGAGCCTGCGCGGTCATATCGTCAGGGTCAGGGCCGCGGTGGCGTAGGCCGTGATGACCTGGCAGGTCTGGCCCGGGTTCAGGCGGGGATCGCAGCTGGACCGGTAGCGGCCGGTGAGCAGGTGTTCCTCGGTCACGTTCAGGCCGATGCACTCGGTCACCGCGGCGGGGGAGGTCTCGAGGTGCAGTCCGCCCGGCGCGATGCCGAGCGTGGTCAGCGTCTCCACGAATCCGACGACCTCGCCGACCGCGTCGTCGACCCGGCGCGTCTTCACCCCGGCGGCGGTGGCGAAGGTGTTGCCGTGCATGGGATCGCACACCCACGCCACCGGATGCCCGCCGTCGCGCACCGCCTCGGCCAATTCCGGAAGCCGTTCCCGGACATGCGCGTTGCCGAGCCGGAAAATGAGCGTCAGCCGCCCGGGTGTGCGATGCGGATCGAGCAATTCGCACAATTTCCGGAGGTCGTCGCCCGGCATCGACGGACCCACTTTCAACCCGATCGGATTGTCGACCGCCGCGAGCATGGCGATATGACTGGAATCGAGCCCTCTGGTCCGTTCCCCGACCCACGGGAAATGGGTGGAGGTGAGCGTTTGCGTGCCGTCGGCATTTCCGCGGATCTGCGGCACCTCGTAATCCAGCACGAGGGCCTCGTGGCTGGACCACGGACCGTAGCCGTCGCCGGCGCGGCGGGCCGCGAGATGACGGTGCGCGGCGCGGCTGAAGTCGTGCACGCGCAGCATCCGGGTGGGTTCGTGCGCGCGTTCGGCGTGCGACGGTCCGTGCCCGTTCACGAGATCGCCTCGGTACGAAGGCAATTCGCTGCCGCCGACCCGCTCGGTGGGACTGCTGCGCGGCTTGGCGAACTGTCCGGCGAACCGGCCGATCCGCACCACCGGGCGGTCGGTGAGATCGCTGAAGTTCGCGCTCATCCGGGTGAGGAAGTCGGTCTTCGCCGCGAAATCGGCGTCGCTGGATTCGGCCAGCATCTCGGCGCAGTCGCCGACCTGCAGGATCTGCGCCCGCCCGGCCGCCACCTCGGCGAGCCGATCGTGCAGCGCGCGGACCTCCTCGGCCGCGACCAGTGGCGCGGCCCGATCCAGATACGCACGCACCGGGGCGATATCGGCGTGATCGGCCCAGTCGGGCTGTTGCAGCGCGATACCGTCGAGGCCCCACATCGAGCCGGGAATCGCCGCGCTCACGACGGCGATCCCTCGTCGAGCGGGATGAGCGCCTCGATCTCCACCAGCAGGTCGTCGCGGCAGACGTCGACATTGAGGTAGCGGGCGGTGGCCGCGCCGCCGACGGCGTCGGTCACGATGTCCCGCACGACCTCCAGATCCGCGGCGTGCTTGACGTACACCTTGAGCTGGCGCAGATCGGACAGGCTGTGTCCGCTCAGCCCGTAGTCGGCCAGATTCTCTTGTCCCACAAGGTATTCGATGTTCTCGAGCACGGTGCGGGTCTGCTTGCGGATGTCGCCGGGGTGGACGGTCGCGTGCCCGAGGATGCTCGCGGTGCCGGAGACGAACAGCTGCCGCGGCGTCGTCTCGTCCGCGTCGCGCAGGACCGTGGCGCGGGCGAAATTCGGTGACTTGGGCCCGTATTCGCGCGGGTACTCGTAGGCGGGCAGCTGCCGTCCGTTCTCGATGTGCCGGGGCCGCTGCGTGCGCGCGGCGAGCAGCGCGATCGAGATGCCGCGGCCGCGGGTGCCGATTCCCGTTGCGGCGGGGATCTTTCCGAGGCCGTCCTGGTACAGCTTGAACGCCTCGGCACGTCCGGCCACGAAGTCGCGGTAGATCTCCATCCCGGCCGCGTTGGCGTCGACGATGCCGCCGACGAAGTTCCAGACGCGAAAGATGCTGGGGTAGTTGAGGTTCGCGATGAGTTTGAACGCCGAACGATAGGCGCGGTTGGTGGCCTCGGCGTATTCGTCGAGTTCCGGGATTTGCACGGCGGCGAACAGGTACTCGTCGGTGTGGGCGTAGACGAGGTCCTCGTAGCGCCCGGCGGTGACGGGAGCGTCGACCGCCCAGGTCTCGGTGAACTCGTCGAAGCCCGGCGAGCTCATCGGTATGCGCAGCACGGGTGTGCCGCCCTCGGATATGTCCAGCGCCGAGGTCGTGCCGAATTCGATCCGAGCGAGTGTGAAAGCATCATTCGATACCCGATCGACAGGGTCGAATGTGGACCAAAGTCGTGCGGTGGGTGCCACCGACATCGAACCCTCCCCGTATATCAATAAGTGGTTCCTCGCGTCGACGAATGGATTATTCGACGCAAATCGAACTGTACCGGAGCTGGACGGGCGTGCAACCGCTGCGGAAATTGTGGGGCGGGTCACAGCGGGGTTTTCCCGCGCTTTCCGGGGAAAGTCGGCTACCGTCCGGGTCGAGCGGATAGGCGAACATCATCGCAGGTAGACATGGTTCCTCTCGGATGTGGTCTCGGTCGAACGCCTGCCCGTGATAGTTACTTCCACCCTTGTGATTACGCTGAATATAACTTCCAGCAGCCTCCCGTAACTACTCGCCCGAGTGGTTCGAGATCGCCTCCCGGACGGCCTCCCGTGGAACTACCCGATCGAGTAGTGGGCATTTCCCGCGCTCTTGGTCTAATTTCGGAAAAAGGCCGTTCGGTCGATCGTGGAATAGATCCGTGCAATCGAGGAGGCTCCCGTGAACGAAGCAGTCGCCACCACCGATATCCGCGACGAGGAGATTCTGGACTTCCATCGCGGCGGGAAACTCGTGGTCGCCCCGACCGCGCCGCTGCTCGATTCCCGGACCCTCTCGGTCTCCTACACCCCCGGCGTCGCCCGCGTCAGCACCGCGATCGCCGACCGGCCCGAACTGGTCGACGAGTACACCTGGGCGGGCCGCCTGATCGCCGTGGTCACCGACGGCACCGCGGTGCTCGGGCTCGGCGATGTGGGCCCGCGCGCGGCGCTTCCGGTCATGGAGGGGAAGGCCGGGATCTTCCGCGCGTTCGCCGAACTCAACGCGGTGCCGATCGTCCTGGACACCACCGATGTCGACGAGATCGTGCACCTGCTGACGCGGCTGCGGCCGTCGTTCGGGGCCGTCAGCCTCGAAGACGTCTCGGCGCCACGGTGTTTCGAGCTGGAACGCCGCCTGATCGACACCCTCGGCTGCCCGGTCATGCACGACGACCAGCACGGCACCGCCATCGTGACGCTCGCCGGGCTGCGCGGCGCGGCCACCCTGCTGAACGCCGACCTGACGCGGATGCGGGTGGTGATCGCGGGCGCGGGCGCGGCCGGGGTGGCGTGCGCGCGGCTGCTGCTGGCGGCCGGGGTCGGCGACATCACCCTCGTCGACTCCCGCGGCATCATCCACTCCGAGCGGACGGATCTGAACCCGGTCAAGGCGGAACTGGCCCGCCACACCAACATTCGCGGACTGCGCGGCGGCATCGCCCAGGCGCTGCCCGGCGCGAACGTCCTGATCGGCGTGTCCTCCTCGCGGGTCCCGGAGGAACTGGTCGCCAGCATGGCGGCCGACGCGGTGATCTTCGCGCTGTCCAATCCGGAACCCGAGATCGACCCCGCGATCGCCGGCCGGCACGCGGCGATCGTCGGCACCGGCCGCAGCGACCATCCGAACCAGATCAACAACATCCTCGCCTCCCCGGGCATCTTCCGCGGCGCCCTCGACGCCGGTGCGACCCACATCACCGAGGCCATGAAACTGGCCGCCACCGAGGCCATCGCGGCCATCGCGGCCGAGGACCTCGCACCGGATCGGGTGGTGCCGAGCGCGCTGGATCCCCGGGTCACCCCGGCGGTAGCGGCGGCGGTCGCGGCGGCCGCGCGGGGTTAGGTCGCGCGCCGGTACAGGTGGTGTACGAGTTCGATACGGGACGAGACCCCGAGCTTGCGGAAGATCGCGCGCAGGTGATAGTTCACCGTGTGCGGGGAGACGTAGATCCGTTTGGCCACTTGCCGATTCGTCAGTCCGGCGCCGACGAGTTCGGCGATCGCGCGCTCGGTGTCGGTGAGCAGATGCCAGCCGGAGTCCGCGTCCGGCGCGAGCGCGGCGGGCTCGGGCCGGGGCGGCGCCGACGTCGAATCCAGTTCGGCCAGATGACGTTCCGCGCAGGCACGGGCCCACGGATCGATGTGCCCGGCGATGGCCGCGCCGAGCGCCACGGGGTCCCGGTCGAGCAGGCCGCGCGCGTGCTGGGCCGCGACCGCCGGTTGCGGGTACTCGGGATTGTCCGCGGCGAGCCGTTCGGCCGCGGCCACCGCCCGCTCCGCGAGCCCGTCGTCCCCGGTGAGCTGCGCCAAGCGCACGAAGAACGCCGCCGCGCCGGGCTCCTGCACCAGCAGCGCGGGGGTGCTCTCCAGCCCGCGGGCCGCGTCGGTGAGGAATTCGGCCGCGGCGCCCGCGCCCGACCGGGCGTGGATCACCAGCAGCTCCACCCAGTCGTACTGCGGGGATCGGAAAAGTGTTCGGCCCGTGGCCAATTCGGCTCGACAACGGCGAACGTGCCCGGCCGCCGCGTCGGCGTCGCCGGATCGCAAGGCCACCAGCGCCGACACCGTATGGGTCAGCGGAACCAGCAGGGGAGTGCCCAGTTCGGTGGCGATGTCGAGGGCGACGCGGGCCTCGTCGCGGGCCTCGGCGAGGCGGCCCGCCTGCACGAGCATGCGCGAGCGGACGGTGGCGACCGCCGACAGATGCGCGCCGAGCTGCAACCGGTCGATGTGCTCGGCCGCCTCCGCGATCAGCGCCTCGGTCTCGTCGAACCGGCGCAGTTCCCCGAGTTTGGTGGCCAGCGCCAATTTGGGCCAGGCATAGGGCAGATCGGGATCGACGCCGCGCGCCGCGGCCCGGCCCCAGCGCAGCCCCTCGCGCAGTTCACCGTGCGCCCACCGCTCGTTGGACAGTACGGTGGCGGCGACGACGGCGTGCGGATCCTTGCCGACCAGGCCGCGTCGCCCGAGCACGGCCTGCGCGCGGGTGCGGGCCCGGTCCGGATCGAGCATGTACTGGCCGAACAGCAGCGCGGCCCCGGAGACGGCGGCCGTGTGCGCGCTCGGGGGTTCGGCGGCGGTGAGCACCCGTTCGGCCTCGCGCACGCCCTCGGCCGCCCGGCCGGCCATCACCAGCACATCGCTGAGCAGACAACGCAATTCGACGACCAGGTCCTCCGGCAGCGACCGTTCCAGGGTCGAGCGGGCGAGGGTGATCGCGGCGTCCAGCCGTCCGGCGGCCACCAGATTGCGCACGGCCGCCACGGCGTGGGCGTTGCGATCGAGTTCGGCGCGCCCGGTCCGGGGTACGGGCGTCCTGCGGTCGGCGTGCCGGGGGGAGCGCTCGCGAATGCGGCGGGCGTCGTCGAGCAGGGTCACCCGCGCCGCGACGGGCAGCAGCCGCTCGAGCGCGCGCGGCACGATCTCGTTGGGGAAGGCCAGCCGGTCGTCGTCGGAGACGAGCAGTTCCGCGGCGAGCGCCTCGGTGAGCGCGGGCAGCACGCCGACGGTGGTCTCGTCGAGCAGTTCCAGGGCTTCGGCGAGTTCGAAGGAGGGGCCGAGCACCGCGCCCGCGCGCAACAGCTGACGGCATTTCTCGGAATGCTCACGCAGCCACGCCCGCACGGTCGCGAGGACCCGCTCCGGCAAGGCGGCCGAGCGCAAAGCCACACGGCCACCGCGTATTTCGAGGTGTCCCTCCGCGCGCAGCCCCGCCGCGAGATCCACGATCAGGCGGGGATTGCCGTTGGCGGCGGCGAGGTACGCCGACAGCTCGTCCTCGGGCGTCGCCCCGAGCACATCGGCGGCGACCAGCGCGGCCGCCGCGTCGTCGAGCGGCCGCAGCGGTACGCGGATGATCCGGTCGTAGGCGTCGGCCCGTACCACGGGGCCGTAGCCGCTGGTGGGCGGCGGGTGGACCTCCAACACCGCCGACAGCGCGACATACCCGCCCGCCGTCTCGGCGGCCCACGCCGTCGAACCCAGCAGCAGCGCCGCGGAATCCACATCGTCGGTGCCCAGCACGATCGGCCGCGCCGGATTCGCCCGCGCGAGCGCCAGCCCCTCGTGCAGCAACCGGCTCTTACCCATTCCGCGTGCCCCGTCGATCACGAGCACCCGCCCGAAATCCCCACTGGCCTCGGCCAGGAATTCGCGTATCTTCTCGATCTCCGCCGCGCGGCCGTGCAGCCGATCGGGCCCACGGCGAGCCCCCCAGTCCTCCAACGCTGCCCCCTTCGTGCGGTCCGGCAGGCTCGTTTCCGTCTCCTGGCCCACAGCACTCGGGAACCAGGAAGAGTGGCGAGCCACGATGCCTGCCCGGTAGTCCGCCGTAGCGGACATTTCGCCCCGGGCGGACTCTATCATCGGACGGGTGGGTCGGCCAGTCGAATGCCTTTGTGCCAGTGGCCATTCGGTGACACGGCGCCCGGGAGAGTAGGGGCGGACAATTGTTCGATATCCATCGAAGTATCGTGTATGATCGTGATGTCATCAGCACTCGTGACGGTGCGGGTAGCCGAGGGTCTCGTCGCCGGGCGAGCCGACGGAGGCGTTGTCTCCTTCCTCGGAATACCCTATGCCGCAGCCCCTTTCGGCCCCCGCCGCTTCCAGCCGCCCCAGCCCCCATCCGCCTGGGACGGCACCCGCGAAGCCTTCGCCTACGGCCCCGCCGCCCCCCAGCCCGCGACGTTGCCCTTCGTCGGCGCGGCGGCACCCCGGGCCGTCACCTGGGGCACGGACTGCTTGACCCTGAACATCCGAACGCCCGACATCGGCGCGGTGGGCCTACCGGTGATGGTCTACGTGCACGGCGGCGGGTACGTCTGCGGGACGAGCGCGGACCCACGCACCGACGGAACGGCCTTCGCCCGCGACGGTGTGGTGTTCGTGAGCCTGAACTACCGGCTGGGCGTGGACGGTTTCCTGCCGCTGCCCGGGGTACCGACGAATCTCGGTCTGCGCGACCAGCTTTTCGCGTTGCGGTGGGTGCGGGAGAACATCGCCGGGTTCGGTGGGGATCCGGACAATGTCACGGTGTTCGGGAATTCGGCGGGGGCGGGAGTTTGGGGGCTTATGCGGGATCTTCCGCGGCGGCGGGATTGTTTCGCCGGATGATTCTCCAGAGCGGCCCGTTCGGGCTGGTGTCGGATGCTGACTTGGCGGCGTCGTTGATCTCGGGGATCACGCGCGAGCTGGGCGATGAGCCCGCGCGTCTTCCGTTGAGGGAGCTGTGCACTCGCCACCTGGCATTGAACGAGAGCTTCCGGGATACCGATCGCTGGGGGCCGACGAGTTATTTCTTCACGCCCTATATGCCTACGGTCGACGGGGACATCGTGCCGACGGCCGAAGCCCGGGGACGCATCCCTTCGTCGATCGACGTCCTGCTCGGAACCACTCGCGAAGAATCCCGGCTGTTCCTCCTCCCCAACAATGTCCTCGCCGAAGCCGGCCCCGAACAAGTCCGCCTGGCCGGGGAGGCTTACTCCCTTCCCCTCCCCGATGCCCTCCCGCCCGCCGACCAACTGGCGACGATCATCACCGACGGCCTTTTCCGCCGACCCGCCGTCGACTTGGCTCGCGCTCACTCCGATGCCGGTGGACGAACTTTCTCCTACGACTTCGCTTGGCGGGCAGACGATTTGGTGGGCGCGACTCACACGCTGGAGTTGCCGTTCCTGTTCGATCGGCTGGGGGCGGAGGACGCGCGGGGGCTGGTGGGGGCGAATCCGCCGCGGGAGTTGTCGCGGGTTATGCGGAAGGCGTGGATCGATTTCGCGACGACGGGGGATCCGGGGTGGGGGCGGTATGAGGGTGGGGAGCGGTCGACGATGGTGTTCGATTCGGACTACTGAACGAATCGTACCCCTGGATGGTGCGAGCATCCGGATGGCATGATCATCCGAGAAGGCGAGTGGCCGAGGCGGGTCGGCGTGGCCGCTGTCTTGCTGTCGGATGGGTGAGGGATGGGGATGAGATGGCGGCGAACGAAGTCGGAATGCGATTGCTGCGGTTCTGGCGGGCACTCGAGATGTTCGGCCCCCAGGACGTACCCGATCTCGACGACGCACCCGCTCGGCGACGTTCTCCGGCCGACTCGATCGTCTTGGACCTGGCGGAGACTCAGGATGCCCCGTGGGAAGCCGATCATTGGCTACAGCGGCGAACTCCCTTGGCAGAGGGCAAGATTTGGCAGTTCACCGTGTACGGGGGACTGTATGGCACCGATACGGTTCGCGATCGACTGGTGGCTGCGTTCGGCCCCGACGACAAGGAACCGGACGGACGTCGTGCCGGTACCACAGCGATGTTCGCCTTCACGCTGGACGCGCAGGGTTCCCTGGTCGCGGGTTCGCCGGTCCTGTCGGCTTGTGCGTGGGCGATGAGTCGACTGCGGCAGCCGGGCCCGAAAGACCCGAAGTGGCTGAACGGCTTCTCCGACGATGCTCGCGCGTTCGCCGCGGCCTTGGACCAACTGGCGCCGCCCCGCCCGGAGGAGAAGGGTGCGCCCCGGTCGGTACTCGGCCGAACCGCCGCCGCGGCCAAGGGGCGCGCTCGGCCCGCTGCTGTGGACGCGGTGGCGAAAGGGGCGGGAACGGCCGCCGGCGCGGCGGCGATCGCGGGCGCGACCGCGCTCGGCGGCCCTGTCCTGGGCGGTATAGCGGGAGCGCTCGCCAGTACCTTCGTCGAGAAGATGCTCGCGTACAAACCTCCCGCCGCGGGATCTCCCGAGCCGGGCAACGAGACCGAGAACGCGTTCAGATTCACTGCGCGGAGCCTGCACGAACTGGTGAAGGACCTGAGTGGCGGACTGGACATCGCAGAGTCGCTCGGCGTCTCAGGTGTGCGGGTGAAATGTGTCCAGGTATCCGCCCGCTACGCGGACGAGGCAAATGACCAAGGGTTCCTCAACAGTTACATCGCCGAGGACTTGGCCAGAATCGAGAACGCGTTACGCGAGGACAACGTAGGGCCCGCGTTGCGCGCCTACCTGGCCGATGTCATCGATGTCGGCACGCGCGTCGACGTGAGGTCCCGGCCCGACGTGGTGGTCGCGGGCGTCGCACCGACTTCGATTCCGGGCGGTCGGTGGCCCACCGACCTGCGAAAGCCCTTGGTGCTCAGTCAGCAGTTCGCTGTGAACAGTATTCTGGCCGAACGCAACGGCGCCGCAGCGGTTTTCGCGGTGAACGGCCCGCCCGGGACCGGCAAGACCACGATGCTGCGTGATCTCCTCGCCGCCTTGGTGGTCGAACGCGCGCGGTGTCTGGCCACCCTCGACAACCCGCAGGCAGCCTTCACGGACCGACTGGACAAGGTCCAATACGGCGAAAGCGAAAACAACAGCTGGTCCGTCCATGGTCTGCGGTACGACATCACGGGATACGAGATCGTGCTCGCGACCGCCAGCAACAATGCCGCCGCCAACGTCACCGCGGAGATTCCCGCTGTCTCAGCGGTAGCCGAGGCCGGGGACGAGGCTCTTGCGGCGGACTACTTCACGGAACTCGCCTCCCGCGTTCTCGGCGCGAAGGCGTGGGGACTGGTCGCGGCGGTGCTCGGCAACATGTCGAATCGCAGGCAGTTCGTAGGGAGATTCTGGTACGGAAACGAGCCTCGGGAAGGTGGGAATCGCCAATCCCGTCCGCTCGATGGCGAGCCCGGTCAATCTCCCGCCGATGAACACGGCATGCTCCGGACGCTTGGTCGTGCCGTCAACGGCGAAATGTCCGTGCCCGAGTGGGGGGTGGCGGTACGCGCGTTCAACAAGGCCGCCGACGAGCTGCGGACATTGGTCTCGGAACGGCAGCGGATCTGTGACTCGATAGTCGAGCTGGATCGTCTGAACGCTGGATTGGATGCCGCGGCACAGGACATCGAAAATGCCGATGCTTCCCAAAAGTACTGGCGGGCAAAGCATTCCGAAGTCGAGGCGGAGGCGGAACGCGCCGAGCGTGAACTCGGCGACGTGAACAAGGAGATAGCAGAACACAATTCGAACCGACCGGGATTCTGGGTCTCGTTGTCGACCTGGTTCCGTGCCGGACGTGAGTGGAACGAGGAGAGCAAGCGGCTCACAGCTCGACGGAAACTGATTCGAACCGAGTTGGAGACGAGTCGGAGGTCGGTGTTCGACTGCGCGACCGAGTGGGCGAAGGCGGCCGACGAGGGCCGCCGCTGTGTCGAGGTGCACAAGGAACTTGTCGCGGTCAGGCAGTCGATGCAGGACGTCATCGACGCGGCCCGCAAGCGATGGCCCGACACAGTGCCGATCCGAACAGATACCGCGGACGACGAGCGGCTTCAATTGCTTGCCCCCTGGGCAGACGAGCAGTTCACCGCGGCAAGGAATCGGTTGTTCCTCGAAGCGCTGCGTCTCCACAAGGCTTTCCTTCTCAACGCCGCGCCTCGCGTCCGCGGAAATCTGGGAGCGGCTATGACGCTGATCAGTGGTCAGGTTCGAAACAAGCCCTCGGCTGCCGCATTGGCGGCGGCTTGGCAGACGGTGTTTCTCGTCGTTCCGATGGTGTCCACGACTTTCGCCTCGCTGCCTCGACTCTTCGACACGCTCGGCCGGGAAGCGCTCGGCTGGCTTTTCATCGACGAGGCGGGACAGGCCACGCCACAGCAGGCGGTCGGCGGTCTGTGGCGCACTCGTCGTGCGGTGATCGTCGGGGACCCACAGCAATTGGAGCCCATCGTCACATTGCCGGTGCGCGCCCAGCAGAAACTGCTCGAGCACTACGACGTGGACCGCAGCTGGCTGCCCGACTCCACATCGGCCCAGCGCGCCGCCGATCGCCTCGCCCGGTACGGCACCACTCTGTCCGACCCGGACAGCGAGTTCCGGGCTTGGGTCGGTACACCGTTGCGTGTCCACCGCCGTTGCGATCGGCCGATGTTCGAGGTGTCCAATCGCATCGCGTACGGCGGCGATCTCATGGTGTACGGGACACCGTCGCGGCCGCCTTTCGTTGGTGACAACACCTGGTTCGATGTTCGCTCGGAACGAGCGGACGGGAACTGGGTGCACGCCGAAGGTGAGCAACTACGACAACTGCTCGACCAGTTGGTCAACGGAATGGGTCTGGAGGGGAAGCAGATTCGTATCATCAGCCCCTTCCGAGATGTCGTTCGCGGTGCGCAGAAAATTGCCCGACAGGTGGTGGATTCGTCGTTTGCCAAATCGAACGTGGGCACTGTCCACACCGTCCAGGGCCAGGAGTCCGACGTCGTGATCCTCGTTCTCGGCACTCCGCGTGCCAAGGGTGGCGCCCGCCGATGGGCGGCAAGCAAACCGAACCTGCTGAATGTCGGCGTATCGCGTGCCAAGCGGCGTTTCTACGTGATCGGCGACTACGAGCTGTGGACCGAACAACAGTACTTCAATGCGCTCGGGGCGGCTCTTCGCCGATCGATGACGGGTTTCTGACTCGCTCGTGTCATGACGCTGCCCCTCGGCTTGCCGACGATCGAAGTTGGCCTGAGGATCGAAACTGACGACCGACTGTATGTTGGTGGCCGGTCATTCGGTGCGGTGCATCATGTCCACCTTCGTGCCGGTGACTAGGCTGTGGCGGAATTCGCCGTCGAAATCGTCGCGAGGAATGCGCCGATCTCACGCGCGAACTCCACCTGTGCCTTCGGGATCAGACCTTGAAGCGCGAAACTGCCGTGTATCAGGCCCCGTAACCGGTGCGTTCGGGCTGGCACGCCAGCGGCACGAACGGCCTCGCCGTAGGCCTCGCCCTCATCACGGAGCAGATCGCATTCTGCCGTGATGACCAGTGTCGGCGGAAGACCTGCCAACGACTTCGCCCGGATCGGACTCACCCGCGGATCGGCGTGCTTGGCGGCGTCGCCGCCGAGGTAGTAGTCGAACATGGTGATCGCGTCCGACTGCAGCAGAATCGGTCCTCGGGCGAACTCGGTTTTCGAGGGCGTGGCCGCTTCGTAGTCGATCGTCGGCTCCAGCAGGATCTGACCGGCGATGCTCGGTCCTGCCTCGTCCCGAATCCGGAGCGCGGTGACCGCGGCGAGGTTCGCGCCCGAACTCTCGCCGGCGAGAATGATCCGGCGCGGATCGCCGCCGTACCGAGCGATGTTCTCGGCAACCCAGAGAGTGGCTTCGTAGGCGTCGTTCGGTGCGGCCGGGAACGGGCTCTCGGGTGCCAGCCGGTATTGGGGCGCCACCCCGACCACGTCGAGGTTGTGCACCAACTGCCGCAGCGGGCTGTCGATCGAGTCGATATCGCCGCTGACGAAGCCGCCGCCGAAGAAGAACACCAGCACCGGGCGATCGGTCGCGCCGCCCTTCGCGATGATCCGGACCGCGAGTTCTCCACTCTCGTTCGGGTAGGTGGTGTTCACGACCTCCAGCCCGGCGGGCGATTCCAGTGCGGCGATCGGGGTCAGCTTGGCGGATTCGGCTCGATAGTCCTCGATGTCGAGGTCCGCGAGCGGCGGCCGCTCGCCGGCGGCCGCCAGTTGCTGGAGGAATCCGGCCGCGGCGGGATCGAGGCGTTCCATGATGTTGTCGGACATAACTGTTCGTCCTTCTCTGGTCGTTGTCTTCGCGTATTCGCCGGGCGCTCAGCTGACGACCAGGTCCTCGCCGAGGAACGGTCGGACCACGGCGGCCTTCGGGTTCTTCTCGAACACGTCGGTGCCCTCGTATTTCTCGACCAGGTCCACGCCGGTACGACGCGGGTCCCGCAGGTACTCCCACGTCAGATAGGCGTTGATCGGAATGACAGCGCTCGAGCGCTTGCCGTTGAAGTAGTACGAGTAGTTCTCCGATCGCCAGATGCGCCAGCAGCCCCGGGCTTCCATCTCGTCTTCGGCCTCGGCGTAGCGCCGGTAGGCGTCGTAGGTCGTCTCGATCGCACGACCTCGACCGAGGATGAGCTCGGAGATGTTGTTGACCGCGAAGCACACCTGCAACTCGATGAAGTCCAGCTGGCCGATTCCGTTGATCGCGGCGGGGTTCGGCCCGAGCACGTTCCAGAAGTTCGGCATGTCCGGGTACATGGTGCCGCAGGCGTACGCGCGCGGACCGTCCTCGTCCCAGATGTCCTCGATCCGGGTGCCGTTCTTGCCGACCATGTTCAGCCGGCTCACGAACACTTCGACATCGAAACCGGTGGCCAGCACGACGAGGTCGAACTCGTGCCGGGATCCGTCGTTCGATTCGATGCCGGTCGGGGTGAAGGTCTTGATGCCTGAGGTCACCAAACTGCACTGACCGTTGGCCAAGACATCGAGCACGCTGTCCTCGCCGTCGACGGTGAGCGGGCGGGAGGAGAACGGCGGATTCTTCGGCTTCATCGCCTCCAAGATCTCCGGCCGATGCCCGAGCTTGTGCTCGAGCATGCTGATCGCGTAGTCGTGGAACACCTGGTTGCCCGGGTTCACGGCCACCGGATGGTCGAAGTTCGGGTCCACCTCGGTCAGGTGGGCAATCGCCGGTCCTGTCCGGAAGGCGTCCTGAAATCGGTTGAACGCGCGCAGCGCCGGAATGTAGGTCTCCAGCCAGAGATAGTCCTTGTCGTACTTGTCCAGGTAGTTCGGAATGGGGATCATCCAGCTCGGTGTGCGCTGGAACAGGGTGACGTGCTCGGCGGTCTTCGAGAGCACGGGAATGATCTGGTAGCCCGACGCGCCACTACCGATCACGGCCACGCGCTTTCCGGTCGGGTCGTACTCGTCGGGCCATTCCGCAGTGTGAATGATGTCGCCCTGGAACGATTCCATGCCGGGAAAATCTGGTTTCTTGGGGAAGTGGAGGCCGCCCGGACTCGCGATGACCGCGTTCACCACTCGTTCCCGCATGCCGTCCGGAGTCCGGAGCCGGACACGCCAGACCTTTTCGGTATCGTCCCAGCGCATACCGGTGACCTCGGTGGCGACCTCAAGGTTGCCCCGGAGGTCGTAGGTATCGACGATCCACTGCATGTATTCGAGATTCTGTTCGCGCGTGCCGAAGTAATTCTCGTGCACGTACTCCCGGGTGAACGAGTGGCTGTACTCGACGCTCGGGGTGTCGACGCGTGCGCCCGGGTACTTGTTCAGCCACCAGGTGCCACCGATGTCGGCATGCTTCTCCACCTGGGTGTAGTTGATGCCGGCTCGCTTGAGCTGGACCGCGGCCGCGAGACCACCCATCCCGGCGCCGATCACCAGGACTTCGAACGAGGCGAGTTGCTCTTCGGTGGGTGTCTCGCGCCAGTGCACGCCACGCGCGTCCAGGTCGAGCACCATCTTGTCCCGCCAATAGTCGTAGTGGCGGATCACCTCGTCGCTGCCCGTCAAGGCCATCATCGATTCGGGCAGACGATCCACATCGACTTCGATCGACGGCTCACCGGTATCCCGGACGTTCCGCACGTACTCGACGAGCTGTTCGCGAACCCACGCGACGTCCTCCTCGCGGGCGATGGCGTCTTCGGGAAAGAATCCGCTCATGCGCTTTTCCAGCGGGAGGTCCAGGAGTCGTCGATCGCCGGTGACGTTGTACAGGAAGGCCCTGATCACCATCGCGTCGAAGTGGTTGACGGCATTGACGATCTGCTCATCGGAGATGTCTGTCGTCGGCCGTTCCTCGGAAATGGCAGTCATTTCTTCCACCTGTCATCGTATTTCGGGCGCACTTCAGCCACGAATGCGCTGAATCGCAGATTCTTCAACCGGCGCGTCAGGACGACTTCTGTGTTTTCGTCGCTCCGCGCCAGGGCGTGACGAGCAGGGTGCCCGGTTCCTTCTGCTATCCGTCGAGGGCTTGCAATCTCCTCGCCTGAACGGAAATACTAATGACGCCACGTGATGTAGACCACATCCAGATGTCTGAACTTTCCCGGCGGAATTGACCGTTTGGCGAGTGCTGATGGAGGAACCGGAGGATGCGCATGCCCGATGAGGCGACCCCGACCGAGTCGGCGCACGACCTCGTGAGCAGGATCGCCGACGAACTGGTGCCCCGTGCCGACGAGTTCGGATCCATGGTGGCGACCGCGCTCGCCGCCGATTTCGAGGAGATCGACGGATTTCGGATACGCGACGTCGCCGTCGCCATGTGCCAGTCGAACGCGCGGCGATTCCTGACCGATCTGGCTCGATCCGGTCCGAACACGATCGACGACGCCGACGAACGGCACGACTTGATCCGCGAACTGTACCGCCGGTCGGTCCCGCAACAGCTGCTGTTCCGGGTGTACCGCGACAGCGTCGGCCATGCCATCTCGGCATGGTCCAAGGAACTGGCCCGGCGCGAGGTTCCCACCGCCATGGCGCTTGCGGCGGTCGACATCTACCTGGCCGCGGTCCTCCGTCTGCTGGGATCGCTGGATTCGGAGATCGCCGATGACTACGAAAGTGAGCGGATCCGGGTTGCCAGCGAATGGTCGCTGGCCCGGCTCGAGGTCGTTCGCGGGCTACTCGCCGACGATAAGGCAGACATCGCCGCGGCGAGTAACCGCCTGGGATATCGGTTGTCCGGACGGCATGTGGCAGCTGTCCTGGCCGACGCGGGCGAGGACGGCGACAGCGGGTCGAGGCTCGAACGGGCGGTCGAAGAGCTTCAGAAAGACGCCGGATCAATCCTGACCGTTCGCGTCGACCTGCGCACCGTGTGGTGCTGGATGCCGGAGCTGTCATGCGACGAGATCGAGTCGATCGAGGACGTGAAGATCGGCGTCGGACTGGCGGGCGAGGGAATGGCCGGCTTCCGGCGCAGCCACTGGGAGGCACTCGAGGCACTGCGGGTCGCCGAGCTGATGCCGAGCGGTGCGCCGTCCGCGATCTGTTTCCGAGAGGCGGAGATCGTCGCACTGTGCACCACCGACCCCGAACGGGCACGCGACTTCATCCGACACCAGCTCGGTCCGCTCGTGGAGGACACGGAGGCCGCTCGCCGGATGCGCGGGACACTCGCCGCGTTCTACGCCAAGGACTGCAACTACCGTGCTACCGCTGCCGAACTCAACCTTCATCACAACACTGTGCGCTACCGGATAGATCAGATCGAAGAACTCCTCGGCGGACAGTTGATGGAGGAGAAGCTCGCCAAACATCTCGCCCTGCGCCTGTTCCAGGTGTTCGGCACGGAGGGACTCAACAAGCGGTAGCTCGCCATCTGGTCGACCGCGACACCGCAACGATCCCCGCACACGCCGTCGGGGCCCCTGTCAGCGGGAAACGCTGGCAGGGGCCCCGACGGAACCGGTTCGGATTGAACTTATTCGGTGGAGCTAAGGGGAATCGAACCCCTGACCTTCTCGATGCGAACGAGACGCGCTACCAACTGCGCTATAGCCCCGGGCGGCTCGTTGCCGAGCCACGGGGGAGAACTTTAGCAGGTGGGTCCGGGGGATGCCGAATCGGCTGGTCAGGGGGTGGTTGGGGTGGATACAGTGGTGTATCGAGATGGGTAGGCAGTGGGCTGGAGGTCCTGGTGGCCGGGTATGACGTCGTCGTTCGTGGGGGAGTCGTGTACGACGGGACCGGGGGCGCGCCGGTTCGGGCGGATGTCGGGATCGCGGCCGGGAGGGTTGCGGCGGTCGGGGTCGGGCTGGCGGAGGGGGAGCGGATCGTGGACGCCGCGGGGAAGTGGGTGTTGCCGGGGCTGATCGATGTGCACACCCACTACGACGCCGAGGTGTTGTTCGCGCCGGGGTTGGGGGAGTCGGCTCGGCACGGGGTGACGTCGGTGGTCATCGGGAACTGTTCGCTGTCGACCGTGTATGCCGATGCCGAGGATTGCGCGGACATGTTCGCGCGGGTGGAGGCGTTGCCGTGGGATGTGGTGCATTCGGCGGTGAAGGAGCATCGGGAGTGGGTGGATCCGGAGAGCTATGTGGCGGCGCTCGAGGCGAAGCCGCTGGGGGTGAATGTGGCGGCGTTCCTGGGGCATTCGGATATCCGGGCGGCGACGATGGGGATCGCGCGCGCCTCGGACGACCGGGCGCGGCCGACTCGGGGCGAGCTGCGGCAGATGACCCGGATGCTCACCGACGCGTTGGACGCGGGGTTCGTGGGGTTGTCGACGATCCGCAGTTCGTTCTCGAAGCTGGAGGGCAAGCGGTATCCGGGGCGGCGGTTGCCGTCGACGTACGCGTCGTGGTCGGAGTACCGGGCGCTCAATGATGTTCTGCGGCAACGGAAACGGATCCACCAGAGCACGCCTAATCTGACCGCCCGGCTCGAGCTGGCGCACTTCTTCCTCCAGAGCGCCGCGCGCGGGCACGGCCGGCCGCTGAAGACCACGCTGATCTCCGCCGCCGACATCAAGGCCGACCGCACCGTGGTGCGGCTCGCGACAACCGTTGCGGCACTGGTCAATCGGGCGCTGGGGGCCGAGTTCCGCTGGCAGCATCTGCCGGTGCCGTTCGAGGTGTACGCCGACGGAATCGATCTGGTCGTCTTCGAGGAGTTCGGTTCCGGCGTCGCGGCGTTGAACATCCGAGACCTGTTGCGCCGCCACGAGTTTCTGAACGACCCGGAGTTCCGCCGCGCGTTCCGCAAGGATATGGGCAAGCGGTTCGGTTCCCGCGTCTGGCATCGCGACCTGGACGACGCCGAGATCGTCGCCTGCCCGGACGCGTCGGTGGTCGGTCGCTCCTTCGGCGAGATCGCCCGGGAGCGCGGCATTCTCGCGCCCGACGCGCTGCTGGATCTGGTGGCCGAACACGGTTCGGCGCTGCGCTGGCGGACCACGATCGCCAACGACCGCGACGCCGAACTGAACCGGCTGGCGAATTCGCCGCAGGTGCAGATGGGCTTCGCCGATTCCGGCGCGCATCTGCGCAATATGGCCTTCTACAACATGGGCATCCGTTTCCTCGAGCGCGTCCGGCGCGACGGCGTCATGCCCGTCGAACGTGCGGTGCACCGGCTCACCGGCGAACTCGCCCAGTGGTACGGGATGGATACGGGACGTATCGCGCCCGGCGCCCGCGCCGACGTCACGGTCGTCGACCCGGCGGGCTTCGACGGCTCGAGCGCGGCCTACCACGAGGCCCCCATGCCGGGCGCGAGCGGCGTGCGGCGGATGGTCAATCGCAGCGACGCGGCCGTGGCGGCGACCATCGTCAACGGCGCCCTCGTCTACGAAAATGGTTCGTTCGCACCGGGTTTCGGCACCACCCTGCGCGCGGGCCGCTTCCTGCGGGCGATCGAGTGACTACAGCCCGGCCGCGGCCTTGGCGCGGGTCAGCACCTCCTCGATCATGGCCGGGGTCAGGCGGCCGGTGAAGGTGTTCTGCTGACTCACGTGATAGCAGCCGAACAGCTCCAGCGGCTCCCGGTCCGCCCGCGCGGGCGGCAGCGAATAGTGCACGCCGTGACCGAATTTGGGCCGGGGCCGCGGCACCGCCCAGCCCGCGCGGGCCACCATGGGCAGCAGCGCCTGCCAGCCGAACGCGCCGAGGGTGACCACGGCGCGCACGGTCGGCGCGAGCAGTCCGAGTTCGGTGACGAGCCAGCGGCCGCAGGTGTCGCGTTCGTCGGGGGTGGGCTTGTTGTCCGGCGGCGCGCAGTGCACGGGTGCGGTGACGCGGGTGCCGAGCAGCCGCAGCCCGTCGTCGGCGCTCACCGCGATCGGCTGATTGGCCAGCCCGACCGCGTGCATCGCGGCGAACAGCACGTCGCCGCTGCGATCGCCGGTGAACATGCGCCCGGTCCGGTTCCCGCCGTGGGCGGCGGGCGCCAAACCCACCAGCAGCAGCCGGGCGTCGTCGGGTCCGAGGCCGGGTACCGGCCGCCCCCAATAGGTCTGATCACGGAACGCCGCGCGCTTCTCCCGGGCCACGCGCTCGCGCCAGGCGACCAGGCGCGGGCAGGCGCGGCAGTCGACGAGGTCGGCGTCCATCGCGGCGAGCGTGCGGTAGGCGCCGGGTGCCGGTTCCGCGGTCATCGGACTCCTTCGGTCGATCCGGGCGGTTCCCTGTCGAGTCTGCACGCCGCGCGTGCACATCGATACGCCGCGTGTATCGATAGCCCAAGGTTTGCAATCTTGCGTTCGCAGCGGCCTCCGGGTCGTGCGCAATACGCCCGTACGGGGCGGCCGTGTCACCGATGTCTCACGGCGGGGGTTGATAGCATGACCTTCCTGGCGAACCGGTACGGGGTCGATTCGAGAGAGTTTTCTTCCATGCAGTTTGAGATCGTCGAGCGGGACGAGACGTGGGTGGCCGGGCTGCCGGTGCGAAGCCCCAAGCGCGCGCTCGGGGAACTGCGCGACCACGACCTGGAGGCCGCGTGGGCCGCGGTGCTGCATCAGGAACTCGGCGGCCCGCTCGCCTCGGCCTACACCGACTACTCGCCGGAACTCAACACCTACAACACCCAGATCGTCGGCTACGAGTGCAAGACCTTCGGTGACGTCACCCGCGGGCACATCGTCTCGCGGCTGCCCGGCGGCACCTACGCGCGCTTCTCCTCGGTCGGGAACTTCCCGCGGATCATGACCGACCTGTGGACCCAGATCGCCTTCGCCGAGGAACACCACCAGATAAAACGCACGTACACAGGCGATTTCGAGTGTTATCCGCACGCCTACAAGATCGACCTCTTCCTGGCGGTCGAGCACCGATGACCTACTCGATCGTGGTCCGCGACGAGGCGATCTACGGCGGCCTGGTGGTGCCGCGCGTGCGCCCGAGTTTCAAGGTCAGCAACAGCGAGCTGATCGAATTCCTGCGCGACCGGTTGCGCGATCGGGACACCGTGGCGCGGCCGTTGTACACCGTGTACGTGCCCGATCCCGCGGGTAATTACAACGTGTTGGTGAGCTACGACTACCCCGCGCCGGACGCGGTCCCCGTGGGGGACGTCCTGGTTCGGGTGCCCAAGGGCGTCTACGCCTGCTTCGAACCGAACGGTGACTACCACGATCCGGTCGAGGACGTCTGGGCTCAGGTCGACGACGCGACCGCCTCCGCCGAGATCTCGCGGGCGTACCGAGAAGAGATCGAGATCTGGCGTGGAACCGACCGCGTCGAGCTGTTCATCTCGATCCTCGTGTAGATAGCTGTTGGATAACCAAGCAAGTACCAACTGGTCTTCCTGTTATCTTGAGCGTGGAACATCCCGGATCTGACCTGGTGAAATTTCGTTCCTCCCACCCAGGTATCGGGAGATTTGCCGGACATCTGGTCAATTCCGGTCGGATGACGGATACTGCCTAGGCGACCACATCCGACATGCGGCCCGATGGACCGTGTTGGGAGGGGTCCGGTCAGTCGCGCGACAGCGCGCAGCAACGGAGTAGGAACTGTATGACTGTCGAAGCGGTCGCGGTCGGCCTGTCAGTCTCCCCCGTCGCGGGGACACGGCGTTTCCTGGATCGACAATCCGGATGCACCTTCTGGCTCAATACCCCCGGACAACGCCCGGACCTGTGGGAGCAATACCTCGACGGAGCGTTGCGCACGTATCGGCACTACGACGTGGAAAGCGTTCTGGAGTACGACCAGATCCGTGATGGTCGGTCGTCTTCCCTGTTTTTCACCGCGTTGAATACCGCCGGTGAAGTGGTAGCTGGGGTCCGAATGAGGGGACCCTTCGCTATCCCGGACGACATCGATGTCCTGCTCGAATGGCGCGGGCGCACCGGCGAATCCGAGCTTCGCGAACTCGTTGCTGCTCGACTGAAGTTCGGTGTGGTGGAAGTGCGGGGCGGATGGGTCGACCGCGCCGCCGCCGACCGCCGCGCGCTGGGCGACGCGATGTCGCGCTGCCTGGCCTACGCACCGCTACTGCACGGCGTGCGTTTCGGATTCGGCACGGCCGCGACGTTCACCGCCGCGCGCTATCGGCCGACGGGCGGCGTCATCGCCCCGGTGATTCCCGGCATCCCCTATCCCGACACGCGCTATTCGACAGTACCGGTCTGGTGGGACTCGCGACGATACCGTGCACTGGTCGAGGACACCGTCCATTCCGTGATGACGACGGAGCTGCGGGAACTGGGCATCACGACCAACAGAGGCGGGCGCAGCCGCCGCAAGTCCGGGTGCGAACGGGAGGTCCTGCGCTCACATGTCCGATGATCACGAAGCCGAAAAACAGTACCGCCCATTGATTCTCGATCGGTCCAATCCGGCCGACGCGCACCGGCTCGAGGTGTTGCGGGCCGATCCGATCATCGAATTCACCGATCTCCGGGAAAAGATCACGGCCGAATTCGCCGCTGTCACAAGGGAATCCCGCCCCCGTATCGATCCGGCCTCGGAGCGCTGGATCTACTACCCGTGGCGGCGCAGCGTCCTGGCGCTGCCCGGCGAACACGTCTTCCGCCGGGTGCGGCTGAACCGCAACCGCAACAAGCTGACCGAGGCCGAGCAGCAGCGCCTGGCCCAACAGACGATCGGTGTAATCGGACAGAGCGTTGGTCACGCCGTAGCGATCACGCTCGCCCTTGAGGGCAGCTGCGGGCGGCTGCGGCTGGCCGACTTCGACACGATCGAGCTGTCCAATCTGAACCGGGTCTCGGCCAGCGTGCTCGACATCGGCGTGAACAAGGCCGTCGTCGCCGCCCGGCGGATCGCGGAACTCGATCCGTATCTGCCCGTCGAGGTGTTCGACACCGGGGTGGACGAGTGGACGACCGACCGGTTCATCGGCGGGTTGTCGGTGCTCGTGGAGGAATGCGATTCGCTGGATTTGAAGGTCACCGTGCGGGAGGCGGCCCGCGCACGGGGTATCCCCGTGGTGATGCACACCAGTGACCGCGGGCTGCTCGACGTCGAGCGCTTCGACGAGGAACCGGATCGGCCGTTGTTCCACGGCCTGCTGCGCGGCCTGCGCGCGGCCGATCTGCGCGGCCTCACCACGCGGGAGAAATCCCCGTACGTGGTCCGATTACTCGGCGCGCGTGAGGTTTCCGCGCGGATGGCGGCCAGCATGGTCGAGGTGGGCGAAACCCTCACCGGCTGGCCACAATTGGGAAGTGACGTGATGATGGGCGGTGCGAGCGTGGCCGCCGCGGTGCGCCGCATCGGGCTCGATGTCCCGCTGCGTTCCGGGCGCGGCCGCATGGATCCGGATCTGGCCCTGGACGAGCTGGCGCAACCGGAGCCGCACGCGCTGCACGAACCGCCCCCGCCGGGCGGGGAGATCACCCTGCCGGAGAGCCCGCTGGCCCGGATCGCGCAGTGCGCCGCGCGGGCCCCCTCGGGCGGCAACGTCCAGCCGTGGTCGGTGCGCACCGCCGCCGACGAGGTGCGCATCGTGCTCGATCCGGACAAGACCTCACCGCTGGACGTCGGCCTGCGCGGCAGCGCGGTGGCCGTGGGCGCCGCGCTCTACAACGCGCGCGCGGCCGCGGCGGCGCACGGCCTGCTCGGGGAGCATCGGCTCGTCGCGGGCGCGGGCGACGAACCCCTGACCGCGATCCTGCGGCTGGGCGCCGGGAACGACGTGGCGGTCGCCGCGGACTACGCCCCGGCGCTGGTCCGCGAGACCAACCGACGGTTGGGTACGGGAAAACCACTGACCCGGCCGGTGCTCGAGGCGCTCACCGCCGCCGCGCAGGTCGAGGGGGCGAGCCTGCGGCTGGTCTCCGGCCCCGACGGGCTCACGGCGGCCGCGCGGCTGCTCGGCGAATCGGATCGGGTGCGCTATCTGACCCCCGCGCTGCACGAGTCGATGTTCTCCGAACTGCGCTGGCCGGACGAGGACCCGAGCACCGGCATCGACGTGTGGAGCCTCGAGCTGGCGCCGGACGAGGAGGCCGCGCTCGAGGTCGGCCGCCGCGCGGACATCATGGCCGAACTGCGCGCCTGGCACGCCGGGACCGCGCTCGGCAAATACACCAGCGACCGGGTGCTGTCGAGTTCGGCCGTCGTGGCGGTCACCTTCCCGGAACGGGACGCCGACCTGCGCGGGTACGCCCGCGCGGGCATGGCCGTGGAGCGATTGTGGATTCGCGCGCAGCGGCTGGGGCTGGCCGTTCAGCCCATCTCTCCCGTGTTTCTCTATGCCCGACGCTCCGAGGACTTCGCCGGGCTTTCGCCATCGTTCGCCGATACACTAGCGTCACTTCAGGGCCGGTTCCTGGACCTCCTGGGAGTGCCTGAGCATGAGACCATTGCGTTGGTGCTTCGCCTGAGCTACGCGACAGCAGCTTCAGTCCGTAGCCGGCGGCGTCCTATTTCGGGCGCGGCGACTCGTAGTTAGCGTGATCGGAGACAAGGTGCCTCGGCGGACGCTCGATTCACTGGTGACTCAGGTCGCCGCAGAGCTCATGGGTGTCGACGCCACGGCCATGGTCGCGGCGACCGAACGCGTGCTGGCCCTGCTCGTCGAGTACTTCGACGTCGACTTCAGCTATCTGCGACATACCGATCGCGATCGCCGCGCCACCGTCCTGGTCGCCGAATGGCCGCCCCGGCCCGACGTGCCGGATCCGGATCCGCTGGCGGTGGTGTACTTCGAGCACGCCGACTCGGTGTTCAAGGCCCTCGAACACGCCACCGAACCGTTCCTGGTCACCCCGCACGACATGGACTATCAGGACACGATCCGCAAGGCGTCCGGACTGCCGGGCGTCACCTCGGCCGCGGTGCCGCTGCTCTCGCGCGGCGAGTCGACCGGCGTGCTCGGCTTCATCAAGATCGGCAAGCGGGAGTGGAGCACCCGCGAACTCAATGTGCTCCAGGCCATCGCCTCGCTGTTCGCGCAGCTCCAGGCCCGCGTCGAGGCCGAGGAGCGGCTGCGCTACATCGCCATGCACGACGATCTGACCGGGCTGGCCAACCGGCGTTCGCTGCTCGAGCACATGGAGGACCGGTTGCGGCCGGGCCATCCCGGGCCGGTGGCGACCTTCTTCCTGGACCTGGATCGGCTCAAGGCGCTCAACGACTTCCTCGGCCACACCGCGGGCGACAACTTCATCCAGGCGCTGTCCACTCGGCTGCGCGAACATCTCGATCCCACCGACATGATCGCGCGCCTCGGCGGCGACGAATTCGTCATCGTGCCCGCCAAGCCGATGGACGCGGTCGCCGCGGAATTCGAGGCCAACCGGCTGCAACAGGTGATCTCGCGCCGGGTCACCGTCGGCGGGGAGACCGTCAGCCGGGGCGCGAGTGTGGGCGTGGCCGTGGGCATTCCGGGGGAGACCACGGTCGCCGACGTGCTGCGCCGCGCCGATCACGCCCTGCTGTCGGCCAAATCGGGCGGCGGCAACGGGGTGGCGGTGTTCACCGACGCCATGCGCGCGCAGTTCGAACTCCAGGACGACGTCGAGCTGAACCTGCGCGGCGCGGTGGCCGACGGCTCGCTGATCCTGCACTATCAGCCCGAGGTGGATCTGCGGACCGGGCGGATCGTCGCGCTCGAGGCGCTGGTGCGCTGGCAGCATCCGACGCGCGGGCTGCTGCCGCCGGGCGCGTTCGTGGGCGTGGCCGAGGCGACCAATCTCGCGGGTGAACTGGGGCGATGGGTGATCCGCAACGCCTGTAAGCAGTTCGCCGAATGGCGGGGCAAGGGGCTGGCGGCGAACGTCGTCATCCGGATCAATGTGTCGCCGGTGCAGCTGGTCAGCCTCGACTTCGTCGAATCGGTTGAGGACGTCCTGCGCGAATACGGGATCGACGGCAGTTCGGTATGCCTGGAGATCACCGAACACGTGGTCGTCCAGGATCTGGCCCGTACCCAGGTGACGCTGCGCGGGCTCAAGCGGATGGGCGTGCAGATCGCCATCGACGACTTCGGCACCGGCTACAGCTCGCTGTCGCATCTGAAGGCCCTCCCGGTCGACGCGGTGAAGATCGACCGCGGCTTCGTGCAGCGCCTCGGCGTCAGCACCGACGATCTCGCCATCGTGAAATCCATTGTGGGACTTGCCGGTTCGTTCGGACTGGGCGTGGTGGGCGAGGGCGTGGAGACCGCCGTCGCCGCCCGCACCCTGGTCGGCCTCGGCTGCTACCGCGCCCAGGGCTTCCTCATCGCCCGGCCGATTCCCGCCGACGAGGTGGCCGTGCACCTCGCCGCCGGGCGCATCCCGCTGGATCTGGAACTCCCCCGCGTCTCCCGCGTGCCCAAGCCCTGACCCTGCCGGTTACCCGAGGCTTCCGCGCCTGTTCAACTCGCGTTGTCCCAGGGGGACCGGTCCGCGGGAACGATCGGGCAGTGCGCATAGTTCAGCTGGCGAACTTCTACGGTCCGCGGTCTGGGGGACTTCGCACCGCACTGCATCATCTGGGGGCCGGGTACACGGCGTGCGGCCACGAGGTCGTCCTGATCGTGCCCGGGGCGCGGCGGTCGGAGGAGATCCTGCCCAGCGGCGTCGTGCGAATCACGGTGCCCGCCTTGCCGATTCCGTGGACAGGCGGCTACCGCGCGGCGGACCCGCGCCGCGTCGCCGATGTCCTCGCCGGCCTGCGGCCGGACGCGCTCGAGGTCTCGGACCGACTGACCTTGCGCGGCTTCGGCCGCTGGGCCCGACAGCGCGACATCGCCGGGGTGATGATCTCGCACGAGCGGCTGGACCGGCTGCTCGGCCAGGTACTGCCCGGCCCCATGGCCCGCCGCGCCGCCGACGTCGCGAACCGACGCACCGCCGCCAGCTACGACTATGTGGTCTGCACAACCGAATTCGCGCGGGAGGAGTTCCAGCGCATCGACGCGCCGAACGTCGCGCTCGTGCCGCTGGGGGTGGATCTGGAGATGTTCAGCCCTGCGCGCCACGACGGTCGGCTGCGGTCCGAACTGGGCGGGGAGTATCCGCTACTGGTTCACTGCGGGCGGTTGTCGGTGGAGAAGCGGGTGGATCGGAGTATCGAGGCTGTCGACGCGCTGCGGCGTGAGGGGCTGGACGCGCGGCTCGTGGTGGTTGGCGACGGGCCTAGGCGAGAGTCGTTGCAGCGCTTGGCCCGTGGGCTGGCGCCGTTGCGTGACGGGCGTCCGGCTGTGCATTTCACAGGGTTCGTCGATGACCGGACGCGGGTGGCGACCCTGCTCGCCAGTGCGGACGTTTCCCTGGCACCCGGCCCGCACGAAACTTTCGGACTGGCCGCACTGGAGGCCCTTGCCGCAGGTACGCCGGTGGTCGCCAGCCGCTCGTCTGCCCTGGCCGATATCGTCACGGCTGACTGCGGCGCGGTCGCGGCCAACCATCCCTCGGCTTTCGCCCACGCCGTGACCGACGTGCTGGCTCGGCCGTTGTCGCAGCGTCGGCGAGCGGCCCGTACCCGGGCTGAGCAGTTCCCGTGGCGGGCCGCTGTCAACCGGATGTTGCGGGTTTTCTCCGGCCGCTGATCTGTCGACTCGTAACAGACTAATTCTCGGCTGGCGGCTATACGAGATCATCGATGTCGATGTACTCGGCCCATCCCGGACTGATCCAGCTGCCCATCTTCCGATAAAGTCGCAGACGTTCTCGATCCCGTTCGACATCGGGCGCAATGCCGTCGAACCAAGCGGTCACCGACGGGCTGATCTTCTCGGCTATCTCATCCTCAGAGACAAACCAGACCGGCGGGTCGGGTTGGCTGAGATCAGCGCCGTCGATGACGTAATACTGATATGCCTGGTGCTCCACCAGCACGAGCATGCCGACACTATCGGTCATCGTATTATCCAACCGAGCGAGCTGCGCGATCGCACCCCTTTTGTCGCTCTCATCGATGACCTCTACACCGAACGAACTTCCCCGCAACCAGCCCAGCCGTTTGATCCCGATCATCCGCATGACTTCACGCACGGCAGCCGGTATCACGGTGACACCCTGCCGCGCGGCCCAATCCTCGATCTGCTCGTCCGAAGCACCAGCCATCGATCCCGGCTTCACTCCCGCCGCGATCACGCGTTCGACAGTCGCCCGGACAGTCGCCGCGGCGGCTTGCTCACTATTGATCATCGGACCAGTGTTCCACCCTGGTTGACCAACTTCGCTACTCATTAGCGACACCTCCGCAGTCAAAGGCGATGTTTCGCCCGATACTCTTCCCATGTGGGCCTGTCCGAACGCGGTTCGGTGTCGCTGACATCGCGCGTCTCGAACTCTGCGATAATATAACTTCGGTTTATAACAAGAAATGCCTCCCGCCGAGTCCGCTCGAACTCTTCTGCGGTGTGGTATCTCCGTCCGTCGATCACAAAGCCGATAACCCAGTCGTCATCGTCCTGTTTGACAAGTCCGAAACAAATCTTACGTTTACTATCGAGATTTTCAGTCTCCGCTGTCAATTCAGGATCGCCTCTTGCTTTCGGGTGACTGCTTCGGCAAACATTCGCTCGATTCTGCCCTTGCAACTTGAGAGTTAGTTTAACGAGAAGTTATAGACGGTATTGCGGTTCAAGTCAGCGGCCATGGACGCTCTGCGAGTAGTAATAAGTTTCATTTCGTACGTCTACGGAATCCGGTGTTCTCTAGCCGAACAGCTAAAGGGATAACCCGTTCTGGCGGATTTCGGGATAGCTGACCTGTACCGACGTGCTGGCTTGCCCGCTGTCGGAGCGTCGACACGCCGCCCGTACCCGAGCCGAGCAGTTCCCTTGTCGCGGGTGGCTGTCACTCGCATTGGCCCCGTCTTCTCCGAGCCGCCGACGGCGGGCTGAACTTTAGGTGCTACTCCTTGATCCCGTAGACCACCAGGCGCTGACTCCTAGCCGAAACAAATTCTCGGCTCGGCTGCGGCTATTCGAGATCATCGATGTCGATGTACTCGGCCCATCCCGGGCTGATCCAGCTGCCCAACGTACGATCGAGCCGCAGACGTGCTCGATCCTGTTCGACATCGGGTGCGATGCTGTCGAACCAATCAGTTACCGAAGGGCTGATCTTTTCGGCTATCTCATCCTCATCGATAAACCAGACCGGCGGGTCAGGCAAACCGAGATCAGCGCCGTCGATGACGTAATACTGATAGCCTTGGTGCTCCGCCAACACGAGCATGCCAGCGCTATCGGTCATAGTGTTCTCGAGCCGGGAGAGCAGGGCGATTGCGCGCCTTTTGTCGCTGTCTTCGATGACCTTTACACCGAACGCACTCCCGCGGAACCAGCCCAAGCGTTTGATCCCGATCATCCGCATGACTTCCCGCACGGCAGCCGGTATCACGGTGACACCCTGTCGCGCGGCCCAATCTTCTATCTGCTCGTCCGAAGCGCCAGCCATCGATCCCGGCTTCACTCCCGCCGCGATCACCCGTTCGACAGTCGCCCGGACGGTCGCCGCAGCGGCTTGCTCACTTGTGTTCATCGGGTCGATTATCTCACCTTGCTGGGGAACCGCCTCCGGAAAGTCGCGACCGCGCGCAGGCTGCGGTCAACGGGATGTTGCCGATTTTCTCCGGCCGCTGATCTGAGCTAGTATCCTCAGATCACAGTTTGTGCCGGTCTCGATACTCCTCCCAAGAAGGTAGACCGAGGTTCGGCCGCGCGCCTTCAGATATGTCGCTGGTCTCGAACTCGGCAATAATACGATGGTCACTCATTGCGCAATAAACCTCCTGCTTGACTCGTTCGAACTCCTCGGTATTTTCGTACCGTCGGCCGTCCACAGCGAAGGCTGCGATCCACTCGTCTTCCTTGCGCTTCACCCGCACCAAACAGACTTTCCGCTGGGACATATTCTCACCTCTCATTTTTGCCATTTATCCTGCTGCATCAGCATCAAGCCCTCGACACGCTCTCCGCGTCGACCTGCAAAGGTGTACGGTGCACGACGACTCAAGGCAAAGGCTTCGAGAAATCCCATGGGACACGGGGTGATCGGCCATGTACCTTCGAGAAGGTACGTCTATACGCCTCCAGATCGTCTATGCGGCCAAGCTCGAGCAAGCAATCCCAATACTGCCGGATAGCATTTAGTATTTCATCATTAGATAGGGTCCAGGGTGGGTCGCCTGGGTTATACAGATTATCCAGTGAGGCGCCTTTGGTAGTAATAACGGCATGCCAAGCATTACCGGAGTGCTCATACGGATCGGATCTGAAGCCTTCCCTGAGGCATGTGATGCAATCGACCAGAGTGACGATCTCATCTACTGACGCTTGAATATCCTGATACAGCCAAGCGGCGGCCAGTGACAGGTTCCTATGCTTGGAAGACAGTTGTCGAATGTTGCCATCCACAATGGTGAAGAGTCTATCGGCAATCAACTTACTTCAATTCTCTGTGTCCGACGCTTGTACGATCAGGTGCTCGATATGGGGAATGGCCTCCGCTTCCCTGATCTCATAAACGCGAGGATTTTGTCTCGTCTCTTCGATATCACGAAGCCGAGGAGTTGGCTTCCATTTCAGGCCGGTGGTGATTTCCTCGTCGACCAACTCATGACTGGTCTTATCGGTATGTCGTCTTACCAACGTCGGTGTGTCCCCTGACGTATCGTCCCCGCCCATTGGGGGGAGGGCGTAATACGACGGCTCGCCGCTCGTGTGCAAGATGTCATAGGCATCGAGAGCGACGGGCGAGGTTACCAGAAAGGGCTTACTTCGCAGATTCGACTCGAAGCTACCTTGTGAGATCGAGATACCTTCCAAATCTATGAAAACCTCCAGCCAGTATCCGCCGCCGCGTTCGAACATTATCAGCATGGGTTCATAGGGGTCGGGAAGGTCGGGAAGGCTGACCTCCGTCGAATGCGACAGCGCGGCCCAGCGGACGATCGAACAGCAGGGGGATTTCATCCAGTAGCTCACGGCCCCGGACGCCAAGTATTGTTCCAGGTCTCGTTCGACGTCGGCGCTCAGTTGAAAATTCGGCGTGACAAAGCTCGCGATATCCGAGAATGGCCATTCAGCCGAGCCGTAAGCGTCTGCCCACAGCGCCGATCTCCTCAGATGTTCACGCATCAAGCGGGCTCGGGAGTAGGCGTGGACTTCCGCCGCATCGGTATTCGTCCACTCTACTGCGCGGAGGCGTGTGAGTACTTCGAAGGGTGAACCCATGGCCATTGGAAATTCACTCCCATCTCTCTGGACTCTCGATCATCTGCCACGGGTGCGACGCGCCCCACCCTGGCTCCCGCGGTGCCCCGCACACCGAACATCTCACCGCGCACTGCTCCGGCTTTCGAACCCCCGGCCGAGCGAACCCGTATGCTCCACCACAGCAGACAACCGAGCACACACAGCATCGAGGAACGGCGTGCGCGATCGCTTGAAGTCCGTCAGCGGCAAGAAAACCCTGATCACCGGCGCGGCCAGTGGGATCGGGCGGGCTACCGCGCTCGCGGCGGCGCGGGCGGGGGCCGAGGTGGTGCTCACCGATGTGGATGCGGAGGGGTTGGCGGGGACGGTGGAGGCCGTCGAGCGCGAAGGGGGGAAGGTGCTGTACTCGCGGGCGCTCGACATCAGTGACTACGACGCCGTGCGGGCCTTCGGGGACGAGGTGCACGATCGGCACGGGAGTCTCGATGTCGTGATGAATGTGGCGGGGGTGTCGGCGTGGGGGACCGTCGAGAATCTCGAGCATCGGCAGTGGCGGCGGATGATCGATATCAATCTGATGGGGCCGATCCATGTCATCGAGACGTTCGTGCCGCCGATGGTGCGGGCGGGGCGCGGTGGGGCGCTGGTGAACGTGTCCTCGGCGGCGGGGTTGCTCGCCTTCCCGTGGCACGCGGCCTACAGCGCGAGCAAGTTCGGGCTGCGCGGGCTGTCGGAGGTGCTGCGGTTCGATCTCGAGCGGCACGGGATCAGCGTACGGCTGGTGGTGCCGGGAGCGGTGAACACGCATCTCGTGCAGACCGTCGAGATCGCCGGGGTCGATCGCGAGGATCCGCGAATTCAGCGGTACACCAAGATGTTTCAGAAGCATGCCGCCTCGCCGGAGAAGGTCGCCCAGCAGATCCTGCGGGGAATCGAGCGCAACAGCTTCCTGGTGCACACCTCGTTCGAGGTACGGTTCGGGTACTGGTGGGCGCGCAAGTTCGCCTGGCCGTACGAGTTCGTCATGCGCCGCGCCAACGACCGGTTCGACTCGTTCCTACGCTGACTCCGGTTCGGTGCAGCCCTCGATTCCCTTGGCGCAGTTGAGGTTCACGTCCAGCACGCGCGCGCCCGGCCCCTCGTCGCCGAGTTTGTCGTGCCAGTTGGCGATGCGGCAGGACGCCAGCGACAGGCAGCCGCAGCCGATGCATCCGGTCAGGCTGTCGCGCAGGCGGACCAGCTGTTCGATGCGCTGATCGAGGTCGGCGCGCCATACCGTCGAAAGTCGTTCCCAATCCTTACGATTGGGGGTGCGGCCCTCCGGCAGCGTGTCCAGCGCCTTGCGAATCTCGCTGAGCGGGATGCCGACTCGCTGCGAGATGCGGATGAACGCCACCCGCCGCAGCGTCTCGCGCGAGTACCGCCGCTGATTACCGCTCGTGCGCCGACTGGTGATCAGCCCTTCGCGTTCGTAGAAATGCAGCGCGGACACCGCGACTCCGCTACGTTCGGACAGCTGTCCGGGGGTGAGCTCCTTGGCCTGCCAGGTCGTGTGCTGCATAGCTGAACGATACTTCAGGTTAGGTCAAGTTTACGACCGTTCGGAAGAAGTGCCCCGCCCCCTGCACCCGCGTGGCCCAGCGAGATCCGTCGAAGTGGCCCACCCCCCGCACCCGCGCGGCCCAGCGAGATCCGTAGAACTGCCCCACCGCCCACACCCGCGCCGCCCAGCGAATTCCGTGCCAATGCGGCCGGTGGCGGTTACGGTCGAACTCATGGAAGCAGAGGCGGTGCCGTCGGCGCGACCGTTTTCCGTGACAAGCGAAGTCGGGACGCTGCGGACGGTGCTGTTGCACCGGCCGGGGGACGAATTGCGGCGGCTTACCCCGCGCAACAACGATCAGCTCCTCTTCGACGGCATTCCCTGGGTCGAGCGCGCGCAGCAGGAACACGACGTGTTCGCCGACGTGCTGCGCGGGCGCGGCGTCGAGGTGCTGCTCCTGCGCGATCTGCTGGCCGAGACCCTGGCCGTGAGTCGTCCGGGCCGCAGCATGGGCATCACCGCGGCGGTCGACGCCCGCCGGGTCGGGCACGCGCTGGCCGAGGACCTCAAGGCGTATCTGCGCGGCGTCCCGCCCGAGGATCTGGCGCATGTGCTCATGGCGGGCATGACCTTCGACGAGCTGCCGTTCGGGCCTGACGCGACCTCGCTGGTGCGCCGGATGCATCACGGCACCGATTTCGTGATCGATCCGCTGCCCAATCTGCTGTTCACTCGTGACTCGTCGTTCTGGGTGGGACCGAAGGTGGCGATCACCTCCCTGGCGCTGCCCGCGCGGGCGCGTGAGACCTCGCTCACCGATCTGGTCTACGCCTTCCATCCCCGCTTCCTCGGCGTGCGGCGCGCCTACGAATCGCACACCGCCCCGATGGAGGGCGGCGACGTACTGCTGCTCGCCCCGGGCGTGGTGGCGATCGGCGTCGGTGAGCGGACCTCACCGGCGGGCGCGGAAGCGTTGGCGCGCAGCCTGTTCGAGGACAATCTCGCCCACACCGTGCTCGTGGTGCCGATCGCGCAGAACCGCGCCACCATGCATCTGGACACCGTCTGCACGATGGTCGACACCGACGCCGTCGTCATGTACCCGGCGGTCCAGGATTCGTTGCGCGCCTTCACGATTCGCAAGGAGGGCGCGGACGGGGTGAGCATGAGCGGACCCGATCCGTTCCTGCCCGCCGCCGCGGACGCGATGGGCATCGGCAAGCTGCGCGTCATCGCCACCGGACTCGACGGCGTCACCGCCGAACGGGAACAGTGGGACGACGGCAACAACACCCTCGCGCTCGCCCCCGGCGTGGTCGTCGCCTACGAACGCAACGAGAACACCAACGCGCGCCTGGCGGACGCGGGCATCGAGGTCCTCACCATTCCCGGTTCCGAGCTGGGTTCCGGCCGCGGCGGCCCGCGCTGTCTGTCCTGCCCCCTCGCCCGCGACGAGGTGTGAGGCCATGCTGGAGATCCCGGTCGACCACCATTCGACGGTCCCGCCGTACGAACAACTGCGGCAGGGCATCGTGGCCCGGGTTCGCTCCGGCGAACTGACCGCGGGCACCAAGATCCCCACGGTCCGCGCCCTCGCCGCGCAACTCGGCCTGGCGCCCAATACCGTCGCCCGCGCCTACCGCGAACTCGAACAGGACGGCGTTCTCGAAACCCGCGGCCGCCTGGGCTCGTTCATCGCCTCGTCCGGCGATCCCACCCGCGACGCCGCCGGGCGCGCGGCCACCGACTACGTGGCGATCATCCGCCGCCTCGGCCTGGACGACGAGGCCGCGCTGCGGTACGTGCGGGCGGCGCTGCACGAGTAGCGCTCACTTCCAGCTCGGCAACCACAGGTGGTCGTGCCAGTTGCCCGGCGTGATGGGCAGCGCGGTGAGGATCGGCCACAGCCAGATGAAATTGGCGACGACCAGCCCGAGATACAGACACACCAGAAGCAGGCTCAGACTGCGATGTTCGGTGACGAGCAGCCAGCGTTGTCCGTACGGGCCGCGCGTGTACGGGGCGGGCCCGAGGATGTCGCCGAGGACGAGGGCCAGGCCCATCACGAGGAACGGCGCCATGGGGACGGCGTAGAAGAAGTACATCTGCCGGTCGAGGGTGGCGAACCACGGGAGCAGTCCGGCCCCGTACCCGACCAGTACCGAGGCGTAGCGCCAGTCGGCGCGGGTCGCGGTGCGCCACAGCGCCCAGGCGAGCATCGGCAGGGCGAGCCACCAGATCGCGGGGGTGCCGATGAGCATGACGGCCTTGACGCAGACGCTCTGGCCGCAGCCGGTCACCCCGTTGTCGGCGTAGTAGTACAGCATGGGCCGCAGGCTCATCGGCCACGACCACGGCTTGGACTCCCACGGGTGGTGGTTCCCGGCCGAATTGGTCAGTCCCTCATGGAAACTCAGCGATTCACCCTGGTTGTGCCACAGCGAGCGCAACGCGTCCGGCACCCACGACCACGTCCCGCCGGCGCCGATCGGATTCTTCCCGGCGTACGGATTGCCTACGGAATAGCGGTCGTATCCGGTCTCGCTGGCGAACCACATCGAATAGCTGCCCAGGTACACCAGCACCGGGATCAGCACCAGGGCGTAGAGCGCGGGGCCGATATCGCGGACCGCGGTGCCGAGTAGCGGCCGCCGCACCCCGTAGGCGCGCCGCGCGGCCAGATCGAACCCGACCGACAGCAGCCCGAAGAACGCGATGAAGTAGAGCCCGGACCACTTGGTGCCCAACGACAATCCGAGCAGCAGCCCCGCCCCGAATCGCCACCACCGCACCCCGAGCCGCGGCCCGAACGCCGTGAGTCCCACGCGCCCTTGGGCATCCGCGCGGGCGAGCCGCTCGCGCATGTGGTCCCTGTCCACGATCAGACAGCCGAACGCCGCCGTCACGAACAACGTCTGGAAAATGTCCAGCATGCCGATGCGCGAGGCCACGAAGGTCGCCCCGTCGCAGATCAGTAGCAGTCCCGCGATCGCCCCGATGAGGGTGGAGCGGGTCAGCCGCCGCGTGATCCGCACGACCAGCAGCACCAGCAGGCATCCCGACAGCGCCGCGGTGAACCGCCACCCCCAGCTCGTGTAGCCGAAGACGGCCTCGCCGAGCGCGATCATCTGCTTGCCGACCGGTGGATGCACCACCAGCCCGAACGCCGGATTGTCCTCCACCCCACCGCCGGTGACCATCTGCCACGCCTGCGGCGCGTAATGCTTCTCGTCGAAGACCGGCGTACCCGCGTCGGTCGGATAGCCCAGCTCCAGAAACCGCGTCACCCCCGCGATCACGGTCAGGAACGCGGTGACCAGCCACCCCCGCATCCGATCCGTGGGCCCGAAATCGGGCGAGGGGCGCAGTGGCGCCGGACTCGACAAGGCCGGGCCCGCACCGATCGGCGGTCGCGCGTCGGTCAGCTGGGTCACGGCACGAGTCTATTGGCACCGGGGTCCCGTCCTTCGCTACCGTCCCTGCGAAGGAGATTCGGGGAAGGCATCCGAACCGAGACGGGAGTGGTGATGACCGATCAGCCGAGCGGGCGGTTGGTGCTCGCGGCGACGCCCATGGGGGATCCCGGTGACGCGTCGCGGCGGCTGCGGGAGGCGCTCGGCTCGGCCGAGGTGGTGGCCGCCGAGGACACCCGCCGCACGCGGGCGCTGGCCAAGGCCCTCGAGGTGGAGATCAGCGGGCGCGTGGTGAGCTTCTACGATCATGTGGAGACCGCGCGAATCCCGTTGCTGCTCAACGAGATCGAGTCCGGACACACCGTGCTGCTGGTGACCGACGCCGGGATGCCGTCGGTCAGCGATCCGGGCTACCGCATGGTCGCGGCCTGTGTGGAACGCGGCCTCCCGGTGACCTGCCTGCCCGGCCCGTCGGCCGTCACCACCGCACTGGCCCTGTCCGGATTGCCGGTGGAACGCTTCTGCTTCGACGGCTTCCCGCCCCGCAAATCCGGGCCCCGCAAACAATGGCTGCGCACCCTGATCCGCGAACCGCGCGCGGTGGTCTTCTTCGAGGCCCCGCACCGCCTGGCCGACTCCCTCACCGACGCCGTCGAGATCCTCGGCCCCGACCGCCGCGCCGCCGTCTGCCGCGAACTGACCAAGACCTACGAGGAGGTCGTCCGCGGCACCCTCGCCGAACTCGCCGCCTGGGCCACCGAGCACGCCCGCGGCGAGATCACCGTGGTGATCGAAGGCGCCCAACCCCTTTCGGCCGACCCCGCCGACCTGGTCGACGAAGTGGAGGCCCTGGTCACCGAGGGCATCCGCCTCAAGGAAGCTTGCGCCGAAATAGCCGCCGCCACCGGCGCCTCCCGCCGTGAACTCTACGACGCGGTCCTCGCCGCCCGCGCCCACGAGTAGGCCCGTCGATCCTCGAGGACCGGGGCCGGGGCGCGGAGCTCGTCGAGCCCCGTCAGTCCTTGGGCTCCACGTACTTCGGGAACACCGGCTCCGGCGCGGGCAGGGACAACCCCGCCTCGATCGGCGTCCCGATATCGGCGAACGTTCGCCCGGTCTGCCCCAGCTGGTCGAGGATGCGTCCCGCCGACCCGGGAATGACCGGCTGCACCAGAATCGAGACGATGCGCAGCACCTCGACCGTCACGTACAGGACCGTGGCCTCGCGGGCGATGTCCTCCGGCGTGCCGGATTTGGCCAGCGCCCAAGGCTGTTGGGCGGAGAAGTAGCGGTTCGTCTCGCCCAGCGTCAGCCAGATCGCCTCCAACGCCAGATGCATCTGCTGCTGGTCGAATTCGGCGCGGCAGCGGTCGAGCAGGCCGGTGGCGCGATCGAGCAGTTCGCGGTCGGCGTCGGTGAACTCGCCGGGAGTCGGTACGGCCGAACCGAAGTCGCGCGCGACCATCTTCAGGCTGCGCTGCACGAGGTTGCCGTACTCGTTGGCCAGATCGGTGTTGATGCGGCCGACGATGGCGTCGTGGCTGTAGGAGCCGTCCTGCCCGTAGGAGATCTCGCGCAGCAGGAAGAAGCGCACCGCGTCGAGCCCGTAGGCATCGACCAGATCCAGCGGGTCGACCACATTGCCGACCGACTTGGACATCTTCTCGCCCTTGTTGAACAGGAACCCGTGCACGAACACGCGTCTGGGCAGCTCGACCCCGGCCGACATGAGGAACGCGGGCCAGTACACGGTATGGAAGCGGGTGATGTCCTTGCCGATGATGTGCACATCCGCGGGCCAGAACTTCCGGAACGCGTCGGAATCGGTGTTCGGGAAGCCCACTCCGGTGAGGTAATTGGTGAGCGCGTCCACCCACACGTACATCACGTGCGCCGGATCGTCCGGCACCGGCACACCCCAGTCGAAGGTGGTGCGCGAGATGGACAGATCCTTCAGCCCGGCCTTCACATAGCTGACGATCTCGTTGCGCCGCGTGCCCGGCAGGATGAAATCGGGCCGCCGCTCGTACAGTTCGAGCAGCCGGTCCTGGTACTTCGACAGCCGGAAGAAGTAGTTCGACTCCTCGGTCCACTCCACCGGGGTGCGCGTCTCGGTGGCGATGCGGGTGCCGTCGTCGAGGACGGTCGTCTCCTCCTCGGTGTAGAACGCCTCGTCGCGCACCGAGTACCAGCCGGAGTAGGTGTCGAGGTAGATGTCCCCGGCCGCGCGCATCCGCTCCCAGATCGCGACCGAGGAGACCTGATGGTCCTCGTCGGTGGTGCGGATGAACCGGTCGTAGGAGATGTCGAGGGTCTTGTCCATGGCCTCGAACACGTCGGAGTTGCGCGCGGCGTACTCCTCGACCGGGACGCCCGCGGCCTTCGCGGCCTGCTGCACCTTCTGGCCGTGCTCGTCGGTGCCGGTCATGAAGAACACGTCGAAGCCGTCCAGGCGCTTGAACCGCGCGAGGGCGTCCGCCGAGATGTACTCGTAGGCATGCCCGATGTGCGGCGCGCCGTTGGGATAGGCGATGGCCGTGGTGATGTAGAAGGCGGGGCGTCCGGCGTCAGTCATGGTGTTATTACTGTAGTCCGAGTGCCCCTGTCCGCTCGCGTCGATATCCCGGGTGACCATGCCTAGCAAACGTCCCGCGCCCGCCGCCCCCGAACCGCTGTCCCCGTTGGTGGACGCGCACACCCATCTGGACGCCTGCGGTGCCTCGGACGCGGAAACCGTTGCGGCCGTGGTGGATCGGGCCGCGGCGGTCGGCGTCGGCCGGGTGGTGACCGTCGCCGACGATCTGGATTCGGCCCGGTTCGCCGTGCGGGCCGCGCACTGGGATTCGCGCGTGTACGCGGCGGTCGCGCTGCATCCCACCCGCGCGAACGTCCTCGACGACGCCGCGAGGACCGAACTCGAGAAGCTGGCGGCGGACCCGCGCGTGGTCGCCGTCGGCGAGACCGGCCTGGACTACTACTGGCCCGGCAAACTCGACGGCTGCGCCGTGCCGCCCGAGCAGATCGAGGGCTTCCGCTGGCACATCGATCTGGCCAAACGGCTGGGCAAACCGCTCATGATCCACAACCGCGAGGCCGACCGCGACGTGCTGGCCGTGCTCGCGGAGGAGGGCGCGCCGGACACGGTGATCTTCCACTGCTTCTCCTCCGACGAGGCGATGGCCCGGGCCTGTGTCGAGGCGGGTTACCTCCTGAGTTTCTCCGGCACGGTCAGCTTCAAGAACGCGCGGGAGCTGCGCGCGGCGGCGAAACTCGTGCCCGCCGAGTCGATCCTGGTCGAGACCGACGCGCCCTACCTCACCCCGCACCCGTTCCGCGGCGCGCCCAACGAGTCCTACTGCCTGCCCTACACCGTGCGTGCCCTGGCCGAACTGCGCGAACAGGTGCCCGAGGAACTCGCGGAGATCACCACCGCCAATGCCGAACGCGTCTACGGCATCGGCGCGTCGGCAGTGTCCTGAATCACAGGGAGACCGTTCGGTGAGCGACCGGTGACCGGGCGCACTACCATAACGGCGTCGTAATCTGGCCACGGCCGCGTCATCCGGCCGTGATGTGGAAAACGCCTGTTCCACGACTCGTGGTTGTCAGGCCCTGACCCCGTCGTTATCGTATTGTGACCATGCCGGAGCCTCGGATGTCCGCTCTCCAGCGGATCAACTCCTCGCGCTCGCCGCTGCTGTACGCGGCGATCGCCGCCTTGCTGATCACGCTGATCCTCGGCGCGTCGATGGCGATCCTGCACCGCAAGACCGTCACGCTGGTCGTCGACGGGGAACAGCGGACGCTGACCACGATGTCGCTCAAGGTGGGCGGGGTGGTCAAGGCGGCGGGCTTCGTGCTGAAGGCCAAGGACGCGCTCTCGCCCGGCGCGGACGCCGCGGTGGTCGACGGCGGCACGATCACGCTGAACCGCGCCCGGCCGGTGTCGGTCACCTTCGACGGCAAGGTGCACGAGCTGTGGACCACCGGCTACACGGTCGCCGAGGCGCTGACCCAATTGCAGATCCCCACAGACGTTTTCGTCTCCCCGCCGCGCCCGACGCCGCTGCCGCTCGAGGGCGCGGCGCTGGCCATCACGAGCCCGCGCACGGTGTTGCTGACCGATGGCGCGCAGCCCGCGGAGATCGTGCGCATCGCCGCGCCGACCGTGGGCGAGTTGTTGCAGGGCCGCAATGCCGCACTGGTGAACCAGGATTCGGTCGATCCCGCGCCGGACACCAAGCTGACCATCGGCATGAAGATCACCGTCACCCGCAAACGGGTGGAGAACCGCGTCGAGCGCGTGCCGCTGGATCCGCCGGAGAACGTCATCGAGGATCCGACCATGAACATGAGCCGCACGGTGGTCGAGAATCCGGGCAAGGCGGGCGTGCAGGACGTGACGTTCGCCGTCTCCATCGTGAACGGCCAGGACGCGGACAAGGATCCGATCGCCAGCAAGATCATCGTCCCCGCCGAACCCAAGACGGTCCGCAAGGGCGCCAAGCCCGGCACCGAGGTCCCGCCCGTGCGCGACGGCGCGATCTGGGACGCCCTGGCCCGGTGCGAATCCAATGGCAACTGGGCGATCAACACGGGCAACGGGTATTACGGCGGCATCCAGTTCGACCAGAGCACCTGGGAACGGCAGGGCGGTCTGCGCTACGCGCCGCGCGCCGATATGGCGACCCGCGAGGAGCAGATCGCCATCGCCGAGGTGACGCGGGCGCGGCAGGGCTGGGGTGCCTGGCCCGCGTGCACGAGTCGACTGGGGATCGGGTGAGCCCTACATCAAGGCCCCGCCGTCGACCCGGATCTCCGAACCCGTGATGTAGCGGCCGTCGTCGGAGGCGACCATGGCGACCGCGGCGGCCACGTCCTCTGGCTCGCCGAACGCGCCGTTGTTCAGCCAGCCGGTGAGGCGGGACAGCAGGTTCCAGTCGGCGTCGTCGGGGGCGGAGAAGCTCTGGGTGAGGCCGGTCGCGATGCCGCCGGGGACGATGTTCACCGCCCGCAGGCCCTGCTTGGAGTACTCGAGGGCGATGGCCTTGGTCATGGCGTTCACGCCGCCCTTGGACGCGGCGTAGGCGGCCATGTACGGATGCGCGCCGTGCGCGGCGGTCGAGGAGAAGTTCACGATCACCGGGTGGCTCGACGCGAGCAGATGCGGGATCGTGGCCTGGACCATGAGGAATGTGCCGGTGAGATTGACCCCGATGATCTGATTCCACGACTCCAGCGACATCTCGTGGGTGTGCGCGGAGCGATGGATTCCGGCGGCGTTCACCAAAACGTCCAGCCCACCGAGGAATTCGACGGCCGCGGTGCTGCCCGAGCGGACCGATTCGGGATCGGACACGTCCAGCACCACGGTGTGCAGGCGGGAGCGGGAGTCCGCGGCGGCGTTCTCGACGGTTTCCTTCAGTCCCGCCTCGGACACGTCCACGCCGACCAGCGTCGCGCCCTCGTCGAGCAACCGGTGGACGACCGCCCGGCCGATGCCCGAACCCGCGCCGGTGACGAGCACCCGTCGTCCGTCGAATCTACGCTGCATTGCGCTCGTCCTAACTCTCTGCGGGACCTTCTGGCGACACACCGAAACTAGAACGTGTATCAGTTGGCGTCAATGTGTACTCTCATTCCGATCGGTCTGGTCTGCCCGTCCTCATGGAAAGTGGTGCTGGATGCGGTTTTTCGGGGTTCCCGGGCGGGTGGCGGCGGCATTGGCGGCCGGGGTGACGGTGCTCGCGGGCGCGACCCCGGCGACGAGCGCGGGCCCGGCGCCCGGTACCCCGATCGCGGTCGTCGCGCGGCCTCCCGGGTGGCGCGATATGCCCGGCACCGGATCGGCGCTCGAGTACTGGACGACCGGCTCGGACGGTTCGGTGCTCCCCGCTACGGGCGCGGTACTGATTCCGTCCGGTCCCGTACCCGAGGGTGGGTGGCCCATCCTCGCCTTCGATCACGGTTCGCTGGGGCTCGGTCCCGGCTGCGGCGGACAGTCCGAGCCGGAGCGCGGGCCGTGGGTGGAGCAGCGGGTGCGGGAGGACGTCTTCCTGCGCGGATTCCTGACCAAGGGCTTCGCCGTCGTGGCCCCCGACTACCTGGGCTTGGGCCGGTTCGACACCGGGACGCATCCGTATCTGGAGTTGAAGACCGAGGCGAGCGCGACCGTGGACATGGTCGACGCGGCCCGGGCGGCGCATCCGGAGTTGGGGCGGCGGTGGGTGGTGCTGGGTGGGTCGCAGGGCGGGCAGGCGGCGTTGGGGACGGCGCGTTCGGCGCGAAAACTGGCTCCGGACTTGGATTTTCGCGGCAGCGTGGTGATCGACCCGGGGTCGGATATCGAGACGTTGTTGCCGATGGCCGGGCCGTGGGGGCCGGATCTGCCCAGTGTCTATGGGGACGCGCTGACGGCGTTCGTGGTGAGCGTGTTCGCCGGGTTGCGGGTCGCGCGGCCGGATATCGATATCGAGGGTTACCTCACGCCGCGCGGCCGTCGGATTCTCGATGCCGCCGACAAACGGTGCCTGGACGAGATCGCGGACATGGTGGCCGGTGTCGGGATCAGCGATCTGCTGGCCGAGCCGCTGGGAGACGAGCACTTCCGGGCGGTGATCGCCGACTACCTGGGCGTACCTACGAGCGGTTACGACCGCCCTATCCTGTTGTTGCTCAACGCTTTCGACACGACCGCGCCGTCCCCGTTGCACGCCGCGTTGGTGGCGCGGCTGGCGGCGGGCGGGGCGGATCAGCGAGTGGTGTGGGGCGCGGGTCGGCACATGCAGTTGAACGGGGAGATGCGAGCGGCACTGGACGACTTCCTCGATCGGGCGCGGGCCTCCTGAACCCCGCTTGATAGTTTGTCGACGTGTCCGAACCCGTCGCCGCCGCCCGTGGCCAGGCCGCTCTACTCGGTCCCGCCGAGGTCAGGGCGCTGGCGGAGCGATTCGGCGTGCGACCGACCAAGCAGCTCGGGCAGAACTTCGTGCACGACGCCAACACGGTGCGGCGCATTGTCGCGGCGGCCGGGGTGGGGCGTGAGGATGTGGTGCTCGAGGTGGGGCCGGGCCTCGGCTCGCTGACACTGGCGCTGCTGGACGTCGTGGATCGGGTCATCGCGGTGGAGATCGATCCGGTATTGGCTTCCCACCTGCCTCGGACAGTCGCCGATCGTGCGCCCGACCTCACCGACCGCCTGGACGTCGTCGAGGCTGACGCCCTTCGAGTGTCCGCCACCGACCTTCCCGGTACTCCCACCGCGTTGGTGGCCAATCTGCCCTACAACGTGGCGGTTCCGGTTCTTCTGCATCTGCTGGCCGAAATCCCTTCCATCAGAACGGCTCTGGTGATGGTGCAAGCGGAGGTGGCGGAACGTCTTGCCGCCGAACCGGGTTCGCGGGTGTATGGTGTGCCCAGCGTGAAGGCGGGCTATTTCGGCACCGTCCGCCGCGCCGGATCGGTTGGCCGCCAGGTCTTCTGGCCAGTTCCCCAGGTCGAATCGGGCTTGGTCCGCATCGATCGCTACCCGACTCCGCCGTGGCCCCAGGACGCCGCGCATCGCCAGCGGGTCTTCAGCGTCATAGACGCCGCATTCGCCCAGCGCCGCAAGACTCTTCGAGCGGCCCTCGGTTCGTGGGCGGGTAGCGCGGCCGAAGCCGAATCGCGGCTTCGGGCGGCGGGGATCGATCCGGCTGCCCGGGGGGAGACATTGACGACGGGTGAGTACGTCGAGCTGGCCTCTCGATCTTCCGCACTGTAGTCGCTATTCCTCGGTCTCCTGCTGGACCTGTTCCCTAATCTTTTGCGAGGGCTTATGTTTCGGGATGCGTTGTGGCCAGAGCGCCACGGCCAGGAACACCACCAATGGGATGCCGATCGCGATGACCAGGCCGATGTGCCAATCGAACGGCGTCACGACGCCTCCCCGGTCACCTCGTTGTCGTAGTCCTCTTCGACGGGTTCGAGCGCGGGAAACGTGGACATGCCCCTGCGGCCGTACAACTCCAACCAGACCCCTGTGACGTGGTCCTCGTCGCCGTAGTCGTAGATCTCGAGTACGCCGCCGTCGAACTCCAAAAGCCTCGTTCGCCTCAGACTGTCCATCTCGATCCCTACTCGATCGTGCGTCGAATCTCAAGCTACGAAGCGGAAGCCAGGCTGGTCCACGATCGTGCACAACCGTGCAGCAGCACATGATTTTCCGTGCACAGCTGTGACTGCCGAGCCACAATCAGAAGTGCTGGTACGACTTCGGTACACGATTCAACGGAGGTAACTGCGATGAAAGCCGCGTTTCTCGGCAGGTGCGGAAGCACCGGCGGAAACTGTCCAAGCCTGCTGTCCCACAGTGTCGAGTACCTGGTTCAGGCATGGAAGACCGAAACCCCCGGCACTGTCGAGCTTCCCCACAAGTTGCTCGGATTCCTCGAACCGGACACCTTCATTGGCGCCCTCCTCACGGATACCGGCCGTGGCACGTTTCTGCTGACCGGCAGGCCGGTCACGGACACCGAGACGCTCGCACAGCTCGACATAGCGGACGATGAAACAGTTATCGCCGTACCGAAGTTCACGAGGGAGTTCTATGGAACTGCTGCGCGGCAATCCGTGGCCTGATCTGTTCGAGGAGTGCCGCCGAGAGGCATTTCACCTCGAAGTCAGAGATGCTTACGCGGTGCCCGACGAGTCCGAGCCTTTCCGTAAGTTTCTCGACGGAGAACCGGACGATTACGTGTGGTTCGAGCCGTGGCTACAACTGGTGAAAGACACCACCGCTCGGGGCGTAGCAGTCACGCGGGTACGTGTCGTCACTGTCCCGCACACGGACTACACCCGATTCTCTCTGGCGGTAACCGGATTGAACGCAGGTGCTGGAGAAGACATCCGGTACTTGCCACGGCACGACGCCGGAGACGTGCCAGCAGATGATTTTTGGCTGTTGGACGACAACCGGGTGGTGTTCAACCTCGTAGACGAGAACGGACGTGCCGCAGACGGCGCGGCGCTGACCACGGATACCGGGATTGTCGAACACTGCCGACAGATCAAACAACAGTTGTGGTCGCTTGCCACCCCTTACCGCGAGTACATCGTTCGGTGACAGACCCTCTCGACCAGCAACGCGAATCTCTCGGGGCTAGGCTCCGAGAGATTCGCTTTACCGCTGGCCTGTCGGGTGCCGCATTGGCGCGGCTGAACCAGTGGCATCCGAGCAAGGTATCGAAGATCGAGTACGGCAAAATACTTCCGTCGCTGGACGAAATTGCCGCCTACTGCCGCGACTGTAACGCGCCGGACCAGCTAGCGGACCTAACAGCCACCCGCCGAAATATCGACACTGCCAATTTGGAGTGGCAGAAGGTGCTGGGCACCGGCACCAAGCGGAGACAAAGCGCGTTCATCAAAGCGGAAGCCGAAGCGCGGATACTACGCGGATACGAACCCGTCGTTGTTCCCGGACTCTTGCAGACAGCGGAATACGCGGCTGGAATCCTCCGAAAAGTCATCGATTTTCAGCAGGTGCCTAACGACTTGGACGAAGGGGTATCGGCCCGGATCGAGCGGCAACGCGTCTTATATCAGCGAAACCACCTGTTTCACTTCATCATTGCAGAACAAGCGTTGTACACCACCGTTGGCGATGACCAGACAATGGTCGGCCAAATGGACCGGCTACTTGCCGCACAAGGTATGCCTCGCGTGACACTCGGCATCGTTCCTGCCTCGGCGCCGTTCGAGATGACGACAACAGCGTTCGTCATGTTCGATACCAAAGTGGTCTTTGTGGAAGCGGTGACGGCAGAATTGACGATTACGCAACCACGGGAGATCAAGATCTATCATCGAACCTTCGATAAGCTCGCTGCCCAATCCGTAACCGGGGAAGCCGCCCGCGCCTTGATCCGGAAAGCGTTGAAAACCCGATCCGAACAGCCGGCTGAGTGACTTAACCCGCCGGTTCTTCCTCATTCTGAATCGGCGGGTAAAGTCAGAGGGCGGACATGGATATTTTTCGAACGCCAGGGCTCCCGATGGGGATTTTCCGCCCGTGCTCGCAACCAGTCCAGCTGACCGGCGAAGTAGTCGTAGGCGGGAAAGTCGTTGTCGTAGACGAATATCGGTGATTCGGTACCTCGGCGCCCGGGTGCGTACGCCGCGATGCGGATGGCGTTGTCGATCTTCTCGACCGCGAAAGAGATCGGGAAATCGAACGTCCAGATGGACCAGTTGGGGTGTGCCGAGGCGGCTTCCCGCAATGGGATCAATCCCTCGCGGATGTATCGTTCGGGATTTTCCATGGCCGCTTCGGCGGGCTCGACTCGGTACCGATCGCGACGGGATTCGCACCATGGGTCCATCACGTAGATGGTTATCGCTACGCCGCGACTCGCGGCTTGCCCCAGAAGATCGAGAGTGCCGTCCCGGGCGTAGGCATTGCGAGTGAGTCCGAAGACGGTGATTTCGCGCTCGGCATCGACGATTCGACTCCTGAGGTCGTGATCGGATTCGCGGGATGTGTAGGGAAAGAACGCGATCAGGCCGGGAAGGGCGGTGCCGGGCGTCGAAGCGGAATGGTCGACTCCGAAGCCGAGTCGGTCGGGTCTCGTGCGGTAGACCCGGCACAGATAGTCGATACGTTCCGGCGACGGCGTCCGGTCGCCGTGCTCCCATCGGCAGATCGTTTCATCGGCGAGACCCACGGGGGCTAATGAATCCGCCTCGTACAGTTCGTCGATCAACTTCGACAGCTGTCGACGCGACCAACCCCGTGCCAGTCGCTGCGCTTCGAGCGCCGTCATCTCGGGCACTCGATCGACGATCCGGGCGGCGACTTCGAACGGATGTAGGCCCGCGCGTACACCTTCGGCGCGCTCGTCGGCAACAATCCGATCGATTTCTCGCCGTCGGTCGGCGTTCGCGGCCACCATGGTATTGACGTTAGCCGTCAACTGCTATGACGGGCAAGAGCATTCACTGTCGAACGCCTGTCGAGAGATGCTTGAAATGACCGCGCGATGCTGCACATCTCAGCGTTTATTCGGACATACCGTATGAGAGCCCGCCTGTCATCAGGGTTTTGATACGGCACGTCCACCCATGTGTCGCGAAATCCGAACGGTTCGAAGGCTATCGGAGGACCCCTATGAACAGGATCTGTCAATCATCCGGGGCGCAACGCGGCGCATCCCACCACTCCACAGCGAACGAATGGGAGGCAAGCTGGGACCTCGAGCAACACCAGGTCACGATTGTCTCCGTCCGCGATATCGACAGCGGTGCGATGCTGTTGTCCTTCGATCCCGGCACTCGACCGGATCTTGCCGCGGCACGGGAGCGATGGCCGCGATTCGAGGCCCTGTGGGATGCGGTGCGGCACGACTTCTGGGCACACTTCTGTCAGCCTCCGCCGAGTTCCGTGGAGGTTCGCTGCCTGCGCGGCAGGTGACGATGATCGGTGAGAGGCCAATTCGAATGCGAACAGCTACTTGAAGGAAGGGGTGAATTCTCGATGGGTGCAGTAGGTTCCACGCTCGCGCGGCGAGCGCTCGGCCGACAATTGCATGTGTTGCGAAAGAAGGCGGGTTTCAGTCAGGGGCAGGCGGCGGGCGTTTTGGGCGTCTCGACACAGACGATGGGGCGGTTGGAAGAGGGGGTCGCGGCGCGGGCGACCGATCTGTATATGAACGCGCTGTGTGACAAGTACAAAGTGACCGACGAGAAGCGGAGGATGATCCTGCATCTCGCGAAGGAGGTTAGAACCATCAAGCGGAACGGTGGCGGCTGGTGGCGCGCGGATGCCGATCGGGAGCCGGACGCGTTCGATCCGCGTGCGGTCTTGGAGGACACCGCCGTTCGGCTGACGGCGTGGGGGACCATGCTCCTGCCCAATATCGTTCGCACGGTCGACTACTGCCGCGCTGTCGTCTGGACGGAGTCGCCGAATTTGCCGAGCGACCAGGTCGAGCTTCGTGTTGATGATGCGATGAGACAACGACGACGTCTCGACGACGACTCCTTCACCGCGCGAATCTTTTTGTCCGAGGCGGCGATTCGCGAGGAGTTGGGTGGTCCCGGTGTCATGGCCGAGCAGCGCCGACATCTGGCCGAACTCGGACGGAGGCCCAATGTCTCGGTGCGTATCGTTCCGTTCAACTGCCGCAACCACATCGGAGCACTGGTGAATCCGTTCTCGCTCATGGAGTTTCCGATGTTGCCGCAGTCGAAGCTCACCGAGTTGCCGGTCGTCTACCTGGAGGAATACGTGGGAGACCTCTACCTCGAGCGGTCCGAAGAGGTCGACCGCTACAAAGCGGTGACCACCGAGCTGCACCGAGTCGCACTGGACGAGGACGACTCCAGGAAACTGATCACCCGGTCGTGAACCACAGCAGTACGGCAACCCAGCCGCACCCCTTATCGGGCCTCGCACACCTTGCAGGGGGTGCGGATCCGAATAAAGGGTGCGGCTGGGTTGGTGGGCCTGGGGTCAGTGGAAGGCCCTGAGGCGGAGGCTGTTGCTCACCACGAAGACGCTGGACAGCGCCATGGCCGCGCCGGCGAGCATTGGGTTGAGCAGGCCCAGGGCCGCCAGGGGGATCGCGGCCACGTTGTAGCCGAAGGCCCAGAAGAGGTTGCCCTTGATGGTGCGGAGGGTGGCTCGGGACAAGCGGATTGCCGTGGCTACCGTGCGGAGGTCGCCGCGGACCAGGGTGATGTCTCCGGCCTCGATGGCGACGTCGGTGCCGGTGCCCATGGCGAGGCCGAGGTCCGCCTGAGCCAAGGCCGCAGCGTCGTTGACGCCGTCGCCGACCATGGCGACCACTCGGCCTTGGTCCTGCAAGCGTTTGACCTCGTCGAGCTTGTCGCTGGGCAGGACCTCGGCGATCACCTCGTCGATCCCGACCTGGGCGGCGACGGTCCGCGCGGCGGCCTTGTTGTCCCCGGTCAACAGCACCGGAGTCAGGCCCAGAGCCCGCATGTCGGCGATGGCCTCGGCGCTGGTGGGCTTCACCGCGTCGGCGATCACCAGCACGCCACGAGCCGCACCGTCCCAGGCGACCACGATGGCGGTCTTACCGGCGGCCTCGGCCTCGGACTTGGCTTGCGCCAAGGCGTCCGGGATCGTGATCGCCCAATCCTCCAGCAGCTCGGTGCGACCGATGACCACGGCCCGCTCACGCACGAGACCCTGCACACCTTTACCGCCGTGAGACACGAACTGCTGCACCGGCTCCGGCGTAATTCCCCGCTCGCGAGCGCCCGCAACCACGGCCCGAGCCACCGGATGCTCCGACCCGTGCTCCACCGCCGCCGCGACCGCGAGCAGCTCCCCGGCATCCACACCCGAATCCGGAACCACCTGCGCCAGACTCATTTTCCCGGTCGTCACCGTCCCGGTCTTGTCCAACACCACGGTATCGATCCGCCGCGTCGACTCCAACACCTGCGGCCCCTTGATCAGAATCCCCAGCTGCGCCCCACGCCCGGTCCCCACCAGAAGCGCTGTCGGCGTGGCCAATCCGAGCGCACACGGGCAGGCGATGATCAACACCGCCACCGCCGCGCCGAACGCCGCCGCCACCGAGATTCCGGTCCCCAGCCAGAACCCCAGCGTCGCAACGGAAATCGCGATCACGATCGGCACGAACACCCCGGCCACCCGGTCGGCCAGCCGCTGCACCTGGGCCTTGCCGTTCTGCGCCTGCTCCACCAGCTTCGCCATCTGCGCCAGCTGGGTGTCCGAGCCGATCCGGGTGGCGCGGACCGTCAGCACCCCACCGGCGTTGAACGTCGCGCCCACGACCTCATCGCCGGGACCGACCTCCACCGGCACGGACTCGCCGGTGAGCATGCTCATATCGATCGCCGAATTGCCCTCCAGGACAACGCCGTCGGTGGCAACCTTCTCCCCGGGTCGCACCAGGAACCGCTCGCCGACCCGCAGGCTGTCGACCGGCACCCGCACCTCGCCCCCGTCCCGCAGCACCGCGACGTCCTTGGCGCCCAACTCGAGCAGCGCGCGCAGCGCGGAACCGGCCCGCTCCTTGGCGCGGGTCTCGAAGTACCGGCCCGCGAGGATGAACACGATCACCCCGGCCGCGACCTCGAGGTAGATGTCCGACGCGGCCCCGCCCCGCTCGACCGCGAAGCTGAAACCGTGTGTCATCCCCGGCATTCCGGCGTCACCGAAGAACAGCGCGTACACCGACCAGGCGTAGGCCGCCAGCGTGCCCAGCGAGATCAGCGTGTCCATGGTGGCCGTCGCGTGCCGCGCGTTCACCCACGCCGCCCGATGGAACGCCGCGCCGCCCCAGAAGACCACCGGCGTGGCGAGGGTGAGCGAAAGCCATTGCCAGTTGCGGAATTGCAGCGCCGGAACCATCGCCAGCACGATCACCGGCACCGCCAGCGCGAGGCTGATCAGCAACCGTTGCCGCAGCAGCTGCGCCGGGGACGCGGCGGTCGTCGGCGCGGGCGCGTCCTCGTGCAGGTGCGCCGTGTACCCGGCGTCGACGACCTTCTCGATGAGATCCGCGGGCGTGACCGTCGCCGGGAAGTCGACCCGCGCCTTCTCCGTCGCGTAGTTGACCGTCGCGGTGACGCCGTCGATCCGGTTGAGCTTCTTCTCGATTCGGGCCGCGCACGAGGCGCAGGTCATCCCGCCGATATCGAGTTCGACCGAGCGTTCGTTCGTGGGCGCGCTCACTGATGACCTCCTTCGTGATGGTCGTGACCGCCGGAAGTCGCTGCGCCGCCGGAGCTTTCGACGGCGAACTCCGCGGTGTGCACCGCGCCGCCGTGCGAGAAGTCCAGGTACAGCCGGTAGGTCCCGGCGCTGGGAGCCTGGGCGTGGAAGGCGACCCGCGGGCCCGCGGGGGTCGCGCCGATCTCGCCCTCGGGATGTACGTGCAGGTACGCCAGATCACTGCCGCGCAGGGCGACCAGGTGCGCGTACGCGCCCAGATAGGGCTCGAGATCGGTCACCGGTGTGCCGTCGCGGGTGACGGTGAATGTCAATTCGCTTCCGGCCGTGGACAATTCGCCGTTCAGGGTGACGCGGTAACCATCCACCTGGGCGGTGTTCGAGGGCGCGGGCAGCGGCCGCGGCGTGCTCGTTCCGGCGACGGTCAGGGTGCGGCTGAGCACCAGCTCGCCCGGTCCGGCGGCGGGGGAGAAGTCGGCGAAGACGCGGTAGGCGCCGGGTTCGGCCCACTTCCAGTCCAGCGACCAGGTGCCGTCGGCGGCGAGCCGCGGATGCACGTGGCGGTATTCGGCCGTGTCGGAGCGCACCACGATGAGGTGCAGTTGCTTCTCGTGCAGCGTGGTGAACGCGGTGACCGGCGCGGCGTCGGGCCCGGTGATCCGGAAACTCAGCGTCCCCGGGCGATTCGTCTCGGTGGGGGCCGAGAGTTCGTCGAGGGTGTAGCCCGCCTCGGTGGTGCGCAATCCGGTGTTCATCGCCTCGCCTGCCTGCGTCGAATGAGAATCGTCGTGCCCGGGGGCCGCCCCGGTCCGGTCGCCCACCAGGGCGCCGAGACCGAGCGCGGCCGCGAACAGCACGACCAGCCCGCCGCCGAACGCGGCGAACCGGAGTCTGTCGGTCATGAATTCGCCACCTCGTAGCCCGCCTCGTCGACGGCGGCGGCGACCGCGTCGTCGGAGATCGGCGTGGCGGATTCGACCCGGACCGCGCCGGTGGCCAGATCGACCTCGACCGCGGTGACGCCGTCGATCCTACCGATCTCCTTCTGCACCGATGCCACGCAGTGTCCGCAGGTCATGCCGGTGACGGTGTAGGTGCTGGTGGCCATGAGCATCTCCTCGTTCTCGGTTTCGATACGGTGAGGGGGTATCTCACCGCTACCGATGAAGATACCCCCGGGGGGTAGTTGAGGCAAGTGGCCGCCGCACGGGGGCGGGGTCCGCATTACGCTTGGGGCTCGTGCTCTCAGTTGTGCCCAGTCCCGTGGTCGTGCGGGCCCCGTCCAAGGTGAATCTGCACCTGGGGGTGGGTGAGGTGCGCGCGGACGGATATCACGAGCTGACCACGGTTTTCCAGGCCCTCTCGCTCGGCGACGACCTGGAGATCTCCCCGGCGGCCTCGCTCGCGGTGCGCGTCGTCGGCGAGGGCGCCGCCGAGGTGCCGACCGACCGGACCAATCTGGTGTGGCAGGCCGCGGTGCGGCTGGCGCATCTGGGCGGCCGGGCGCCGCTGGTGGAGTTCGCGATCCGCAAGGGCATTCCGGTCGCGGGCGGGATGGCCGGGGGGAGCGCCGACGCGGCCGCGGCGCTGGTCGGTCTGAACGAGCTGTGGGATCTGGGGTTGAGCCGGGACGAGCTGGCGGTCATCGGCGCGGAATTGGGCAGTGACGTGCCCTTCGCTCTCTACGGCGGTACCGCGCTGGGTCGTGGTCGCGGGGAGAAATTGCTTCCGGTGTTGTCCCGCAAGGCTTTTCACTGGGTGCTGGCCCTCGCCAAGGGGGGCCTGTCCACTCCCGCGGTCTTCCGCGAGCTGGACCGGCTCCGCGAACAGGGCAACCCGCCGCGCCTCGGCGAACCCCAGGAACTGCTCCAAGCCCTCGCCTCTGGTGATCCGCACCAGCTGGCCCCCCTGCTCGGCAACGACCTCCAAGCGGCGGCGTTGTCGCTGAAACCGGAGCTCCGCCGCACCCTGCGCGCGGGGGTGGAGGCGGGCGCCCTCGCCGGAATCGTGTCCGGCTCGGGCCCCACCTGTGCCTTCCTGTGCGCCGACGAATCCACCGCCGTCGCCGTCTCGGCCGAACTGTCCGGCGCGGGCGTGTGCCGCAGCGTCCGCACGGCCTCGGGCCCGGTGCCCGGTGCCCGGGTGGTCGGCGACGCGCCGCACCACGCCTGACGGTCAGCCGACGATATCCGCGATCCGATCGACCTGACCGGGATCCGTACCGTAGCAGTAGAGGATCAGTTCATCGGCCCCGAGATCGGCGAATTGGGCGATGGCCGAGCGTATTCCGGCGGCCGAGGTGATCATCGCGTCGACCATGGAATCGGCTCGCCCGCTGAACTCGTAATAGGCGCGCATGGCCGAAGCCGCTTGGGCCACAACCGAATCGGGACCGATGGCAGCATTCATCTGGGCGACGACGCGCGGTGCGCCGGGCCGCCCGTGCTCGCGCCAGGAACGCCGCGCCGTCTCGATGAGCCCTTCGGCCCAGGAAGGCGGTGCGGCACAGAGGAATCCACCACCCCATCGCCCCACGCGTTCGAGCGCGGCGGGTTGGAAGCCGCCGAACAAGAGTTCGGGGCCTAGGTCGGGGGTGTGCCGGGGTGACGAGGTGCCGCCGTACGGCGCGATCGTCGAGCGGCGCTCGCCGGGCGACGGGCCGATCGGTCCGCACGTGTCGCTGTACGGCGCACCGGCCCACAGCTTTCGCATCAAGCCGAGTTGCTCGTCCAACCGCCGCCCCCGCGTCCGCAGTTCGGTCCCCGACGCCTCGTGGTCATCGGCCCGACCGCCGACCCCCACTCCGAGGATCAGACGGCCGCCGGAGAGCCGATGCAGCGTGGCGGCCTGCTTGGCGAGCAGAGCGGTGTCGCGCAGCGGAGCCAGCAGGACCTCGGTCTGGAGGTTCACCCGGGTCGTGATCCCCGCCAGCGCGGCGAGGGTGATCAGCGGTTCGGGATTGTCGTAGACCAGCCGGTCGAGCAGCCCGAGCGTGCTGAAGGGGCCCGCGTCGGCGCGACGCGCCCATTCGGGGAGAATGGTGGGGTCGGCAATGGGGAGGCCGAGGCCGATACGCAAGGGAAATCCTTACGTGAAGTGGGTAGGGCAACGCTCGCCGCCCACTCCTGACCTCGCTCGAGGCCGGGTTCCCGCTCTGCGGCAGGACTTCTGGGGAACACCCGTCGGATTGCCGCAACCATAGGACGGGCCTGCGCGCCTTGGCAAGTCGCGACCCCCAGTACCCTGGCCGATGCACGAAACCGACGACACCGAGGACCCATGGCGAACCTGATCAATCTCGAACAAGTCCACAAGAGCTTCGGCGTGCAGCCGTTGCTGGACGACGTCTCGCTCGGCGTGCAGGAGGGCGAGCGGATCGGGGTCGTGGGACTCAACGGCGGCGGTAAGACGACGCTGCTGGAGGTGCTGACCGGGATCGAGGAGCCCGACAGCGGCCGGGTCAGCCGGGTGAACGGCCTGCGCATGGCCGTGGTCACCCAGCGCGGCGTGCTGCCCGAGGGCGCGACGGTCGGCGAGGTGGTGCTGGCCGGGCTGGCCGAGGACGCCCGCACCGACGGCATCGCCGAACACGAGTGGGCGGCCGATCCCCGTATCCGTTCCGTACTCGAGGGCATCGGCATCGCCGACCTGGGGATGGACGCGAGCGTGACCAACCTCTCCGGAGGCGAACGCCGCCGCGTCGCGCTGGCCGCGGCCCTGGTCCGCGAACTCGATCTGCTCGTCCTCGACGAACCCACCAACCACCTCGACGTCGAGGGCGTGCAGTGGCTGGCCGAACATCTGCTCTCCCGCCGCAGCGCCCTGGTCGTCGTCACCCACGACCGCTGGTTCCTCGACACCGTCGCCACCCGGACCTGGGAGGTCGTGGGCGGCAGGGTCGAGAGCTACGAGGGCGGCTACAACGACTGGATCTTCGCCCGCGCCGAACGCTCCCGCCAGGCCGACGCCAGCGAGGCCCGCCGCCGCAACCTCGCCCGCAAGGAATTGGCCTGGCTGCGCAGGGGACCGCAGGCCCGCACCTCCAAACCCCGCTACCGCGTCGAGGCGGCCGAGGCCCTCATCGCCGATGTCCCGCCCCCGCGCGACACCGTGCAGCTGGCGTCGTTCGCGCGAAAGCGGCTGGGCCGGGTGGTGATCGAGCTCGAGGACGTCACCCTCACCACCCCCGACGATCGCGAACTCGTCCACGACCTCACCTGGCGGCTGGCCCCCGGCGAACGCGCGGGTCTGGTTGGCGTGAACGGCTCCGGCAAGACCACCCTGCTGCGCGCCCTGGCGGGGGACGCGCCGCTGGCCGCGGGCAAGCGGATCCAGGGCCAGACCGTCCGGATCGGCTGGCTCCGGCAGGAACTCGACGATCTGCCCACGAATATGCGTGTGCTGGAAGCGGTCTCGGATGTCGCCGAGCGAACGACGCTGGGCGACAAGGAGATATCGGCGGGGCAGCTCGCCGAACGGCTCGGCTTCACCCCGGCCAAACAGCGCACCCCCGTCGGCGACCTGTCCGGCGGCGAACGCCGCCGCCTGCAACTGACCCGCATCCTCATGAGCGAGCCCAATGTGCTGCTGCTCGACGAGCCCACCAACGACCTCGACATCGACACCCTGCAACAACTCGAGGATCTGCTCGACGGCTGGCCCGGCACCCTCGTGGTGATCAGCCACGACCGCTACCTCATCGAGCGCATCTGCGACAGCACCTGGGCGCTGTTCGGCGACGGGAAACTCACCAATCTGCCCGGCGGCATCGAGGAGTACCTGCGCCGCCGCGCCGCCCTCGCCGAGGCCCCGCGTCGCGCCCAGGCCGCCGCCGCGAGCGCGCCCGCGACCGATTCGGTCACCTACCGCGCGGCCCGCAAGGAACTGTCCAAACTCGAACGCGCCCTGGAGAAACTCACCGAACGCGAGGAGCGCCTGCACCAAGCCCTCGCCGAGGCGGCCACTGAACCCGACCGCCTGGTCTCGCTCGGCGCGGAGCTCAAACAGGTTCAGGCCGAGAAGGATTCGACCGAGGAGCGCTGGCTCGAACTCGCCGAACAGGTCGGCTGACTACAGCGCCTGATCCAGCGGCGGCACCGGCAGGCAGGCGCGCACGAAATGCGCGCCGAAGCCGGTGAGCGCGATGCTGCGATAGAACACCTTGGTCCCGAACCCGCTGCGCTTGAGCAACTTCCGCACCTCCGGCTGCGACTCCAGCAGCTGGTAGCGGGTCGGGTTGTCCAGCGCGTCGGGGGACCGGTCGGCCAGCCCGAGCCGTCGCAGATTGGTCAGGTAGGCGTCGCAGCGTTCGGGGAAGCGGACGGCGGCGTCCTCGCCGATCATGGTGAGGCCCATGCCCGTTCGCTCCGTGCGCCCGAGCCGCACCTCCAGCGCGGGTTGCGCGCCGTCGAGATACAGGTGCCGCAGGATGCGCGCCTCGTCGGGCGCGAGTTCGGCGAGGATGCGCGCGAAGGCGGGATGATCGTCGTCGACGGCGTGCACATCGGCCGAGCGGCGCAGCAGTTCGGCCCCCCGCTCGCGCAGGGCCTGCGCACCGGGAACCGCGCCGGCGGGATCGGGGCGGGGGATGCCGAGCGCGCGCCGCACCGAATCCCGTACCTGCTCACCGGCATCCGAGAGCACCTCGCGCGTCGGCCGACCGGCCATACTGCCGCGCACCACCGTGCCGGTGACGCCGAGGGCGGTGCCCAGACCCCACGCGGTCGCATCCGTCACCGCCGATACCGCCACCCAGACGACGCCCGTCGCGGTGCGCACCGGACCGACGGAGCGCGGGGCGACCTCCGCCGCGGCCCGGGGCACGAGTTCGGTGGAATACTCGGGACCTTCGTCGTCGTCCGAGTGGTTCACCACGGCCATGGGGCTACTCCTGTTCCGAAGATCAGGATATGAGCGTAACCGGCCAGCAGGCCCAACACGCCGCCATGGACGAACAAGAGCCATTCATCCTGTTTTATCGCCGCGCGCAACATATCCACGAAGTCCGGCGGCGACAGCGCGGCCATCTGTTTGGCGATGTACTGACTGACCGACTTGCTCTGCTGCGCGTTGAACGCCGGATCGGCGAAGGCGACCGGCGCGAGATTCTTGGCCTCGTCGGCGAATCGGGTCCGCAGGTGCTCGTAGTCGTTGCGGCCGATCACGAATTTCAGTGCGCCCCGGGCGGGTCCGAGCGCGCGGTCGGTGGCCGGGCGCAGCGTGTCCTCGAGCACCTGCATGGTCCGGTCCGAGCGCGGGCCGTTGAGCAGTTCGTCGCCGACGTTGGCGATCGTGATGATCTGGTTGGCCACCAGATCCGCGTAGCCCTCGGTGATCTCGGGCTGCCGCTTGATCAGCAGGCCCTGCCGCCACGGGCACCACCATTTCGGATAGGCGGGGGCGAAGATCAGATTCAGGCCGATCCAGTTGACCACCCAGCCGATGATCACGCCGCCGACGGGCAGCACGATCAGCGGGTGCGGGTACAGGTGCAGGATGAACACCAGGATCACGCCCATGGGCGCGCCGAAGTAGAAGCCGAAGTTCTGCATGAACCGCAGCTCCTTCGCGCCCAGCACCTGGAACACCATGTTCAGCAGCTGCGGGCGGGACTGGAAGTAGCGGATCACCATCTGCTTGACGTCGAGCAGTTGCTCGATGTTGTTGCCCAGCTCCTCGGTGAGTTCGCGCAGGATGTCGGGCAGCTGGTCGCGCACCCGATCGTGCACGACCTCACGCACCTGCGCGGGCAGGTTGAACCACAGCTGTGGATGCTCGCGGATCGCGATCTCCTCGACGATGTCGCGGATCTGGTCCTGCGCGATCGCGGTCAGGTGTTCGGCCAGCGCGTCGGGTTCGAGCTCGCGATAGAAGTCGGCGACGCTGCCCAGTTTGGACAGGCCCTTGTCCACGGCGATCGAGGCCATCTTGTCCGCGCGGGAGGGCACGATGCCCTGCCAGCCCGCCCGGCCGTCCCACTGCAACAGCGGCAGCACCTGCACGCGCTTGGGGAGATAGGGGAACAGCCACCGCAGCCCGGGCAGATGCACCCCGTGGAAACGCAGCGGCTTGAACAACATCAAGACGCCGGTCCAGTTGGTTATGTAACCGATCACACCGGTGAACAGGGGAATGGTGATCAGCTCGAGCCACCAGGTCGGCGCCACATCGAACACACTCTCCAGCACGACACCCTCCTGCCGACCCCAATACCGGTGACCGCCGCCACACCGGCACCTCAACGTACCCCGTCGGCACGCTGGACCTTACTGTGGATTCAGGAAACCGGTCCAATTCTGGCGAGGGAACTGGTTCACCGGGGTCGAGGGTGGAAGACTTCGGCCGTAACGACGAATTTCGGAGAAGCACGTGGCAGACGACAGGACCGGCCGGGAAGTGGTCCGACCCGGGTCCCGTGCCGTGGAACGCAGCTCGGATGTGGAGAAGCGGCAGATCAGCAACGAGGCCCGCCTCATTCGGGGGGTGTTCCGGGCCGCCGGGCTCGCGGCGGGGACGGCCGTCCGGGGCGGGCAGTGGGCCGTCGGCACCACCTACGAGGTCGGCAAGCAGATCACCCAGGCCGCGCTCGACGGGGAGTCCTCGGCGGAGATCGCCGATCGGGCGGGGACCGCGTTGCAGTCGGTGGCCCGCAATATCCTCGGCGTGACCGAGGGTTCGGTGCGGGAGATCGTCAGCTACGTGCCGACCTCCTCGTCGTCCGGCAACGGGCAGCCGCAGCAGGCCGCCATCACCGCGGGCTACGTCCGTTCGGGCACGCTCGCGGATCTGCGCCGCCGCGGGGACGCGCTGCTGGCCCGGTCGGCGGACGTGTACTTCACCGAGGACGTGCATCCGGCCTACGACCGCATCCTCGATCAGCTCGCCCCCGACGAGGCCCGCATCCTGCGGTTCATGGCGTTGAACGGGCCGCAGCCGTCGGTGGACGTGCGCACCAACCGGCCGCTGGGCATCGGGTCCGAACTCGTCGCCGGGGATCTGACCTCGGTGCCCGAACAGGCCGGGGTGCGCTACCCCGACCGCGCCCGGCTCTACCTGATCAACCTCAACCGCCTCGGTTTGCTGGTCACCTCCGACGATCCGGTGGTGCTGAGCCGGTACATGGTCCTCGAGGTCCAGCCCAATGTGGAGAGCGCTCTGAAGAAGGCCGGGCGGGCCCCCAAGATCGTGCGAAAGAGCTTGCGGCTCACCGAGTTCGGTGAGGACTTCTGCCGGACCTGCTTCACGATCAACGGGGGGTAGGGGAGGGCGTGCGAGATCGCGATCCGATACAGATTTCGCGATCCGTGCGAATCTTCGGCATCCGGTGGGATTGTTGAAGTATGGACTCCGACGCCGTCTCCGCGATCAATCGGCTGAAGTTCCGATATCTTCGCGCCCTCGACACCAAGTCCTGGGACGACTTCGCCGACACCATGATCCCGGAGGCGACGGCGACCTACAGCGAGTACCTGCAATTCGAATCGCGCGACGCGTTCCTGGCGTTCATGCGCAACACCCTCGGGCCGCACGTCATCACCGAGCATCGCTGCGATCATCCGGAGATCGACGTCGACGGCGACACCGCGACGGGGACCTGGTATCTGGCCGACACCGTGCTCATCCCGGGCCACAACATGCTGCTGCGCGGGGCGGCGTTCTACTCCGACCGGTACGTCCGTTGTCAGGACGGTCGCTGGCGCATCGCGCACACCGGCTACGAGCGCACCTACGAGGTGGTGCTGTCGCTGTCGGATCTGCCCAGCCTGCGGCTCACCTCGAGCCGGTGGGGGATGCTCGGTCAGGAGGCCGGGGTGCGGCCCGAACCCGACGGCAGCGGCCCGGATTCCGCCGAGACCATGGGCTAGTCGGCCGCGGCCACCAGCGGTTCCAGGGTCAGCTCCGACATCTCCTTCTGGATGTACTGCAACCGCCACTTGTCGCTGAACAGCGCGAGGATCGCGCCGTCGGTGCGGGTGAACACCTCCACCCCGCGCTGGCGGTCCAGTTCCGGCGCGGACGCGGCGTCGGTGCGCCGGGCCACCTGGTAGGGCAGGAAGTCCAGCTGGGTCTCCACCCCGAACTCGGCCTGCATGCGCGCGGTGACCACCTCGAACTGCATCGGGCCGACCGCGGCCAGTACCGGCGAGGCGTCGCCGCGGGTGTCGTTGCGCAGCACCTGCACCACGCCCTCGGAGTCCAGCTGATCGATGGCCTTGCGGAACTGCTTGTACTTGCCCGCACTGCGCGCCCGCAGGGTCGCGAAGTGCTCGGGGGCGAAGGACGGGATGGGCGGGAACTCGACCTTCTTGTCCACGTAGAGCGTGTGGCCGGGCGCGAGCGCGGTCGCGTTCACCAGGCCGACCACGTCACCCGGATAGGCCGTGTCCACGGTCGACCGTTCCCGGCCGAACACCGTGAGCGCGTACTTCGTCGCGAACGGCCGCCCGGTCTGCGCGTGCGTGACGACCATGCCGCGCTCGAACTCCCCGGACACGATCCGGATGAACGCCAACCGGTCCCGGTGCGCGGCGTCCATTCCGGCCTGCACCTTGAACACCACCGCCGAGAACGGCTCGACCGGTTCGCGCGGGTGGCCCTGCACGTCCAGCCGCGGGCCGGGCGCGGGCGCGAGCGAGACGAGCGTCTCCAGCAGCTGCCGCACGCCGAAGTTCAGCATGGCCGAGGCGTAGATGACCGGTGAGGTCTGCCCGGCGAGGAACAGCTCCTCGTCGTGGTCCTGGCCCGTCGCCGAGAGCAGTTCGCTCTCCTCGGCCGCGGTGGTCCACGCCTCGCCCTCGCGCTCGGCCGCCTGCTCGGGGGTGTAGGACTCCTCCGGGGCGATGGTCGCGCCGCCCGCGGTGCGCGTGAAGTGGATGTATTCCGTTGCGGCGCCGTCGGTTCCGCGCCGCAGCAGGCCGCGGAAGTCACCGGCGATGCCGACCGGCAGGAACAGCGGGGTCGGGGTGAGGCCGATGCGTTCGCTGATCTCGTCGAGCAGTTCCAGCGGCGCGCGGCCGGGCCGGTCCCACTTGTTGATCACGGTGATGACGGGGATGCCGCGGTGGCGGCACACCTGGAACAGCTTGAGCGTCTGCGGTTCCAGGCCCTTGGCGGCGTCGATGAGCATGACCGCGGCGTCGACGGCGGTCAGCACGCGGTAGGTGTCCTCGGAGAAGTCCGAGTGGCCCGGGGTGTCGACGAGGTTGATCACGCAGTCGCCGTAGTCGAACTGCAACGCGGTCGAACTCACCGAGATGCCGCGCGCCTTCTCCATCTCCATCCAGTCCGAGACCGTCGAACGCCGCCCGGCCTTGCCGTGGATCGCGCCCGCCTCGGAGATCACCTTGGCGTGCAGGGCGAGCGCCTCGGTCAGCGTGGACTTACCGGCGTCGGGATGGGAGATGACCGCGAACGTGCGCCGCCGCGCGACCTCCTCGGCCAGCCGCCCGGGCGTGGTGGTGGCGGAAGGGGAATTCACGGGGAGCGGCTCCTTTTTCGCGGGTCGGCAACCGTTCCAGGGTACTGGACGGGGCGATTCAGTTGCGGTCGAGGTGGCGGGCGACGGTCGTGCGGACCAGCGTCTCGGTGTCGGTGCCCGGGGCGATGAGTTCGATGCTGCGATTGGCGACGAGGGTGGCGATGCCGTGCAGGTTGGCCCACAGTTCCAGGGCCGTCTCGCGCGGGCGGTCCGGGTCGCAGGCGGCGATCAGGTCGATCCAGTCGCGGTAGAGGGGCAGGGTGCGGGCGCGCAGGTTCTCGCCGGAGCCCTCGAGCAGGTCGTGGCGGAACATGAGGGTGAACATCTCCGGGCGGCGCGCGGCGAAGCGGAGGTAGGTGCGGGCCAGGTGGTCGACCCGGGTGCGCGGGTCGGGGTCGGCGTGGGTCGCGAATTCGGTTCGCAGATCGGCGAATCCGCGGGCGGCCACGGCGGCGAGCAGGGCGCGGTGGGTGGGGAAGTGGCGGCGGGGGGCGCCGTGGGAGACGCCCGCCTCGCGCGCGATCGCTCGCAGGCCGAGTTCGGCCGCGCCGACCTCCTCCAGGAGGTCGACTCCGGCGTTCACCAGACGTTCCCGCAGGGAGCGCTCGTCCATGGCGGTCATTCTCGCGCGCGGCTGTAGACATTGTCTACGAGGGTGTAGTAGACATTGTCTACGCGAGCTTTCGAAGGGGCTTCCATGTGGTACTGGTTGTTGAAGTACGTCCTGCTCGGCCCGTTGCTGCGGCTGCTCGGGAGGCCGAAAGTCATTGGTCTGCACCATGTTCCGAATGAGGGGCCGGTGATCGTGGCCGCCAATCACCTGGCCGCGATCGATTCGCTGTACCTCGCGCTGGTTCTCCCGAGGCGCATCACGTTCATCGCCAAGCAGGAGTACTTCACCGCGACGGGCCTGCGCGGCCGCGTCGAACGCTGGGTCATGACCGCCACCGGCCAGGTCCGCGTCGACCGCACCGGCGGTTCGGCCGCCGCCGATGCCCTCGACGCCGCCGCCCGCATCCTCGAATCCGGCGGCATCTGGGGCATCCACCCCGAGGGCACCCGCTCCCCGGACGGCCGCACCTACCGCGGCCGCACCGGCGTCATCCGCGTCGCCATGCGCACCGGCGCCCCCGTCGTCCCGGTCGCCCTCACCGGCACCGACCGCGTCAACCCCCGCAACCGCCGCCTCCTCCGCTTCGCCCGAGTCCGAATCGAATTCGCCCCACCCCGCCACTTCCTCCCCACCACCCCCGAAGCCGTCCGAACCGCCACCGACACCCTCATGCGCGACCTCGCCACCCGCTCGGGAAACCACTACGTGGACCAGTACGCCACCACCTTCCGATAGCCCGGCGTCCCCCTCCCCGCGCCCCGACGTCCCCTCCCATGCCCCGGCGTCCCCTCCTCGGTCCCGGCCGTCCGCTCTCGTGGTCCCGGCCGTCCGCTCTCGTGGTCCTGGGCGTCCGCTCTCGTGGTCCTGGGCGTCCGCTCTCGTGGTCCTGGGCGTCCGCTCTCGTTGGTCCGGGCCGTCCGCTCTCGTTGGTCTCCGGGGCGTCCGCTCTCCTTGGTCCGGGGCATTCGCTCTCGTTGGTCCCCGGCGTCCGTCCTCCTTAGGTCCCCGGCGCCCGCCTTCCTTTGTCCCCGGCGTGCCCCCTCTCCATGTCCCCGGCACGCTCTTCGCCGGGGCGGGGCGGCGATTCGGGGCAACTGGACGTGCGTGTTATTCTCTTCGGGTTGTCTCGGCGAGGGTGAGGCACTTCGGTGCGCACCGTGATCGACGCGGCTCGGCTTCCGGCCGTCGTCGCCGTCTTCGCCCGACGAGCAGACCCATTGCCAGGGCAGTCCCTGGCCACTGTTGCAGACCGCCCGGAAAGCCGTAGGAGTTATCTGTCATGTCCGACGTCAGCGTCCTCGAAGCCGCCGTTCGCACCGAGTTCGGTAAGGGTGCCGCGCGCCGCACCCGCCGTGACGGCAATGTGCCCGCCGTGCTGTACGGCCACGGCGAGGCCCCCAAGCATCTGTCGGTCAACGCCCAGGCGTTCGCCGCGATCCTGCGCGAACACGGCGCCAACGCCGTGCTGAACCTCGAGATCGAGGGCAAGAAGCAGCTGGCCCTGACCAAGTCGGTGGTCGTGCACCCGATCCGTCGCTACATCGAGCACGCCGACCTGCTGATCGTGCGCCGCGGCGAGAAGGTCACCGCCGACGTGCCGGTCGCCCTGACCGGTGAGGCCGCCGCGGGCACCCTGGTCACCCAGGACACCACCACCCTGTCGGTGGAGGCCGAGGCCCTCAACATCCCCGAGCAGATCGAGGTCTCCATCGAGGGCGTCGAGGCCGGCACCCAGATCCTCGCGGGCCAGATCGCGCTGCCCAAGGGCATCACCCTGGCGGTCGACGCCGAGACCCTGATCGTGAACATCATCGAGGCCCCGGCCGCCGAGGAGGGCGAGTCCGCCGAGGGCGAGGCCGAGGCCGAGAGCGCCGAATAATCCCGAAGGCCAACGGTTTTCGATGACATCGTCGGAGGCTGGGCCCGCGCTCGTCGTCGGACTGGGCAACCCCGGTCCCGAATACGAGCGCACCCGGCACAATGTCGGTTTCCTGGTCGCCGACGTGCTCGCCGAGCGCGTCGGCGGCCGGTTCACCGTGCACAAGAAGTCGGGCGCCGACCTGCTCGAGGCCCGGCTCGACGGGCGCAAGGTGCTGCTGGCCAAACCGCGCTCGTTCATGAACGTCTCGGGCCGCCCCGTCGCGGCGCTGGCCCGCTTCTTCTCCGTGCCGCCCACCGAGGTGATCGTCGTCCACGACGAACTCGACCTGCCCTTCGGCACGATCCGCCTCAAGCGCGGCGGTGGCGAGGGCGGCCACAACGGATTGCGTTCGGTCTCCAGCTCGTTGACGACCAAGGACTACCTGCGCGTCCGCTTCGGCATCGGCCGTCCCCCCGGCCGCCAGGACCCCGCCGACTTCGTCCTCAAACCCTTCTCGAGTCCCGAGCGCAAGGAACTCCCGGTCATCGTCGAACAGGCCGCCGACGCGGTCGAACTGCTGCTGCGCGTCGACCTGGAGACCGCTCAGAACCAATTGCACTGAGCCCGAATCGTCCTGGGCCACAAGCCGTGCGGAGCGGGGCGAGCGGGAGCGTGGGCTGGTCCCGCTCGACCCCGCCGCATCGTTATACGGTGGGGATCGCGAACCGGTTCATTCGCGAGTTGCGAGGAGGACGCATGGCGAACCCGTCGGACATCAACGATCGCGTCGCCCTGGTGACGGGCGGCTCCCGCGGCATCGGCCGGGCGATCGCCGTGGCGCTCGCCGACGCGGGCGCGGTGGTGGCGGTGAACTATCGATCCCGCGCGGACGCGGCCGAACAGGTGGTCGCCGAGATTCGCGAACGAGGCGGCACGGCCACGGCTTTCGCGGGCGACGTCTCCATCCCCGACCAGGCCCGCGATCTCATCGATCGGGTGCGCGCCGCGCTCGGCCCGATCGGCGTGCTGGTCAACAATGCGGGTATCGGCCCGGTCGTCGAACTCGACGACCTCACCGAGGACATCTTCGACGAAACCCTGCGCACCAACCTGACCTCCGCGTTCGTCTGCACCCAGGCGGTGCTCGCCGATATGCGGGCCGCGGGATGGGGCCGGATCGTCAACCTGTCCTCCGCCGCCGCGCGCGGACCCGGTGTCGTCGGCGTGCACTACAACGCGTCCAAGGCCGGACTCGAGGGCCTGACCCGGGGCTACGCCGCCCGCCTGGCCCGCGACGGCATCACCGTGAACGCGGTCGCTCCCGGACCCGTCGACACCGATATGGCCGAGCCGCTGAAACGCTCCGGCGTCGCCGATCGAATCCCGGTGGGGCGCATGGGAACCGCCGACGAGATCGCCGCCGCCGTGCACGCGGTGGTCACCAACGGATTCATCAGCGGCCAGACGATCTCGGTCAACGGCGGCACCCTCTACGCCTGACCGGCCAGCCGCGCCACGGCGTCGACGAACCGGTCGAGTTCCTCGATCGTCACGAAGCAGTGCGGCGAGGCGCGCACCACCGAATCCAGGCCGCGCGCCGACATGTCCAGCAGCGTCGACCCGCGATGGCTCACCGTGACCGTGATGTCCTGTGCCGCAAGGCGATCGCGCACCTCGACCGGCGCCAGTCCCGCGACGGTGAACGACACGATCCCATTGTGCCGCGTCCCGAGGTCGCGCACGGTGACCCCCGGAATCCCCGGCAGCTCCGCGCGGAGATGCGCGGCGTTCGCCGCGACGGTCGCGTAGACCTGCTCCGGCCCCGCGTCCAGCAGATACCGCACCGCCGCGCCCAGCCCGAGCCGGGCCGCCACATCGCACTCCCAGAACTCGAAGCGCGTGGCCCCCGCGGCGAGCCGATACTCCTCGGGCCCCACCCATTCGGCGCTGTGCAGATCCAGCCGCCCCGGTTCCATGGCGGCCGCCAATTCCGGTCGCACGTACAGGAATCCGGTGCCGCGCGGCCCGCGCAACCATTTGCGCCCGGTCGCGGACAGCGCGTCGACACCGAATTCGACCACATCGAGGGGGACCTGTCCCGCCGACTGGCACGCGTCCAGCAACACCAGCGCACCCGCCTTGTGGGCGATGTCGACCACCTCGCCGACCGGATTCAGCAGCCCGCCGTTGGTGGGCGCGTGCACCAGCGACACCAGCCGCACCCGCTCGTCCACCATCGCGGCGAACGCGTCGAGGTCGATCTGCCCGGACTCGTCGCCCGGGATAGCCTCGACCGTCGCACCCGTGGCGCGGGCGCGTTGAAGTGCGGCGATGGCATTGCTGGCGTAGTCGGAGCCGGATACCAGGATCCGATCGCCGGGCCGCAACGGCACCGAGTAGAAGAAATCCGCCCACGATCGAGAGGCGCTGTCGCTCAGGGCGATACCGGCCGGATCGGCGTTGATCAATGCCCCGATCGCGGACTTCACCGCCGCCAGGTCGTCGAGCCGCTCGTTCGCCGCGCGGTAGCCACCGACCTCGGCCTCCCGGCGCAGATGCGCGATGACCGTATCGAGCACGATCCGGGGCGGCAGCGACGATCCGGCGCTGTCGAGGAAGATCGGCGCGGCGCGGGTCGCGTCGGTGTAGGCGGGGATGTCGGCGCGCAGGCGAGTCTGATCGAGCACGTCCTCGACCTTAGAAGACCGCGTGGAACCGGTGCCGGAAATTTCTCCGGAGCCTTGTTCAGCTGCGGTTTTCCCGCGGGCTTGCCCTATTTGTCACGGATTCGCCAGAAATCTTGTCGGTAGCCGCCGCTACGCTTGGTCGGTCGGCTGGAGATCGCCTTCGGAGGTTGGCATGGCAGTGACGGCGGTGCGAGCGCCCTCGGACGCGGGTTCGGGTTTCTCGTCGCGGGCGGCGGCGGAAGCCTACGTCGGCGGTGTCTGCTTCAAGCAGGGCCCACCCGCGCTCATCGGCGCCGAACTCGAGTGGCTCACCGCGCGGGACGAGCCGTCGGCGCCTGGATCGCGTCCCAGCCTCGGGGGGCTGGCCGACGCACTCGGGCCGCACGCGCCGCGGTCCATCGCCCCCGAATCCCCGGCGCTGCCATTGCCCGGGGGCAGCCGGGTCACGATCGAACCCGGTGGCCAGATCGAACTTTCCAGCGCCCCGTTCGACGACGCCGTCGAATTGTGCGAGCGCCTGCGGGACGACACCCGCCTGCTGGAGCGTCTGCTCCGCTCCCGATCCGTCCGAATCCATTCCGCCGCGGCCGATTCCGAGCGCCCGGCCGACCGGCTGTTGCAACTGCCCCGGTACCGGGCCATGGAACGGGCCTTCGCCGGTATCGGCCCGTTCGGCAAACTCATGATGTGCAATACGGCCGCGACGCAGGTCAGCGTCGACGCCGGGGCCGACCCCACCGAGATCGCGGCCCGCTGGACCGCGCTCAACGCCGTGGGCCCCGCGCTGGTGGCGGCCTTCGCCTGTTCCCCCGTCCTGCACGGTGCGCCCGTGGGCAACTGGGCCTCCCAGCGCATGCGAACCTGGTTGCGGCTGGACCACATTCGCAGCCGACCGCCCGTGCGGCACTGGTCGGACCCTATCGCCGAGTACGCGCGGTGGGTGCTGGACGTGCCGCTGCTGTGCGTGCGTCAGGACGACGGCGCGGTCGACTGGGCCGCCCCGCCCGGCGCGACCTTCGCCGACTGGTTGTGCGGCGCGCTCGACGACGAGGTCGGCCGCCGGCCCGACGCCGCCGATCTCGACTACCACCTGACCACGGTCTTCCCGCCGGTCCGCGCGTCCGGGTACTTCGAGGTCCGCTACATCGACGCCCAGCCCGGCGACGGCTGGACGGTCCCCATCCACGTCATCGACGCCCTGCTGTGCACGCCCGCCGTGGTGGCCGAGGCCACGAGGCTGGCCGAACCGGTCGCGGACCGCTGGCTGGAGGCCGCCCGCTGCGGCCTGGCCGACCCCGAGATCCGTTCGGCGGCAGTGCGATTGCTGACACTGGCGACCGACAACGCGCGCTCGGCGGCGGCCCGGGACCAACTGGCCGCGGCGGTGCGCCGATGTCGCGACGGCCGCATGCCCACCGAGGAAGACAGCGATCGATTCGGAGCGAGTTCATGACCACCCATCTCACCGGCGCCGACCGTGCCGAGACCGAGCGCCTGCGCGAGAAGATCGCGCGCACCCTCACCCGATCCCGCGCCCGCACCGCGGCCCTGACCGACTGCGTCGACGAGGCCGAACTCGTGGCGCAGCACTCCCGGCTGATGAGCCCGCTGGTCTGGGACCTCGCGCACATCGGCAATCAGGAGGAGCTGTGGTTGGTGCGCGACGTCGGCGGGCGCGAACCGGTGCGCGCCGACATCGACCACCTCTACGACGCCTTCCAGCATCCGCGCGCCGACCGGCCCGCCCTGCCGCTGCTCGATCCCGCGGAGGCCCGCGGCTATGTCGGCTCGGTGCGGGACAAGGTGTGGGATGTGCTGGCGGACAATCGATTACGCGGCGCCCGCCTCATCGACGGCGGCTTCGCCTTCGGCATGATCGCCCAGCACGAGCAGCAGCACGACGAGACCATGCTCGCCACCCATCAGTTGCGCACCGGGAAGTCGGTCCTGACCGCGTCCCCGGCCCCGTCCGCCGCGGTGCCGGTGACGGGCGAAATCATCGTTCCCGCAGGCGAATTCACCATGGGCACCTCCACCGATCCCTGGGCGCTGGACAACGAGCGGCCCGCCCATCCGGTGTTCGTGCCCGGCTTCGCCATCGACGCGGCCCCGGTGACCAACGCGCAATACATCGAGTTCATCGAGGACGGCGGCTACGAGCGACCCGAGCTGTGGTCCGAACGCGGCTGGGCGCATCGCACCGAGGCGGGCCTCGTCGCGCCGCAGTTCTGGGAGCGCGATGGCGACGGACGCTGGTGGCGCAGGGTTTTCGGCACCATGCGGCTGGTCCGCCCGCAGCAGCCGGTGGTGCACGTCTGCTGGTTCGAGGCCGAGGCGTACGCGCGATGGGCCCGGAAGCGGCTGCCGACCGAGGCGGAGTGGGAGAAGGCCGCCCGCTTCGATCCGGCCACCGGACGGTCCCGCGACTATCCGTGGGGCGACGCCGAACCCGACGAGCGGACCGCCAATCTGGGCCAGCGGCACCTGGAACCGGCCGACGTCGGCGCGTATCCGCTCGGCGCGTCGCCGCTCGGGGTGCATCAGCTCATCGGCGACGTGTGGGAGTGGACGTCCTCGGGCTTCGACCCGTATCCCGGCTTCGAGGCGTTCCCGTACCGCGAGTACTCCGAGGTCTTCTTCGGCGGCGACTACAAGGTCCTGCGCGGCGGCTCCTTCGGCACCGATCAGGTCGCCTGCCGTGGCACCTTCCGCAACTGGGACCACCCCATCCGCCGCCAGATCTTCTCCGGCTTCCGCCTCGCCCGCGACCTGACCCCCGCCGAACGCTGATGTGCCGACACCTCGGCTACCTCGGCCCGCCGACTCCCGTGGGCGACCTGCTCACCCGGGGCGACCATTCGCTGCGCACCCAGGCGTGGGCGCCCCGCGACATGCGCGGCGGCGGCACCATCAACGCCGACGGCTTCGGCGTCGCGTGGTGGGCGCCCGCGCCGGGTCGCGAGACCGAGAACATCGGCGCCCGCGCCCACGGTGGCCCGCTCGACGGTCGCGGCTCGGGTGGCGCCCCCACCTCCGCCGCCGGTTCGGTCACCACGCGGTACCGCAACCCCGCCCCCATCTGGTCGGATCCGGCCGTGGACGAGGTACTGCCGCAACTGAATTCGCACGCCGTCCTGGCCGCCGTCCGCTCGGCCACCGTCGGCATGCCCGTCGAACGCACCGCCTGCGCGCCGTTCACCCACGGCCGCTGGGCCTTCAGCCACAACGGCGTCATCCAGGACTGGCAGGCCACGCTCACCGCCGTCGCCGCCCGGTTCGACGCCCCGCCGCTGATCGAAGCCGAATCCCGCACCGATTCCGCCACGTTCTGGGTCATCCTGCGCGGCCTGCTGGACCGCGAGGCCGACCGCAACGTCGCCGAGCCCGCACCCGCCGCCCGCACCCACTCCGCCCCCGATGTCCGCGCCCACTCCGCCCCCGGCGCTCGGGCTGAGTCCGCCCGCGATGACCGCGCCGGGTCCGCCCGCGATGTCCCGGGCGACATCGGTGCGACGGGAAACGTTGAGGTCTTGTCGCCGAGCCCGGCGCGACAGCCGGATCGCGTCGCGGCGATCCTGCGCGAGGCGGCGCTCGCTGTCCTCGTCCACGCCCCGAACGCCCGCCTCAACCTGCTGCTCGGCGACGGCGAAACCCTCTGGGCCACAACCGTTCACCACGCGCTGTCGGTCCTGGTCACCGAGGAGATCGCGGTGATCGCCTCCGAACCCTACGACGACGACCCGCGCTGGCGGGCGATTCCCGACCGGCGGCTGGTGACGGCCCGGCCGGGGACGCTGACCGTCGCACCGCTCGATCCCGATGAATCCGAAAGGCCGACTTCATGACCGCTCCGACGCTGGAGATCCACCTCACCGACGACGACCTGACCGCCGCCCTCCGGTCGGATGCCCGCGCGGGGCTCACCGCCAGCCCGAAGACCCTGCCGCCCAAGTGGTTCTACGACGCGCGCGGCAGCGAACTGTTCGAGGCCATCACCCAGCTGCCCGAGTACTACCCGACCCGCACCGAACGCGCCCTGCTGGAACAGGTCGTCGGCGAGATCGCCCGCATCGCCCGGGCCGAGGTGCTGGTCGAACTCGGCTCCGGCTCGGCCGCCAAGACCCGCCTGCTCCTCGACGCGCTGAGCGCCGCCGGACCGCTGAAAACCTATGTCCCGCAGGACGTCTCGGAATCCGCCCTGCGCGGCGCGGCCGCCGAGGTCGCGGCCGAATTCCCGGGCCTCGCGGTGCACGGCGTGGTCAGCGACTTCACCGACACCCTGCACAACCTCCCGCGCGGCGGCCGCCGCATGATCGCCTTCCTCGGCGGCACCATCGGCAACTTCGCGCCCGCCGAACGCGCCGAATTCCTCACCGCCATCGCGCAGGTCCTCGAGCCGGGCGAACAACTGCTGCTGGGCGCGGGCCTTGTCATCGACCCGTCGGTGCTTGTCCCCGCCTACGACGACGCGGCCGGGGTGACCGCGGAGTTCAACCGCAACGTCCTCTATGTCCTGAACTCCCGGCTGCGCGCCGACTTCGATCCGGAGGCGTTCCGCCACACAGCGATCTGGGACGCGGCGAACGAGTGGATCGAGATGCGCCTCGAGGCGACGCGCGATATGACCGTCGCCGTCGCCGATCTCGATCTGACCGTGGAGTTCGCCGCGGGCGAGCAGATGCGCACGGAGATCTCCGCCAAATTCCGCGTCGACGGTCTCACCGCCGAACTCGACCGCGCCGGATTCACCACCGAACACGCCTGGACCGACCCGCTACAGCGTTTCGCGCTGGTGCTCGCCGAACGACGCTGAGCGGCGGTCAGGTCCCGACGACCGCGCCGAGCCACTCCACGAGCGGCCGCAGCGTCTCCCACGACTGCTGGATCTCCTTCGCGGCACGCGGGGTTTCGAGCCAATCGGGTGCGCCGAAATCCTTGCTGACCCGCAGCGACTTGTGCCGCAGCAGGTCGATCCGCGGGTGGTCGGCGGCGAAGCCCTTGGGCCGGGTCTTCAACCGCTCGCCGCCGATCGTGAATCCGACGGCGGCGAGCCCGGCGAGGATCTGCTCGAGCTCGGGGCCGCGCACCTCGTCATCGATCGTCGTGCGCAGCCGCGCGAGCTGTTCGGGTGTGGGCGAATACAATCCGCCCGCCACGAGCAGCCCCGGCGCGCCGATCTGCACGTACCACCCGGTGCCGGGCGCGATCCGCACGACCGCGCCCTGATGATTCTTGTAGGGCCGCTTGTCGGCGGCGAACCGCACGTCCCGATAGGGCCGGAAGATCCGGGGCTCGCCGAAGTCCGCCTCCAGCTCCGCGCACAGCGCGACCATCGGCTCGCGTACCGCCGTGTCGTAGACATGCTTGTGCGCGGTCCAGAACGCCTTCGAGTTGTCGGCCTCGAGATCCTCGTAGAAGTCGAGGCCGGCGAGGGGGAACCCGGTGAAGCCCATCGATCCCGAGGTCAGGCGTTCCCGTTGAAAAGCCCGGTGACCGAGCCGTTCTCGAAGACCTCGCGGATCGTGCGCGCCAGCAGCGGCGCGATCGACAGCACGGTCAGGCTCGGGAACTTCTTGTCCTCGGTGATCGGCAGCGTGTTGGTCACGATGACCTCCTTCGCGCCGCACGCGGCCAGCCGCTCGGCCGCCGGGGCGGACAGCACGCCGTGAGTGGCGGCGATGACCACGTCGCCCGCACCCGCCTCGCGCAGCACGCGCACGGCCTCGGCGATGGTGCCGCCGGTGTCGATCATGTCGTCGATCAGGATGCAGGTGCGGCCGTCGACGTCACCGACCGGGCGATGCGATTTGACCTGGTTGGGCACCAGCGGATCGCGGGTCTTGTGGATGAACGCCACCGGCGCGCCGCCGAGCGCGTCGGCCCACTTCTCGGCGACCTTCACGCGGCCCGCGTCGGGGGAGACGACCGTGATGTGGTCGAGGGTGTAGTGCGTGCGCACGTATTCCGACAGCTGGATCAGCGCGTGCATGTGATCGACCGGGCCGTCGAAGAAGCCCTGGATCTGATCGGTGTGCAGGTCGACGGTGATGATGCGGTCGGCGCCCGCGGTCTTGAGCATGTCGGCGATCAGGCGGGCGGAGATGGGCTCGCGGCCGCGGTGCTTCTTGTCCTGCCGGGCGTAGGGGTAGAACGGCAGCACCGCGGTGATCCGCTTGGCCGAACCGCGCTTGAGCGCGTCGATCATGATCAGCTGTTCCATCACCCACTGGTTCAGCGGGGCCGGAAAGCTTTGCAGCACAAAGGCGTCCGAGCCGCGCACCGACTCCTCGAACCGGACGAAGATCTCGCCGTTGGCGAAGTCGCGAGCCGTTTGCGGGGTGATGGAGACGTCCAGCTCTTTCGCGACCTGCTCGGCCAGCTCGGGATGGGCGCGCCCCGAGAACAGCATCAGGTTCTTCTGGTTATCCGTCGAGAACGCGGTCACTCTCTGTCGCCATCCTTTTGCTCGGTTGCCTGACTCGCGTGCGGGTCGGCCGCTGTCGCCGCCGCTGCCGCCTGCGCCGCAGCGGTACCCGCTCGGTTCCGCTGCACCCAGCCCTCAATATTGCGCTGTGCTCCACCCGACACGGCGAGCGCCCCGGGCGGAACGTTTCTACGCAGCACAGTACCCGCCCCGGTATAGGCGCCGTCACCCACCGTGACCGGGGCGACGAACATGTTGTCGCTCCCGGTGCGCACATGGGAACCGATCACCGTGTGATGCTTGTTCACCCCGTCGTAGTTCACGAAGACACTGGACGCGCCGATGTTGCTGTACTCGCCGATCGTCGCGTCGCCGACGTAGCTCAGATGCGGCACCTTCGAGTGTGCGCCGATGCTCGCGTTCTTGGTCTCGACGAATGCCCCGAGCTTGCCCGATTCGCCGACGAGCGTGCCCGGCCGCAGGTAGGCGAAGGGTCCGATGGTCGCGCCGGGTCCGATGGTCGCCCCCTCGCCGTGCGTGCGGACCACCTTCGCGCCGTCGCCGACGACCACATCGGTGAGCGTGCTGTCCGGGCCGACCTCCGCGTCCTCGCCGATGACGGTCGCGCCCAGCAACTGCACGCCCGGCCGCAGCACGGCGTCGCGGCCGATGCGCACCCCGGCGTCGACCCATGTGCTCGCGGGATCGATGACGGTGACGCCCGCGCGCATGTGGCGCTCGAGGATGTAGCGGTTGAGGGTGCGCGCGGCCGCGGCCATCTGCACGCGGTCGTTCACGCCGGTCACCTTGTTGGCGTCGACCAGTCGCGCGCCGTGCACGGGATGGCCCGCCTCGCGCGCGAGTTTGAGCACATCGGTCAGATACAGCTCGTGCTGGGCGTTGGCGGTGGTGAGCCGCCCGATCATGGTGCGCAGCACGGTCACGTCGAAAACGTAGACGCCCGAATTGACTTCGTTGATGGCGGCCTGTTCCGGTGTGGCGTCGGCGTGTTCGACGATCTCGAGCACATGCCCCTCGGCGTCGCGCACGATGCGGCCGTAACCGTTGGGGTCCTCGGGCACGAACGTCAGCACCGTCACCGCCGACCGCTCGCGATAGCTGCGATGGTCGGCCAGCAGCGCCGAGAGCGTGTGGCCGTCGAGCAGCGGGACGTCGGCGGAGGTGACGAGCAGGTCGCCGGTGAAGTCCTCCGGCACCGCCGACAGCGCGCACTGAACGGCGTGTCCGGTGCCGAGCTGCTCCTCCTGCACGGCCGCGGTGATCTCGCGACGCAGTTCGGCCGCAACGGAATTCATCGCCGCGCCCACCTGATCCCGATCGTGTCCGATCACGGTGATGAGGTACGCGGGGTCGATCTCGTTCGCCGCATGCAGCGCGTGCGCGAGCATGCTGCGGCCGGCGAGTGCATGCAACACCTTGGGGGTCTTGGACCGCATTCGGGTTCCGGCACCGGCGGCGAGAACGACGACGGCGGTCTGCTGTGGCATGGATCTCCCTCGGCTGCCTGTCATCGTGCTGGTGGGGCTGTCGTGGTCGGGCTGATCGGACGCGGACACACGATATACGCCTGCGCCCCCGAGCTCCGCCGCCAGGACTCGAACCTGGACTAACTGAACCAAAATCAGTGGTGCTGCCATTACACTACGGCGGATTGCCACACCGGCGGATCGCTCGGATCCGTCGCTGCGCCACGGCACGCGGAATGATCCTCGCACGCCGAGGCCCAAACGTCGAACCGCTTCTCCGTTTTCCGGTGCCCGTGTCGATAGGGTACAGACGGTTGGAAGAATCATCGCAGGTGATCGGGAGGCGAAGGGCGGGTGCATCGATGACGTCGGGAGAGGTGGGCCGCACGGCGCGCCAGCGCATGACGGGAACCCAACGGCGTCAGCAGTTGATCGAGATCGGCCGGGCGCTGTTCGCCGAACGCGGTTACGACGCGACGTCCATCGAGGAGATCGCCCAACGCGCGCAGGTGTCCAAACCCGTTGTGTACGAACACTTCGGCGGTAAGGAGGGGCTCTACGCCGTGGTGGTCGACCGGGAGATGTCGACGCTGCTGAACATGATCACGTCCTCGCTCACCCGCAACCGTTCCCGGGTGCGGCTCGAACAGGTGGCACTGGCGTTGCTGACCTATATGGAGGAGCGCACCGACGGTTTCCGAATCCTCATGCGCGACCAACCGGTCTCGGCCGCGGAGGGCACCTACTCGAGTCTGCTCAACGAGGCGGTCAATCAGGTCGCGCACATCCTCGCCGGGGATTTCGAACGCCGCGGCTTCGACACCAGTCTCGCGACGCTCTACGCGCAGGCGCTGGTCGGCATGGTGGCGACGGCCGCGACGTGGTGGCTCGACGAGCGCAGCCCCTCCAAGGAGGTGGTCGCCGCGCACCTGGTCAACCTGTGCTGGAACGGGCTGACCCATCTCGAGGCCGACCCCCAACTGGCCTCGCAGTGGCCGCACGGAACCACTACCTGAGGGGTGCTCGAACCGTACCGGGGGTAATGGGGGTGGAACTGGACAGTTAACCCAAAATTTGCGACGGAGGCTGGTCTGAATGCTCGATTCCACTGCCGCGGGCCGGTCGGGTGGTACGGTTCACCCATCCTTCCAGTGCTGTTCGAGCTGTGATGTCGGTCAACTTCGGGATGTCGGTCTACTTCAGGATGGCTGGTTTGATGACAGGCGGATCTGATGGCTAGGCAAGCGCGTGCGGAGATCACCCGCGATTCCGTCCTCGCCGGCGCGGCCGATGTCTTTCTGCGGTTGGGCTACGCGAACGCGAGCCTGAGCGAGATCATCGCGCAGTCCAATGTGACCAAGGGCGCCTTGTACTTTCACTTCGGCTCCAAGGAGGAGCTGGCCCGCGCGGTGGTCGACCAGGGCAACGAACGACTGGTCAGCGCGTGCCAGGGCTTCTTCGACCCGCGGGTGCCCGCGCTCGAGGCGTGTATCGGAATCACCTACGTGGTGGCCGATCTGACCATGAACGACCCGATGGTCGGCGCGATGCTCAAACTCACCCACCAGATCGGCGACTACCGCGGCGCCACCGGCGAGAACATCGCCAAGACCTGGGGCGAAACGCACCGATTACTCGCCGAACGCGCCATCGCCCAGGGCGACCTCAAGCCCGAACTCGACCCCGAGACCATCGGCCTGCTCCTCCAGGAGATGACCGCGGGCGTCCACATCACCGCCGTCGGCACCGACTCCATCGACCAGATGGCCCTCCGCATGGAACGCGTCTGGTACTTCCTGCTCCCCTCCATCGTCCCGGAGGAGAAGGTCGCCTACTTCCGCGAATTCGCGGCCCGCAGGCTCCGCCGCTACGTGCCGTGATTTTGGCCTTCGCTTCGCTTCGGCCGCGAACGGTCGCTCGTCGGGCTCGCTCCGGTTTCTGTCGGCCCGGCCGACTAGACTCGCTTGGTCATCGGAATTCCCGAAGCGCCCAGGAGTGCCTTCATGCCCACCCGTCCGCCTCTTGCTGGACTGGCCGCGGTGGCCGCCGCCGACGCCGCGTTGGCGCAGGTCACCGGACTGATCGGCCGCTCGTCGGCGCAGTTGGTGGCGCCCGCGGCGGTGCGGCCGTTCGTGGCCGCGACGGTCGCGGCGCAGCGACCCCTACTCGTGGTGACCGCGACGGGGCGGGAGGCCGATGATCTGACCGTCGAGCTGACCGAGATGCTCGGCGACACCGTCGCGCTGTTCCCCTCCTGGGAGACGCTGCCGCACGAGCGGCTCTCGCCGGGCGCGGACACCGTGGGCCGCCGCCTCGAGGTGCTGCGCAGGCTCGCCCACTCCGACGATCCGGTCCACGCCGAACCGCTGCGCGTCGTGGTGACCACGGTCCGCTCGCTCATGCAGCCCATGGCCGCGGGCCTCGGCGATATCGCGCCGATCCTGCTGAAGGTCGGCGTCGAACACGACTTCGACGAATTGGTCACGCGCCTGGTCGAATTCGCCTACGAACGCGTCGACATGGTCGGCAAGCGCGGCGAATTCGCCGTCCGCGGCGGCATTCTCGACCTCTTCCCGCCGACCGCCGATCATCCGGTGCGCGTGGAGTTCTGGGGCGACGAGATCACCGAACTGCGCCCGTTCTCCGTCGCCGATCAGCGTTCGCTCCCCGACGTGGACGTGGATGTCGTTGTGGCGCAACCCTGCCGGGAGCTGCTGCTCACCGAGGAGCTGCGGCTGCGCGCGGCCGAGGTCGCCGCCGAGAACCCGGCCGACGCCGCCCTGGTCGAGATGCTCGAGAAGCTCGCCCAGGGCATCCCCGTGGTCGGCATGGAGGCCCTGCTCCCGGTGCTGCGTCCGGGACAGCTCCAACTCCTGACCGAGGTGCTCCCCGACGGCACCCACATCCTGCTCTGCGATCCGGAGAAGATCCGTACCCGCGCCGCCGATCTGGTCCGCACGGGTCAGGAGTTCCTGGAGGCGTCGTGGACCGCGGCGTCCTTCGGCGGCGCGGCGCCGCTGGGCGCGCACAACCTGGACCTGGCCGCGTCGGCCTACCGCACCCTCGACCAGATCCACTCCGGCGCGGACGCGCGCGGCCTGCCGTGGTGGACGCTGAGCCCGCTGGCCGCCGACGATCCGGCCGAGGTCGTGCTGCCGGTGCTCGCCGCCCCCGTCGCGCGCGGCTCCGACGAACTGGTGGCGACGATCTTCGCCTCGCTGCGCGCGCACGTCACGACCGGCGGCCGCGCGGTCATCGTGGTCGCCGGGCACGGCACGGCGCAGCGTTTCCTGGAACGACTCGCCGACGCGGAAGTGCCCGCCGCGCACCTGGATCCGGGTGCGGAGCCCACCCCCGGCCTGGTCGGCGTGCTGTGCGGTTCGCTGCACGACGGCATCGTCTTCGACGACGCGAAACTGGTCGTCGTCGCCGAATCCGATCTCACCGGCAACCGCGTCACCGCACCCGCCGACGGCAAGAAGCTGCCCGCCCGCCGCCGCAATCAGGTAGACCCGCTGGCCCTGTCGGCCGGGGATCTGGTCGTGCACGATCAGCACGGCATCGGCCGCTTCGTGGAGATGATCGAACGCACGGTCGGCGGCGCGCGCCGCGAGTACCTCGTCATCGAGTACGCGCCCGGCAAGCGCGGCCAGCCCGGCGACCGCCTCTACGTCCCGATGGACGCCCTCGACCAGCTCTCCCGCTACGTCGGCGGCGAGATGCCGAGCCTGTCCAAACTCGGCGGCTCGGACTGGGCCAATACGAAACGCAAGGCGCGCAAGGCCGTTCGCGAGATCGCCACCGAACTCGTACAGCTCTACGCCGCGCGGCAGGCCGCCCCCGGCCACGCCTTCGCCGCCGACACGCCGTGGCAGCAGGAGATGGAGGACGCGTTCGCGTTCACCGAGACCATCGATCAGCTCACCGCCATCTCCGAGGTCAAGGCCGATATGGAGAAGGCCGTCCCGATGGACCGGGTCATCTGCGGCGACGTCGGGTACGGGAAGACCGAGATCGCGGTACGGGCCGCGTTCAAGGCCGTGCAGGACGGCAAACAGGTGGCGGTCCTGGTCCCCACGACATTGCTGGCGCAACAGCATCTCCAGACGTTCACCGAACGCATGGCCGGCTTCCCGGTCACGATCAAGGGCCTGTCCCGCTTCACCGACACGGGGGAGTCGCGAGAGGTGTTGGAGGGCATGGCCTCCGGCGAGGTCGACATCGTGGTGGGCACCCATCGCCTGCTCCAGACCGGGGTGCGCTGGAAGGATCTGGGCCTGGTCGTCATCGACGAGGAGCAGCGGTTCGGCGTCGAGCACAAGGAGCACATCAAGTCGCTGCGCACCCACGTCGATGTGCTGACCATGTCCGCCACGCCGATTCCGCGCACCCTGGAGATGAGCCTGGCGGGCATCCGGGAGATGTCGACCATCCTCACCCCGCCCGAGGAACGCCATCCGGTGCTCACCTATGTCGGCGCGTACAACGACAAGCAGGTCGCCGCGGCCGTGCGGCGTGAGCTGTTGCGCGACGGCCAGGTGTTCTACGTGCACAACCGCGTCTCCTCGATCGACAAGGCCGCCAAGCGAATTCGCGATCTCGTGCCCGAGGCGCGGGTGGCGGTCGCACACGGTCAGATGAACGAGGACACGCTCGAGAAGACCGTGCAGGGTTTCTGGGAGCGCGAGTTCGACGTGCTGGTGTGCACGACGATCATCGAGACCGGCCTGGACATCTCCAACGCCAACACGCTGATCGTGGAGCGCGCCGACGCCCTCGGCCTGTCCCAGCTGCACCAGTTGCGCGGGCGGGTCGGCCGCAGCCGCGAGCGCGGATACGCCTACTTCCTGTTCCCGCCGGAGAAGCCGCTCACCGAGACCGCCTACGACCGGCTCGCGACGATCTCGCAGAACTCGGATCTGGGTGCGGGTATGGCGGTGGCCATGAAGGATCTCGAAATCCGCGGCGCCGGAAACGTTCTCGGCGCCGAGCAGTCCGGCCATGTCGCGGGCGTCGGCTTCGACCTGTACGTCCGCCTGGTCGGCGAGGCGGTGGAGGCGTACCGCGCCGCCGCCGACGGCCGCCCGATCAAGACCGACGAGGAGCCCAAGGAGGTGCGGATCGACCTCCCCGTCGACGCGCACATCCCGCCGGACTACATCACCAGCGACCGACTGCGCCTCGAGGCGTACCGCAAACTGGCCGCGGCACAGGATGATTCGGCGCTCGCCGGGGTGGTGGAGGAACTGGTCGACCGGTACGGACAGTTGCCCGTCGAGGTCGGCCGCCTGGTGTCGGTCGCCAAACTCCGCCTGCTGTGCCGTGAGTACGAGATCACCGAGGTCGGCGTCACCGGCAGCACCCTCAAGATCTCGCCGATGCACCTGCCCGATTCCAAGCAGCTGCGGCTGAAGCGGCTGTACCCCACGGCGACCTACCGCCCGACGACCGGCATCGTGCAACTCGCCTTGCCGCGCGTCGAGGACAGCGTCGGCGCAGGGCGCATCCGCGACGTCCAACTCCTCCAGTACGTCGCCGACCTGCTGCTGGCCCTCGACGGAAAACCCCAGGGCACAGTCGATCTCCGCGTCGCCACGGAGGTTTCGGCCGCCCGATGAGCACCCCCTCCGACGACGCCCCCGCCCTGACCGAAGCCGTCGAACTCATGGACCGCCTCTGGCGCTTCGGCGGCTGGGAGGTCACCCAGACCCACGACTCCCTGCGCCCCTACCTGCTCGAGGAAACCTACGAACTCCTCGACGCCATCGGCGAGAACGACCCCGAAACCATCAAGGAGGAACTGGGCGACCTCCTCCTCCAGGTCCTCTTCCACGCCCGAATAGCCCAAGCCGCAGGCACTTTCACCCTCGACGACGTAGCCAAAACCCTCGTCACCAAACTCCTCCACCGCAGCCCCCACCTCCAAGACACCCCCCTCCCACCCGACGCCCCCCGCTCCGAGAAGATCGCGGCCCAGGAAAAGGCCTGGGAGGAACGCAAATCCACCGAAAAATCCCGCCGCTCCTGCCTCGACGGCATAGCCCTGGCCCAACCCGCCCTCGCCCTCGCCGAAAAAATCCGCACCCGAGCCCTCAAAGCCGGCCTCCCCGAGGATCTGATCCCCCCACCCCTCCGCACAGTCGACCTCGGCCTCCCTGAAAGCGCCGAAGAACGCCTCCGCAAGGCCACCCTCACCTTCGCCACCCAAATCCGCCAAGCCGAAGACACCGCCGAATCATCCCGAGGCCACCGCCTCCCCCTAACCCCCGAGGACTGGCACACCTACTGGCCCCACTGACCCCAGGCACGGCAACACAGCCGCACCCTTTATTCGGATCCGCACCCGTTGTAGAGCCCTGGAAGGGGTGCGGATTCGAATAAAGGGTGCGGCTCGTGCTGCCGAACCTGGGGGTGTCAGTCTTCGGAGAGGTAGCGTTCGACGGACGCTACCTTCGAGGTGATCGCGTTGGTTACGCCGGGGCGGATGTCGGCCTTGATGACCAGGCTGGCGCGGGGTGCGGTTGCGAGGACGGCGTCGGTGGCTTGTTTGATGACGGCCATGACCTCGTCCCATTCGCCCTCGATGGTGGTGAACATGGCGTTGGTCTCGTTGGGGAGGCCGCTGGCGCGGACCACGCGGACGGCCTCGGCGACCGCGCGGCCGACGTCCTCGCCGGTGCCGAGGGGGCTGACCGAGAAGGCTGCGATCATGGGTTAATTGTCGGCCTCGGCGATGCCGCGCAGGGTCGCGACACGCGCCTCGAGGTAGCGCAGTTCGGATTCGTCGAGGACGGTGCGCTGGATTCCGGTGAGGACGGCGAAGGCGGACTGGCGGTGGTCGTCGATCACCGCGACGTCGATGGCGACCCCGACATAGTCGTCGGCGCCGGGCAGCGGGTCGGCGATGACGTTCGCGGTGCCGCGCGCGCACAGCGCGACATTGCCGCCGCCGAGGATCAGCAGCGCCACCTCGGGACGTTCCCGCAGGCGCGCCAGGGAACCGCGATCGGACTTGAGGCTCAACAGGATTCGGCGATCGCCCGCGCGGACCGGCCACGAGACCGGAATCGCGTGCGGCGCGGGATCGGTGGTGACCAGTACCGCGATCGTGTCCAGCGGCCACTCCGGTAAGGCATCCAGTTCGGGATGTTCGGTCGAGGGTTCGTGACGTTCCCGGGCTCCGGCTGTCATCTTCGTCACCTCACGGTCGGCTCACGCGGCGGGCTGGACCACGCGTGCTTGCAGTGTAAACCGTTGTGCCGCAAACGGGTCCGCTTGCCGGTACGTAAGGTGCGCCTAACTCAGGCCCGCGCGAGATCCGCGATGGCCAGTCGACCCGCCCATTCGCGGGCCTGGTCCTGCGGCCGGATCGGGCTCGACGCGTCGTGCCGCGCGTGTTCACCGACCTGGGTCGCGCCGAGCGCGGTGAAGCGCTCCGCGCAGATCTCCCCGCCCCGGTTGAAGGTGTCGTCGTACACCGAGTCGCCGAGCCCGAACACCGCGAAGCGCAGGCCCGACAGGTCCGGCAGCCGGTCGTCGAGTTGGGCGAAGAACGGCTCCGCGCCGGTGGGCAGATCCCCGCTGCCGTAGGTGGAGCAGACGAGCACGTGGAAATCGTTCACGTCGAGATCGTCGACATCGAGATCGGCCATATCGCACACGACGGCCTCGTGCGCCCGCCCGAGCACGTCCGCGATCGCGTCCGCGGTCCTCTCCGCGGTGCCCATCTCGGTCCCGAACAGAATCACAACCCGCACCGCCACTCCCTCTCCGCGAATTCTCGGCTACACCCCCTCGGCACCCGGTCGGCGGGTTCCGCGAGGAGAAAGTAAGCATACCCTAACCTGTAGTATGGATAAGGCCCACCCGAGACCGACCGTTCGGCCTGTTCGCGTTACGGCTGGGAAAACACCGTGAGAGCTGCGACTCCATGCATTGACGAACCGGCCCTTCGGGTTGCATCATTCGTAACAGTTCCCCGTACATCCGGGGACGTGCGAGTAACCGGCCGATGACCGCCCGGTGAAGCGAGTCGGACACCGCTTCCAGGTGGAGACAACGCGAAAGCAGCATCCAGCACGCGACGCGTCCGCGCGTCCAGCCGCGAGTGAGGTGAGAGCTATGGGATTCCGGTCTTGTCGGCATCGGCTGTGGGCGGCTTTCCCGAACAGTCTCACCGCGCGGCTGTTGTAGCGCGCGAGCCGTGTGAGAGCCCTTCGTCGATCGGCGAAGGGCATCGGAGTGTGGATCCCGGGATCGATCGGGTCGGCTGACCCGAGCCCGACGGCATTCGAACGCACTTTTCGGCGTCCCGCGTAGGGACGCAAGCGAACGCACGCCCATCGCGTGCGGATTTCTGGGTGGTTAGACCCCCGGCCACAGGGTAGGGCCGAGGGTCCGGAGTGAGGTAGGAGGCGGCGATGACGGAATTCAAGGCGGGGGTGGCCAACCTGGCGGTGTCGACCGCGGTGGTCGACGACCTGCGGTACCTGCGCGCCGAGCTGACGGCGGCCGACGTGCCGTTCCTGCTCGTCCGCGATTCCGATCATCGGCTGGTGCTCGCCGTGGACTCGGCGCACCGGACCGCGCTGCGGCGGGTGCTGGGCGCGGCGATGGTCGCGGGATTCTCGTGTAACGAGTTGCGCCCCAACGTGTTCCGGCTCGGTCGCGATCACGACCCGGCCCACCATGTGGAGCTCGAGCTGTGGGACCACCACGGCGACACCGTCGAATGCCCGCGCCCGAATGCCTTGACGCGCAACGTGTTCGACGCCGCCGACGTCGAGCAGACGACGGTGCTGCTGTTCGACACCGGCTGGCCCACGCTGGACGGTATGTTCGCCCCGCATCCCACCGATGTGGACTTCGACATCGATATCGTCTTCTCCTGGGTCGACGGCACCGATCCCGAATTCCGTGCCCGCCGTGCGGGAATGCTCGCGCAGGTGGTGGTCGGCGAGGGTGACGACGCGGACGCGCGGATCCGCCAGATCCACGAGCTGAAGTACGCGCTGCGCTCGATCCACAAGAACGCGCCGTGGATTCGCCGCATCTTCATCGCGACCGATTCGCGGGTGCCGGAATGGCTGGCCGACGATCCGAAGGTCACCGTCGTGCGCGCGGTGGACCACTTCTCGGATCTCAGCGGGCTGCCGGTGTTCAATTCCCATGCGGTGGAATGCCAGTTGCAGCACATCGAGGGACTGTCGGAGCATTTCCTCTACTCCAACGACGACATGTTCTTCGCGCGCCCGGTGCGGCCGTCGATGTTCTTCACCCCCGCGGGCATCAGCCGGTTCATCGAGGCGGACACCCGCATCGGTCCCGGCGCGAACACCGAGCGGCGCAGCGGTTTCGAGAACGCCGCGCGGGTCAATCGGCGGCTGCTGCGGGAGCGGTTCGGGCACGTCATCACCCGGCACCTCGAGCACACGCCGGTTCCGTTGCGGCGCAGCGTATTGCACGAGATGGAGCGCGAGTTCGCCGCCGACTTCGCCCGCACCCGGGCGAGCCGGTTCCGCGCGGCCACCGACATCTCGGTGACCAATTCGCTCTATCACTACTACGCGCTGCTGACCGGTCGCGCCGTCCCGCAGGAGGCCGCCCGGGTCCGCTACGTCGACACCACCAGCCACACCGGCCTGGCGCTGCTCGACGGCCTCGCCGCCCGCCGGGACGTGGACTTCTTCTGCCTCAACGACGGCAGCTTCCCGGAAGTGGCCGAGGCCGAACGGGTTCGGGTGGTGTCGGAGTTCCTCCAGACCTACTTCCCCGAGCCCGCGCCCTGGGAGAAATCGGTCACCGAGGACCCGCTGGCCGCCTTCGAGCCGGGCGCGGCCTGAGTCTCAGCAGACCGCTTCGCCGTCCGACTCCGACTCGGCCGCACGCCGATTCAGCACGTGCGGGATCTTGCCCGCGGGCATGATCACGATCCCCGCCCGCTCGAGCCGGTCCGCCGCCTCCTCGGGCGTCGCCGGTTGCCCGACGGTCGGCCCGTGGTCGATCGGCACCACCGAGTGGACCACGGTGTCGGGGTAGACGTGCACGTAGTTGAAGCTCTGCGCCCCGTCCCGCCCGCGCTGGCCGCCCTCGGACACCGCGAGATCCTGGCTGTAGCAGGCCGACGACGCCACCGACACCGGGATGCCGGCGAACGTCGCGGTCGTGGAGAAGTGCAGGTGCCCGGCGAGGATGCTGCGCACGTCGGTGCCGTCCAGGACGTCGGCCAGTCGCCGCTGATCGCGCAACTCGACGGTGGTGGCGAGGTCCTGGATGCACGGCACCGGCGGGTGGTGCATGGCCAGGATCGTGCCGAAGGGCGCGGGCTCGGCGAGAACCGAACGCAGCCAGGCCAATTGGTCGTCGGAGATCTCGCCGTAGTGGTGGCCGGGCACGGTCGTGTCCAGCACGACGACGCGCAGGCCGTCGAAGACGTGCACGCGGTCGAGCGGTTCGGCCGAACCGTCCTCGTCGAGCAGCCGCTCGCGCAGCGCGGCCCGGCTGTCGTGGTTCCCCGTCACCCACACCACCGGCGCGTCCAGCCGCCGCGCGAACGGTTCCACCAGATCGCGCAGCTTGGCGTAGGCGTCGGGTTCGCCGTGATCGGTGAGATCGCCGGTGAACACGATCGCGGTCGGGCTGATGCGACTGGCCTCGGCGCGATCGAGCAGTTGGCGCAGTCGACGTTCGGCGTCGACCGCGCCGTACAGCTCGCCGTCGGCGATCAGATGGGTGTCGCTGAAGTGGAACAGAACATGGTCCGGTCGCGGGTACTCCGCGACTCTGCTGACGTGCACCGGACTTCCTCCCGGCAGGGTGCTCCATTGGCATCGGGCTTCGAGGCGCCAGCTTAGCGAAGCCCGTCTACTCCAAGTTCCCCGTCCACGGTGACGACATGCTTACGCCACAGTGAGGATTCCGTGTCAACTCGTGCCGGGCAGGCTATCGGCCAGCACGCGCGGTTCGGCCCGCTCGCGGCGGGTCAGCAGGGTGAAATACCGACGCAGCATCAGCCCGGCGGTAGCCGCCAGCCCGGCCGTCAGCCCCCACCACACCCCGGCGGCCTCGAGCCCGAGCGGGAACGCCAGCAGCAGCGCTGTGGGCAATCCCACAAGCCAGTAGCCGACCAGCGACAGCCGGAATCCGGCCCGGGTGTCGGCGACCCCGCGCAGCAGGCCGTTGCCGATGTTCTGCGCGGCGTCGAAGAACTGCAGGACGATCGCGATCAGCAACAGCACGTGCGCAAGATGGACGGTCTCCTCGCCCTTGCCGCCGATCTGCCCGACCGTCAACACCAGATCCGGCACGGCCGCATACGCCACGCCCACCACCGCCGACACGATCGCCGCCTGCCGCAGCGCCAGCCACGCCAGCCCGCGCGCGTGCCGGAACTCCTCGCGCGCCACGGCCTTGCTCACCAGGATCGACGCCCCGTGCGAGAGCCCGACCGCGACCTGGAACACGATGTAGACCAGCTGATACACGACGTTGTGAGCGGCCAGCGCGGCCGGTCCGAACGTGCCCATCACCAGCGCCAGCACCGAGAACATCCCGGCCTCGGACCCGTAGGTGAGCGCGATCGGCGTCCCCAACCGCAGCTCGGCCAGCACGGTCCGCCCGTGCACCGGCCACATCCGGATGGGCAGTGTCGCACCGAGTTCCGCGTCGTGGCGCACCATCGCCCAGAACACCGCGAAGGTGATCAGGAAGACCAGCGAGGTCGCCACGCCGATGCCGGTGAGTCCGAGCGCGGGCAGCCCGGCCCAGCCGTGCATGAAGCCCAGCGCGAGAACCAGATTCAGCCCCACCGAGGCGAGCGTCACCAGCAGCAGCGCCTGCGGCCGCTGCATTCCGACGCTGTACTGCCGCAGCACCTGGAACCACAGGCAGGGCAGCAGACCCGGCGCGAGCGCGACCATCATCGGCCGCGCCTCGGCCAGCACGCTCGCGTCCTGCCAGAGCCAGCGCAGCGCCCAGCCCAAGCCGATCAGCACCAGCCCGCCGAGCAGCCCGGCGACCGTCGCGATCAGGAAACTGGACCGGACCACATCGCGAATCTCGGTGTCGGCGTTGGTGTTCCGCTTCTCCGCGGCGCTCACCACGGTCGCCACCTGATTGCCGGTCGCGGTGATCAGCCCGACGCACATGGTGCGGATCTGGTTGAACAACGTCAACGCGAGACCGCCCGCCGCGACCTGACCGATCCCCAGCGACCCCATCAGCGCGATATTCGTCGTCGACACCGCGACCTGCGCGAGCTGGGTCATGGCGATCGGCGTCGCCAGCGCCGTCAACTGCCGCCCATCGGAACGAACGGTCACGACACCGCCACCAGATCTCGGCGGGCCGGGGAGTAGCGATCCAGCAATTCCAGCACCTCGTGTTCGGCGGATTCGTCGAGCAGGTCGCGCTCGGCCATCCAGTCGTCGTCGAAGACCGTATCCAAATACTTCTCACCGCCGTCGCACACGATCGACACGATCGTCGAACCCGGCGGGAACTCCTCGAGCCGGGTCAGCGCGGCGTGCACCGACCCGCCCGCGGATCCGCCGAGCATCAGGCCGAGTTTGCGCGCGACCGCGCGGGCGGCGGCGAAGGCGGCCACATCGGTGACCTTCAGGCCCTCGTCGAGCAGCGAATAGTCCACGGCCGTACCGACGGTCGCGCCCGGCGGGGTGCCGGTGCCCGACTGCCAGTACGGTCCGCCCTCGCCGCCGAAGGCGATCGAGCCGACCGGCTCCACGCCGATCACCCGCGCCGCGCAACCCAGTTCGCGCAGCCGCCGCGCGGTGCCGAACAGCGAGCCCCCGGTGCCGACCGCCGACAGCAGGATGTCGACGCGCCCGAGGTCGGCCAGCAACTCCTCGGCGACCGCGTAGTAGCCGAGCGCGTTGGCGTCGTTGTTGTGCTGTTCGGTGAAGTACGCGTCGGGCCGGGCGGCGGCCAGCGCCTCGGCGAGATCCTCTCGCGCCGAGGTGGCCAGGCTGTCGTCGCCGTCGGCGGCGACGTAGACGAGTTCGGCTCCCATGGCTTTCATCGCGCGCAACTTGTCCCTGCAGGCGTGGTGGTCGACCACCGCGGTGAAGCGATACCCACGTTCGGCCGCCACCACCGCCAGGCCCAGTCCGGTGTTGCCGGACGTGGACTCGATGATATGCCCGCCATCGCGCAGCAAACCGCGCCGCTCCGCGTCGAGCACCATTTCGCGCGCCATCCGGATCTTGGCCGCCCCGGTCGGATTGAACTGCTCGAGTTTGAGCAGTAAGCGGGTGCCGGTCGCGGTGGTGGCGAGCTCGAACAGCGGGGTGTTGCCGATCAGGTCCGTCACTCGGGTGACGAGCGGCATGCGTCTCTCCTCGGGTGGGCTGGGTGGGGTGGGTCGCCGGTCATCCGGCGTCGAGCGTCCAGCGGAACCGCTCCCCGGGTGCGTCGTGCAGCACCACCTTCGGCGGGATCGGCAGCTGGTGGAAGGCGGATTCGTTCGAATCCATCTGGTATCCGGCGGTATTCGGGTAGACGAGCAGGTCGCCGGGCGCGGCGGCCCGGGGCAGCGGGATGCGCCGCCAGCTGAGCATGTCGGATTCCAGGCAGCTGGCCGCGCCGACGCAGGCGGGGGTCACGGTCCCGGAGCCCGGGGGCCACAGCACCGGATCGGGCAGGTACTCGCTGGCGAACCACTGTTCGGACAGGCTCAGGCTGGTGCCGTCGACGGTCAGCAGCTGATACGGATGTCCGTGCGCGGTACGGGTTTTCGCGCCGCGCACCGTGAAGACGGTACTGCCCGCGCGGTCCAGCAGCGCCCGGCCCGGTTCGATGGCCAGCCGAATGCCGTTGTCCCGCAGCCGGTTCGCGAGGTCGCGGTGGGCGAGCACGGCGGCGAGCATGGCCGGGCCCGGGGCGGGGCAGTGGTACGGGTAGTAGTCGTCGAACCGCTTGCCCGCGTGGAACCAGTGCGGGCCCGCGTGATCGGCGAAGGCCCGCCAGTGTTCGGCGGGCACGTAGTCGACGGCGAAACCGCCCCCGATGGAGACGGTTCCGCCCGGATGGCCGAGTGCCCGGGCGGCGCGGCAGCGCTCCACCAGCGCCGCCGCCAGCTCGGCCCGGGCGATGGGATCGTAACCGGACAGATGGAAACTGAAGCCCTCGAGGCGGACCGAACCCAGGGGGGTGTGTCGCAGCGCGGTGTCGAGTTCGGCCTCGGTCATCCCGAATCGGCTCGTCGAATCGGGCGGCAGCACGCGCAGCAGCGCCCGCGCCGGAACCCTCAGGGCCACCAGTCGTTCCAGCTCACCGGGCTCGTCGATCGCGATGAGCGCGCCGTGCCGGGCCGAGAGCCACAGCAGCTCATCGGCTTTCGCGGGGCCGGTGACCATGAGCTCGTCGCCCCGCACCCCCTGCGCCAGCGCCGCGCGCAACTCCCCGGCGCTGGCCACATCCGCCCCGGCACCGTGCTCGGCGCAGGCGCGCGCGACGCAGGCCGCCTTGTTGGCCTTCTTGCCGTAGTAGATCGCGCCGTCGACCCCGGCCCGCTCGAACACCTCCCGGAACCCGGCGATATTGCGCCCGACCCGCGCGGGGTACATGACGTGGAACGGGCCGCCGACCGCGAAGGCGATGTCGCCCAACAGGTTCGGATCGGCCAGCAGGCGCCGTTCCCAGTCGTCCCGGTGCGCGGGCAGGGGCGCCGCCGCGATCGGTGAGGCGGCGGGGCTCAATCCCACAGGGGCACCTCCGTTCCGCGGCCCTCGGCGATGGCCCGTTCGGCGAGGGCGTGGGCGACGGCGACATCGGTGAGCACGAGGCCGCTGTTGTAGACGAAGATCCGCTCGGCGTCGCCGCGACGGCCGACCGCGCGGCGGGCGAGGATCGCGGGCAGTTCGGCGTCGACGGCGCGCAGCGTCCCGTCCGGCCCGGCCATATCGGTGCCGGTGACCGCCATCTGCTCGGCGCTGGTCGCGATCACCCGATCGGCGTCGTGCAATGCCGACGGCGCGAGCCCGTACCCGACCAGTACCGCCACCGAACCCGGTGCCAGATCGGCGGATTCGAGCGCGACCCGGGTGCCCGGCCCGGCCGTCGCGAGCACCACATCGGCCTCCCGGGCCGCCGCGCGCGGATCGGCGACCGTGCGCAGTTCCAGGTGCGGGCGGTAGGCCGCCAACTGGTCGTGCACCGCCTTCAGGCCCTCCTCGTGCGTGCCGTACACCATCAGCCGATCCAGCTGCGGATTCGCCGCCAGCAGGTACGGCAGCGCGTTGCGGCCCTGGGTGCCGGTGCCGATGAGCAGCACCGAACGCGCGTCGCCGCGGGCGGTCTCGCGGACCAGCAGCGCCGACGCCGCCGGGGTGCGCAACGCGCCGACGCGCGCGCAGTCCATCATCGCGATCGGCACGCCGGTGGTGTCGTCGTAGAGCGTGATGGTCGTGAAATACCGCTTGGTGCTGCGATCGTGGCTCGGATCGAACTTGTAGGAGGTCTTCATCGCCACCACCCGGCGGCGGCCGTCGCGGCCGAGCATGGCGTAGGCCACCGACCAGCCGTCCGGATGGGCGACGCTGAGCTTGCGTGGATTGTCCGACTCGCCCGCGGCGAGGGCCAGATACGCGTCTTCGACGGCGCGCACCACCTCACCCGGGGTGATCGGGACATCGGCCAGATCACTGCGGCTGAGGATCCGCAGCGCTGTGGACTTGGTACTCACGGGCTTCCTCGTTCACTCTCGATTCGAACGGCGTGACCGTCCGTTGCCCGTAACCACTTTCGCCCGACTCGTCGGGAACGCGGCGGCGGGGCAACCGGATGTTGACTCGCTTGAGCCAGCGGTCGGTCCCGTCGTATCGCGGGGTGAACGGCACCCGGCCGTGCACCACCACGTCGTTGTCCACCAATAGCAGCTCGCCCGGGCGCAGCACGGCCGTGCGGCACACCCGCTCCAGCTCCGCGCCGAGATGCGCGTAGGCGCAACGGTATTCGTCGTCGGCCTCGTCGAGCGGGGTGTAGGCGGGGTCGTAGCGCAACGTCGGCGACGCGTCGTCGCCGCCGAGGGTGGCCACCGGAGTACTCGGGTAGCGGTGGAAGTCGGCGCCGTAGGAGACGTCGGGCAGGATCGGCAGCATCGGCTCGCGCAGGCGGCGGCGCTGTCGATCGTCGAGCGCGACCTCGCGCACCGACGACACCGTGGTGCCCACCGCGTCCGGATTGCGCAGGCAGCCCAGCATGAGCAGATGCGCGCGGCGGGGGTGGAAGGCGTCCTCGGTGTGCGGACACAGCAGGGTGGTGCTGCTCGCCCCGGACTGCTCGTGCTCGTGGCCCGGGGAGGGGACGATGTTGTTGACCAGGCGCCCGTCCTGCTGACCCGCCCAGCCGAACGGCTCACCCGCGGATCGGGCCAGCAGCAGCATGGCCAGATCCAGTTCGAACGACGCGTGCCGGTGCCGCGGCTCCCCGCTCCAGGCGGCGGCCTGTCGCCAATCCCGCGGTGTGGGACCGAGTTCCGCCTCGCGCACCGGCAGGCCCGACACGACCGCCGCGCCCGCGGACGTCCGCGGCGCGCGCACGGCCGCGCGCACCGTCGCGGGCAATTCGGCCGCGCCCGCATCGATCAGTTCGACGAGTCTCGGATCGGTGAGCGCCGCGGCGTCGCGGGCGGACCATCCCGGCATGGTGTCGATTGTCGCCGCGATGGCCGCGGCCGTGGCGCGAATCGCCGCGCCCGCCGCGGCGGGTAACTCCCGGCGCTCGACGTCGTCGGTGGGGTGGAACTCGGGTGTATGACGTTCGCGGAGAACGTTTTTCACCAGGCAATCCCTTCTTCGCAACGGTGAGAGAGGCAGGCGGGTGAAGACTCGGTGCGAAAGTAGCCCTTCCAACAAGCTAAAGCAAGGCTTACCTAAGTGTGGCATGAAAGATCGGTCGCGCATAGACGTGCGCCCGCACCATATCGCAGACTCATTAGGTTAGCCTTTGCTGTCCGCTGTTCTCGCCACCAGGAGGGGGCCACCGCGATGACGACCGTGACCCGTCGCCAGATCTTGTCCGCCGGAGTCGGATTCGGCGCCGCGCTGGCGCTCGCCGCCTGCGGCCGCGGCTCCGGCGACACCGGCACCCTGCGCGTCGGCGCGCTCGGCAAGATCTCTGCGCTGCAACAGGATCCGCACGCCAACCTCAGCAACGACAGCGACTTCCTGATCGCCGCACTGGTTTACGACGCGCTGACCGTCCCCGGCGCGAACCCGACCGTCCAGCCTCGTCTGGCGTCGTCCTGGTCCGCCGACCCCGAGCAGCGGCGCTGGACGTTCACCATCGCCGAGCACGCCACCTTCCACGACGGCACGAAGGTCACCGCCGACGACGTGGTGTGGTCGCTGCGGCGACTGCGCGAGCAGGGCGGCGAATCCAAGGTTCCCGTGGCGCGCCCGGAGGACATCACCGCCGACGGGCCGGACCGCGTGGTGCTCGCCGCGGCCGCGCCCAACAGCCAGATACCTTTGCTGGTGCGGCTCATGACGTTCACGGTCAAGCAGGGGACCACCGATTTCACCGGGGCGGTCGGCAGCGGTCCGTTCCGGCTCGAGTCCTATCGGCAGGGCAACGCGCGCCTGGTCCGCCACGACGGCTGGCACGGGCCGAAACCGCGCCTGGACGCCATCGAGGTCACCATGTTCGACAGCGTCGACGCGCTCGCGAACGCCGCGCTGGGCGGGCAGATCGATCTGGCCTCGAACGTCGGCGCGATCGCGGGACGCACCGCGGCCGGGCGCGGCGATCTCCAGGTGATCCGGCGGCCCGACGACACGGCCGTGGCGATCGCCATGCGCACCGCCGACGGGCCGTTCGCCGATCCCCGGGTGCGCACCGCGCTGCGGCTGGCCGCCGACCGCGAAGCCCTGGTGACACAGGCGTTCTCGGGTTTCGGTCGGGTCGCCGACGATGTGCTGGGCACCGGCGATCCGCAGTACGCGCGGGACCTGCCCCGGCGCGCCCGCGACCTCGACCGGGCGCGGGCACTGCTGGCCGAGGCGCGGTTCGACACCGGCGCGTCCTATCCGCTGGTGACCAAGGAGGAGGCGCCCGGGGAGGCGGAATCGGCCAAGCTGTTCGCCGCGCAGGCCCGCGACATCGGCGTGAAACTCGATGTGGTGGTGCAGGATTCGGGCACCTTCTACGATCGCACCTGGTTGCACGCGCCGCTGTACACGGTCAACTGGGGCACCAACGATTCGGTGCTGTTCTTCGCCGCCAAGTTGATGTCCTCGTCCAGCAACCGCAACGAAACCGCCTTCGCCGACCCGGAATTCGACGCCGCCACCGCCGCCGCGCTGGCCGCCTCGGATCCGGCCGCCTACGCCGCCGCCTGCCGCACCGTGCAGCGCATCCAGTACGAGCGCGGCGGATATCTGGTGTGGGGGATGGCCGACGGCATCGATATCGCCTCGTCGCGGGTGCGTGATCTGCCCACGCTCGGCGGCTTCGGCCGGGTGCAGCTGGAACGGGCCTGGCTGGCGTGAGCGTCGCGGCCCTGGTCCTGCGCAGGCTGGCGTTGCTGCTGGTCCTGCTGACGCTGGTGTTCGTGGTGGTCGCGGTGCTGCCCGGGGACGCCGCGCGAATGGCGTTGGACCGCAACGCCTCCCCGGAACTCCTCGCGGCCAAACGGCACGAGCTCGGCCTGGATAGGCCGCTGCCGCAACGGTTCTGGCATTGGTTGACCGGCGTGCTGACCGGCGACTTCGGAACCACCGTGCGCGGGCGGCCGGTGAGCGATCTGCTGGCCGCCGCCGCGCCGCAGACCTTGCTGCTGGGCGGGCTGGCGCTGCTGCTCACGGTGGTCGCCGCGCTCGGGCTCGGGATGTGCTGGGCGGCAAAGCCTTCCGGATGGTTGGCGCGGATTCTGCAACCGAGCACCGCCATGGTGGTGGCGCTGCCGGAATTCGTGGTGGCGGCGCTGCTGATCACGGTGTTCTCGTTCGCGATCGGATTGTTGCCCGCGGTGACGGTCGCGGGGTCGTCGGGCTTCCCGGCGCGCCCGGACATGCTGGTGCTGCCGGTGCTCGCGCTGGCGCTGCCGCACATCGGCTGGAACACCCGGGTCGTGCGCGGCGCGCTGGGTGACGCCGGGCGCGCGCCGCATGTGGAGCAGGCGGTGTTGGAGGGAGTGTCGCGGCGGCGCTTGCTGATTCGGCACGTGCTGCCGGTGGCATTGCCCACCATCGTGGCCTCGGTGGCGACGACGGTCGGGATGCTGTTCGGCGGGGCGCTGGTGGTGGAGAGCCTGTTCAACTATCCCGGGCTGGGGGCGTTGCTGGCCGGATCGATCTCCGATCGCGACACCGCGCTGACCGCCGCCACCGCCGCGGTGGCCGGGGCCGTGATCATGGCGATTCTGCTGCTGTCCGACGGGGTTCGGGCCTGGGCCGTGCGGGGGCGGCGATGAGCGCGCGGGACTGGGCGCTGCGCGGATCGCCCGCGGTGCTCGTGGTGCTGGCGGCGGTGCTCGGGCCGTGGCTGGCGCCGCATTCGGTGGACACGGCTGTCGGACCGCCGTTCGCCGGGCCGAGCGCGGACGCGTGGCTGGGCTCGGATCGGCTCGGGCACGACGTGTTCTCCCAACTGCTGCACGGCGGATGGGGTCTGATCCTGTTGGCGGCCTTCATCGCCGCCGTGGTGACCGGACTGTCCAGCGTGCTCGGTGCGGTGGTGGCGCTGTGGCCGCGCTGGGGCGCGGTGATCGAGCGGTGCGCGGATCTGCTCATCCTGCTGCCGGTCGTGCTGGCGTTGCTGCTGGTGGTCATGACGTGGCCGCGGTGGGGGACGGTCGGGGTGGTGATCGTGGGCGTCGTGTTCGGGGTGCCGTACTGCGCACGGGTTTTCGCGGCGGCGGCCACCGGCGTCGCCGCCTCCGGGTACATCGAGGCGGCGCGGCTCAGCGGGGAGTCGGCGAGTTACGTGATCTTCCGCGAGTTGCTGCCGAACCTGCGCGAGCTGCTGCTCACCCAGCTGGGGCTGCGGTTCGTGGCCGGGATGTACCTCGTCGCGACGGCGGCGTTCCTCCGGCTGCCCAGCGTGCTCGGGGCGGCGAACTGGGCGGTCATGGTGCGCGACAACGCCTCCGGGATCCTGTTGAACCCGTGGTCGGTGCTCGCGCCGAGCGTGGCGATCGGCCTGGTCGCGGTGAGCGTGAACCTACTGGCCGCCGCGCTCGGGGGCAGGCCTGCGGTGCGCACGGAGGGGGGCGGGTCGTGATCACGATCGGTCTGCTCGCGGTGAGCGTGAACCTACTGGCCGCCGCGCTCGGCAGTGGGCCCGCGGTGCGCATGGAAGGGGGCGGGTCGTGATCACGATCGGTCTGCTCGCGGTGAGCGCGAATCTGCTGGCCGCCGCGCTCGGGAGCGGGCCCGCGGTGTGCACGGAAGGGGACGGGTCGTGATCACGGTCGAGGAACTGTCGGTGCGCGGCTCGTCCGGGTCGGTGCTGCTCGCGCCCGTCTCGGTGGCGGTGGCGGCGGGCGAGATCCTCGGGCTCCGAGGGCCGTCCGGGTGCGGGAAGTCGACACTGCTGCGGGCGCTGCTCGGTCAGGTGCCCGCCGGGGCGAGCGCGGCCGGGACGGTGCGGGTGGGGGAGCACGATGTGCTGTCGTTGAAAGGGACCGCGCTGCAACGGTTCCGGCGTGACCGGATCGCGTTCGTGAGCCAGGATCCCGGCGTGTCGCTCAATCCCACGATGCGGGTGCACACGCTGCTCACCGAGCTGTCCGATCCCACCCGCGCCCGGGCCGCCCTGGCCGCGGTGGACCTGCCGGACTCCTATCTGCGCCGTCGCCCCGCCGAACTGTCCGGCGGTGAGCAACGGCGAATCGCCTTGGCGCGGGCGCTCGCTCGGGAGACGCCGGTGCTGGTGCTGGACGAGCCGCTGGCCGGGTTGCACGGGAGTCTGCGGGGGGCGGTGATCCGGTTGTTGCGGCGGGCGGCGGCCGAGCGGGGGACGACGATCGTGGTGTCGGGGCACGATACGGCGGCGTTGCGGGAGTTGGCGGATGGGGAGGTGGTGGTGGGGGGTTCGGGAGTTTTCTCGATGGACGCCGCTCGGGTCGAGGCCGAGGCGGGTTGGTGCTCTGGTGGAGCCGGTTCCGATGCCGTCGAAAAACCCTGCGATGCCCGGGGATTCATCGAGGAGGACGATACGAGAGGGGTCGACAGGCACATTCCGGTGACCATCGCATCGGCGCGACCGGATGATTCGTTGCTGGGCCAGGGGGATAGGCATCGTGCGCGCGGATTGCCAGGGGCCGGTTTCATTCCGGCGGGTCGTGATCCGAAGGTCGGCGACGGGGCGGCGGACGCCCCGCTTCCCCTCGGCCCACTACGAGGTTCCGGCTCCTCGGCGGCCACGCCGGAGCCGGACCGGGCGGGTGGCGAGGCCGCTGGTGAGTCGATCGGTCGTGGGCGGGGCTCGAATTCGTCCGTGGAGGTGGCGCGGCCGAGTGGCGCTGGTCTGCTGGCTTTCGGTCGGGGGCGGCGTCCACTCTCCCCGGCGGCCGTGGTGCCGGGACCGGAGGCCAATGCGGAAGTGCCCTTGGTCGTTTCGGGCGTCTCGGCTTGCATCGGCGGGCGACGAGTACTCACCGACGTCGACCTCACCGTCGCGGCCGGGCAGGCGCTTGCGCTCACCGGCCCCTCCGGCGCGGGCAAATCTACCCTGGCCCGTGTCATCGTCGGATTACGCAGGCCCACAACGGGTTCCGTGCGCACACACGGCCGCGTCGCCCTCGTCCCCCAGGACAGCACCGGCAGCCTCAACCCCCGCCGCACCGTCGGCGAAACCCTCGCCCGCCCCCTCCTGCGCCATCGCGGCCGCCGCGACCCCGCCGCCGTCACCGACCTCCTGGCCACCGTCGAACTCTCACCCGACCTCGCCCACCGTCACCCCCACGAACTCTCCGGCGGCCAACGCCAACGAGTAGCCCTCGCCCGCTCCCTGGCCCTCACCCCCACCGTCCTCGTCTGCGACGAGATCACCTCCGCCCTCGACCCCACCACCGCGACGGCGATCATGACCCTCCTCGACACCCTCCGCCGCACCCACAACCTCGCCCTCCTCCTCATCACCCACGACATCCCCCTCGTCACCCGCCACTGCACCCACATCCACGTCCTCGACTCCGGCCACACCGCCGAATCCGGCCCCGTCCCCACCGTCCTCACCACCCCCACCCACGAAGCCACCCTCTCCCTCCTCTCCTGACCCCAGCCCCACGAACCCAGCCGCACCCCTTATTCGAATCCGCACCCGTTGTATAGCCCTGTAAGCGGTGCGGATCCGAACAAAGGGTGCGGCTCGTACTGCCGAACCCTCAGGAAGGCACGGCAACACAGCCGCACCCTTTATTCGGATTCCGCAGGGAGTGTCGGAATTTTTGTGGGCAGAACGGTGAATTGTCCTGCTAGTTTCCGGTTATCCGCTCACCATAGTGCAGGGCGAGCGTGTTGAGTATA